>NZ_LVJN01000018.1 GCF_002109495.1 Magnetofaba australis IT-1
CGTGGCCGTTTTTTATCTACGTCTCGCTCTTCTCGAACTTGCTTCAACTCTTTGCGCAGTCGTGTGATTTCCGCTTCAAGCTCGGAAATTGACCTGCCGCCCGGCATCTTCTGACCTTGCTCCCTGGCGGCGCTTGTCCAGTTCGCCAGCGTGCTCTTGGGGATCGCAAGCCGTTCGGCCGCCAACTCCAGGGTGAGCCCTTGCTCCAAAACCAGTTTGACCGCTTCACTGCGAAATTCCGGTGTGTAGCTCTGAGTCTTTTTCATTATGAACGCTCCCTTTGGGCATCATACCAAACAGGAGTGTCCAGAATCTCCAGGCTACCTCATATTGACTACCACATTGAGCTGGAAGGCCATTACTACAGCGTCCCCCACGCATTGGCGCGCAAACGGCTGGACATCCGCTACACCGCCAACACGGTGGAGTGCTTCCATCGCGGGAAACGAGTCGCCAGCCACCCCCGCAACCACGTCAAAGGTCGCCACACCACCACTTCGGAACACATGCCTGAATCCCACCGGCGCCACGCCCATTGGACGCCGTCACGGATCATCAGTTGGGCGCATGAAAGCGGTCCTCACGTCGCCAAACTGGCCACCCACATCATCGAGAACCGGCCACACCCGGAGCAGGGATTCCGCTCCTGCCTGGGCATCATCCGCTTGGCCAAGAAATATGGCTCCGAGCGCGTGGATGCCGCCTGCGCAAGAGCCTTGGCCATCGGCGGCCCAACATACAAAAGCGTCAAGTCGATTCTGCAAAGCAATCTCGACCAACAGCCTTTGCCGGAATCCGACCCCACAACGCCATCAATCCAGCACAACAACCTGCGCGGCGCAGGTTATTTCCACTGACGCCCATACCGGAGATCACCTCATGCTTAATCATCCGACCATCGACAAATTGAAATCCATGCGTTTGAACGGCATGGCGACCGCCTTGATCGAACAGAACCAGTCATCCACAGCAGACGAACTCTCCTTCGAGGAGCGGCTTGGTCTGCTGGTTGACTACGAATGGACCAGTCGTGAAAACAGCCGACTGAAAAACCGTCTCAAAAAAGCCAAGCTACGTCACGCCGCCACTTTCGAGGATATCGATTTTCAGCACCCCAGAGGGTTGGACCGCTCTGTCGTTTCACGACTGGGTTCCAGCCAGTGGATCAAAAGCGGCGACAATCTACTGATCATCGGTCCAACCGGCATCGGCAAAAGCTGGCTGGCCTGCGCCTTGGCGCACAAGGCCTGCTTCAACGGCCTGACCGCACTCTATCTTCGCGTTCCGCGCCTGTTCCAGGATCTGGCGGTGGCCCGAGGCGATGGTCGTTTCGACAAGGTGCTCGCTTCTCTGGCCAAAACGGATCTGCTGGTGTTGGATGATTGGGGGCTGAACGCCTTTGAACCCAACCATCGCCGTGATCTTCTCGAGATCCTGGAAGAGCGCCATGGGCGCCGCTCCACCATCGTCACCAGCCAACTCCCCGTTGACCATTGGCATGAAATCATTGGCGAACCCACCATCGCCGACGCCATTCTTGACCGTCTGGTGCATAACGCTCACCGGATCAATCTCAATGGAGAGTCGTTGCGGAAAACTCGACCTCGCGCTTGACCCCGCGCCCTGGCGGGCGTATCAAAAATAGGTCCGTGCGGGGAAAAGTCCCCAGCACATTCGACGGGAAGGAAGTTACCCACAAGCCCCACAAGGCCGATTGGATTGGTGGGGATCCAGCGCCATGTGGGTTTGTGGATAACTTCCTTCCCTCCATTCGTCAGAGAGGCAAAAAAACACCGCGTCGCTTCGCTCCGATCACGTGGCCGGATTCGTCCGGATCAGGTGGCCGCTTTCAGGTGGATTCGGTGGCCGCTTTCATCGGAATACGCACCCGAGTTTGCCAAACTAGTGCTGAGGTATCTGATCCAGACGCACAAGGGGATGACGATGGCGGATGTTCAAGCATATGCGAAAGAAGCGTTTCCCGGCGAGGCGGAGCATTACGCATCACAGTTTGCTCGGGAGATGGTGTCCAAGGGGCGTCACGAAGGGCGTCAGGAGGAAGCCGCAGCCATGTTGACTCGGCTTTTGAAGCGTCGTTTTGGCTCTCTGCCTGACTGGGTAGAGCCGAAGGTTACGGCAGCCAGTTTGCCCGAAATCGAGGGATGGATGGACACTATATTTGATGCAGAATCGTTAGATGCTGTTTTTAAATGAAAAGTGGGTTCACGTTCCGATGCACTCGCTTACCGAGCGTAACGGGTTGCGAACTCAAACTGGTTGTGGGTGAAACGGAGAATTTTCCGCAAATGGTGTCGTTCGGTGCACCACTGCTTTGACTCAAGCCCCAATTCCTTATGGTTTTGGGGCTTTTTTCTTTCTGGAAATAGCTAACAAATTCAACCGTTAGCAGCGGCCTTGTTTTTCTCCGATTCTCTCCGTTTGCCCCAAAATCGCCCCCAAACTCTCCGTTCTCCAACACATTCTCTGAAAGCTGTGGACCTTGGCCTTAAGGTCAACAGCCTGTTGACCATGGAGAATCGGGCACTTAGCTCATACAATTTTTTTGTGGGTTTGAAATGCGAGCGATGACCGGTTGATACGGATTGCGGAAAAACTTTCAGAATGTATTGTTAAGTGTCTGGAAACCCGAGTACTTCTCGCTGATCTGGCCAAGCGTCAGGAAAGCCTCCCATCAACAGATCCAGGGAAACGAGCCTTGGTTGACGCCCATCAAGAATGGCTTCTACGATGTCAGGAGCCAGCAGGGTAATGCGCATGATGCGACTCAGGTAGGCGTGATCGATTTTCTCCTTTGCGGCCAATTCACGAGCATTGGCGGACTGTCCCGACTCAATCTGTTTGCGCCAGTAGAAAGCGCGCGCCAGAGCCCGGATCAGAGCCTCGTCCTTGCGGGGGTTGGTCAGGGGCAGATCCTGGCCATTGGCGGCGACGATCTGCTTGCGCAGCCCCTTGCGCCGTAGATTGATGGGGATGGTGATGGTGAGCGTCTTTCTGTCGTCTGAGAGCTTTGTGGTGGCGTCGGGATGCATTACGCGGCCTCCTGGGTCTGGAACTCCTCGATGAGCTGCTCAAAGCCTTCAATGCGCAGCTGAATCTGGAGCTGGTCTTCGCGCAGCGTGACGCGCCGCACCAGCAGCTGAATAAGTCGCCCCTGCTCCCCGGGGAAGAGCTGGCACTGTCAAGTTGGCGCTCGAGATCAGGTATGGTAGGCTGACCGCATGAAAACGAATCCCTCACCTTACCACGGTTACCGGCATCCATGCGAGATTATCAGCCATGCGGTTTGGCTCTACCATCGGTTCACCTTGAGCTTTCGGGATGTGGAGGAAATCCTCGCATCCAGAGGCATTGAGGTCAGCTACGAGTCGATCCGTCAGTGGTGTCTTCACTTCTGTCAGGATTACGCCAAGAAGATCCGAGCCAGGCAGGGCAGGGTGGGGGACTCATGGTACCTCGATGAGGTTTTTATCAAGATCAAAGGCAAGCAGCACTATCTATGGCGGGCCGTTGATCAGGACGGCGACACGCTTGATATCCTGGTGCAGAGCCGCAGGAACAAAAGGGCCGCAAAGAAGTTTTTCCGTAAGCTCCTAAAAGGGCTGAAGTACTGCCCGAACCGGATCGTGACGGACAAGCTCAAGAGCTATGGTGCTGCCATCAGGGAGACCGATCTGGACGTCGAACACGACACCCGCCAGTACCAAAACAATCGGGCTGAGAACTCGCACCAGCGATCGCGTCAGCAGGAACGGCAGATGCGAAGATTCAAATCTCCAGGCCACGCTCAGCGTTTTCTTTCGGTCCACGGACCGATCAACAATCTCTCCCGCCAAGACCGCCATCTGATGTCCGCTTCGTCGTATCGTGAACTCCGTAATCGCGGATTCGCGGAGTGGCGCAAGGTTACCGGGACTGCGTCCTGGATTTGAAGTCGGGGGAGGGTGTCGGCTGCGCGCAGGAAGCGTTCTTTAGGCTTGTGCTGGACAAGTTGACAAAGCCTAACGAGGGGATCAAAGCGGAGAAGCGCTCCGGCCAGTGGCGCGCGCTATTTGTGGATGTGATCACCCAGCACGTGGTGTATGACGAAATCTCCGCCGGGCAGATCGACGCCGAGGAGACCGCCTGGCTGATCGATATGATCGAAAAGGACGACGATTACGACGCCAATGAGATCGCTCTGCTGGAGAATCTGATGCAGACCGCCACGGAGATTCCCATGGATCTGAAATTCCGCTTGGGGATGATTCTGTCGGTGTAATTCCGCCGGGTTTTACGCAATCGAAGGGGAGCGCGCGCTCCCCTTTTTTGCTTTTCGGTCACGCGTTCGCGCGGGTCGTGTGATCTTGTTCTGTTTCTTCCTGCTTTGACATTTCTGCTGAAAAATCAACCCGGGGTTTGAATCTTTGGGGGCGCCTGGGGCACACTGGTCGCCACGACAGAGACACGATTCCGATTGGAGGCGGCGGTGGCGATGCAGACGCGATTACACGCAGGAGACCAACACCCATCCACCCACAGCAGGGCTTTGCGCGGCTTGGCGCTATTTGCCGTTCTGGCGCTGGGGCTGCTGTTGGGCGCGCCTTGCGCACAGGCGGAAGGGGCCCCAGGCAAAACCCTGAAAATCGCCATCAAGGAGTCGCCGCCGTTTGTGATGCGCGACCCGCAGAGCGGCGAGTGGGAGGGACTGACCATCCGCCTGTGGCGCGAGATCGCCGAAAAGCTCGACCTCACTTATGAGTACGTCCCGCTGGACCTGAGCGACATGCTCAAAGCGGTGGAGAGCGGGCAGGCGGATGTGGGCGCCGCTGCGCTGACGGTGACCGCGGAGCGGGAAACCGCCATGGACTTCTCCCACCCCTATTTCACCTCCGGCCTCGGCATCGCTATCCCTTCGCGCGCCGAGACCAGCCTGCTGGGCTCGCTGATGGAGAGTCTGTTCTCCTGGCCGTTCCTCAAGGCGATGGCGGCGCTGGGCGCGCTGCTGCTGGTGACCGGCGTGCTGGTGTGGATCTTCGAGCGCAAACAGAACGCCGAGCAGTTCGGCGGTTCGGCGCTCAAGGGCATCGGCGTGGGCTTCTGGTGGTCGGCGGTCACCATGACCACGGTGGGCTATGGCGACAAAGCGCCGCGCACCCTGGGCGGACGCATCATCGCTCTGGTGTGGATGTTCGCCGGCATTATCACCATCTCCTCGTTTACCGCCATGATCACCTCGGCGCTGACCATCTCCAGCGTGCAGGACGCCAAGGTCAAAGGCCCGGCGGACCTGCTCACGGCGCGGGTGGGCGCCATCAGCGCCACCACCAGCGAGCGCCATCTGAATCGCCAGGGCGTGCGCGCGGTGATCTTTCCCGAACCCGATGAGGCGCTACAGGCGCTGGCCGACGGCAAGCTCGACGCGGTGGTGTATGACGCGCCGATTCTGCGCTATTTGATCAACGAAAAATACGCCGGGGTGGCCGAGGTGCTGCCGGGACGCATCAAGCGCGAGGAGTATGCGCTGGCCTATCCCCAGGGCAGCGCGCTGCGCGAGCCGGTGAACCGGATCCTGCTGGAGTATCGCAATAGCCAGACCTGGCGCGATGCGGTGATGGACAAACTGGGCGCCCAGGATGGCGGCTGGGCGTTCTAAGTTCTTGCGCCAGTTGTTTGAATTGAATTCAGAGTGCTGCGTTGGAAGACGTTAAGAGGCTGGGGCGTCGCCCCAGACCCCACCAGGGCTCTGCCCTGGACCTGCGAGGGCTCTGCCCTTGACCCGCCAGGGAAATGATTTCCCTGGACCCTCGTTGGTTTTTCTATCGCGTTGGCATGAACTCTTGGTGGGTTGACTGTGGGCTTCTTGCCCTCTTGAGACTCTCAAATAGTCGTTTGAAACCAGAAACTGCACAAAACGGCCAATGTTTGTGTGACGTCGCTTGAGCTTGCGCTAACTATTGGCCGCCGACTGGTCGGCGGCGGGGTGATTCGGGCCATCCATGGCCCTCACCCTTCGGGCTCGCTGCGCGAGTCCGATTCGGCAATCCTGCCGAATCGTCAGGGGGCTTCGCCCCCAGCGGGGTATGGGGCAGCGCCCCATGGTGTGGAAGTTGGGAGCTCGAGGGCGGAGCCCTCGATATCTTCCAACACCCATATGTTCAGTTTTGAATGCAAGCGATGATCAGAAAGCAGGCATCGCTTGCCACAGCGGTTCGAACCAGCTGGGGAACAGAAACGGCAGCGCCAATAGCGCAGTGAACAGCAAGCTGCCAAGGTTGGCGAAGGCGAGTCTGAAATCGGTGGTGGAGGGGATGGCGTTCTCCAGCAGCAGCACCATCACCGCGATGTAGAGCAGCAGGTTGGGAATGGTCTGCTCCACCTCTTGGAAAAATCGCTGGTCGAACAGCCACGCCAGATAGATCAGCGCCGTGGGCGCCATGGCGGTGGCGAAGCGGTTGTAGAAGCGCAAGTTGCGAAACGACACGCTGCCCAGCACCGTGCCGCCGTCCAGCGCCGGTTTTGGCCACAGGGAGAAGCCGGTGGGGCGGGCGTTGAGCAGCAGTCCGACGAGGAAGTGCGCCAACTCATGCAGCGCCGTGCCCAGCAGATTCACCGCCGCCAGCAGGAAGCGATTGACTGCGGTGAGGCGCCGAATGCGCGCCGCCAGCAGCGCCAGGGCGATGAGCGCAAAGCGATTGTCCGCAGGCGTGGGCGCCCAGGGCGATAGGCTGGAGAGATCCATGGTGATCGGCTCGCATCTGGTGTGTTGGCGATGTGACAAGACCATAGTCGCACCGGGCGGGGAACGCCAGCGGCGCAGAACTGTCCAGTTACAGAGCGCGCCGGTTGTGCGGCGTGGAGTCTTTGAATCGTTTCCTCCTGCTGGATGATGTCGCATGAACGCACCCGCCGCTTCCGATCGATTAAGCCACTTGCCGATCTCCTTTTTCGCCGTGGTTATGGGGCTGTGTGGCCTCACCTTGGCCTGGACCAAAGGCGAGCATGTGCTGGGCTTGCCGTTTGTCAGCCCCATGTTAGCGGCGCTGGTGGCGGCGGTGTTTCTGACCCTGGCCGCGCTGTTCCTGGTTAAATTGGTGCGCCATGCGGATGCGGTGCGCGATGAGCTGCATCACCCCATCAAACTCAGTTTTTTCCCTACGCTCTCCATCAGCATGCTGCTGTTTGCGGTGGTGGTGCTGGAGTTGGCCCCGCGCCTGTCCCATGGATTGTGGCTGGTGGGGGCGGGGCTGCATCTGGGCTTCACCCTCTATGTGTTGGGGGCGTGGATCAATCACGAACACTTCCAGATTCAGCACATGAACCCCTCCTGGTTCATCCCGGTGGTGGGCAATATCATCGTGCCGGTGGCGGGGGTGGCCCATGGCTATACGGAGATCTCCTGGTTCTTCTTTAGCATCGGCCTGCTGTTCTGGCTGGTGCTCAAGGCGGTGGTGTTCTATCGCCTGATCTTCCATCCACCGCTGCCGGGCAAGCTGACGCCGACGCTGTTCATCCTCATCGCGCCTCCGGCGGTGGGGTTCATCTCCTATTTGAAACTGACTGGATCGCTGGATCCGTTTGCGCGCATCCTCTATTACGCCGGGCTGTTTCTCACTCTGCTGCTGCTGACCCAGGCGAGGCGCTTTGCCCGCTTGCAGTTCTTCCTCTCCTGGTGGGCCTACTCCTTCCCGTTGGCGGCTATCACCATCGCCACCATGGCGCTGTATGAACGGCTGCACACGCCCGCCTTGATGGCGCTCTCCTGGGGGCTGCTCGGGTTGTTGTGCGTGGTGATCGCCGGGTTGAGCTGGCGCACCCTGCTGGCGGTGCGGCGACGGGAGATCTGTGTGGCCGATTAGGCGCGCCGCTCTGCTGTTCCTTAAATCAGGACGAATTCAAGAGAGTGATGGTATGAGTGTTGGTGGGGGTCGGTGGTGGTGGGTGATCTGTGTGGCGCTGGCTTGGTCTGTGGCGTCAGCTTCCGTTGTCTCAGCGCAAGAGATCCCTGCTTGGCGCTATGTTCCGCTGCACGATGGGGTGGCGGCTCTGTTCAAGCAGTCCGAGCACCGCTATCGCGTGCATCCGCTGCGCGCGGACGGCTCCGGCGAGATCGACCCGCAGCAGTTTCAGCGTCTCATCCTCAACTACGCCCGTTTTGAATCCTTTGAGTTCGACCATGACGCGCAGCAGCAGCAGCGGCTGAAACGCACGGTGTTCGGCGAGCGTATGCGTCTGACCGATGGCGGGAGGCTCGATCAGAGCCGAACCTTTCCCCTCGAAGGAAAGAGCTATCGCATCACCTTCCACCCCGATGGCGAGCGCGAACTGACGCCGCTGAAATCTTTCCAGCCCGATGACAAGACCCGCGCGCAGATTCTCGAACGTCACGCCGAGCCGGAGCTGCATGACGCGCTGGGCCAGTGGTTGACGCAGCAGAGTTGGGACTCCGACCAGTGGCGGGAGCTGCCGCCAGCATTGACCCAGACCATGGGCCTGCAGCAGGCGGCGCTGCGCATCGTTGGGGCTGAGGAGCGTTGGCACCGGCAGGTGATCCGTTTTGCGGCGCGCTGTCGCGATAGGTTGGATCTGGCGCATCTGACGGGTGATCTGCGTGGGGAGCTGTTCATCGACGCGCAGACCGGGCGGCCGTTGCAGTGGGGCGTCACCGGCCCGGCCCAGGGCGAACCGTACGCCGGCAAGAGCGGTCAACTGCGCAACATCGGCGTGATCAATAGGGTGCGGGTGTGGAACTACTCCGACGCCCCGCTGTGGGGGCTGCATGTGCGCGCCATTCCCCAGGTGGCGCCCTCTGCGCGCGTCACGGCGCTGGATCTGACCGCCGATGGCAGAACCCTGGCGTTTCTCTCCGACGCCGGGCAACTCACCTTTTGGGACGTGCCGCTGCGTCGCGTGCGCGCCGCCTTTGCCGATGATTCCGACGACCTGTTCTTCGCATCTCATGGCGATCTGTTGGGCGTGACCAGCGAAACCGGCGCGGCGCATGGGTACATGACGGCGCAGGAGCCCACGCCATTCGGCTCCGGGCCGACAACAGCGATGCGCAAGGAGCCCGATGAACGCCCGCGCGCGCGGACCCATCTCGGGCTCTATCCGGTGCTGGGCTACCCGGATGGCTGGGTGGCGATGCTCAATCTGGGGTGGAAGAAGAACACGCCGATGGCGTTTCAGTTGGACAAAACCGGGGTGGCGGCGCTGGGCGCCAATGATGCGGGCGACCGACTGGCGACGTTGGGCCACGATGGCCGCTTGACCCTGTGGCGATTGGGATTTGCAGGCTGCGATCAAACAGAGCTGCTGACCAAGTGGTGTAAGAACCTGCAACTCCAGGAGCGTGAGGCGGTCGCGCACCTGGACGGCGTGGCGCGGCCCGCCGATGTGCGGCGTCTGCTGGTGGCGCCCGATGGCGCGTGGGTGGCGTGGCTCGGCGCCGATGGCGCATGGCAGCGCTGGTTTGTGGCCAGCGGCCAGCGGGAGAGCGTGGCGCAGGTTGGGCGTGTGGGGGATCTGGACGCCGCCGGGCGCACTTTGCTCACCGAGCGCGGGGTATGGGATTTGGCGCAAACGCCGCCCGAGCCACTGCGTGCGTGGTCCGACCCCGACGCCAGCGCCGTGGCGTTGAGTCCGGCGGGGGATGTGGCGTTTCTTGCCATATCGGCAACGGAGGGCGCGCGCATTGAGTTGCGCGATGTGGCCAGTGGAACGTTGCTGGAGACGGTGCGGCCGCGCAGTTGGCCCATTGTGACCACCACCTCCATGCACGCCGGGCAGATGATGTTGGTGGGCAAGCGGCAGACGGGGCAATGGGATCTGCGCGCGCCCGCGTTCGAGGCGCAGGCGGCGGTGAATCCGCCGCAAGCGATCCATCTACAAGCGCGCGAGTCCGGCATGGATATGGCCATGCGCTGGGAGGCGGGGGCGTGGTTCGGACCGCTTTCTGAGCAGGCGGCGCAGACGCAAAAGCCGGTGATGGGCGTGTGGAGCGCCAGCGCGCTGTCACAAGATGGGCGGGTCGCCTTGGGGGATTGGCGCGGCCAGGTGACGATTCGCTCCGTACAGGGGGATGCGCCCGCGCGGACTCTGCGCGTGGAGCCCGGCGCGGCGGTGCGGGATCTGCTGTTTCTGCCCGACCATCCAACGGTGGATCTGGTGGCGGCGCTGGGTGATGGGCGCGTGGTGGCGTGGGGCAAAAGCGATAGCGAGCCGCTCTGGAGCCGCTCGCAGACTTGGTATAATCCCCAACATGTGAAACTGGCCACGGATGCGCGCGGGGCGCGGCTGGCGTTGGGGCCGGTGCGGGACGCCAAGGGGGCGTTCTGGAACCCCTACATCCCGGTAATCCGGCTGCTGGACCCCGCCACCGGCGCAGTGGAGCGCGATATGCAGCCGGCATGGGGCTTGGGCGACGCCACACATCTTGCGTTGAGTCCCGATGGCGCGCTGCTGGCTGCGGGCGTCAAGAGTGGCGAGTTGACGCTGTTTGATGTCGCCTCAGGGGTGGCGCAGGCGCATTTCTCCGCCCACGATGTGGCGATTCAGAGTCTCGGTTTTATCGATGACGGCGCGCGTCTGTTTACCGCTGGAGCCGATGGCGCAGTCAAACTCTGGTCGGTGCGCTCGCCTGCGCCGATGGCGACGCCATTTCCCAATTTTCTGCAGCAGCAGTTCCTGCGCGCCTTCGGGTTGTTCCGCTGGACCCACCACGTCGCCACCCTCATCGGCGCCGGGGAGAAGGATCACATCATCGCCACCGATGACGGCTACTACAGCGTTTCGCCCGGCGCGCTGCGCGCCCTGGCGCTGACCCAAGGCGGCAAGGCGTTCGATTTTGAATCCTTCGATCTCTATATGAACCGCCCCGATGTGGTGCTGGAGCGTCTGGGCTACGCCTCGGAGCGGCGTCTGGCGGTGCTGCGGGCCGCCCACGTCAAACGCCTCAAACGCGAAGGCGTCATGGCGCTTACTCCGCATCAGGCGCTCAAGCGACCGAAACTGCGTCTCACCCGCGATCTGTCCGCCGTCAGCGAGGCGGAGCATGTGACGCTGTCGCTGGAAGCCCAGAGCGGCGATGCGCCGCTCAAGCGGCTGCGGGTGTGGGTCAATTCGGTGCCGGAGGCTTCAGTTGATGGGCGGGAGATGAGCGCCGATGCGTGGCAAGGCGACATCACCGTGGGGTTGGCCCCGGGGGAGAACCGGATTCAGGTCGCCGCCGAAGATGCGCGCGGCGTACTCAGCGCCCGTCGCACCATAGTGGTGAACTCCTCCCTGTCGGCGCCGCAGCCGGATCTCTATATCATGGCGGTGGGGGTGTCGCGCTATAAACGTCCGGGGTTGAATCTCACCTACGCCGCCAAGGATGCCCGCGACCTGACCATGCTGTTTCAGTCCCTGGAAGGGAAGCTTTATCAGCGCGTGCATGTGGCGCTGGTGGACAATGACAAGGTCGAGCGGCAGTCGGTGCGGCGCACGGCGGCGCAGTTTTTCGCGCCTGCGCGGGCTTCGGATCAGGCGATTCTCTTCTTTGCCGGTCACGGGGTGCTGGACGATGAGCTGGATTATTGGTTCGGCGCCCACTCTCTGGATCCGGATAATCCCGCCGAGGCGGGCATCGCTTACGCGGAGATCCCCGCGCTGCTGGCGCAGACCCGCGCGCGCAATCGGCTGATTCTCATCGATAGCTGTCACGCCGGGGAAGTGGATCCGGAGTTGGACGTCCTGCCCGACCCGGACGTGCTGGAGGCTGAGGAAGAGGAGGCTGAGGAGCTCGCCGGTCGCGGATTGAAACGCCATCTCAAACGCTTTGCCGCGCGCTCGGCGGGGCGTGTGGGGCGGGTGGGCTTGGGCGCCAGCTTTCACGCCATGCAGAGACTCTTCTCCAATTTGGAGGCCGATGCGGGCGCGGTGGTGCTGGCGGCGGCGGGCGGCGTGGAGTATGCGCTGGAGTCGGCTCAGTGGTCCAACGGCGTGTTCACCTATGCTCTGCGAGAAGGGCTGGAGTCTGGCCGCGCCGATGCCGATGACGATGGACAGATTCGGGTTTCGGAGTTGCGCGATTGGCTTGCTCGGCGCGTGCGCGAATTGACTTACAATCAGCAGCATCCGACCGAGCGCTCCGCCAATCCGGATCTGGATTTCCCGGTGGCGCTTTCCACTGCACAGGGGAGGGGTAAGTGAGTTTTCGCATGTGAATTTTCGCATGTGAATAACCCTGCGCTTAAGACGTCTGTTGTTCTTTCAGCTGCAAAGCTATTGTGGATAGCCTGAAAGCGTTGGCAAAAACTGCAAAAGTGGAGATTTGCATTATCTAATTGGAGGTTTCCTGTGTTGGGAAAGAAATCCAACGTTTTTATGGAAAACATCTTGCGTCAAGCGGTCGAACTTTGATATCCTGTGATGGTGGGAAAAATTTGGAGCGGTTTTTTTCCGAATTTCTCACAACTCCCTCCGAGTTGCCTGCCCCTCCAACTCATTGAGTTGGTTGCTAATTTTGCACATTTCATCTGCAATCAAGTGATTCGTCACAATTGGTTGCCCGTGTCATTTCCAGCTGTATACGCTTCATTTATGAGCGTATAATATGAGCTGGAGAAGTCCGTTCTGCGCAATAGGGGTGCGTCATGGCTGAAGAAATTCGAAATTTATCCCAAGAAGTAAAAGAAGCAGCCGCCGATGAAGGCGATGCGCGACAGATCCTTGATGATCTGACAGTGCTGCAAGGAGGGGAGGACGTTGACCTCTCAGCCGAACAAAGCATTGTCTCAGACGGCACGCGAAGCGCCGCCGAAGATCTTCAGGGCATGTCCATGCTTCAGATGGGCAGTCAGGATACCCCGGAAGAGCTGTTTACGCCGTTCATGGCGCAGGACGTCGCGGGCGGCGACGATGGCGCCGGACAGGGCGGCGCTGGCGGCGAGAGCGGCTTGAACCCCGCTGAGTCCGCCGCCGATGACAACCCTGTTGACGTCGATGTGGCCGGTCAGCAGGAGGGCCCCGCCACCAATGGCGAAGTGGACGTCAATCCCCCGGGCGTCGATATTGAACATGTCGATCCCAACGGCGCCAACACCGATGGCGCAGGCGCCGGTTTGCGCGGCGCGGCGTTTGACGGCGGCGTCTCTCTTGACGACGGCTTTGGTCAAACTGAAGATGTCCTCGACACCGCCTCGACGCAGACTGACGCCGGAACCACCACCGGCGCAGAGACCATCGACCCCAATGCAGCGGGTTCTGAAGCCGCGGCGTTTGCCGCCAGCGCAGCCTCCAGTGGAACAACCTCTACGGAGAACGACGCGCTCCAGTTGGACCTGAGTAACTATCTGCCTGAACTGGGTGATGGCGAAACCCTGAGCGTCTCCATCAGCGGTCTGCCGGATGGCGCGACTCTGTCTGCCGGAACCCAGAACCCCGACGGCTCCTGGACGTTGACTTCGGCGGACCTGAGCGGCTTGTCCATCACCAATCTGGGCTCCAATCTCGACTTCTCCTTTAACGTTGGCACAACCGTTACTGCTACCGATGGAACCACCACGGTCAACACTGTGAGCGTGGATGCGGAAGACGCGGTTTCCACCAGCGACGACGCCACCACCACGACCAGTGATGAGTCCGATAGCACGACTCAAGCCGAAGAGGAGACTTCTTCTGAAGAAGAGAGCTCTGATGAAGAGTCGACAGAAGAGAGCAGCGATACCACCACGACTTCCTCCTCCTCTCAGGACGATGATTCTGCGAGCGACGACGACGATACCAGCTCCGCCAGCTCTACGACGACCATCACAGAAGAAACTGTGACTGAGGAGACCACGGACGAGGAGACCACGGACGAGGAGACCACGGACGAGGAGACCACGGACGAGGAGACCACGGACGAGGAGACCACGGACGAGGAGACCACGGACGAGGAAGAGCCTCCGGCGGAAGAGCCGCCTGCGGAAGAGCCTCCGGCGGAAGAGCCGCCTGCGGAAGAGCCTCCGGCTGAAGAACCGCCTGCGGAAGAGCCTCCGGCTGAAGAACCGCCTGCGGAAGAGCCTGCTGAGGAAGAGCCTGTAGCCGAGCCTGAAGAAGAAGAGGGTAAAGGCCAGGGTTCTGAAAAAGGCCAAGGTTCCGAAAAAGGTCAGGGGTCTGAGAAGGGCCAAGGTTCCGAGAAGGGTCAGGGTTCTGAGAAAGGCGAAGAGCCTGCGGAAGAGCCTGCCGAGGAACCTGCGGAAGAGCCTGCTGAGGAACCTGCGGAAGAGCCTGCTGAGGAGCCTGCGGAAGAGCCTGCTGAGGAGCCTGCGGAAGAGCCTGCTGAGGAGCCTGCGGAAGAGCCTGCTGAGGAGCCTGCGTGAGGAGCCTGCGGAAGAGCCTGCTGAGGAGCCTGCGGAAGAGCCTGCTGAGGAGCCTGCGGAAGAGCCTGCTGAGGAAGAGCCTGTAGCCGAGCCTGAAGAAGAAGAGGGTAAAGGCCAGGGTTCTGAAAAAGGCCAAGGTTCCGAAAAAGGTCAGGGGTCTGAGAAGGGCCAAGGTTCTGAGAAGGGCCAGGGTTCTGAGAAAGGCGAGGAACCGGCGGAAGAGCCTGCTGAGGAGCCTGCGGAAGAACCCGCTGAGGAGCCTGCGGAAGAGCCTGCTGAGGAAGAACCTGCTGAGGAAGAACCTGCTGAGGAGCCTGCGGAAGAACTAGGCGGCGGCTCTGGTAAGGGTGGTCAGTCCGGTAAGGGCGGCGGCTCTGGTAAGGGCGGTCAGTCCGGTAAGGGCGGCGGCTCCGGCAAGGGCGGTCAGTCCGGTAAGGGCGGCGGCTCCGGCAAGGGTGGTCAGTCCGGTAAGGGCGGCGGCTCCGGCAAGGGTGGTCAGTCCGGTAAGGGCGGCGGCTCCGGTAAGGGCGGCGGCTCTGGCAAGGGTGGTCAGTCCGGCAAGGGCGGCGGCTCTGGCAAGGGTGGTCATTCCGGCAAGGGCGGCGGCTCTGGCAAGGGTGGTCATTCCGGTAAGGGCGGCGGCTCCGGCAAGGGCGGTCATTCCGGTAAGGGCGGCGGCTCTGGCAAGGGTGGTCATTCCGGTAAGGGCGGCGGCTCCGGCAAGGGTGGTCATTCCGGTAAGGGCGGCGGCTCTGGCAAGGGTGGTCAGTCCGGCAAGGGCGGCGGCTCTGGCAAGGGTGGTCAGTCCGGCAAGGGCGGCGGCTCTGGCAAGGGTGGTCATTCCGGTAAGGGCGGCGGCTCTGGCAAGGGTGGCCAGTCCGGTAAGGGCGGCGGCTCTGGCAAGGGTGGTCAGTCCGGTAAGGGCGGCGGCTCTGGCAAGGGTGGCCAGTCCGGTAAGGGCGGCGGTTCTGGCAAGGGCGGTCAGTCCGGTAAGGGCGGCGGCTCTGGTAAGGGCGGTCAGTCCGGTAAGGGCGGCGGCTCTGGCAAGGGTGGTCAGTCCGGCAAGGGCGGCGGCTCTGGCAAGGGTGGTCATTCCGGTAAGGGCGGCGGCTCCGGCAAGGGTGGTCATTCCGGTAAGGGCGGCGGCTCTGGCAAGGGTGGTCAGTCCGGTAAGGGTGATGGTTCCGGCCACGGTGGCGGATCTGGCCAAGGCGGCGATCTTGATTCCCACCTGGGAGTTGAAACCGCCGACGGCGTTAGCAGCCTGAGCGCTGACGACGTGACTGCGATGCCTGACGGCAATGTGGTGGAATCCAATATGGGCGATCTGGCGCCAATGGACATCTCCGCCACCGCAGCCGACGGCTCGGAGGATATGTACTTCGTCGTCAGTGACGTGCCCGACGGCGCGGTGCTGGCGGTGGGAGTGGATGAGAACGGTGACATCGTCCAAGCCGGTATGAATGGCGGCGACGGCACCTGGATTGTCTCGGCCGATGAGATCGGCGACCTGATGATCCTGCCGCCGGAAGGCGTCAGCGGAGGTGAAGGGTTCGATATGACCGTCACCGCCGTGACTGTGGAGGATGATGGAGCCATTAACTTCGACAGCAGCGTCAGCTTCAATGTGACGCTGGATGATTCCTACGGTGAGGATGGCGCGCGTACCGGCGCCTCCATGGAAGGCGGCGGCGAATCCACTACGGTGGTGATCGCTGACGGCGACCTGCCGGAAGGGGCGATGCTCTCCGAGGGCGTCTACAACCCGGTGAGCGAAACCTGGGTGATGACCGGCGAAGAGGCCGACGCCCTGGAGATCCTGGCGCCGGATGACTACGACGGCGGCGATCTGGAAGTGCCGATGACCACCGTCACCACCAGCGACAGCGGTGAGGTGAGCAGCGATGAGGTCAGCTTTGACGTGGATGCCGACGAACTGGGCGTGGCGGAGAACGATGCCGACGTGACCATGATCGACGGCGGAACCGGCGACGATGATCTCACCGGAACCGGTGGCGATGACTGGATGATGGGCGGATCGGGCGACGACCAGCTGGAAGGCGGCGCCGGGGATGACATCTTCGAAGGCGGCGCGGGCGACGACTTCATGGTCGGCGATGCAGGCAACGACCTGTTCATCTTCGGCATGAACGAGGGCTCCGACTTCATCAGCGGCGGCGCCGGGTATACCGACGTGATCCGCATGGACGGCATGACTGAAGATCCGGTCATGGGTCTGGATGATGTGGGTAACTGGACCATCACCACTGAGGATGGCTACAGCTACGTGCCGGGTGAAGGCGCTGATGATATGGACTCCATCGTCTTCGACGAAGGCGATGCGGCAGGCACCATCACCTTGGAGGATGGCACCGAGATCGACTTCGATGGCATCGACAAGATCATGTGGTAACCACGCCTCTTAACCTCTAGCAACTTGAAGCCCCGGAGATGCGAATCTCCGGGGCTTTCTCTTTTTTGCGGCGCAGGATGTGCTACTATCTGGCGCGGGTTCTACCGGCCATGGGCATGGCTGTGGGTTTCTTCTTGAGGAGTTCTCTGACTGATGGCCAGACCTTCGTTACCGGTGGGAACGGAAATCGGCGACTACCGCATCGAGCGACTGATTGGGCGAGGCTCGTATGGCCTTATCTACGCGGCGCAGGATCAGCGCGCCGGGCGGCAGGTGGCGCTGAAGGAGTTCTATCCCCAGCAGTATGCGCGGCGCACAGAGACGGGCCGCGTGGGGCCTAAAAGCGGATCGGAGAAGATTTTTCAGATCGATCTGGAGTTGTTTGAGATCGAATCGAACCTTTTGCATGGCGTCGCCCCAATTACCGGCATCGCTGCGCCCACAGGGTATATTCAGTCTGAACTGGGCGGCTTTCACAGTATGCCGTTGGTGGATGGCGAGAGCCTGCTATCGCGCAGCGATCGGCGTAGTTTGGGCGAGGATGAGATCGCGCAACTGGCAGCCGAACTCCTGCGGTTGACCGATTGGTTGCATGCGCAGGGTATCCTGCACCTGGATATTAAGCTGCACAACGTGATGTTTGATCGCCAAGGCCAGGTTTGGCTCAGCGACTTCGGCGCCGCCGTGCGCCTTGATGAGACGGCGCAACGCGATGAGCCGTTCATTATTACGGCTGGGTTCGCGCCGCCGGAGCAGGTGTGGGGCGAGGGCGAGCAGGTGGGGGTGGAGGCTGATTGGTATGGCGTTGGCGCCACGCTGCATACCTGTTTGGCCGATTTTCGTCCGCCGGATTCCGACTATCGCCATCGTTTGGTGCATGAGCGGCGTGAGCCGGATCCTCTGGTCGAAGTGGGACCGTTGGCGCCGGGGATGCCACAGGCGTTATTGGATGCCGTGCGGGGTTGTTTAAGTTTAGAGCGTAAAGCGCGCCATCAGGGGGTTGAGGCGTTGCGTACGTGGCTGCAAGAGCGTGGGCAAACGGAGAGGGCTGGAGATGCGGTTGTCGCCGCGCGCCGGGCGGGTGATCTTGCCTGTCTCGAAGAGAACTGGACGCAGGCGCGCGATGGCTATGAAAGCGGCGCACAGGTGGGAGACTTGCCATGTCAGCTTGCGCTGGCATGGATCTATGATGAGGGCAACACCACGCTCAATGATGAGTCGGCGGCGCTGGAGGTCTATGGCAAAGCGGCGGATCAGGGGCGCCCGTTGGCGCTCTATCGCGTTTTTCGGATTTTGGAGGAGCGTGAGGAGACGCCGCTGGCTTCTGCGGAGAAATATCTGCTCAAGGCGGCGGATGCCGGTTACTTGCGCGCGGTGCGAGAGGTGGCGCGGCGCTGGGTGGAGCATGAGGGGAGCATTGATTGGGAAGTGGGTCACGACATGCTGTGGAGAGCGGCGCGTATGGGCTCGGTGACCAGCCAATACTGGTTGGCGGAGTGGCTCGACGATGAGGAGCGTTGGGAAGAGAAGTGGCGCTGGATGACCCATGCGGCGCAGGGCGGACGGCGGCGTGCGCAATTGGAGCTGGGGCTGGCCTATTGCAGCGGCGCTCATGGCGTGGTGGCGGTCAATCCCAAGCAGGCGCGGCGCTGGTTGGAGAAGGCGTGGAACAATGGCTTGAGCGAAGCGGCGGCCCCGTTGGCGGATTTGCTGGCAAGAGGCGCAGGGGGGGCTTGCGATTTTCCCCGCGCCATTGATCTGCTCTCGCGCATTGAGAAGTGGAGCGGTTCGCGCGCCGCCTATGGCATGGGCATGGCCTACTGGCGCGCGCGTCGACCGCACTATGATCCGTTCACCGCCCGGCAGTGGTTTGAAAAAGCGGTTGAGCGGGGCTCCAAGCCCGCGCTGCTGGCCTTGGGCGAGATGTGTCAGGATGGCGTGGGCGGGGAGCAGGATGTTGAACGCGCCGCCCGCTGCTTTGAGCGCGCTGCCGAGGCTGGCTTGTTTGAAGGCGATTATGCGTTGGGTCGATTATTGGAAAAGTTGGCGCAGAGCGGCGATGATCCACGCTGGGCGCAGGCCAAAGGCCATTATGAGTCCGCTGCTGGGCAGGGGCATGAGGAGGCCGCCAAACGTCTGCGCAAAATGGCCAAGAAAGGCGATGAGTGGACGCGGGTTGAACCGCGTGGCAAGCGCAAACGGCGCAAAAAGTAAGCCTGATCCGTCCGTGCCTCATCGCGTGGGATGGATGAGGAAGGGGCGCTTTTGTAGACGTCATCGGGCGCGCACCGCTTGTTTGAGAAACGTTTCCAACCCTGATAGTTTCGCCTTGAGTACATAGGGGCGCGTTTCGGTTATGGGCAGACACAAGCGCGGAATGGCGAAGTCGCTCTGCTCGCCTTGAGCCCATGCGGGACGCTGGGGCGTGTTGAGGAACCCCATGGAGAACGGGCTGCGACGGCACGCCTCAACCACACGAGAGTCGACTTCACGCAAGCCGCCAAACGGATAGCTGAACTCATCGCAATTGCAGTGTTGTTGGTAGAGTTGCGCGCAGCGGGCGAACTCTTGCGCGATGGCGTTATCATCCAGGGTCGCCAACGGCCGATGATCCCAGCCATGGCAGGCGATGCGATGGCCGCGCGCGGCCAGGGATTTGAGCGTATCGCGGGGCATGGGGGTGAAGCGCAATCTTGCCATATCGTCGGGCATGTCTAAGTGGGCGAATGGCGCCAGCGCATCCAGGGCGGGCGGCAGTTTGCGCCAAAGGCTCGGGTCGGCGCAGGCGGCGTCATAGAGTCGCGAGAAGGCGGCTTGACGTTGGGCCTTGTCGCCAAGAGTCAAATCGACCCCCAATGGGGTGTAGGCGCCTGCCGGGGCGTAACTGACCCATTGCAGAAGTTGGTCCACCGCCAGGGTTTCGCCTGCGCCCTGCAGCGGTTCCAAGGGGACGAAAAACACCCCGCGCAGCCCCATCTCCTCCAGGATTCCGCCCGCCACCTCGCCTTGGTTTTGGTAACCGTCGTCAAAGGTGATGCGACAGTGGCCAGCGTGCTCGGACTCTACGGTGATGGGGAGACACTGAGCGATAACGCGCACTTGCGCGGCAAAGGTGGAGGCGGCGTGGGACATGCCCAGGTGCGGCGTATTGTCGAAGATCGCATCGGGCAGCACGTTGTGGTAGGTGACGTGCAGCGTGCGTCGTCGATTGAGAAAGAAGAACAGACCCGTGACGCCGAACCAGGCGCACAGCCGGTAGAACAGATCCAGCAGACGATGCTTCATAAACGATCCCCTTCGGCCCATGCGTTTGGCGCGCCCGCCGCGCCCGCGTGGCGTCGGGCGCACCGCTCAATAGCGTGGCGCGTACCAATCCACGGTGTCGGCCAAACCCTGCTCGAAATTTGTGGTGGGTCGCCACCCCAACTCTGCTTGCGCGCGCTGGAATGAGACCGCATAGCGCCAGTCGTGACCTAAGCGATCCTCAACAAAGGTGAGCAATTTCTCATGGGGGGCGTTGTCTGGGTAGCGCACATCCATCAAATGACAGATCTTACGCGCCACTTCGATATTGGGGCGCTCGCAGTTACCGCCGAAGTTATAGCTGCGCCCTGTCTGCCCTAGACGCGCGGCGCGGTCGATGCCGTGGCAGTGATCCTCCACCCACAACCAGTCGCGAATATTGGAGCCGTCGCCATAGATGGGGATCGGTTGTTGATGTCGACAGGAGCGGATGACGGTGGGCAGAAATTTTTCGTCGTGCTGGCGCGGGCCGTAGTTGTTGGAGCAGTTGGTGATCACCACCGGCAGGCCGTAGGTATGGAAATAGGCGCTGGCCAAGTGGTCGGCGCCGGCCTTGGTGGCGGAGTAAGGCGAGCGCGGGTCGTAAGGGGTGGACTCCTCAAACGGTGAATCCTCTCGGGTGAGCTGCCCATACACTTCATCGGTGGAGACGTGGACGAAGCGGCGCTGATCCGCCGCCACACTCTTGCCGTCGGCGCTGAGCCAAGCCGTGCGCGCCGCCTCCAGCAGCACGAAGCTGCCGACAAAGTTGGTCTGAATGAAGGCCGCCGGACCGCTGATGGAGTTGTCCACGTGGCTCTCGGCGGCGAAGTGGATCACGGTGTCAAACTTGTGCCGGGCGAACAGGTCGGCCACCAGCTTTGCGTCGCAAATATCCCCTTCCACAAAGCTCAGACGCGGATTTTCCCACACTTCCTGCAGATTCTCTTTGCAGCCCGCATAGGTGAGTTTGTCCAGCACGCATACCAATAGCGTGGGGTGGTTGTCCAACATCACACGCACGAAATTGGAGCCGATAAACCCCGCGCCGCCGGTGACCAGCATCGACAGCGGTTCATGAGGCGTTGGCGCCTGGGGCGTGGCGTCTCTGGGCGGGGGCATGGCGAGGACTCTCCTTGTCGGTGCGGCCTGCACGCAGCGCTGATCTGCATTAAGCGCATTATTGTGCCCAGGGAGGAAGAAGATGTCTATGTCCACCCGATGGGTGAGCAGGGCAAATGCCAAGCTGCTGGCGCCAACCCTGCTAAGCATAACGTGTTACCCAATCAGACACGGCGAGGCGCGCCACATCACGGAATGTCTTCACAGCATGAGGAGCAAAAGATGAAGGGGATCATCCTGGCGGGCGGCAGCGGCACTCGACTGCATCCCATCACCCGCGGGGTGAGCAAACAGATGCTGCCGGTATATGACAAGCCGCTGATCTACTATCCGCTCTCCACTCTGATGTTGGCGGGGGTGCGCGAAATCCTCATTATCACCACGCCGCAAGACCAGCCCCGTTTCGTGGACCTGTTGGGGGATGGCGCGGAGTGGGGGGTCTCATTGCAATACGCGGTGCAGCCCAACCCAGACGGTTTGGCGCAGGCGTTTTTGATTGGCGAATCCTTCGTTGGCGATGACTCGGTGTGTCTGGTGCTGGGAGATAACATTTTTTACGGCGAAGGGCTCACCAGCACGCTGAAAAACGCCGCCAACAAGCCCGATGGCGGGCGCGTGTTCGCCCACTATGTGCGCGATCCGCAGCGCTATGGCGTGGTGAGCTTTGACCAATCCGGCAAGGCGACCCATCTGGAGGAGAAGCCCTTGGCGCCCAAATCCCACTACGCTGTGCCGGGCATCTACTTCTACAGCAATGACGTGATCGAGATTGCGCGCAGTCTCAAGCCCTCGCCGCGCGGCGAGTTGGAGATCACTGACGTCAATCTCCACTATCTCAACGCCGGGCGTTTGCACGTGGAGATGCTCTGTCGCGGCAGCGCGTGGTTTGATACCGGCACCCATGAGTCGTTAATGGAGGCCGGACAGTTCGTCTATGCGGTGCAGAAGCGGCAGGGGTTGATGATCGCCTGTCCCGAGGAGATCGCCTGGCGACGCGGCTACATCGACAATGCGCAGTTGGCGCATCTGGCCTCAGAGCTGAGCAAGAGCGATTACGGCGTCTACTTGCAAGGGTTGCTGGATCAGACGATGCCGCTGCCTTGAACGCGTTGCGGCGCTCAGGCGACCCCGTTCTCCCGCAACCACTTTTCAGCGCGCAGCAGATCCTCCGGCTCATGTACGTCGATGCTCTGGGGAATCTCCAAAGAGGCGACGCGCTGCCCCATAAAGCCCCATGGCGGCTCCCCTTGCGGCCCGTTGAGCAGGGTCTCGGCGCGCAGGGTCCAAAAGTTGTGACAGAGGAAAAAGCAGGGCGGCAGATCTTGTCGGTTGCTGGAGACGTCGGCGTCGCCATGATCAAAGAAGCTGCCCAGCAGCCCATCCTCACGCAGGGTTTTGGCGCGGAATGGGTGGTGATCCTGATCGCGAACAACCGGCGCTACGGCAGTCAACTCCGGGTCGCTCAACAGCATCTGCACGCTCTGGTCGATCCATTGCGGCAGAATGGTGGGGGCATTGGCCAGGATCACCACCAGGATCTCCGGCGTGGCTCCGGTGCGTTGTTGGATCTCCGCCATCCCGTGCAGCAGGGCGTCCACATGGCGCGCGGTGGGCGCAGCCAAGGCGTCGGGGCGGCGGATGGGCGCATACCCTTCGGCCTCAGCGGCGGCCAGAATCTTGGGGTCTTCACTACTGGCGAAATGGGCGGTGACGCTCTGCGCCTGTTTGCCCGCCCGCGCGCCGTAACTGAGCAGAGGACGGCCCAGCAGCTGTTTGACATTTTTGTCGGCCAAGGTGTTGTTGCCTCGGCCTGTGAGTAATGCGGTGACTTGGCTCATGCTTCCTCCGGTTGTGCTGCGCTGATGTCGCTCATCTGGCGATCCAGCCACGCCTCCCACTGTGGGGCGACCTGCTCCCAGCTCCACTCTTGCGCCATGCGCGCGCCCTGGGCGCCCATTTCGCGCGCCAGTTGCGGCGTGTTGATCAACTGCCCCACGCGCGCGGCCAATTGCTCGTCATCCTCAGCCAGGAAGCCGTTGAGACCATCCTCAATGGAGGGCGGCTGGTAGTTGATCCGCGCCACCCCGGGCAAGCCGCACGCCACCGCCTCCTGCAGCGATTTGGGATTGCCTTCAGACTCGGATGTCATGACAAAAATATCCGCCTGGCGCAGAAGGTCGGCGACCTGTTGCGCCGGGTAGGGGCCGGGAAAGGAGAGGTTCCGCATCTCCAGCTCCTGCGCTCTGCGCCGGAGCGCGCTGCGTTGGTCGCCGTCGCCGACCCAGATGAAATCGGCCTGTGCATAGCGTTGCGCCAGGGCCAGGAACAGGCTGGGGCGCTTGTTATCCCCATTGAGGTTGCCCACGCTGACGACCTGAGGCCGCGCATTGACGGCCTTGCTGGACGGGGGGTGAAACAGTGTGAGATCAACACCCAGGGGCAGGACGTCAATCTTGTCGCCATACTGCACGCGCCCCATGCGCGCCAGGAACGGAGAAATTGCGGCGATGCGGTCCGCGCGCTGCATCTGGCTGTCCCAGTTGTCCAGACGGCGTCCGCGCATGCAGTAGACCTTATGTCCGTTGTGCTGCGACAGCAGGGCTTCGCGTTGGGCGTCGCCCGCCAGCCCCTCCAGCGTCGTGACCACGGGGGTGCGGGGGCGTAATCGCTTGAGCAGCCGCACCGCCAGCGTCGCGGTGCTATCGAAGTAGTCTGGGTAGAACACCAGATCCCAGGGTTGGTTCAGATACCGCCACAGCGCGCGCGCGCGCCACAGCCTGTCGGCGCCCAGGTCGATGAGCGTGATGTGCGGATTGTCACGCGCGTGGGGGGCGGCTTGGTGATGGTGGAAGGCGTGTACGTCGAAGCGGTCGTAGCGCCAGTGACGGGTGAGCGCTTTGGCGTTAAGCGACTGCGCATTGGTGTTGTCGCGATCCAGGCTGCGCGCCAGCAGAATGCGTCGGCGACGCGCCATTCAATGCACTCCGGCAAACAGATCGGCGTGCGCCTTCTGAGCCGACTGGGGCGACTCCAGCGCCTGCTCCAGGGTCAGTTTATCGGCGGGCCAGTGCAGGACGTGATTGAGATGGGGGAAGCAGTAGTCGCGGGTCTCCATATGTTGTTGGGGGTACAACGTAATGGGGATGACTCCCAGAAACAGGGATTCCAACAGGGTGGTGGAGAACCAACTGACGACGAACAGCGGACTGAGCCTCTCCATGGCGGCCAGGAAGCTCGGGTCGGAATCATCCAGCGTGATGTGAGGGAAGTTGCGGCTCCAGAAACTGCGATCCTCGCGCGGGTGCGGACGCACGATGACCTCGACTCCGCGCGTCTGCGCCCAGTTGAGAAAGGCGCCGGTCGTCTGTGCATAGTCATCGCGCTGAAACGACGGGGTGTCGAAGATGGAGGTGAACAGCACCTTGCGGGTGAGCAGACGCGGCGTCCAGCGAATGGGTTCGATCAGTCGGACGTTAGGGCTCTGGCCCACCTGACGCACGAACTCCGCTTCGGCCTGGGAGTAGACGCGCCACTCGTCGAGCGGATAAAAGTGGTAGCCTTTGCGCAGCCAGCCATGTTCGCGAAACGAGATCGGTCTCAAACCGTGTTGGGAGAAGATCCAGGCGAACTGGTTGGGGGTGATGGTGCGCGCCGATGCATACGGCGCGCGCGCCAGTTGCGCCGCACAGGCTTGGGCCAGCCCAGCCATGGCTCCAAGGCGTGAAAAGACCGCCATGGCCAAGCCGGGCGGGATGCCGGTTGTTTGCGCAAAGGCCACAGCATCTGCCGGGATCTTAAGCGCATAGGCGCGCATCTGCCTGACGACAGGCCCAAGGCCAGGCCGCAATAGGTGCAGAAAACTGTCCGGTTCCGAATCCCGCGCGACAAAAACAGTCTCGCCGGGCTCCTGCTGGTATTCTGCCAGCAGATCCTTCTCATTGCCGGCGCCGCACCCGATGAAGAGACGCCAAGGCTCACCATTGCGCGGGGCGGGCGCAGTCGTCCGTCGTTTGGCGCGGGCGCGCCATTGCAGCAGCAATATCAGGCTCAGAATGGAGAGCAAGAGAGGGAGCAATATGTTTGGGGTTCGCTCCAGCACTCCGCCAATGCGGCGGGTGCGGGGGCCAATGTGCTCCGCCACAGGCTCCTGATAGGTGGCGGCCTGGATCAGATGCTGATCAAACAGAAACGCTTCATCAACGCCCGCTTCAATGAGTCTGCGCTTGAGCCGGGTGGCCGGATCGTTGGCGGCGTCGGGCAATGAACCGGAGATCTCCCCATGGCGGCGCGACAAAGGAGGGGGGGCTGATGGGCGCATAGGCGGACGGTTCCGACGCAATAGGGCTTTTGCAGAACAAGAAACGGGTGTGTTGCGGATCGTTGCGCCGCCAGAAGTTCGGATCGAGGGGAACCCGTTTTCGAGTGATTCCTTAAGATCTTAGCATGGCGCATGCGGCGGGAAAAGCGTAAGCTGGAGTTACGCAAGGAATCCCCTGTGCCGTTCCCTGTTGCGCCGAGTCGTCCCTGTCATCGCCTCAGGGATGCGGCTTGACCGAGTGCGGCGCAGCGACTCGGCCGCGTTGCGCCGTTTCACGTTGTCGAACCGGAGAGAGCGAATGTTTGGCGCCGAAGGAAGACTCTACGAGCAGTTGTGTCTACTGCGTGATGAATTTGGGTTGGAAGGGGTGAAAGCCGAGTATGAGGCGGAAGGCTCGAGCTTTGCCGATCTGGTCAGGTTGCGCCGGGTCACGCTCAAGGCGGGCGTGCCGATGTTTCTTAAGATTGGCGGGCCGGAAGCGGTGAGCGACATTCGCAGCGCGCTGGAGGTGGGCGTCGATGGGTTGATTGCGCCCATGGTGGAGAGCCGTTTTGGGCTGAAGAAGTTCGTCGCCGCCTACCATAAGATCTATGGCGATTACCGCATCCACCTGTCGTTTAATCTGGAAACGCGCAATGCGGTCGAAGAGCTCGACGACCTGCTGGAGTTTGCGCCCGGGCGAGTGGACAATGTCACTGTGGGGCGGTCGGATCTGGCCGCTTCGTTTGAGCGCGAAGAGGTGACGCCGGATAGCGCGTTCATCCTCGATCTGGTCGAATCCGTTTCTGAGCGGATTCTGCCCACAGGGTTGACCATGACCATGGGCGGCAGTCTGTCGCAAATGAGTATGGATCTGCTCAAGCAGCGCCCCAAGCTGTGTGCGGCGGTCTCGCGTTTGGAGACCCGCAAGGTGATCCTGCCCACTGAGAACTTCGTGCACAATCCCAACGCCATCCAGCAGGCGTTGAAATTCGAGGAGCTGTACATTCTCGCCAAGCGCGACGTTCATAACACCTATATCGACGCCGAGATCAACCGCTTGACCCAGTTGCAGAGGAGAAAGTGATGAATGTTGCGGTGGTGGTGCCCGCGTTGCAGTCCAATCGCTATCACCCGGAAGGGGATCTGGCGCTGTTTGGCGATGTGACGCTGTTGGAGTGGAAGCTCTCGCAACTGCGCGAGGCGTTTCCCCTGGACCATATCTATCTTTCCTGCCCGCAGCAGCGGGTGGCGCAGTTGGCGCAGTTCTCCCTCTCCAAGCAGGTGAATCTGGTGCAGCGCCCGGAAGGGCAATCGTTTCTGGATTTCATCGCCAGCGTCTGCCGCATGGCTCCGCAAGAGAATCTGATGGTGGCGCCGCCCATTACGCCGTTTATGGGCGCGGATATCTACAGGCGCGTGCTGGAGGCTTTCGCCAATTTGGGCTCGGAGCATGACTCGGTGGTCACCGCAGTGGAGCTGCGGGAGTATATCTACGATAGCCAGGGCAAGCCGGTGAACTTCTCCTCACTGGTCTCGCGCCAGGAGATCTCGCCGGTGTTTCAGGTGGTCAACGGCTGCTATCTGACGCCCAAGGAGACGCTGCTGCGCAACCACCATCAATATGGCGAGCGCCCTCTGTTCCTGCCGGTGGATCGTCTGAGCGCGTTGGAGGTGAAGACCGCCGAGGATCTGCAGATGGCGCGGGCGTTGCTTCCCAATCATATCCAAACGCGGCTCTAAACAGGGCGTTTTGCGCAGCCGGATCGAACGACCAGTACGCGCTTCGGCGTCGCGAAATAGGCGTATTGACTGGGGCGGGAGCCGATTTGTTTGTGTGCTGCGCAACAACCTGATAGGGAACTTTCCGATTTTACGCGCGTCCCGTTTGTTATGCGGCAAAAATTCCGCTGACCGTTCCGCTCCCTTTGAGCCCGCTCCATGAGCGGGCTATGATGTGACACGCCGTGGATGCGTCTAATTCACGCTGGAAAAGATAGGATCGCAGGTCCGATGGCCGCGCAAGACGATGTGGCCAGTCGCCAACGGCTGTCCCGCTGCTCTTTGCGCAGTGCGGCGTTGTTGGACGAGATGGCGCAAGCGATCTTCACACAATGGTGTCAGACATGACCAAGTTGTTGTTTCTTACCCCCATGCACATTACGTTTGAGTCGTTCAAAAATCCGGCGAATAACGTGCGCTGCATTCAAAAGCAGGATGGCCGCTCCTATAATCTGCCGCCAACCGATCTGCCGTTGGGCTTTCTCTCTTTGAGCGCCTATTTGAAGAAAAGCCTGGATGTGGAGATCCGTCTGTTGGATTTCAACGTCGAGGTGGTCAAGGCGCAGGCGTTTCCGTTTGAGACCTTCCATGACTATGTGGCGGATCAACTCAAGGATCTGGACTTCGATCCAGACATTATTGGCGTATCGTGTCTGTTCAGCCCCTCGTATCAGAACTTTCTCGATACCGGCGCGGCGGTGCGCGCCGTCTATCCGGACAAGCTGATCATTGGCGGCGGCAACGTGCCCACCAGCGCCTATCAGGAGGTCTACTCCGAGGCGCGCGGTCAAGCCTTTGACGCCCTGTGCTATGGCGAAGGCGAGGTCCCGCTGCACGATCTGGTGGTGGCGGAGGATCGCAAACGCTACCTCTCCAACAGCCCCAACTGGATCACCTACAAGAACGCCACCTCGCCGCTGCCGTTTACGCCGTCACATAACTTCATCGAGGATCTGGACGAGATCCCCTTCTTCGATTACGACCTGTGCGATATCGACGCCCACAACGCCAACCTGGTGATCAGCTCATTCGCTTCGGAGAAGGCCAAGCGCAGCTTCCACGTGATGACCTCGCGCGGCTGCCCGTTCAAGTGCACCTTCTGCGCCTCCCATGCGGTGCATGGGCGCGACATGCGCTACCATAGTCTGGAGCGTATCGAGGCCGACTTCCGCATTCTCAAGGAGAAGTATGGCGGCGACACCATGATCTTCCAGGATGACCACCTGATGTCCGACAAGACGCGGGTGAAGGCGATTCTGGACATTTTGAAGCGACTGGAGTTGAAATCGGTGTATCAGAGCGGTCTGGCGCTGTATGCGTTGGATCGCGACATGCTGGAGCACTTTTATGCGGCGGGGGTGCGGCAACTGGTGCTGGCGGTGGAGTCCGGCTCCCAGCGCGTGCTCAAGCAGTTGATGAAGAAGCCGCTCAAATTCAAGGTCACCCAGCAGGTGGCCAAGGATTGCCGTGAGCTGGGCATCTACACCAACGCCAATATCCTCATCGGCATGCCCGGCGAGACCAAGGCGGATATGGACGAGGCGCGTGAGACCCTGCGCGAGTTGGGCTCCAACTGGTTCCACATCAACTGCGCCAGCCCGCTGATCGGCAGTGAGATGCACGAAGTCTCCCGCGAGAAGGGCTATATTCGCGGCGAAACGTTGGGCGCCGACTACAAGGTTGCAGCAGTGGAGACCGAGGACTTCTCCATCCCGTTCATCCAGGAGATGCAGTATTTGATGAACCTGGAGTTGAACTTCGTGCACAACGCCGATGTGAAGTTGGGCGAGTACAAAATGGCCCTGGCCGGGTTCGATAATGTGATCCGCATTAAGCCGGACCATGCGTTTGCGTGGTACTACGGCGCGCTGTGCCATAAGGGCATGGACGATAGGGAATCCTGCGCGGCGTATATGGAGAAGTTCCGCCAGTACGCCAAGGATCCGTTGTGGGCGCGGTACTGTGTGGACTTCGGCCTCGACCCGGAGGCGACGGAGCCGATGCCGCCGCCGGAGAACTATGTGCTGCCGGAACCGGCCATTGCGCCCACAGAGCAAGCGGTGGCGTAAGCAATCAAGCAGATCAGCAAGTAAGAACGGGAGTCCGATAGGGCTCCCGTTTTTTTATCGTAAATCGAAACCAAAACTGCACAGAACGACCAATGTTTGCGTGACGCAGGCTGAGCTTGCGCTAACTATTGGCCGTCGGCTGGCCGACGGCGGGGTGATTCGGGCCATCCATGGTCCTCACCCTTCGGGCTCGCTTGCGCGAGTCCGATTTGGCAATCCTGCCAAATCGTCTGGGGGCTGCGGCCCCAGCGGGTGTGGGCAGCGCCCACGGTGTGGTCTTTGGGAGCTCGAGGGCAAAGCCCTCGATATCTTTTATCTTCCAATCACTATAGTCGCTAGCATTCAAAAGTGAACATATGGGCGCTGAAAGATATCGAGGGCGCAGCCCTCGAGCTCCCAAGATCAACATCCAAACCGTGATTCGGGCCATCCATGGCCCTCACCCTACGGGCTCGCTGCGCGAGTCCGATTTGGCGCTCCTGCCAAATCGTGGGCTCCGCCCACACCCGCTTAAGGGTCACAGACCCTTAAGAATCCCGACAAATTTCCGTTGGAAATTTGTCCCATAGTCAGCGCAAGTTCAGCCTGCGTCACGCAAACATTGAGCGCTTTGGATGTGTGTCATTCTGGGCTCAAGCGACTATATCATCAAAGCCCAAAGCGGCGCAGAAACAGCCGAATCGCCACAATAGCCCCTTGGATGAGCGCCGACTTGCCGCGGGGCGTCAATGAGATGCCCACGCCAAACAGACGCAGCACAAATAGGGCGACCAGAGCGATAGCCAGGAGGATGAGCGCCAGACGAAGCATGGGCGAGCGGTCGCGCGGGAAGGCGAGGGGGCGGGATGCGGCGCGCCCTCGGATGAGAGCGCGCCGCGTTCAAAGCATTACGCCGGTTCGGTGGCGTGGATATCCAACTTGAGCTTGTCTTCCTCTTCATCGATGCGCACGGTCACCGAGCCGCCGTGGGCCAGCCCGCCGAAAAGGAGTTCGTCGGCCAGCGGCTTGCGGATGTGCTGCTGGATGATGCGGTCCATGGGGCGGGCGCCGTTCTGACGGTCGTAGCCCTTCTCCGCCAGCCAGCGGCGGGCGGTGTCGTCCACATCCAGAGTGACCTTTTTCTCCTCCAGTTGGGTCTCCAACTGCACCAGGAACTTATCCACCACACGCAGAATGGTGTCGCCCTCCAGGTGACCGAACTGCACGATGGCGTCCAGACGGTTGCGGAACTCCGGCGCGAACAGCCGCTTGATCTCCTTCATCTCGTCGCCGTGATGGTTCTGCGAGACGAAGCCCATGGAGGGGCGATCCAACTCCTGCGCGCCCGCATTGGTAGTCATGATCAGAATCACGTTGCGGAAGTCCGCCGGGCGGCCATTGTTGTCGGTCAACTTGCCGTGGTCCATCACTTGGAGCAGCAGGTTGAACACGTCGGGGTGGGCCTTTTCGATCTCGTCGAGCAGCAGCACGGCGTGGGGTTGCTTAGTCACCGCGTCGGTGAGCAGACCGCCCTGATCGAAGCCCACATAGCCCGGAGGCGCGCCGATCAGACGCGAAACGGTGTGGCGCTCCATGTATTCGCTCATGTCGAAGCGAATCAGCTCCATGCTCATCTCATGGCTGAGAAGACGCGCCAGTTCGGTCTTGCCCACCCCGGTGGGACCAGCGAACAGGAAGGAGCCGGTGGGCTTGTCGGGATTGCCCAGACCGGCGCGGGAGAGCTTGATGGCCTGACAGATCTTGCCTACGGCCAAATCCTGACCGAACAGGCTGAGTTTCAGGTTGCTGTCCAGGTTCTTGAGCACTTGGCGGTCATCGTGGGAGACCGAACGCGGCGGAATCCGCGCCATGGAGGCGATGACGGTCTCGATCTCTTTGACGCCGATGGACTTTTTGCGCCGCGACTGCGGCAGCAGGCGCGAGGCGGCGCCGGCTTCGTCGATGACGTCGATGGCCGAGTCCGGGTGCTTACGGTCGGTGATGTGACGCGCCGACAGCTCGGCGGCGATCTGCAGCGCCTGCGAGGTATACTTGATGCCGTGGTGCTCCTCGAAGCGGGTCTTGAGCCCCTTGAGGATCTTCACCGTTTCGATCAGCGACGGCTCCTGCAGGTCGATCTTCTGGAAGCGGCGCGCCAGGGCGCGGTCGCGCTCGAAGATGGTGCGGTACTCATCGAAGGTGGTGGAGCCGATGCAGCGCAGCTCGCCCGACTGCAGCATGGGCTTGAGCAGGTTGGAGGCGTCCATGTTGCTGCCGGAGGTGGAGCCTGCGCCGATCACGGTGTGGATCTCGTCGATGAACAGGATTGACTTGGGGCGCTCCTTGAGCCCCTTGAGCACCGCTTTGAGACGCTGTTCGAAGTCGCCGCGGAATTTGGTCCCGGCCAGCAGCGCGCCCATGTCCAGGGCGAAGATTTCGGCGTCGGCCAGCACTTCCGGCACGCCGCCCTCCACCACGCGCAGGGCCAAGCCTTCGGCCAGATGGGTCTTGCCCACCCCGGCTTCGCCCACGTAGAGGGGGTTGTTCTTGCGCCGACGACAGAGAATCTGCAGCGTGCGCTGAATCTCGCGATCACGGCCAATCAGGGGGTCGATCTCGCCCTTGGCGGCGCGCTCGTTCAGATTGACCGTATAGGTCTCCAGCGGGTCGGCTTTGGACTGTCCGCCGCCCTCTTCGCCGTGGGCCCCTTCGCGCCGCGCATCGCCATCCTCATGGTGATCGTCATCGGCGCCTTCGTCGCCGCCGCCGTGGGAGATGATGCTCTGGATGTCCAGCTTGCTGATGTTCTGCTTCTCCAGGAAGTAGACCGCGTGGGAGTCCTTCTCGGAGAACATCGCCGCCAGCACGTAGGCGCCGGTGACCACCTGGCGTCCGGCGGACTGCACTTGGTAGACCGCGCGCTGAATCACGCGCTGGAACGCCACCGTGGGGGTGATCTCCACCAGATCCTCTTCGGCTTCGGCGGTGGGCACGTTTGCGGTGAGGTGGCCCTCCACGTCCATGGCCAGGCGCTGCATGTCGCAGCCGCAGGCGATGAGCACGTCGCTCACTTCGGGGTTGTCCAGCAGCGCCAGGAGCAGATGCTCCACGGTGGCGAACTGGTGCCGACGCTCCTGCGCGCTCTTAAGGGCTTTGTTGAGTGAGGCTTCCAGATGTTTGCTGATCATTGGCGTATACCCGCTTCAGTTGGGCTCGATCCGGCATTTCAGCGGATGTCCGCTGTTGCGCGCGTGCTGGTTAACCTGGGTCATTTTGGTTTCTGCGATCTCTCGCGGGTAGACGCCGCACAGCCCTTGGCCCTGAGTATGGACGTTGAGCATGATGCGGGTGGCCTCCTCTTCGTTCTTGCGGAACACGCGCATGATCAACTCCACCACAAACTCCATGGGGGTGAAATCGTCATTCAGCAGCAGCACCCGATAGAGGGGCGGTTCGGTAACCTTCTGCTGTGAGCGCGTGAGCAGCTCGGTGTCTGGCGCGTTGTGTCGGCTCATATCAATTGTGCGTCAATTGGCGATTAAAAAGCGCCGGTTAAGTGTGGTCAACGGGGGAGTCGCCCCGGTGCAGATTGGGATTGAACAGCGCCTTGGCGGGCATTTTACGCGGCCCGCCCTTGGGCGGTTCGGGCGGTTCGGGCAGCTCCAACGCTTTGGCGGCGGCGCGGCGCATATAGTGCGTCACCGCTTCATGAGACATCAAACCATCCAGAATCGCCTGACTCAAGGGCGCATAACCGATCCAGTTGCGCACGCCGTCGGCGTCGGCCTCCACGAAGCCCACGCCGATCATGCGCTGTTTCGGGTCGGTGGAGCCTTCGCGAATCTCCACCCGCAGCTTGGCGATGCCCTGACCTTTTTGGTCGGGGAAGGTCCAGCCATGCAGGTGGATGCTCAACGCCAGACGCGGGGCGTCGTCGTCGATGGGTTCGTAGATCTCCGGCAGGATCTCGGTTTTGTTATCGAAATAGATCTCCAACACACACTCCTTGGCCGTGCTTGTCTTAACTCTGGCAGGGCGGCTTACCCACGCAGTTTGCGCGCATCGGCCACCAACTCCTGGGCGTTGTCGCGCGCCTTATCGGTGATTGTATCCCCGGCCAGCATGCGCGCCAACTCCTCGATCTGTTCGGCGGGGGTCAACTGGCTCACGCTGGTGCGCGTGCGTTGCCCCTTGGCCGTCTTCTCCACCTTCATGTGGTGCTGACCGTGGGCCGCCACCTGGGGCAGGTGGGTGATGGCCAGCACCTGCCTTCCTGTGGCCGCCTGCGCCAGCTTGGCGCCGATGGCCGAGGCCACGCGCCCGCCCACGCCCACATCCACTTCGTCAAAAATCAGCGTCGGCACGCTCACCGCGTCGGACAACTCTGTCTTCAGAGCCAACATCAGGCGCGCCAGTTCCCCGCCGGAGGCAACTTCTTTCAGCGGCTTAAGCGGTTCGCCGGGGTTGGCGCTGACCAGAATCACCGCCTCTTCGCGGCCATTGGCGCGGGGATCGCCGCCCTTCTCTTCGAACGCGACGTCCACCCGGGTGCGCCCCATATGCAGCTCCTTGAGCTGCTTTTCCACCCCTTTGACCAGCTTGGCGGCGGCTTTACGGCGCGAAGCGCCGAGCTTGGACGCCGCCGCATCATACTCTTGGACACATTTGGCGCGCCGTTTCTCCCACGCGGATTGATCGCCGTCCAGATTGTCCAGCGCATCCAGCTCGGCGCGCCAGCGTTCGGCCAGCCCCTCCAACTCGTCGGAGTCGCAGCGATGCTTGCGCGCCAGCTTGATGATCAGGTCCAGGCGCTCCTCCAGATCCGCCAGTTGCGACGGGTCCAGCTCCAGGCCGTCACGATAGTGGCGCACCCGTTCGCTGGCGGCTTCCAACTCATAGTGCAGCGAGCGCACGCTTTCGGCGATGGGCTCGATGGCGGCGTCGATGGCGCTGGCGTCCTCCAGCTCGCCCACGGCGCGATTGGTCAGCTCCAGCGCCGCCCCTTCGCCCTGCTCCAGCAGCTCCAGAGCATTCTCCATGGCCCGCGCCAGCTTCTCGGCGTGACTCAAGCGGGCGCGTTGGGACTCCAGCTCCGCCTGTTCGCCCGGGCGCACCCCGGCGGCGTCCAGCTCCTCCAGTTGATAGCTGAGAAAGCCGCGGCGCTCATGAGCCTGCTGGGCGTTGTCCTGAAGTTCGCGCAGGGCGCGGTCGGCCTCTTTCCATGCGGCATAGAGATCGCGCACGCCCTGGGTCAGCGCCGGGTGGGCGGCGAACTGATCCAGAATCGTCAGGTGCGCCGAGGCGTGCAGCAAGGATTGGTGATCATGCTGGCCGTGGATATCCACCAGCAGATCGCCCAGCTCCGCCAGCGCCGACACCGGCGCCGGGGTCTCATTGATATACGCGCGAGTGCGGCCATTGGCGCTGATCACCCGACGCAGATGCAGATCCTCCTCCGGGTCCAGATCCAGGTCGCGCTCGGCCAGCCATTGGCGCGCCGGATGCTCTGGCGGCGGGCGAAAACGCCCCATGGCCATGGCTTTGTCGCAGCCGGCGCGTAGCAGCCCGGCGGCGGCGCGCTCGCCCAGCACCAGCCCCAGGGAGTCGATGAGGATCGATTTGCCTGCGCCGGTCTCGCCGGTGATGACGGTCAGCCCGGCGTCAAAATTGAGGTCCAGCCGCTCGATCAGCGCTACATTCTCCACCACCAATTGACGCAGCATGGGGTTATCCTTCAGCGTCCGGGGCGACGGCCTGCTCGGTCCAGCGCAATTTGCGCCGCAGCAGCTCGTAGTAGTTGCGTTCGGGGGGGTGAATCACTTGCAGGGGGTAGTCCCCGGCGCGGGCGACGATCTCATCGCCGTCGGCCAGTTGCACGCCGATCTGGCCATCCACCGTGAGCAGGCGGTCGGCGCCGTCGTTGGGCAGTTTGATGCTGATCTCCACATTGCCGGGCACCACGATGGGGCGGTTGCTCAGGGTGTGCGGGCAGATGGGGGTGAGCACAATGGCGTCCATCTTCGGGTGGATGATAGGGCCGCCAGCGGACATGGCGTAGGCGGTGGAGCCGGTGGGCGTAGCCAGGATCAGGCCGTCGGCGCGATTGGCGAACACGTGCTGGCCGTCGATGGAGACCTGAAACTCCATCATGCGCGCCAAATGCCCTTTGTGCGCCACCACGTCGTTGAGGGCGGCGTAGCTGGAGACCTCGCCGTTGTGACGTTTGAGGAACGCCTTGAGCATGGTGCGCGACTCCACCCGGTAGTGGCCGGAGAGCACCTGCTCGAGGGTTTCGAACATGGCGTGGTGGGGCGTTTCGGTGAGGAAGCCCAGCCGCCCCATGTTGACCCCCAGCAGGGGCGCGCGCCAGCGCACGGTGGAGCGCGCGGCGCCGATGAAAGTGCCGTCGCCGCCAATCACCACCATCAGGTCCAGCCCCTGGGCCATGATGTCCTGTTTTTTGCGCACCGCCACCGATTCCGGGATCCCCGCCGCCTCGCCGCTGGTGGGGGAGACCACCACCGAAAGGCCGCGCTGATGCAGCCAATGCGCCAGCTGGCCCATGGCCACCAGGGCTTGGGAATCGCTGCGTTTGGCGATGATGCCGATGTTGCGCACGCTCAGGGCTCCGTGTTCTCAGGGCTGATTGACCCCGTGGCCAATTGGCCGGTCAGGTCGGTGATGAACTGTTGCGCCACCCGGCCGCTGCGCGCGCCGCGGGTGCGCGCCCACAACAGGGCGCGCCGCTCCAGTTCGGAAATCTCCAGCGACAACTGTAACTTCTGCGCCTGATGTCTGACAATGGCCAGATAGTCGTTCTGATCCATGGGGTGGAACCCCAGCCACAGGCCAAAGCGGTCGGAGAGGCTGATGCGCTCCTCCACCGTCTCCTCCGGGTGTAGCTGGCCGTCGTCGCCGGGGGCGTCCACCGAGAAGCGGCGCGGCATCAGGTGGCGACGGTTGGAGGTAGCATAGAACAGCACATTCTCCGGGCGCGCCTCCACGCCCCCCTCCAGGGCCGCCTTGAGCGCCTTGTAGGAGACATCATCCTCTTCGAACGACAGATCGTCGCAGTAAAGCAGAAAACGGGCGGGCAGGGGGCGCAGTTGCGCCATCAGCTGCGGCAACTGGTCCAGATCCTCCTTGAGAATCTCCACCAGCTTCAGGCCTTGGTTGGCCAACTGCGTGGCTGCCGCCTTGACCAGAGTGGATTTGCCGGTGCCCCGCGCGCCCCACAGCAGAGCGTTGTTGGCGGGCAGTCCTGCGGCGAACTGGGCGGTGTTGCGCAGCAGAACATCCTTGGCGCGGTCGATGCCCAGCAGGTCGTCGGGGTTGCACATGGCGGGGGTGGAGACCACCTCGATGACCCCCTCCAGCGGATTTAATCGGCGCCAACGGAACGCACGGGAATGGCTGAGGGTCTGAAGGGGCAGGCCGCGCGCCGGCGTGGCGCGATCCAGCCAGCGTTCGATGCGCTCAAGCAGTCCCAGCCATCGTCTGGCGCTGATGGGAAACAGCGTGTTCACGTCGATTCTCTTTAGTCTGGAAAGATTTGGATGGAGAAACGGCCAAGCGGCGCCTTTCGCCGCAACCGCTTTTGACTTTATACTAACGCCCGCACGAAAGCACCGGCGGATGGAGAATGCGCAGCGCCTCGCGCGCTGTTGGCCATTCGCCGCGCTCTTTTGCGCAACCCAATAGAGATGACTCTCATGGACGAAAAAGTGAGCAATTTGATGCCCGACTGCTGTGACGCCTCCGCCGACGCCCTGCCCGATATGCAGGCCTCTCGCGACACCCGCCGTCTGCCCATCGATAAAGTGGGCGTGAAGGGCATTCGCCACCCCATTGTGGTGAAGGATCGCAATCGCGGCGCGCAGAACACCGTGGCCGATATCAACATGACGGTGAATCTGCCGCACCACTTCAAAGGCACGCACATGTCGCGCTTTCTGGAGGTGCTGGCCGACCACGACGACGCCATCTCGGTGGAGAATCTGCCGGATCTGCTGACCAAGGTGCAGGAGCGGCTGTCGGCCCACGAGGCCCATATTGAGATGACCTTCCCCTACTTTATGCGCAAGGAGGCTCCGGTCTCCAAGCAGGCGGGATTGATGGACTATCAGGCGCGCTTTGTGGCCTCCAAAAAGGGCGATGAGTTTCTCATGACCCTGGGGGTGGACGTGGCGGTGACCTCGTTGTGCCCCTGCTCCAAGGAGATCTCCCAGTATGGCGCGCACAACCAGCGCTCCCTGGTGAGCCTGAATATTCAATCCAACGCATTCGTCTGGATTGAGGAGCTCATCGAGCTGGTGGAGGCCAACGCCTCGTGCGAGCTCTACGCCATCCTCAAGCGTCCTGACGAAAAATACGTCACCGAGCGCGCCTATGAGAATCCGCGCTTTGTGGAGGATATGGTGCGCGACCTGGCCGAAAAGCTGGACGCCGACGCGCGCATCACCTGGTTCTCCGTCGCCTCGGAAAACTTTGAATCGATTCACAACCACTCCGCCTACGCCTTCATCGAAGGCGGAGAAGCACGCTAATAAGGGCCGCCGATGCTCAAATTCACCGAAACGCTGATCCCCACCCTCAAAGAGGACCCCGTGGAGGCCCAGGTGGTCTCGCACAAACTGATGGTCCGCGCCGGTCTGATCCGGCAGTTGGCCGCCGGGATCTACACCTGGCTGCCCATGGGGCTTAAGGTGTTGCGCAAGGTGGAGCATATCGTGCGCCAGGAGATGGACCGCTCCGGCGCCCAGGAGGTGCTGATGCCGGCGGTGCAGCCCGCCGAGCTGTGGAAGGAGTCCACCCGCTGGGAGCAGTATGGCAAAGAGCTGCTGCGCATCCACGATCGCCACGATCGCGACTTCTGCTTCGGTCCCACCCATGAAGAGGTGATCACCGATCTGGTGCGCAAGAACCTGCAATCATATAAGCAGTTGCCCGCCAACTTCTATCAGATTCAGACCAAGTTTCGCGACGAAGTGCGGCCCCGCTTCGGCATCATGCGGGGCCGCGAATTCCTCATGAAGGACGCCTACTCCTTCGATCTCAACGTCGAAGGGCTGGATCAGAGCTACGAGCGCATGTTCCAGGCCTACAAGCGCATTTTTCAGCGTTGCGGTCTGGCGTTCCGCCCGGTGGAGGCCGACACCGGCTCCATTGGCGGGGCTTCGTCCCATGAGTTCCATGTGCTGGCGGACTCCGGCGAGGACACCATCGCCTCGTGCAGCGCCTGCGACTACGCCGCCAATCTGGAGAAGGCTACCGCCGCGCCAGCGCCCGCCGCGACAGCAGCGGAAGCTGCGGCAGACATGACGCGGGTGGAGACCCCCACCCAGAAGACCATTGAAGAGGTGGCCAGCGCGCTGAACGTCTCACCGGCGCAGTGCGTCAAGACCCTGGTGTGGCGCGATGCCGAGAGCGATGCCTGGTTCCTGCTGCTGCTGCGCGGCGACCACGAACTCAACGAAGTGAAGGCGACCAATATCGCCGGGGCGATGTCGTTCATGCCTGAGCCCGGCGACGTGGCGTCCGCCCTGGGGGTTCAGGTCGGCTTCCTGGGTCCGGTGGGGGCGGAGAACTTCCCGGTGGATGTGCGCATCATCGCCGATCACGCTCTGAAGGGCGCGCACAATATGGTGTGCGGCGCCAATGAGGCCGGTTGGCATCTGCGCGGCGTCAACTGGAACCGCGACCTGGCCGCCCCGGAATTCGCCGACCTGCGCAATGTGGTGGAGGGCGATGGCTGCCCCCGCTGCGAGGCTGGCAAGCTGAAATTGAACCGTGGCATTGAGGTGGGGCACGTCTTTAAGCTAGGGACCAAATACTCCGAGGCCCTCAATGTTTCGGTGTTGGATGAGAACGGGCGCGGCGTTAACCCCATCATGGGCTGCTACGGCATCGGCGTGTCGCGCATCGTCGCCGCCGCCATTGAGCAGAACCATGATGACAATGGCATCGTCTGGCCCATCAATCTGGCCCCGGCGCAGGTGCATGTGATCATCCTCAATCCCAAGGAGGAGGCCGCCGCCCTCACCGCTGTGGATATGGCCCGTCGTCTGGAGCACGCCGGTTTGGAAGTGCTGCTGGACGACCGCGACGAGCGCCCCGGGGTGAAGTTCAAGGACGCCGACCTGCTGGGGCTGCCGGTGCGTCTGGTGGTGGGCGGCCGCTCCTTTAAAGAGGATCAGGTGGAGTTGAAAATGCGCCGCGCGCCGGAGCCCATCAAGCTGCCCAAAAACGACGCTGTGGATTACATTACCGCCAAGGTGATGGAGGCGCAGGCCATCGTTTGAGCCGCGAATGATAACACCTCGCGTCTTAACGGTTTCCTCTCGTCGCGCAATTGGCTATGTTTGAAAGCGATCCGTTGTGCAAGAGAGACGTTCCAAACCTCTAAAATGATGGGAAGCGCTCATGCCTGAGACCTTTCTGGATGCGGTGCGCGGGGCGGTGCAGGAGATCGCCGAGACCATGCTGTTCCTTGAGATCGAAGCCAAGGAGTCCAGCCATGGCAAATCCGAAATGCCGGTGGATGTGAGCGCGATATTGGGGTATAGCGGCGGTCTGCGCGGCTCGGTGAGTCTCTCCGGGCCGGAGTCCAGCGTGTTGAAACTGGCCTCGGCGCTGCTGGGCGAAGAGCGCGAGGCGTTCGATGCCGAGATGGAGGACGCCTACTCGGAGTTGGCCAATATGATCGCCGGCGGCGTGCAGAGCCGTCTGGAGAGCGTATTCGGCTCCATCAAACTCTCCACTCCGGTGATCATTCGGGGCAAGAACCACACCGTCACCAGCGACCACGCTTTCGAGTGCGTCAACCACGCCTTTGCGCTGGAGGGGGATGGTTTCTGCGTCAATGTCTTCTACCACCCTGACTCCCTGCAGCAGCTCACTGCCGACGCCGCCGTGACGGCGGACGCCGACTCCGCAACACAAGGTGCTGAGGTCGTCGATGGCCAGTGAGGGGTTGTCGGCGGAGAGTTTTCTGATTCCCCTGCGCGAAGCGGTGCAGGAGATCGCCGAAACCATGCTGTTTGTCGGCGTGGAGCCGGGCCCCAGCGACGATGAGTCACGCCATCGCAAAGCCGATTTCAGCGCTGTGGTGGGGTATAGCGGCAGCATCAAAGGCAGCATGCGACTGGCCGCGCCCGATGGCGGCGCCCGTGAACTGGCGGGAGCGCTGTTGGGCGAAGAGCGCGAAAGCATGGATGACGAGATGCAGGACGCCTACGCCGAGATGGCCAATATGATCGCCGGTGGTCTGCAATCGCGGCTGGAGGAGAGCATCGGCCATATCAGTCTGACGCCGCCGGTGTTCATCGATGGAACCGGGCACTCGGTGCGCAGCGACCACTCATTCGCCTGCTGTTCGCAGGACTTCACTCTGGAGAGCGGCGAGACCTTTTTGTGTGAGGTCTACTATCGCTTGGAGGAGCTGGAACAGAGCGAAGTGGCGCAGTTTGGTCTGGCGGTGGTGGATCAAGAGGACGCGGGAGACACCGCGCAAGGAGCGGGTATGAGCGAAGAGCAGATCAAAGACGCCGTGCGCGAAGCGCTGGCGCAGAAGCTGAACGAAATTCTGACTGATGAGAGCCGCCAACAGGTGCGCGCCGCGCTGCCGGATGTGGCCGAAAAGCTGATCCGCGAAGAGATCGAGCGCATTGAAAAAGAGGGGCTGTAAGCCGCGCCTCCCATCCTGCCGCGCCCGCTTCAGGGCGCAGCCTGTTTCCCTGCGCCATTCCTCGCACTGATATTGAGTCAACGCAATCCAAAATTGTACAGAGCGCCAAATGTTTACGTGACGTAGGCCCGGCTACGCTGGCTATTGGTCGCCGACTGGTCGGCGGCGGGGTGATTCGGGCCATCCATGGCCCTCACCCTTCGGGCTCGCTGCGCGAGTCCGATTTGGCAATCCTGCCAAATCGTCTGGGGGCCGCGCCCCCAGCGGGTGTGGGCGGAGCCCACGGTGTGTCTGTTGATCTTGGGAACTCGAGGGCAAAGCCCTCGATATCTTTCCTGTCCAAAAACCACCAATGTCCAATTCTGAATCTGGCTGAGTAAAGGTGCTCAAGGGCAAAGCCCTCGATATCTTCCATTTTCAAAATCGCCACTGTGCAATTTTGAATTCGCCTGAAAATATCAGTAGACGCCCGGTTCCAGATCCAGCACATGACCGCCTGTGGCGGCGCCAGAGCCCGAGGCGCCCGGAGTCGGCGCGCCGTGGGGCGTTACACTGCCGCCCCAGCTGGGCACGCCGGGAGTCGCCGCCACGCCCTGAGAGCGCACATCGCCCTTCTTGAAAGCTTCCAACACCACCCGCTTGGTCTGATCGGTGAGCGGTCCGCCGGTGGCGCCATCCACAGATTCCAAATAGATGCCGTCGGGCACCGGGAAGTCGGTGCGCGGCTGGTCGGCCAGGGCGGACTTCATGTAATCGGTCCAGATCGGCAGCGCCGCGCGTGAGCCGGTCTCTTTGTATCCGAGCGGCTTGTAGTCGTCGCGGCCCACCCACACGGCGGTGACCAGGGAGGGGGCAAAGCCCAGGAACCAGGCGTCGCGCAGGTCGTTGGTGGTGCCGGTTTTGCCCGCCACGGGGCGATTGAGCACCCGCGCGCGACGACCGGTGCCGTGGGTGATCACCCCTTTGAGGATGCTGGTGACTTGATAGGCCACCTCCGAGGAGATCACCTGCTGGCCAAACGGTGAAGCGTTTTTCACGTCTTCGTCGGTGGAGGGGTCGTCATCGCCCTCTTCAGGCGGCTCCGCCGCAGGTTGGGAGGCGGCAAAGGCGCTGTGCAGCAGGTCGGCGGGGGCGTCGCTGCGCGGCTCCTGATGGCACAACAGGCAGTCGCCGCCGCCATGGCGGTAGACGGTGCGGCCCAGCGGATCCTGCACGCGGGCGATGTAGACCGGTTTGACCAACTTGCCGCCATTGGCGAACACCGCATAGGCGCTGGCCATCTGCAGCGGCGAGAAGCCGATGGTGCCCAGCGCCAGGGAGAGCTCCTGTTGGCCTTCGGGGATGGTCAGGCCGAAGCGGTCGGCCATGGCCACCACCTGATCGATGCCCAGCTGCTTGAGCAGGCGAATGGTGACCAGGTTGCGCGAGTGCTCCAGCGCCACGCGCAGGGTGGTGGGGCCATAGAAGACGCGCTCGTAGTTCTCCGCCTTCCAGATTTTGGTCTCGCCGGTGAGCGGGTCGCGATAGGGCACCGGCATGGGGCTGTCATCAACCCGACTGGTGGGGTTGTAGCCATTGGCCATGGCGGTGGCGTAGACAATGGGCTTGAACGACGAACCAGGCAGGCGGCGGCCCTGGGTGGCGCGGTTGAACTCGCTGATGGCGAAGTCGTAGCCGCCCACCATGGCCAGCACCTGACCGGTGTGGGGGTCGAGGCTGACCAATGCGGCCTCGGCGTCGGGCTCTTGGGCTAGGGTGATGATTTCGTCAACCTTGGGCTCGTTCGGCTGTGCGGGGGCGACGTCGCCCTTTTTGCGCGGGGCTGGCGGCGCGATGCGGCGCTCAATATCCAGCAACACCACATCCCCCGCTTTCAGCACTTGCGACACGCGTTTGATGGTGGGGCCCAGGTAGCGTTTTTCGGTGCGCTGCTCTCGCGCCCATTTGACTCCAGGCAGGCCCAGCGCCACGGTTTTGCCGTCGGCCAGCAGCAGTTTGGCCGCGCCCTTGGCGCCGCCGCTTACCGACAGCGTGAGCGCCTTGTAATAGCCGGAGGGCGAGCGCGGCTCTTCCGCCACGGATTCGCGCCATTTGGCCTGGGCTGCGGCGGTGGGCGCGCCACCCAGCTCCTCCAGCGGGCCGCGATAGCCATGGCGGTCGTTATACTCCAGCAAGCCCTGTTTGACCGCCGCTTGCGCCGCGCGCTGCTTGACCGGGTCCAGCGAGGTGTAGACGTCCAGGCCGCCGCGATAGAGGCGGCGGGAGCCCCACTCCTCCTGCAGCTTGCGGCGCACATGCTCCAGATAGTGCGGCGCCACCTGTTCCAGGGGCGGCTTCGGACGCGCCAGTCCCAGCGGCTCCTGTTTCCACTTCTGCGCCTCGGCGGCGGTGATGAGCTGGAGCTCCGCCATGCGATCCAGGACTACCCCCTGGCGCTTGCGCGCGGCTTCCGGGTGGCGCCAGGGATCGTAGTGGCTGGGCGCTTTGGGTAGACCCGCCAACAGGGCGATCTGCCCCATATTCAATTCGGAGACGTCGCGGTCAAAATAGAGCCGTGAAGCCGACGCCACGCCATAGGCGCCCGCGCCCAGATAGATCTGGTTGATGTAGAGCTCAAGGATGTCATCCTTGCCCAACTGCTGCTCCAGGCGGTAGGAGAGGATCGCCTCCTTGAGCTTGCGCACGTAGGTTTTGTCGCTGGAGAGGAGGAAGGTTTTGGCTACCTGCTGGGTGAGGGTGGAGCCGCCCTGCACAATGCGCCCGGCCTTGAGGTTGGTGACGAAGGCGCGGGCGATGCCCAGCGGATCGATGCCCAGTTTGGGGCGTGAATAGTAGCGCGAATCCTCAATGGCGAGGACGGCGTCCAGCAGCTTCTTGGGGGTGTCTTCGAAGGGCAGGAATTGACGCCGTTCGATATAGAATTCGCCCAGCAGTTGATAGTCACGGGCGTAGACCCGGGTGATCAGGCTGGGCTGATAGTCGGTCAGGCTGTTGAGGGTGGGCAGATCGCGCGCATAGCGCAGATAGAGGCTGTAGCCAAACACGGCGACCACCGCGCCGATGACGACAAACAGCAACAACAGCCACTTGACCCAGCCCCAGCGACCGCGTTTGCGGGGCTTGGGCGCCTTTGGGCGGGCGTTGGGCGCATCGCTACGGGAGGCGGCGTCGGCGTTCATGGCGCGGGGGCGTCTCTTCTCGGGGGGGTTGCGATAGCTGTTGGCGGATGGGCGTTTGGGCTTGCGCACAACTCTTCTGTCGTCGGTTCGGGGCGCTCAAATGATCCGCCTGTCCAGCGCGCGGCGCCCAGGTAGGCTTGATCTTTTTGACTAAAAAGCTCAGTTTACTCCCATCCTGTCTCAGGATCATGGAAAAATCGTTGTGATAAGTGGGAGCGCAGGACGCATGTTGGGTTCCATCATGGGAGTCGTTGTGGCGTTGAGCGTCACTCTGTTTGTCGGCGGGGCGGCGCACGCGCAATCCCCCGCCGCCGCCGCGACCGATGGGGCGCTGCTGACGCTGGAGCGACAGGCGCGCAGTGATGGCGTGGTCTGGCGGCTCAAAGGCAGCGCCAAGAGCGCCTGTCAGGCGAGGGTTTCCGAACGCCCAGCGGTGGTGACGGCGCACTGTCCCCACGGGCGCTGGGCGCAGACCGGGAGCCTGTCCGCCAGCAACGCCGCGCCGGGCTTGCTGCGCACCCAGGGCGCCGATGGCGCGCATCTGCGCATTGAGGGTGGTTCGCTTTGGCGCTTGTCCCTGGCGCAGCGCAACGGCGATCTGAGCGTGCGCGCCGAGCGCGTGGCGGCGACTCCCTCTGCAATGCGCAGCGCAACTCCGCAGCTGCTGGACGCCTATGTTTCCTATGGCGAGGATCGCGCCGCGCGCATTCACCTCATCGCCGATGGCCGCTTGCCCGATCCGCGCGTGATGCGGGTGGGGGAGCCGCCGCAACTGGTGTTGGACTATCCCGGGCTGCGCAGCACGCTGCCGCCCACGCGCTTTCCAGTGGCGGCGCTGGATCTGGAGGAGGCCCTCATCGCCGCCACCGATCGCGGCGTGCGACTGGCGGCGCGAGTGACCGGCCCCGATGTGGGCTATCGCATCGACAACCACCCCAAGCGACAGATTATCACCCTGTTCTCGGCGGGGCATGATGTCGGCTTGGCGCCGCGTCTGGACCCTCAGGCGACGGCGCGCGCGGCGGCGCAGGCCAAGGCGCAGGCCGCGCCTGCAGCAGCGCAGCGACTGACGCTGGAGTTCCAAGGCGCCAAACTGGCCAACGCCCTCAAGCTGGTGGCCGCCAGCGGCGAAATCGAGCTGAAGCTGCCATCGGGGTTGGATCAATCGGTGAGCGCCAAACTGGTGGACGTCACCCCGCTGCAGGGGGTGGATCGTCTGTTGGATCAGACCGGCTATCGGCGCGAACCGGCGGGCGAGGGCGCTTGGCGGGTGGTTCCGCAAGCGCGATAAGGCGGCGCAGTTCGGCGCGCAGCGGCGCGTCATCAGGAGTCAGGCATGGGTGTTTTGAACAGTTTGCAGGTGGATTTGGGCGCGCGCAGCTACCCCATTGAGATCGGGCAGGGGTTGCTGGACGGTCTGGGCGACGGGCTCAAGCCGCTGCTCAAAGGGCGGCAGATGGCGGTGCTCACCACCGAGACGGTGGCCCCGCTCTATCTTGAGCGCGCACAGGCGTCCCTGACCGCCGCCGGGTTTGACGTCACCCCCATCATTCTGCCCGATGGCGAGACCAGCAAAAGCTGGCAGGCCCTCAATCAGGTGTTCGACGTGCTGATTGGGGCGCGCTTCGAGCGGTCGTCCACGGTTGTGGCGCTGGGCGGCGGGGTGATCGGCGACCTCTCCGGCTTTGCCGCCGCCTCGCTGCTGCGCGGGGTCAATTTCGTGCAGGTTCCCACCACGCTGCTGTCGCAAGTGGACAGCTCGGTGGGGGGCAAGACCGGCATCAACCATCCGTTAGGCAAGAACCTCATCGGCGCCTTCTATCAACCCAAGAAGGTGACCATCGACATCGACACTCTGCGCACCCTGCCGCGCCGTGAGCTGCTGGCGGGGCTGGCGGAGGTGATCAAGTACGGCATCATCTGGGATGCGGAACTGTTCGCCCGTTTGGAGCGCGATCTGGACGCCTTCCTGGCGTTGGAGCCCACCGTGGTCGCCGAGGTGATTCACCGCTGCTGCGCCATCAAGGCGGAGGTGGTGAGCGCCGACGAGCGCGAGGCGGGCCAGCGCGCGCTGCTCAATTTGGGGCACACCTTTGGTCACGCCATTGAGAATCTGGCCGGTTATGGCGAGATCCTGCACGGCGAGGCGGTGGCCATTGGCATGGTGATGGCGGCGGATCTATCCCACTGGCTCAAGCTCTGTCCGGGCAATGACGTGGCGCGCATCCGCGAGCTGGTCGAGCGCGCCGGGCTGCCGCTGCACGCGCCCAAACATGCGGTGGAGGCGTATATGGACGCCATGAGCCGCGATAAGAAGGTGGAGGCGGGGGTGATGCGCTTTGTGCTCATGCGCGGCATCGGTTCGGCCATGATCAGCAGTGATGTGGACGCCGCCGTCACCCGTCAGGTGATCGAAGCCTACGCGGTGGCGTAAGCGGCGTTTGATTCGCAGCCATGGCCACGACGCGCACCCGTCACACCTCGCTGATTCCCAACGCCGAGAAGGTGGTGGCGCTGCTGCGCAAGGCGGGGTATAAGCCGCATCCTGGGCCCATCGATGGGCGCGGCGGGCGCGGCGCGCTGCGCATCAAGATCGTCGCCCAACCCAACCGCACCCGCATCATCGTCAGCGGCGGCGGCGCCCAGGAGATCTACCTCTATGGGCCGGTTGATCTGCAACAACTGTTTGAGATTCTACCGCAGGCGCGCTTTGAGTCCGGTGAGTAGGGCGGGGCGGGGCGAATTCCCATTGAAGCGCGCCCGCGCTTGATCAATAATCCGAGTTTTGGCCGCGGCCGAGGCGGGGCGCGGCGTTTTCGACAAACACCAAATGGAAGGGGCGTGACGCGAAACGCGGCGCGCCGCGTGGGAAGGCAATATGGCCAACGTCGTGATCGTGGGCGCCCAGTGGGGCGATGAGGGCAAGGGCAAGATCGTCGATCTGCTCACCGAACAGGCCGATGTGGTGGCGCGCTTTCAGGGCGGCAACAACGCCGGGCACACCCTGGTGGTGGACGGCGTCAAGTACGTGCTGCACCTGATCCCCTCGGGCATTCTGCGCGAAGGCAAAGTGAGCATGATCGGCAACGGCGTGGTGCTGGATCCGGGCGTGTTCATCCAGGAGATCGATGAACTGTTGGCCCTGGGCGTGCCGGTGACCGGCGACAGCCTCAAGCTCTCCAACCGCATGCATCTGATCATGCCCTACCACAAGGCGCTGGACGCGGCGCGCGAATCCAAGCGCGCGGGTGGTAAGATCGGCACCACCGGCCGCGGCATCGGTCCGGCCTATGAAGATAAAGTGGGCCGCCGCGGCATCCGTCTGGGCGATCTGTACAATCGCGAACTGTTCGACGCCAAACTCCAGGAGAACCTGGAGTTCGTCAACTTCCTGATGGCCAACTACTACGAAGGTTTTGAGTCGTTCGACTTCAAAACCGTGCGCGAAGAGTTGCTGGGCCAGGCCGAGCGTCTGCGTCAGTACGTCACCGACACCGGTCCCTGGCTCAACGACCAGATCGACTCCGGCAAACAGGTGCTTTTCGAGGGCGCCCAGGGCGCGCTTTTGGACGTGGATCACGGCACCTACCCCTATGTGACCTCCAGCGTCACCGGCTCGGCCAACGCCTGCGCCGGCACCGGCGTCGGTCCCAAGCGCATCGACTACGTGATGGCCATCTGTAAGGCCTACACCACTCGCGTGGGCGGCGGTCCGTTCCCCACCGAGCTGTTTGACGAAGACGGCAAGCATCTGGGCGAGAAGGGGCATGAGTTCGGCGCAACCACCGGGCGTCCGCGCCGCTGCGGCTGGCTGGATGCGGTGGTGGTGCGCCACTCCGCGCGCATGAGCGGCATGGACGGCATCGCCCTGACCAAGCTGGACGTGCTCGACGGCATGCAGACCATTAAGGTGTGTGTGGCCTACGACCTGGACGGCGAGACCATCGATTACATGCCCGGCGACATCGAAGAGCTGGCGCGCTGCAAGCCCATCTACGAAGAGTTCCCCGGCTGGTCGGAATCCACCGTGGGGTGTAAAGATATGGCGGATCTGCCCGAGGCCGCGCGCAACTACATCGCCAATGTTGAGCGGCTGCTGGGCGCACCAGTGGCGATTCTCTCCACCGGTCCCGACCGTAATGAAACCTTGATTCGGACCAACCCGTTCTCCTGAGCGGGCTGATCCATAGGCAGTGCGCAGAGCCCGTCCCAGGACGGGCTTTGCCGTTTCCGTTCTCTGCGCCGTTTGTGACCGTATGACCCCTTTTGCGCCCGATCCCCTGTTTGCTGGACTGACCCGCTATGCGGTGGGCGGCGCCGTGCGCGACGCGCTGTTGGGGCGGCCGGTGAAGGATCGCGACTGGCTGATCGTCGGCGCCACGCCACAGATGCTGCTGGATCGTGGCTTTAAGCAAGTGGGGGCGGCGTTTCCGGTGTTTCTGCACCCCCACAGCGGCGAGGAGTGCGCCCTGGCGCGGCGCGAGCGCAAGAGTGGGCCGGGGTATACGGGGTTTGAGACCGAATTCGGCCCCGAGGTGACGCTGGAGGAGGATCTGGCGCGGCGCGATCTGACCATCAACGCCATGGCGCTGGATGCTGATGGGAGCCTTATCGACCCCTATGGCGGCGCGCAGGACATCCAGGCGCGGCGTCTGCGCCACGTCTCCGATGCGTTTGCGGAGGATCCGCTGCGGCTGTTCCGGCTGGGGCGATTTCTGGCGCGGTTCGCCGACCTGGGGTTTGCCGTGGACCCGGCCACAGAGGCGCTGTGTGGCGAATTGGCGGCCTCTGGCGAACTGGCGCATCTGAGCCCGGAGCGGGTGTGGCGGGAGCTGCAACTGACGTTGGAGGCGGTGGATCCGGCGGCGGGTATCGAACTTCTCGCCCGCGTCGGCGGGCTGGACCATTGGCTGCCGGAGTTGCTGGCGCTGCAAGGTCAGACGCAGCCGCCCAAATACCACCCAGAAGGGGACGCCTGGACCCATACGCTGTTGGCGCTGAAGAGCATCTGTGCGCTCACGCCCGACCCGGTGGCGCGCTTTGCGGTGCTGGTGCATGATCTGGGCAAGGGGCTGACGCCGCCCGAGTTGCTGCCCTCCCATCGGGGGCATGAGATCAGCGGCGTGCCGTTGGCCGAGGCGGTGTGTGAGCGGCTGCGCGCGCCCACGGCGTATCGCGATCTGGCGCGTCTGACCGTACGCTGGCATCTGTTGGGGCATCGCTGCGCCGAGCTGCGGCCCGGCACGGTGGTGGATTTGCTCGACAGTTGTGACGCCCTGCGCAAACCGGAACGATTCATCCTGTTTACCCTCTGCTGCGAGGCCGATGCGCGGGGGCGGGGCGAGAGTGGGACACAAACGCCTTATGTTGCGGGTGAATTTTTCCGAAAAGCATTATCAGCCTGTCTGGCGATTGATGTTTCTGAGATTTTGGCGCGCGGCGTGCAAGGCAAGGCCGTAGGCGAAGCGTTGCGTCAGAAGCGTGTCGCTGTGGTGCGTGAATTGCGCGCCTCCATGACGCTCTAGCAGGCGTCGGAGACTGTACGGCGCAACAGACTTTGGCCGGTCCGAAGCGCGGCGTGGGGCCGTCGGTTTTGACGCCGAGAGATGCGTGAAGGTGTGGGCAGATGTCCGATAAAGAACAAAAAGAGATGCTCCTGAAGTTCGTGGTCGAGTTCGACAAGCGATTCACGGCCATCGAAGAGGAGATCGTCGAGCTGAAAACCAAGCTCGAGGAGATGGGCTCCCAAGGCGCGGCCAACCCCGAAGAGTGGGATAAGCTCAACCGCAACCTCAAGGACGTCTCCGAATCCCTGGTGCGCGCCAACAAGCATCAGGGGCAGTTGGAAAAGCGGGTGGAAGTGGTCAAAAACGACTCCAGCTCCGGCTTGGTGGTGAGCGTGGCCATTTTTACCATTCTGTTTATCATCTCGCTGTTTATCCGCGCTTAATTCGATATTCATCGTCTGCGTCCGCCCGACGCGGACCAGCCGGCGCATTGCTCCCCACAGCCTGCTGCGCTAGCATGATGGCCAAACTCCCGCATCGCGCCATCCTTGCCATCGCCTCTCATGTCCGCAACCGATTCCGACGACGACAAACCGCAACTCTCTGACGCCTTGGCGAATCTGGCCAATACATTGGATCAGTGGTCCGAACCCAATAGCCAATTGGCCAGGCTGCGTGAACGCCGCGCCCGCGCCAAACAGAACGCCCCTGCGCGCCCGGCGGCGCCGTCGGCGACGCCGGATGACGTCATCGACTGGATGGCGGGCGACGACAATATGGGCGACTGGGAGGCGCTGGAAGCGGACCTGGCGCAGCGCGCCGACATCACCGGCAAACGCGCCGACGGCTCCGTTGACGAGGCTTCTGACGGACCCGCTGTCGACGACGATGTTGCAGACCCCAACCCAAAGCAGGATTGATCCATGAAGTATATCGGAGCTCACGTGAGCGCCTCCGGCGGCGTGCGCAACGCCCCGCTGAACGCGACCAAAATCGGCGCCAAGGCGTTCGCCCTGTTCACCAAGAATCAGCGTCAGTGGACGGCCAAACCCTACGAGCAGGCGGAGATCGACGCCTTCAAGCAGAATCTGGCCGATGGCGGCTTCGCCCCGGAGCATGTGCTGGCCCACGACAGCTATCTGATCAATCTGGGGCACCCGGAGCCCGAGGCGCGGGAGAAGTCGCTCACCGCCTTCATCGACGAGATGAGCCGCTGCGCCCAGTTGGGATTGGATCGGCTCAATTTCCATCCCGGCAGTCATCTGCGCAAAATCAGCGAGCAGGAGTGCATCGACAATATCGTCGCCAGCCTCAACACCGCGCTGGCGGAGGTGGAGGGGGTCAAAGCGGTGATCGAAAACACCGCCGGGCAGGGCTCCAACCTGGGGCATCGGTTTGAGCAGATCGCCGCCATCATCGACGGCGTAGAGGATAAAAGCCGGGTCGGGGTGTGCCTGGACACCTGCCACACCTTTACCGCCGGCTATGATCTGCGCACCGCCGAGGCCTACGCCCAGACCATGGACGAATTCGACCGCCTGATCGGGTTCCAATACCTGATGGGGATGCACATCAACGACAGCAAGCCCGACTTGGGCGCACGGGTGGACCGCCACCACAGCATCGGCGAAGGTAAGCTGGGGATGGAGGCGTTTCGCCTGATAATGAACGACGCGCGGTTGGATGGCGTGCCCATGGTGCTGGAGACCATCGATGAGACCATCTGGCCCCAGGAGATCGAACTGCTCTACAGTTTGCAGCAGGCGGCGTGATCCCCGGCAAAAAAAATCGCAGGATTGCAAAAAAAGTTCTCAAGCCGTTCAAGCGCGTCGCCGATAGAGGGGATAGGGAAAAGGCCTATCAATGGCGCTTCGTCCGTCACCCATAATAAAAACAGACGGATGGCCGAAGGCCTCAGTAAAGTAGGAATGAGATCATGAGCATCTCAGCACTCAACGCCTGGACTGGCGGACGGGCCAGTGGGGGTGAACAGAAGGTAATGGCGAAAATCAAGCAGCAGTCCTCGGTGGTGCCCGATACCGTGCGTTCGCGCATGTATCAGGGGGAGGGGACGGCGGCGAGCTACACCAAAGGGTACGCCCGTAAGGCCACTTCCCTTGCGATTTCCGGCTCGCAGCTGTCGCGTGGACCGTTCTATCCCAAACCGCAGTAATGCGGCTTTGAGTGGAACAGCGCCAGGAGCGATCCTTGGCGCGGCAAGGACGCTGCTTTTGTTGTGAAATAGGAAGACTGAGCAGTCCAGACCCTGGCGACCCGTTGTCGCCGGGGGTTTGGCGTTGCTTTTTCGCCGGGCGGCGGATTCCTCTGCTCAAGGCCCAAGCGCATCTTGACAGCGCGCCCCGCCCCCCGATAGATTACACAGTTCCCTATTCCTTTTTGCCAAGCGGTCGCGCCATGGAAGAGTTCCATCTGATTCAGCGTCTTCCCCCCTACGTTTTCTCCGTGGTCAACGAGCTGAAATACGCCGCCCGGCAGCGTGGGGAGGATGTCATCGACTTCGGCATGGGCAATCCCGATCAGTCCACGCCCCAACACATTATTGATAAGCTGTGCGAAGCCGCCAAAGATGGCCGCAACCACCGCTATTCGCTCTCCCGCGGCATCAACGGTCTGCGCCGGGCGGTGTGCGCCTTCTATCAGCGCCGTTTTGACGTCGACCTGGACCCCAGCAGCGAAGCCATCGTCACCATCGGCTCCAAAGAGGGGCTGTCGCACCTGGCGCTGGCCATCACCGAGCCGGGCATGAACGTGGTGGTGCCCAGCCCCACCTATCCGATTCACGAATACAGCTTCATCATCGCCGGGGCCGACATCCTGCGCGTGCCCATCCACCGCGATCGCGACTTCTTCGAGGATCTGCAGAATGCAGTGGCGGACTGCTGGCCCACGCCCAAGGTGCTGCTGGTCAACTTCCCCTCCAACCCCACCGCCCAGGTGGTGGATCTGGAGTTCTATCAGAAGGTGGTGGAGTTCGCCCGCGAGCACAAAATGTGGGTGATCTCCGATATCGCCTATTCCGAAATCTGCTTCGACGACTACAAAGCGCCGAGCATCCTGCAAGTCCCCGGGGCCAAGGATCTGGCGGTGGAGTTCTATTCGCTCTCCAAAACCTACAACATGCCCGGCTGGCGGGTGGGCTTTGCGGTGGGCAATCAGACCCTGATCCACGCCTTGACGCGCATCAAGTCCTACCTGGACTACGGCATGTTCCAGCCCATCCAGATCGCCGCCACCGTGGCCCTCAACGGGCCGCAGGATTGCGTGGACGATATCGTCGCCATGTATAAGAGTCGCCGCGATGTGCTGTGCGACGGCCTGGCGGCGGCGGGGTGGAGTATCGAGCGGCCCAAAGCCTCCATGTTTGCCTGGGCGGAGATCCCTGAGGAGTTCAAGAAGATGGGCTCGCTGGAGTTCTCCAAACTGCTGATCAAGGAGGCGCAGGTGGCGGTGAGCCCGGGGGTCGGCTTTGGCCGCTATGGCGATGACCATGTGCGCATCGCGCTGATTGAGAACGAACATCGCACGCGGCAGGCGATTCGCAGCATCAAACGCTTCCTCCATGCAGGCGGCGATACGCAGGCGGATTGAGCCAGTCGGGATTGAGTCGAAAGCGACCGGCCAGCGGCGTCGGCGCGCAATGGAGAGCGGTATGCAGACGTTACGAGTGGGGATTCTGGGCTTTGGCACGGTGGGACGCGGGGTGGCGCGCATGCTGCGCGATCAGGCCGACATCCTGCAACAGCGCGCAGGCGTCGCCCTGCAGCTCACCGCCATCGCCACCCGCACCCCGGGGCGGGATCGCGGCATTCCCCTGGATGGCGTGACGTTGACCGACGATGCGGCGCGGGTGACCGCTGGCGATGACGTGGACGTGGTGTGTGAACTGATCGGCGGGCTCGACCCCGCCGAATCCCTGGTGCGCGACGCCCTGGGCAACGGCAAGCATGTGGTCACCGCCAACAAGGCGCTCATCGCCGAGCGCGGCAATGGGCTGATCGAACTGGCCGCCGCCAACAATTGCGAACTGCTGTTCGAGGCCTCCACCGCTGGCGCCATCCCCATCATCAAGGCGCTGCGCGAATCCCTGGCGGGCAACCGCATCAACCGCATTCAGGGCATTCTCAACGGCACCTGCAACTATATCCTCACCGAGATGCGCGAAAAGGGGCTGCCCTACGAGCAGGTGCTGGCCGAAGCGCAGCGTCTGGGCTACGCCGAGGCTGATCCCACCTTTGACGTGGGCGGATTCGACGCCGCGCACAAGCTGACGATTCTGGCGGCCATCGGCTTTGGTATCCCGCTCTCTTACGACAAGATTCAGGTGGAGGGCATCGCCGAGATCTCCGACGTGGATATCGCCTGGGCCACCGAGATGGGCTACCGCATCAAACTGCTGGGCATCGCCAATCGCGTGGATGGTGAAGTGGAGCTGCGGGTGCAGCCGACCCTGGTTGCGGCGAACTCCATGCTGGGCGCGGTGGAGGGCGTATTCAACGCCGTGCGCGTGGAGGGCGACTTCTCCGGTCCCACCCTCTACTACGGGCGCGGCGCGGGCGAAGAGCCCACCGCCAGCGCGGTGGTGGCGGATCTGGTGGATATCGCGCGCAATATCAAATCCGGCGGCGCCGCCGGACGCACCCCGCTGCTGGGGGCGCCGCTGGCGGATCTGAGCGCGCCGGTGTTCCGCTCTCCCGGCGAGCACTTCGGCGCCTACTACCTGCGCCTGTCGGTGATCGACAAACCCGGCGTGCTGGCCGACATCACCGCCCTGCTGAAAAAGCACGATATCTCCATCGACGCTCTGGTGCAGCGCGGCCGTTCCCCCAACGAGGCGGTGCCGCTGGTGATGGTGACCCACGAGGCGCGCGAGGCGCAGATGCTGGCGTGCCTGGCGGAGATCGAGCAGTTGCCGCTGGTGGAGAGCAAAGCGCACATGATCCGCATCGAGGAAGACGCGGCCTAAACGCCCAAGGAGGCTCCCATGGGCGTGCTGGCGCTGGTGGAGGGGGGGCGACGCATCCCCGATGAGAGCGCGACGGCGCCTGCGGACCCTGCGCTGGCGGAGTTGGCCGCGCTGGGCGCAACCGGCCGCGTGGATCTGGCGCGCGCCGATGAGCCGCCGGAGGCCCTGGGCGCGCTGGCGCGCCTGTTGGGACTGTCCGCCCCCAGCGGCATGCTGGCCAATGGCTGGTTCGCCGCCCGCGATGCCGATGCGGTCTCTGATGACGCTGCGGGCGTGTGGGCGCGGGTGGGCTTCACCCACTGGTCGCGCAAGCGCGAGGATCTGCTGTTTCTCTCCCCCGAGCGGGTCGCCCTGACCCCGCAGGAGGCGGCGACGCTCGCCGCCGATTTCGCCGACGAACTGGCCGTGGACGGCTGGCGCATCGCCGCCGTGCTGGACGATGGCTGGGTTATCGCGCACCCTGAGCCGCTCACGCTGGATCCCATCGTCCCTGCGCCCCTGCTGGAGGGACTCTCTGGCCGCGACGCCCTGCCCACCGGGCCCGACGCCAAACGTTTGAGCCAACTCCTCACCACCATCCAGATGCTGCTCGCGCGTCACCCCATCAATGCAACCCGCAAGAGCCAGGGGCGCATGCCGCTCAATACGCCGTGGATCTGGGGCGTGGGCGGCGCGCCGGATCTGACCGGCGCGCTGTCGCTGACCGGCGGGCTGCTGCTCAGTGACGATCCGGCGGCGCGCGGCTTGGGGCGCTTCTGCGGCATGCAGGCCGCTGCGCTCAATGAGTCGCAACCGGACTGGGGCGGCTGGGCGCAGCAATGCGCTGAAGCGGGGGCGAACGGCCCGGTGATTGTGCACCTGCGCGCACCGGCGCTGCTGGCGCGGCATGGCGATTGGGCGGGGTGGGCGGCGCGATTGAGCGCTTTCCAGGTTGAGTTTCTACCGCCTCTCAGGCAGGCGTTGGCGCGCTCTGGGGCCAGCCTGACCCTGTGCAGCGCCTATGATCTGGACGCGGCGGGCGGGCGCGGTCTGCGCCAAGAGACGATTTGGGTGCGCGCCAGCGGTCAGACGCTCATGGCCAAGCGGCGCTTCTGGCATCGACGTCTGCCTGGGGAGGGGGAGAGCCTCAGCGGCGAGGCGTTGGGGCGATCGGCGCTGGAATCGCCATGAATGGCCTCTATGCGCCAAATTGTCCAAGTTATGGTTGAGATGCGCGGTGCGGGGCGCTACACTGCCGCCTCCCGAATAAGCCGGAGTTTTGCGCCATTGCCGCAGGAGCGGATGCGCCCATGCTGAAGATCACCGCCGGACAGGCGCGCGGGCGCAAGCTGAAATCGCCCCCCGGGCGCGATGTGCGCCCCACCCCGGTGCGGGTGCGTGAGGCGCTGTTTAACATGCTCGGCGCCGCGTTTGTGCGCGATGCTCGCATGCTGGAGCTATTCGCCGGATCCGGGGTGATGGGCATGGAGGCGCTCAGTCGCGGCGCGGCGCAGGTGTGCTCTGTGGAGCGCGATAACGCCACCCTGAAGCTGCTGGGTGAGAATCTGGCCCTGTGCGGCTTTGCCGATCAGGCGCGCTTGGTGCGCGGTTCGGCGGTGGCCGAGAGCGTGCTGCGGCAGACTTTGAGCGCTGCGCCTGAAGGCTTTGATCTGCTGTTTCTCGACCCCCCCTATGGGCAGGGGTTGGCGCAGCAGGCGGTGGATCTGGTCGCCCGGCTGAATCTGCTGCGCGATGGCGCGGTGGCGGTGGCGGAACATGAGCGCGGCGCGAGCGTGCTGGCGCCGAGCCCCGCATGGCGTCTGTGGCAGACCCGCGAGTATGGGCAAACCGCGGTCACCTTGTGGTGCGTGGGTCGTGAGAACAGCGATTTGGAGTCATCCCCCGATCATGAGTAATTCCGCGCGCATCGCCATCTACGCCGGCTCCTTCGACCCCATCACCCTGGGGCATCTGGATATCATCAAACGCGGCGCCGCGCTGTTCGACACCCTGGTGGTCGGGGTGGCGGTCAATCGCTCCAAAAAGACCCTCTTCTCCGCCGAGCAGCGTCTGGACCATGTGACCCGCGCGGTGGCGGATCTGCCCAATGTGCATGTGCGCCGCATCGACGGCCTGCTGGTGCAGTTCGCCAAATCCATGGGCGCCCAGGCGCTGCTGCGTGGGCTGCGAGTGATGACCGACTTCGAGTACGAATTTCAGATGGCGGCCATGAATCGGCAACTGGCCCCGTCTCTGGAGACGCTGTTCCTCACCGCTGAGGAGTCCACCACCTTCATCTCTTCGAGCATGATCAAGGAGATCGCCTGCAACGGCGGCGATGTGACGCCGTTTGTGCCGGCTCTGGTGATCGACGATCTGCGCGCCGCCTGCGTCTGATTGCAGACATTGGCGGGAACCGCAAAGCGCAAAAATCCCTCCAATGAAGACAGAAGCTTAAACCGTTGTTTGCGGAATGGGTTTCCCTTTGGGGCGCAGACCGGCTATTGTTGTGGCCGTTTTGCAGCGCCCAATCCAGCACTTGGCCCCATCCAGACTAGGTTGTTGTGGAAGGTTCGGCATTGAAACGTCTGTACGTCAAGACATTCGGTTGCCAGATGAACGCCTACGACTCCGCGCGTATGGCCGATCTGTTGGGCGAAGATGGCGGCTATGTCGCCACCGAAGAGCCCACCCAAGCCGATCTGATCATTCTCAATACTTGCCATATTCGCGAGAAGGCCGAGGACAAACTGTTCTCGGAGTTGGGCCGTCTGCGCTTTGAATCCACCAATCGCGGCGCCATCATCGCCGTGGGCGGTTGCGTGGGGCAGGCCGCCGGCGCGGAGATCTTCAAACGCGCCCCCTACGTGCGCATGGTGTTCGGCCCGCAGAACTATCACAAGCTGCCGCAGATGCTGGCCCGCGCCGAAGCGGGGGAACAGCGCATCCTGGCCGACGATATCCCCGCAGTGGACAAATTCGATAATCTACCCGGCGCCCAGGCCCACGGCGTGGCCGCCTCGGTGGCGGTGCAGGAGGGGTGCGACAAATTCTGCACCTTCTGCGTGGTGCCCTACACCCGCGGACGCGAGTGGTCGCGTCCGGTGGCCGACGTGCTCGCCGAAACCGAATCCCTCGCCGCTCAAGGCGTGCGTGAGATCCTCCTGCTGGGGCAGAACGTCAACGCCTATGAGGCCGATGACGCCGACGGCGTGAGCCACGACCTGGCGCTGCTGATCCGCCGCGTGGCCCTCATCGACGGCATCGAGCGCATCCGCTTCGTCACCTCCCACCCGGCGGATATGAACGACGATCTGGTGGAGGTGTTCGCCGACGTCCCGCAACTCTGCTCCTATCTGCACCTGCCCATTCAGAGCGGTTCCGATGCGGTGCTGGAGGCGATGGAGCGCGGCCACACGGTGGCCGAGTATGAAGCCTGGATCGCCAAATTGCGCGCCGCGCGCCCCGATATCGCCATCGCCACCGATCTGATCGTCGGCTTCCCCGGCGAGACCGAAGCGCAGTTCGAGCAGACCTTGGAGCTGGCCGAACGGGTGCGCTATGACCACGCCTATTCGTTCAAATACTCCGCCCGCCCCGGCACACCCGCCGCGCAATTGCCCGATCAATTGCCCGAAGCGGTGAAGGAAGAGCGGCTGGCGCGGTTGCAAGCGCGCCTGAACCAGATTCAACTGGAGAATAATCGCGCGCAGATCGGGCGCGTGGAGAACGTTTTGGTGGAAGGGTGGTCCAAGCGCGGCGAAGGCGAACTCTCCGGACGCACCTCGGGTCTGCGCCGGGTCAACTTCCCGGGCCGCGCCGAGTGGATCGGTCAAACCGTGGCGGTGACCATTACCGAAGGCTTGCCCAACAGTCTCAAAGGCCGCATCGCAGAGGATGCGGCGGCGTGAGCGAAACGAAGGACAGTATGGCCAAACAGCCCCATTCAGAAAAATTGAGTTTCCCGGATAATGGCTTGGCCATTGTTCTGTTTGGCGAAGCGGATGCGCATCTGCGTCTGATCGAGCATCAACTGGGGGTGGTGATCAGCCCGCGCGGCAACGCCCTGGCGCTCACCGGGCGCAAGTCCGCCATCAAAAAGACGCGTCAGCTGCTCACCGAACTCTACGCCATGCTCGAGCGCGGCGAGACGGTGGATCTGCACCGGGTGGAGGATGGCCTCAAGGCGATGACCGAAGAGACCGACCTGGGCGACGTCTACGCCTCGGAGCTGCTGATCAAGACCCCCAAGCGCAATATCTATCCGCGCAACGCCCGTCAGGCGGCCTACATCGAGTCGATCCTCACCGCCGATATGACCTTCGCCATCGGTCCGGCGGGCACCGGCAAGACCTATCTGGCGGTGGCGGCGGCGGTGTCGGCCTACCTGGAGGGGCGCGTGGGGCGCATCATTCTCACCCGTCCGGCGGTGGAGGCGGGCGAGCGGCTGGGTTTCCTGCCCGGCGACCTGCAAGCCAAAGTCGACCCCTATCTGCGCCCCCTCTACGACGCCCTGTATGACATGCTGGGCGGCGAGAAGGTGGAGAAGCTCACCGCCCAGGGGGTGTTGGAGATCGCGCCGCTGGCCTACATGCGCGGGCGCACCCTGGAGGAGGCGTTCATCATCCTCGACGAAGGCCAGAACACCACCCCCGAGCAGATGAAGATGTTCCTCACCCGTCTGGGCGAGGGCTCGAAAATGGTGATCTCCGGCGACGTCACCCAGATCGACCTGCCCGCCGGGCAGATGTCTGGTCTGGTGCAGGCGCTGGCGGTGCTCAAAGGGGTGAAGGATATCCGCACCGCCGTGTTCACCGCCCGCGACGTGGTGCGCCACGGTCTGGTGGAGAAGATCGTGCGCGCCTACGAGGCCGATAGCTCCTCCAGCCGCTCCGGCAAGGGCGGTAAGGGATAACGGAGTCAACCGCATGATGACGCATATGCACCATGGAGAGCGACGTCATGACAACGCATGAACGCAATGTCGGCCATTTGAGCGGCCGTGGGCAACGTCAGTGGGATCCGCTGGGCGGCGTGCGCGCCTGGATTGCGCGTTCGCGCAAGCCCGATCCACTGTTCTTCCTGCTGCTGGTCGCGGTCCTGACCATCATCTATTCGCCCCTGGCGCTGCGCCCCAACTATCAGCCGGAAGTGGGCGAGGTTTCCGCGCGCAACATCAAGGCCGACCGCGAGTTGCTGCTGGAGGACTACATCGCCACAGCGCAGCGCCGTCAGCAGGCGTTCCACAGCGTGCGCCCGGTGTTCGACTGGGATCCAGGCATGGCCGAGATGCTGGCCAACCGTTTCCAGGGCGCGTTGGTGGCGCTGGAGAAGCTGGCCCGCGCCGCCGATGCCGATGAGAGCCGCGAGAGCGTACGCGCCAAGTTCAACCAGGGCCGCGACCGCCCCATCTCTCTGGCCGCCTTTAACGCCCTGATGGAGATGGGCGGGCTGATGCGCGAACTGACGCCGGGCGAGACGGCGAAAGTCCCCGATCAGCCGCCGCAGTCGGTGGGCGCGGATGCGGTGCTGGCCACGGCGCTGAATCCGGGTTTCGCCACTTTGCGGCAACGTCTGCTCAATTGGCTCAAACCGCTGGCGCGGCAGAAGATCGTCAGCGGGCCTGAGACGATCAAGGATGTGCAACGCCATGAGAGTGTGGCGATTCCGCTGGATGGCGGCCCTGAAGAGAAGCTGGTGGCCGGTGAAGGGGTAATCGATCTCCAGGCGTTCCGCGAGCAGTTGGCGCGCTCGGCCAATGAGCACTTCAACGATATGCCCGGCGCGCTGCGCAAATGGATTCTGACCGAAGCGCAGAGCCTGGCGCGGCCCAACCTCAACGCCAACCTGGCGGAGACCAAAAATCGCCGCAAACAGGCGGTGGAGGCGGTGGAGCCGGTCTATCTGAGCGTGCGCCGCGGGCAGATGGTGCTGCGCGAAGGTGAACTGGTCACCGAAGACGCCTACCGCAAAGTGCAGGCCCTCAACGCCGAGCGCTGGAATGTGGGGCTGCTGCTGCGCATTGGCGGTTTGGCGCTGGCGCTGGCCATGTTCCTGTGGCTGGGGCGCTCCTTCCTGTTGCGCACCTCGCCCAAATTCCCCCATGACAAGAAGACCGTCTATCTGCTGGGCGGACTGTTGGCCATCACCGCATTGGCGGGCGCGGTGTCCCACGCCGTGGGGCAGGGGGTGGCGGGGCTGTTCCTGTGGAACGAGCGCATGATCAACTACATGCCGCCCGTCGCCCTGGGCGCGGCCATGGCTTCATTGATGGTGGGCGCGCGCTCCGGTCTGCCCGGCGGCGCGCTGGTGGTGGGCACGGCGCTCTCCTTCCTCACCGCCCTGGCGTCGGAGGGCGGCTTGCCGCTGTTCCTCTATTTCCTCATCGGCTCGCTGGTGGGGGGCACTTGTCTGCGTTCCAGTCGACACCGTTTTGACGTGTTGCGCGCCGGGGCCACCATCGGCTTTGCGCAGATGGCGGCGATCCCCGCTGTGGAAGCGCTGGCGGGACACGCCCCCAGCCTCGATTGGCTGTTGGGCATGGGCATGGCGCTGGTGAGCGGTCTGCTGGTGGGACTGCTGGCGCTGGCGCTGATTCCGCTGTTTGAGTCGCTGTTCCGCGTGGCCACCGATTCGCGCTTGATGGAGCTGGCCTCCGGCGACCATCCGCTGCTCAAGCAGCTCTCCCTGCGCACCCCGGGCACCTATCACCACAGCGTGATGATGGGCAACCTGGCCGAAGCCGCCGCCGAGAGCATCGGCGCTAATCCGCTGCTGGCGCGGGTGATGGCGCTCTACCACGACGTTGGCAAAATGAGTAAGCCGCAGTACTTCGTGGAGAACCAGTCCGGCGAGAATCGCCATGATCATCTGGCGCCGTCGATGTCGGCCAAGATCATCATGGGCCACGTCAAGGATGGCGTGGAGTTGGCGCGCCAATACAAACTGGGCGACCACATTATTGAAGCGATCACCACCCACCAGGGCAACACGGTGTTGCAGTTTTTCTACAACAAGGCCTTGAACGAAGCCTCCAAGCGCGGCGATAACGTCTCGCCGGAGGATTATCGTTACCCCGGGCCGCTGCCGCAGAGCCGCGAAGCGGGCATCCTGATGATCGCCGATTCGGTGGAGGCGGCGGCGCGCACCCTCAAAAATCCGGCTCCGGCGCAGATTGCGGCGTTGGTCAAGCGCCTCATCGATAGCAAAATCGCCGATGGTCAGTTGGATGATTGCCATCTGACCCTGCGCGAATTGGCGCAGGTGGAGGACGCTTTTGTGCGTGTGCTGACGCTGGGCTTCTACCACCGCCGCATCGCCTATCCGGACCAAGTGAAGAAGGTCCCGTCCACCGCTGAGGAGTCGCGCAATGGCGCAAACGCTGGTAAGCCGCGTCCATCCAGCATGGCCGCCTGAGTTTGAAGAGGTCGCCGTCCAGTGTGTGGCGGCGACGCTGGCGGTGTGGGGCGAAGCGCTGACGGCCCAAGGGGCCTCCACGCGCGCCATTGAGGGGCGGGAGGTGAGCGTGGCGCTCTCCGATGACGCCGAAGTGCGCGCGCTCAACGCCGAGTATCGCGGCAAGGACAAATCCACCAATGTGCTCTCCTTCGCCATGGACGATGGCGAGGAGGAGATGCTGGAAGACTTCCCCGAGCTGCCGGGGGAGGATTTCCCCTTGGGCGACATCATCCTGGCCTATGAGACCGTGGCGCGGGAGGCTGAAGAGCGCGGCATCACCTTGGAGGCGCATACGCGCCATCTGGTGGTGCACGGAACTCTGCACTTGCTGGGGCTCGATCACGAACGCAGCGACGCTGAAGCTGAAGAGCAGGAGAACTGGGAGCGCACTGTGCTTGCTACCATGGGGCTGCCGGACCCCTATGCGTGATCCCACCATTCTTGGGCCGTGGTTCGCCGCGCTGCATCGTCACCCCCTGGGCGAAACCGCCTTGGCGGCATTGGGCGGCGGTTTGGCGGTGCTGGGGCTGCCGCCGTATGGGCAACCCTGGCTCACTCTCACCGGCTTCGCCCTGCTGATCCTCCTGCTGCGCCATCAAACCTTCAAACGCGGCGCCTGGCTGGGGCTGGTTTTCAGCCTGATTCACCACGCCATCGGATTCTCCTGGCTCACCGTCAGTCTGCACACCCACGGTGGGTTCCCGCTGCTGGGGGCCTATGCGGTGGTCTTCCTGCTGGCGCTGGTGATGGCGGCCTATGGCGCGTTGGCGGGCGGCTTGATGGCGCTGTCGGCGCGCCCGACGTGGCTGCTGGCGCTGTCGGCGCCGCTCTTCTGGGTCGGTGGTGAGCTCCTGCGCGGCTGGGCCTTTAGCGGCTTTCCCTGGAATCTGATCGGCTACGTCTGGAGTGACGACGCCACATTGCGCCAATTGGCCGATGTGGGCGGGGTGTGGGGGCTGTCGGCGTTGACGCTGCACTTGGCCGCCGTGCTGGCGCTGGGCGTGCTTGCGCTCAAACGCTCGTTGCGGGTGAGCGCCGCCTGGATGCTGTGGGCGGCGGCGCTGGTGCTGGTCGCCGCGCTGTATGGAGAGGCGCGGGTGGCGCAACTGGACGCCCAGGCCGAGACCACGCCCAAACGCGCCATCGCCGTGGCGCAGGGCAATGTGCCGCAGTGGGCCAAGTGGGATCGCTCCCAACGTTGGACCCATCTGGAGATCTACATGGCGCTCACCCGCCGCCTCGATCCGCCGGTGGATCTGGCGGTGTGGCCGGAGACGGCGCTGGCGTTCTTCCTGCAAGCCTACTCGGATCAGCGCAAGCTGTTGGCCAAACTGGTCAATGACACCGGAACCCCCATTCTGACCGGCGTGCCCACCGCCACTCGCACGGGCGAGCCGGACAGTCGCGGCGTGCGCCCCTGGCAATATGCCAACAGCATGGTGATTCTCGGCCCCGACGGTTTGTGGGAGTCGCGCTATCACAAGCATCTGCTGGTGCCGTTTGGGGAGTACATTCCCTTCCGTTGGCTGCTGCCGGACTCGGTGCAAAAGCTCACCGCCGGGGCCAAGGATTTCACCCCGGGTCCTGGGGCCGAGCCGATGAATTGGCGCGGCATGGGGGTGGGCGGGTTGGTCTGCTATGAGACCATCTTCCCGCTCTATGTGCGCCAGATGGCGGTGAATGGGGCGCAGTGGCTGGTCAATGTCACCAACGATGGCTGGTTTGGTCACGCGGCGCAGCATCAGCACCTGGCCATGGCGCGGCTGCGCGCGGTGGAGACGCGCTTGCCGATGATTCGCGCCGCCAACACCGGCATCTCCGCCATCTTTGACGCCACCGGGCGCGAATTGACCCGGGTGGACGCCAATCTGCGCGGCAGCGCCCAGGCGTTGGTCGCGCCAGGGACAGGGCAATCGCTGTTTGTGCGTACGGCGCCGTGGCAGGTGGGGATCTGGAGCGTGCTGGCGCTGTTATGGGGCGGATGGGTGATTCTGCGCGCACGGCGACGGGCGTAAGACCGGAATTTCCCCTCCTTTAGCGGCCTGTGTATGCTACCCTCTGCGGGATTTGCCAAGTTCCCAAAGCGATGCGTTATAGCGGGACTTCCCGACCGGAACCATTGCGTGAACTTGCACGGACAAAAAGGTGGAAAATCGGGACATTTATGGCCCGATTTTTCGGGGTCTGGGGTCCGCGACCCCAGCGGGGTGTGGGGCGGAGCCCCACGGTTTGGCTTTTGACCTTTAGGGGAGTTTGAGGGCGCAGCCCTCAATATCTTTTATTTCCCCGTCGTTAGCCGTATACATTGCGCCCGCAAAATCACCGCCAGTGGGAGGGCAGGGTGACTTTTCAGGATTTAATTCTCGCCTTACAGAAGTTCTGGGCCGACAAGGGCTGCGTGTTGCACCAGCCGTATGACATGGAGATGGGCGCGGGCACATTCCACCCGGCCACCTTCCTGCGGGTGCTGGGGCCGGAGCCGTGGAACACCGCCTATGTGCAGCCGTCGCGCCGTCCCACCGATGGCCGCTATGGCGAGAACCCCAACCGCCTGCAGCACTACTTCCAGTTTCAGGTGATCCTCAAGCCGTCGCCGCCGGATATTCAGGACCTCTATCTGCAGTCGCTGGCGGCCATCGGCATCGACGTCAACGCCCACGATATCCGCTTTGTGGAGGATGACTGGGAGTCGCCCACCCTGGGCGCGTGGGGGCTGGGCTGGGAGGTGTGGCTGGACGGCATGGAGGTGACCCAGTTCACCTACTTCCAGCAGGTGGGCGGCATCGACCTGAAGCCGGTTTCCGGCGAGATCACCTATGGCCTGGAGCGTCTGGCCATGTACATCCAGGGGGTGGAGAACGTCTACGACCTGGATTGGAACGGCAAGCTCACCTATGGCGACGTCTACCAGCAGAACGAGGTGGACTACTCGCACTACAATTTCAACGACGCCGACACCGCCAAACTGTTCGAGCTGTTCACCATGCACGAACAGGAGGCGCTGCGTCTGGCCGAACTGGGCCGCCCCATGCCCGCCTATGACCAGGTGATCAAAAGCTCGCACTACTTCAACCTGCTCGACGCCCGCGGCGCCATCAGCGTCACCGAGCGCCAACGCTACATTGGCCGGGTGCGCAATCTGGCCAAGAGCGTGGCCGAGGCGTACGTGGCCCAACGCGAGGCGCTGGGTCATCCGTTGATTAAGGACGGTAGCGGGGAGGGAGCCTGATCATGTCTGAGTTTCTGTGGGAAATCGCCGTTGAAGAGATTCCGGCGCGTATGCTGCCGGGCGCCATCGCCACCTTTGGCAAGCTGTTTGAAGAGGCGCTCAAAGAGCTGGAGTTGGGCTTTGAGCGCGTCGAGAGCCACGGCACGCCGCGCCGTCTGATGCTCAGTGTGGCCGGTCTGGCGGATAAGCAGGCCGACCGCTCCGAAGAGCGTCGCGGACCGCCGGTAAAGGCGTCGTTCGCCCCTGATGGCTCCCCCACCAAGGCCGCCGAAGGGTTCGCCAAAGGGTGTGGCGTCACCGTGGAGGAGCTGCAGCGGTTGGATACCCCCAAGGGCGAATATCTGGCCTACACCATTCAGCAGCCCGGCAAGGCCGCTGTTGAGGTGCTGCCCGAGGCGATGGATAAGACCTTCAACGGTCTGCCGTGGCCCAAGTCCATGCGTTGGGGCGATGGCGAGACCCGTTTTGTGCGTCCGGTGCAGGGCTTCTGCGCCCTGCTCAATGGTCAGACCCTGGCCTTTGAGGTGGAGGGCGTGACCAGCGGCGACACCGTGCAGGGACACCGCTTTATGAATGCGCGCGGTCCGCACAAAGTGAGCGGCGTGACGCACTACAAGGCGACTCTGGCCGATAACCGCGTGATGCTGAACCTGCACGAGCGCATGGAGGCGATTCGCGATGGGGCCAAGGCGTGCGCGGCGGAAGCGGGCGGCGAAGCGGTGCTGGATGAGGGCTTGATCTCCGAGAACGCCTCTCTCACCGAGTGGCCGATTCCGCTGCTGGGCGCGTTCGATCCGGTCTATCTGGAGATTCCGCCGGAGGTGCTCACCACCTCCATGAAGAGCCACCAGAAGTACTTCCCGGTGGTGGACGCCCAAGGCCGGTTGCTGCCCCACTTCATCGCTGTGGCCAACATGCTCACGCCGGATCAATCAGTGCTGGTGAAGGGGTATCAGCGCGTGCTCAAAGCGCGCCTGGAGGACGCCGCGTTCTACTGGAACGAGGATCGCAAAACGCCCCTGACCGATCGTCTGTCGGAGTTGCATCAGGTGGTGTGGCAGGCGGGCTTGGGCTCGCTGTTCCAGAAGTCCCAACGCATGGGCGTGCTGGGCGCCAGTATCGCCAATGCGGTGGATTCCGCCGTGGCCGGGGTGGCCGAGCGCGCCGGCCTGTATGGCAAGTGCGATCTGGTCACCGGCATGGTGTTCGAATTCCCTGAGCTGCAAGGGGTGATGGGCGGCTACTACCTGCCGCGCAACCAGCCGGAAGATGAAGCAGTGGCGCTGGCCATCAGCGAGCACTACATGCCCGCCGGAGCCAATGACGACCTGCCGACCACCCCCGCTGGGCGCGCGGTCTCCATCGCCGACAAGCTCGACACCCTGGTGGGCTGCTTCGGTATGGGCATCACCCCCAGCGGGGCCAAGGATCCGTTCGGCCTGCGTCGCGCCGCATTGGGCATCATCCGCATGCTGCTGGATGGCGACGGCGTGCGTCTGTCGCTGCGCGCAGCGTGCCGCGAGGCGTATCAACTCTACGCCGAGATCGGTCTGAAGCGCGGCGAAGCGGAGACCATCGACGATCTGCTCAATTTCTTCTATGGCCGTCTGCAGGCGTATCTCAAGGCCGACGGTCTGGAGTATGACCTCATTGATGCGGTGCAGGCGTTGGGGCTGGATGATCTGTTTGATGTGGCGCAGCGCGTGCGCGCCTTGGACGGCTTCCGCAGCGAGCCCGCCTATCAGAGTCTGGTGGCGGCCAACAAGCGCATCGGCAACATTCTCGATAAGGCGGGCATCGACCGCGCGCAGCTTCCAGCGGTCAATCCCAGTCTGTTCCTGGACGCCGAGGAGAGCGGGCTGTTCGAGGCGCTCTCCAATGTGGCCCCCAAAGTCTCCCAGTGTGTGGCCGACGGCGCTTACGCCGACGCCATGGGCCATCTGGCCGGGCTGCGCGAGACGGTGGATCTGTTCTTCGACAAAGTCATGGTGATGGCCGACGACGAGGCGGTGCGCGCCAATCGTCAGGCGCTGCTGGCTGGGGTCTCCGCCGCCTTCTTCCAGGTTGCCGACATCAGCTGTTTGGTGGTGGCGGAGTAATATCACCACCGAAGCGCTGTTATTTGCCTGCATTGCATATTGAAAACGTCCTGCGCACAATTGGCGGGACGTTTTTTTATGGGGTCAATTCCCATGTGGATTTTTGTATTGAATCCTGCGTGCAACAGGCGCATTCTGCGGCGGTTTTCGCACCGGCGCGATGCGCTGGCGCGGTCGCTCTCCTCCTGAATGAATAAGGCGGCGCCGGAGATGTTCCTTCCCCTGTATGCCCCGTGATCCGACCGGCGATCCTTGCCGATCTCGACGCCCTGGCAGCGTTGGAGAACGTCTGTTTCTCCAGCGACAGACTCAGCCGTCGCAGTTTTCGTCACTTCCTGCAACATGGCCATGTGGAGTTTCTGGTCGACGTCGCCGACGACAGCGCACAAGGTGACGCCATCCTTGGGTACGGCCTGACCCTCTATCGACGCGGCGCGCGGCTGGCGCGCATCTACTCCATCGCGGTCTCCCCCAACGCCCGCGGGCAGGGGCTGGGCAAGCGCCTGCTGGCGGCCCTGGAGGCGCGCGCGCTGGGGCAGGGCGCGGCGTGGATGCGGCTGGAGGTGCGCGCCGATAACGTCGGCGCCATCGGGCTGTATCAGGCCCAGGGTTACCGCGTGTTCGACCACTACCCGGACTACTACGAAGACCACACTGAGGCGCTGCGTCTGCAGAAGTCCCTGCTGCGCCACCTGTCGCCGGAAGAGACGCCGTGGCCCTACTATGCGCAAACGTTGCCGTTTACCTGCGGTCCGGCGGCGCTGATGATGGCCATGGGCGGTTTCGATGTGGGGATGAGCCTGGACCGCGCTTTGGAGCTGCGTCTGTGGCGCGAAGCCACCACCATCTATATGACCTCCGGCCACGGCGGCTGTGGTCCCCACGGGTTGGCGGTGGCGGCGCTGGCGCGCGGGTTTGAGGCGCGGGTGCGTGCGGTGGGCGGCGGCGCCGAGGGGCTGTTTGCCGACTCGGTGCGCGACGCCGACAAGAAAGCGGTCATCCGGCTGGTGGAGGAGAGCTTCCTGGCGGAGCTGGCGCAGGCGGGGGCGTCGGTGGACGATGCGCCGCTGACGGTTGAGGAGTTGGAGGCGGCGTTGCGCGCCGGGTGGGCGGGGTTGGTGCTGGTGAGCGCCTATCGCCTCTCCGGCGGCAAGGCGCCGCACTGGGTGACGTTGGCGGCCATCGACGAACGCTATGTCTATGTGCATGAGCCGGACATGGATCCGGCGCACAGTCTGACCGCCACCGATTGCATGGGCATCCCGATTCCCCGCGAGGATTTCGCCCGCATGATGCGCTACGGCCGCGCCAGACAACAGGCGGCGCTGTTCCTGCGGCCACGAAGGTCTGTATAAGCAGGTTTGGCAACGGGGGCGCTCGCGGTGAGATCCCCTCTTTCATGAATTGGTTGGGCAAGTTGGAGTCATAGGCGATGGCGCAACGCTATACGGTGGTGCTGGACCAGATGGAGGACTGGAAGTGGTCCGACCATGGCTTGGAGTTGCTGACAGTGCAGGATTACCTGGCGCGAGGCGAAAAACCCAAACGGCGCAAGGGCGCCGGGCGCGTCATCAATCTGTGCCGCCACTATCAGGCGCTCAGCGGCGGCTACTACTGCTCGCTGTTCGCCGAGGCGCGCAAGGAGATCGCGCTGCCCTCCATGGCGGATATTCTGGATCTGTCGCACAAATCGCTCTACGCTTTCCTGCTGCCGGAGCTGGATGAGGCGCTGTCCGGGGCGGCGCTGGATGAGTCGCAGACCGCAGCCAAAAGCCTGACCATCCCGGTGATGTTCGGCCAAACCGAGCTGAGCGTATTTTCAGCGCTGGGGCGGCGTTTGTTCGAAGTGTTTCGCTATCCGCTCATGCGCGTGAGCGCGCAGCGCAAAGGCGACCGGCTGCGCGTCAGCGGGCTCAAGCCCATGGGGCTGCATCAAGTGCGCAAGAGCGAACGCGCGCTGTTCGAAGCCAGTCTGCTGCGCTTCACCGGTCTGCCAGTCCGGCGCAAACCCAGCCGCAATAACCCGTTGTACGATCTGGCGATTCTGTATGATCCAAAGGAGGATCTGCCGCCCTCCAACCCCGCAGCGTTGGAGGCGTTCATCAAGGCCGGGCAGGCGCTGCGCATGCGCGTGGAGTTGATCACCGCCAAGGCGTTTCACCGCATCCCGGCGTTCGATGCGCTGTTTATCCGCGAGACCACCGCCACCCACCACCACACCTTCCGCTTCGCCCGCAAAGCCGAGCAGGAGGGGCTGCCGGTGATCGATGACGCCGGCTCCATCGTGCGCTGCACCAATAAGGCGTTCTTGCACGAACTGCTGCATGCGCACAAAATTCCCACGCCGCGTTCGGAGGTGCTGGACCGTTATCGCTTCGACGAGGCTGAGGCCAAACGTCTGGCCGAGCGCTTGGGGCTGCCCATCGTCCTGAAGATTCCCGACGGCTCATTCTCGCGCGGGATGATCAAAGCCCAGAGTGTGAGTGATCTGCTGGTCGGGGCGCAGAAGCTGTTTGTCCACTCCCGACTGCTGCTGGCGCAGGAGTTCATGTACACTGAGTCCGACTGGCGCATCGGCGTGCTGGGCGGCAAACCCCTGTTCGCCAGCCAATATATGATGTCGCCCAACCATTGGCAGATCTATCACCATCGCGAGGATGGCGGCGTGGACGAGGGCGATTTTCGCACTCTGTCCGTGGATGGCGCCCCCGCAGAAGTGGTGGAGACCGCGCGCCGCGCCGCCGCTCTCATGGGCGATGGGCTGTATGGCGTTGATTTAAAGCAGAACCAAAACGGGGTATTCGTGATCGAAGTGAATGACAACCCCAATATCGACTACGGCGTGGAGGACAAGATTCTCAAAGGGGATCTGTACGCCGCCGTGCTCAAAGAGTTCATCCGCCGCATTGAGGCCACCCATGGATAGTCCCGCTCCGTTACCGCTTTTCGCTGATGCGCCGGACCCGGCACAGATCTGCGATGCGTTGTTCCCTGAGGGCGGTTACGCCGCGGCGCGGGCGGCGTTTGTGCAGACGGCCAAAGCGGCGGGCGGCGCACAGGCCAGCTATGTGAATCCTCCTGTCGGATTGCAGGGGGAGGAGCTGGCCATGGATGTGGCGCGCTGGGGCTCGGATAACGCCCTGGCCAGTGTGGTGGTCCTCTCCGCCACCCATGGGGTGGAGGGGCCGGTGGGCTCGGCGATTCAACTGGACCTGCTGCGCCACGCCGATTTGAATGCGCTGCCTGGCGGCGTGGAGTTGATCGTGGTGCATGGGGTCAACCCCTACGGCTACTCCTGGGGGCGGCGCGCCAATGAAGACGGGGTGGACCTGAATCGTAATTTTGTGGATTTTTCCGCCGAGCCGCCGTCCAACCCCGGCTATGACGCTCTGAGCGACGCCTTGGTCCCCACCTCGTTGGAGCCCGACGCCATCCGCCGCGCCGATGCGCGCCTGGCCGCCTATCGCAAACAGCATGGCGAGATCGCCTACGACGTGGCGGTGGCCGGGGGACAGTATCGCCACCGGCATGGACTGTTCTACGGCGGCGACGCGCCCAGTTGGTCACGGCAAACCCTGGAGCAGCTCTGGCTTGACTGGGGCTTGGCCAAGCGGCGTCTGGTGGCGGTGCTGGATCTGCACACCGGCATCGGTCCGCACGGCTATGGGGAGCTAATTTGCGATCTGCCGCCGGGCGGGCCTGGATCGCGGCGGGCGCTGCGCTGGCATGGGGAATCGGTGACCCATCCTGCGCTGGGGGATTCGGTCTCTGGCGCGCGCTCGGGGCTCTCCGATTACGGCTGGCTGGCGGCGTTTGATGATCGGCTGAGTTTCCTGACCCTGGAGTTCGGCACCGGACCGTTTGTGGATCTGCTGGCCGCGCTGCGCGCCGACCATGTGTGCCACGCCCTGGAGCTGGCAGCGGATGATCCGCAGATGGTCGCCGCGCGGGAGCAGTTGCAGCGCTTTTTCAACCCGCCTTCGCCAGCCTGGCGCGAGATGACCCTCTGGCGCGGGCGCCAGGTGTTGCGGCAGACGCTCCAGGGCGTGGCGGCATCCTTGTGATCTTTGCGCTGTGCTGAAACGATTACGCTTCTGACCCTGGCGCGCTGGGGTTGGGGACGTCATCCCAGGCGTTGGAGACCCCTTCCGGGGCCTGGGCGCGATCCAGTTCCTCGCCGCGGGCGCGCGCCTGCTGCGCCTCCTCATGTCGTCCCAACGCCTGCAAACAGACGCCGCGTCGATGGTGCGCCAGCGGCAACTGGTCGTTGATGGCCAGCGCCGTATCATACGCCCTCAGGGCCTCTTCAAATCGCTCGGCTTCACGCAGGGCGCTGGCCAGATGCAGTTGCGCATCGATGTCCCCGGGTTGGGTTTCAGCGGCGAGGCGGAAGCAGTCGATGGCGTCGTCAAAGCGGCCCAGGTGGGCCAAGGCCATGCCCTTGCCATCCAGCGCATCAGGATCATTGGGGGCGGCGGCCAGAATGGCGTCGAAACGCTCAATGGCGTCGGCGTGGCGATCCATGTCGTAGAGAGTCAGGGCCTGCTGTAGGCGCGCTTCGGGGAGGCTGGGCTCCAGGCGCGCGGCCTCCTCATACTGCGCCAGCGCCGCCTCCAATTCGCCGTTTTTGCTCAACGCGCGGCCATAGTTCATACGGTAGCCCGCCAGCTCCGGCTTGGCCTCCACCGCCGCGCGCAGATGCCCCACCGCTTGCTCGATGCGGTCGGTCTGGTACTTGAGCAGCCCCATCAGGTGGTTGGCCTCCGGGTGCTGCGGCTCTTCACTGAGCACATGTTCATAGAACGGCTCGGCCTGGGCCAGATCCCCCTCCCGGTGCAGCATCACCCCTTGCGCCAGCGCGGCGGCGCGGGCGCGGGTCTGCTTGTTGCTGGGCGCGCCTTCCTGATTGCGGGACTGCTTGTCTTTGGCCTTTTTGGCGCTGCGTTTGAAATGTCTGGACATGGCGGGGTCTCACACTCACTTTAAGATACGCCGCCTGAGCATGGGCGCACGGAGGAAGAAAGCAAAAAATCCTAGCAGAGTCGAAAGGCATCGTCATGGTTTATGCGCACGCTTGGTTGGACGCCCCGCAGCAACCCGCGCCGCCCGCGCCGGGCAAGGCGGTCTGTATTGGCCGCAACTACGCCGCGCACATTGAAGAGCTGGGCAATGAGCGGCCCAGCGAACCAGTGCTGTTTATGAAACCCCGCGAGAGCTTTGTGACCATGCGCGACCCCATCGCGCTGCCCCAAGGAGTGGGCGAGTGTCAGCATGAGATCGAACTGGCGCTATTGATCGGCGCGCCGCTCGCCAAAGCGACGCCAGAACAGGCGCGGGCGGCGGTGATCGGCTATGGCTTGGCGCTAGACCTGACCCTGCGCGAGGTGCAGTCCAAATTAAAAGACAAGGGGCTGCCGTGGGAGCGCGCCAAAGCGTTTGACGGCGCCTGTCCGCTGGCGCCGTTCATCCCGGCGGATCGGGTGGCGGCGCCGGAGGCGCTGAAATTCTCCCTGCAGATCAATGGTCAAACCCGGCAGGAGGGGGACCAGGCTCTGATGCTTTGGGGGCTCTGGGAGGCGCTGAGCGCGGCCTCGCAGGTGTTCACCCTCAATCCAGGCGATGTGTTCCTGACCGGCTCGCCCGCCGGTGTGGGGCCACTGAACCCTGGTGACCAGTTGACGCTGAGTCTGGGCGACATCGCCCGTTTTGAGACCCGTGTGACGGATTGAGCTTGGCGTATGGCGGAGGCGGCGTGCAGGGAAAATTCGCTTGTGCGTTCAGGGTTATGCTAATCTTAGAGTCAGTGGTTCAAATGGCGCGCGGTGCGCGCGTCACTTCTGTAGGAGCGTTGTATTATGGCGATTTCCAGCGTTTCCACTCTCTCCTCGACCACCTCTGCGCGCCAGGTTCAGCGCCAGCAGCCCAGCAATCAGCAGGCGCCGGCGCAAAACGGCTCCAGCTTGCAGAAGGCGCAGGCGGTGGGCGTTTCCCACGCCAGCAGCGCCCAGGCCGCGCAATCCACGCAGTCCGCCCAGGCCCCACAACAGCCCACCAGTTCCGAGGCGGTCAAGCGCCTGGATATCTACGCCTGAGCGCCGAGCGCGACGCGGGGCGAAAGTCGGCGCGATAATCACGCGACAAAACCTTGCGGGCTGGTGTGTGAGCATGTAAGCCTGATACTGGCTCACCATGTCTGCCGGGCGTTCGCGCGCACGGTCATGGCGCGCCGATTCCCGTGATTCGACTCGACACCGCGGACGTGGCCATGTCTCTGGACAATCTCCAAAAAGGGCTCAAAGGCGGACTCAAAGCCGCCAAGCCTTACCAGAAGAAGCGTCAGGGCTCCTCGCTCTCCAATCAGCGCGTGGCCCCGCGCGCGGAGTCGAAGGTGCGTCGCATCGCCCGCGATCACGCCTCGGCCACTGCGCGCAAGACAGGTCCAGCCTCCGCCAATCGCTTGGTGGACCCCAGTTGGCAAGGCGGCGGCGATGCCCCGTCATGGATCATGGCGGCGCTCTCCGGTGGGGCCATGGTGGTGGTGGGAACCTATTTGGCGGCGAGAAATGGTCTGCATGCGGCCTGGAGCGTACTTTTTGCTCAGTCTCAGCCAGCAGAAGCCGATTATGAAGAGGTGGAGTGGAGTGACGACGAGCTGGCCGCTTGGGATGATGGAGACGATTACGATCCCGTGCTGCCGGATGGATTGGGCGATGAGCCCGATGATGAAGAAATTGAGTTGGATAGCGAAGCGTTGGCATTGCAAGAAAGCATTGAAAATGCCAAAATTGTCTCTTTGGGGGAGGAGGAACAGGACTTGCCCGAAGAGGAGTTGGTGGACCAGGCGGCCGCGCTGCAACGCCTGGCTGAAGAGGGCGTTATCAATAAAAAGAATGAGTAAGGTGGCTTGCCCGTTAGGGCGATAGGCCGTGGAGAGGGCTGAGGTCCGCTCCTGAATCAGGCAAATTGATTCAAACGGCGGACGTTTTGTCGCCAACGCCATAATGGGAATCAGTCGCTAAGTTTGGCGAATTGCGACGAAGAGCATCTGTTGAAGGTATATGAGTTCAAAAAAGTTCAGTGACGCGCTCCCCGCCGGGGCGAGGCTGCTGTGGTACGAGATCATCAAGGTGTTGGGCAAGGGGGGCTTCGGCATCACCTACTTGGCCCGTGACACCAATCTCGACCAGCCGGTGGCCATTAAGGAGTACTTGCCTACCGGCTACGCTTCGCGCGCCGCTGATGGGTCGGGTGCCGTGCGCGCCAACTCGCCCGAAGATGACAAGACCTTCAAGTGGGGCTTGGAGCGCTTCATCATTGAAGCGCGCACTCTGGCGCAGTTCCGCCACGATAATATCGTGCGTGTGATGAGCTTTTTTGAGAGCGCCAACACCGCCTATATGGTGATGGAGTTCGCCGAGGGCGAGGGGCTGGATAGCTACCTCAAACGGCGCAAGATTCTGCCGGAAGTGGAGCTGAAAAAGCTCCTGCCGCCGCTGCTTTCGGGCATCGAAACCCTGCACAAAAAGAACATCATTCACCGCGATATCAAGCCGCCCAACATCCTCATTCGCAAGGAGGATAACAGCCCGGTCATCCTCGACTTCGGCTCCGCGCGGCAATCCCTGCCCAACTCCGGCGAGCAGATGACCAGCTTGCTCTCCCTGGGCTACTCGCCGTTTGAACAGTACGAGAGCAGCGGCAACCGCCAGGGCCCGTGGTCGGATATCTACGCCATGGCCGGGGTGCTGTATCACTGTGTGACCGGTCGCAAGCCGGTGGATGCGGCCTTGCGCATCTCCGCCAAACTGCGCAGTGAAGCCGACCCCATGCCCTCCGCTGAAGAGGCGGCCAAAGGGCGCTTCTCGCCGGGCTTCCTCAAAGCCATTGATCGCGGCCTTGAGGTGATGGAGACCGATCGTCCGCAGAGCATCGCCGCATGGCGCCCGTTGATCATGGGGCCGGATAGCGGCGTGGCCGAGCCGACCACGCGTCGTCCGGTGCGCAGTGCGGAGACGTCGAGCGACAGCGCGCCTTCGGACACCCAGCCGCGCACCAGCCGCAAACCGGCGCCGCCGAAGAAGAAAAAGAGCTCCTGGCGCAGCTTTATCTCCTCTATCAATGAATTTGGCGCGCAGGATGAGGAGAAGCCCGCCGCCAAGGCCCCGGAACCGGCGGCCGCGCCAGCGCCAGAACCTGCGCCTGCTCCCGAGCCGGAACCGGCGCCAGAGCCTGAGGCAAAGCCCGCCGCCGCTGCGCCCGCCGCAGCGACGCCAGCACCGGAGCCTGTGAAAGAGGCCAAGGATCGTCAGCGTGGCGACGTATGGATCGAACCGGCCACCCGCATGGAGTTCCTATGGATGCCCGGCGGACGCTTCTGGATGGGCAGCCCGCGCGGCGTGCCCGGTCGGCGCGCCGACGAGGGGCCGGTGCACCAGGTGGAGATCGCCGGGTTGTGGGTGGCCAAGTACCCGGTCACCTGGCAGCGCTGGTATGCGGTGATGGGCAACACCACCAGTCAGTTCTCCCAGACCAAGGCCGAGTGTCCGGTGGAGAAGGTCTCGTGGGAGGATACCCAGCAGTTTATCCGCAACTTGATCCGCATGGCGGGGCAGAACTACCGTTTCCGTCTGCCTACTGAGGCGGAGTGGGAGTATGTGGCGCGGGCGGGGACGCAGACGGTGTTTCCGTTTGGCGACAACCCCACCATGGCGCCGGAGCATGCGTGGTTTGCGCAGAACTCCAACGGTCACACCCATCCGGTGGGCGGCAAGCCGCCCAATCCCTGGGGCCTGCACGATCTGGTGGGCAACGTGTGGGAGTGGGTGGAGGACTGGTACAACGAGAGCTACTACGAGAAGTGCGCCAAAGGGGTCCGCAATCCGCGCGGCGCTGCTTACGGCGAGATTCGACTCTGCCGTGGCGGTAGCTGGCGCAGCCATGTGAACGCCTGCCGCGTGGCGCACCGCAATCGCGTGGCGGCGCAGGCGCAGAGCGACGCGCTGGGCTTCCGCCTGGTGCGCGAAGACGACGGCCTGGGCGGCTGAACGTCTGACGCCTCACGCGCGGCTCCAAGCGTGAACCTTCCTGTCTGATTTTCTCTGATTTTCAATCTTTTCAGTTTGTTCTCGCCATGCAGATCAAACTTGCACGGAACGTAAAAATGTTTGCGTGACGTAGGCCCGGCTTGCGCTGACTATTGGCCGCCGACTGGTCGGCGGCGGGGTCTGGGGGCCGCGCCCCCAGCGGGGTTTGGGGCGGAGCCCCAAGGTGTGGTTGTTGATCTTGGGAGCTCGAGGGCGCAGCCCTCGATATCTTTCATCGCCAAAATCGGCAAGGTCCAACCGTGTATTTCAGCGTTTAATTTGCATCAACAGCTTGCCCCAGCAAAGACTGGAACTGCAAGCGGCAGAGCTGGGCGTAGAGCCCATCCTGAGCCATGAGTTCGGCGTGGGCGCCTTGCTCGACGATGCGCCCGCGCGATAGCGCCGCCACGGAGTCGGCGTCAAGAATGGTGGAGAGGCGGTGGGCGATAATGATGGCGGTGCGCTCTTTGAGCAGCTCCTCCACCGCATGCTGGATGAGCCGCTCGCTGATGGCGTCCACCGAGCTGGTGGCTTCGTCGAGGATGAGAATGCGCGGGTCGAACGCCAACACGCGGGTGATGCCCAACAGTTGGCGCTGACCGGAGGAGAGGTTGCCGCCGCGCTCGTCCAGATGGGTGTCGTAGCCATCGGGGAGTTGGCTGATGAACGCATGGGCGCCGGTGCGTTTGGCGCTGTCGATGATGCGTTCGCGGGAGATGGCTGGGTCGCGCAAACCGATGTTGTCGGCCAGAGCGCCGGAGAAGAGAAAGGTCTCCTGCTGCACCACGCCGATCTGCCGCCGCAGCGCCTCCAAGGGGTAGTCGCGCACGTCCACATCGTCGATGAGCACTCGCCCCTGTTGCGGGTCGTAGATGCGGTTGATCAGCTTGATCAGACTGCTCTTGCCTGCGCCGGTGGGGCCGACGATGGCCAGGGAGCTTCCGGCGGGGATCTCCAGGTCGATGCCCTGCAGAATCGGGACTTTGGGATCATAGCCGAAGTGGATACCCTCCAACCGCACGTGGCCGCGCATGCTCTGCGGAACGCTGGCTGGAGTGGCGGGCGATTCAATGGCGGGCTTGGCGTCGAGCAGGTCGAAAATGCGCTCCAGCGCGGTCATGGCGGCCTGCATGGTGGTGAATTTGGAGGCCAGGTCGCGAATGGGAAAGAAGATGCGCCGCACGTAGTCGATAAACGCCACCACCACGCCGATGGTGACGGCGTCGTCCACGGTCAGGTAGGCGGCGTAGAGGAAGATGGCGGCGATGGTGATGGTGGAGATGGTCTCCACAAAACTGAACTGGAACGCCTCCCAGAAATTGCTCACCAGCGCGGCCTCCTTATAGCCCTGGTTGAGCTTGTCGAAGTCCTTGCGGTTGTGGGGCTGGCGCTGGAACAGACGCACCACGTCGCCGCCCTCGATCTCCTCAGTGAATTGCCCGGCCATCTGCGCCTGCAGCAGACGTCCACGGCGCTGGTGTTTGCGGAGATTGCGCGCAGCGACGATGGTGCCGACGATCAACACCGGCGTGGCGATGAACAGGGCGATAGTGAGCTGCGGCGAGAGCATCAGCATGGCGATGCCAATGGCCGCCAGCAGCGCCAGATCGCCGATGAGGTGGATCACCCCGGCGCTGACCATCTGGCTCACCGCTTCGGTGTCGTTGGTGATGCGGTTGGTGAGCCGACCGCTGGCGCTCTTGTTGTAGAATCCGGCGTCCATCTGCGTGAGGTGGTCGAACAGCGCGCGGCGCAGATCGCGCACCACCCGTTGTCCCAGCAGCGCGTTGACCACCGAGATCAGATAGCCCGCCCCCGCCTGCAGCAGGATCAATCCCGCCAGCCCCGCCAGCAGCATGCTGAAGCCCTGCATCTGGCCCGCCGCCAAGTGGTCGTCCACGGCGATCTTGATCAGCAGCGGCTGCGCCACCTGGAACAGCGCGCCGAACGGCAGCAGCAGCAGCGCCAGGGCGATCCAGCGTTTGTGCGGCATGGCGTAGGCCAGGAATCGACCCATCAGACGCAGATCCAGCACCGCGCCATAGCGGGTCTCGTCGGTGACGCCAGCAACGGGTTTGGGACTCATCGCAACGCCTCCAACGCTTCCACCCGCTCCAGTTGCAGGTGCAGATCGCGATACAGCGCGCTGCGCGCCATCAGTTCGCTATGGGGGCCGGAGTCCACGATGCGGCCATGCTCCATCAGGTGAATCACGTCGGCGCGGTGCAGCGCCGCCACCCGCTGACACACCATGACGATGGTGCGCTGCCCCGCCTGTTCTTGCAGTTTGTTGAGGATCAACTCCTCGGTGTGGGCGTCGACGCTGGAGAAGACGTCATCCAGCAGCAGAATCGGCGCGTCCATGACCAGCGCCCGCGCCAGCGCCGCGCGCTGCCGCTGTCCGCCGGAGAGGGTGATGCCGCGCTCGCCCACCAGGGATTCGATGCCATCGGGGAATTGGCGGATTTCGTCGTCAAAGGCAGCCTCTTCAGCCACCCGCCACGCCAGCTCCTCACGCGCCCCGGGGGCGCCATAGAGCAGATTCTCGCGCACGCTTTTGGAGAACAGGAAGCTCTCCTGCGGGGTCATGGTGAGCAGTTTGCGCAGCCGCGCTTCGGGGATATCGAGCAGCGGGGAGCCGTCTATGGCGATGGCGTCGCGCGCGCTGGGCAGCAGCCGCGCCATGCATTTGAGTAGGGTGGATTTGCCCGAACCCACGCGCCCGGCCAAGCCCACAAAAGCCCCGGCGGGGATCTCCAAATTGATCTCGCGCAGAGCGTGGGGCGGATCGATGGGGGCGGCGTCACTCTGCGCGTCGGCGTCCTTGTTCGGCGCGCTGGGGTAGGCGAAATTCAGCGCCCGTACTGAAATCGCCGCTTGCTTGGGCAAGGGGGCGTCCTTATGCGACTGCGCGCTCTGGGGCGGCAGAATGGTGGGGTGGCTGTTCAGCACCAGACTGATGCGGTCGATGGCGGCCAAGCCCCGCTGCATCACGGTGAGAATCCAACCCAACCCCACCGTGGGCTGAATCAACAGCACCAGATAGCCGGTGAAGGCGACGAAATCACCGATGGTCAGGGTGCCCGCCGCCACTCGGTGGCCGCCGTAGGCGAGGATGATCCAGCCGCCCACGCCGCCGGAGAACATCACCATGGGCTGGAACAGCCCCTGCAAGCGCGCATGTTCCAGATGGCTCTGATAGAGAATTTCCGACTGCTCGGCGAATTGATTGCGCCAACTGGCCTCCTGGGCGTGGGCGCGCACCACCGCCGCTCCGGCCACGCTCTCCTGCACGAATGCCGAAAGATCGCCGAAGCGGTCGGCCACCGCGCGGCTTAGGCGATAAAGCTTCTGTGTCAGTTTGCGCGCCGAGAACAGCACCAGTGGAAACGGCGCCAGCGCCATCAGCGTCATCATGGGGTCCAGCGCGAGCATCAGCGGCAGGGTCACCGTATAAGCCATGGCGGCGTTGGAGACCTGCAGAAAGCCCGGGCCCATGAACATGCGCAGGGCGGTGATGTCATTGGTGCCGCGGGAGACCAGATCGCCCACCCGCTCCTTGGCGAAGAAGGGGGCGTCCAACTCTTGCAGTTTGGCGTGGTAGTCGTCGCGCACGGCGTATTCGACTTCGCGGCCAACGCCGAAGATGCGCAGCCGCGCGGCGATGCGCAGTCCGGCATGCAGCAGCGCCAGTCCCGCCATGCCGGCGGCATAGGGCAGCATGATCTGACCATCGGCGCCGGCTTCGAACGCCTCGGTGGCCAGTTTGAGCAGATAGGGCACTCCCGCCGCGGTGATGCTGGTGGCGGCCAGGAGCAGGAATCCGAACGCAAACGACCAGCGATGCTGCCGGTAATAGGGCAGCAAATGGCGAATACGATGGAGAAACGGTTGTGCGGCCATGGCGGATACGGCATGGTGTGGGGTGAGTCTGAAGAGCGCGGCGGATGGATCTGGCCGCCCTCGGAAACCCCCATGGTTGGCCCGAAAGGGCGTGACGTCAAGGCGTTGCAACGGAACAGGGATCGTTCATGTCGACACCACAGCGCGGTTGGCGCGGCGGAATCTGCGCAATTTTACTCGGACTGTTCAGCGTCATTTTGGTTCCTCAGGCGCGCGCCGACGTGGTCGACGACAACCCGTGGCTCAAACCGTGGATCGGCAAACACGGCATCACCCGCGCGTGGTTGAATCAGACCCTCAGCGGACTCAAACCCTACCCCAAAGCCGCCCGTCTGATGGACCGGCAGGCCGAAGCCAAGCCCTACTGGGAATACCGCAATCTCTTTATCAACGACGCCGTGGTCCGCAAAGGCCGCGCGCGCTTGCGCGAGCATCGCGCGCTGCTGAATAAAATTCAGGGCAAGTATGGCGTCCCGGCGGAAGTGGTGGTGGCGCTGTGGGGCATCGAAAGCCGTTTTGGCGGCAATACCGGTCGCCATCCGGTGCTACGCGTGCTGTTCTCCCTGTCGCAAACCTACGAACGTCGCCAGACATTCTTTCGCAAACAACTCCATGAGTTCCTCATCCTGTGCCATGAAGAGGGGTGGAATCCCCGTGAGCCCATGGGCTCCTACGCCGGGGCCATGTCCCAGGCGCAGATGATTCCCGGCACCCTGCGGCGCTACGCGGTGGACTTCGACGGCGACGGTCATCGGGATGTGTTCCACTCCACCCCCGACGTGCTGGCCAGTATCGCCAATTACTTGAGCAGCCATGGCTGGAAGCGCGGCGGACTCTATACGTTGCCGCTGAAAGCCGACCGCAAGCTGGACGCTCTGGTGGTGAGCGCGCCGAAGAAACTGACTGCCTGGAGCCACTGGCGCGGGCGCGGGGCGCAACTGGCCGAAGCGGGGGTGTCTCTGCCCGATTCGACGCCCAGCGCATTGATCAAACTGGCGGAGCGCGGCGCGCCCCGTTATCATGTCGTCTTTAACAATTTCACCACGGTGATGGCGTGGAACCGATCGCGCCGTTTCGCCATGGTCGCGCATGAGCTGGCCAGCCGCATCGGCGCCCAGTAGGCGCAATCAGGTCAAGAGTCGCCATATAACAATAACCGGCGGCCAAAACAGCAGAGCGCATAACGCTCTGCAATTTGCCAGGGAAAAGGGAGCGACGCATGATCTTCCGCGCCGCGCGTATTGTGGTGGGGATCGGGCTGCTGGGCGCCGTGTTGGCCGGTTGCAGTCTCGTGCCCAAAGAGCCGCGCTATCCGCCGGATAAAACCCGGCCCTATGAGATCAATGGGGTGACCTATCGCCCCATCAAGGACGCCGAAGGCTATGTCAATGTGGGCGTGGCCTCCTGGTATGGGCCCAATTTCGATGGCAAGCCCACCGCCATTGGCGAGCGCTTTGACATGCATCAGGTCAGCGCCGCGCATAAAACCCTGCCGCTGCCGGTATGGGTGCGGGTCACCAATCTGGAGAATGGTCGCCAGTTGATCGTGCGGGTCAACGATCGCGGTCCGTTTGTGAAGGATCGTGAAATCGACCTCTCCTATGCGGCGGCCAAGCTGCTGGGGTATGCGGTCAAGGGCACCGCCAAAGTGCGGGTGGAGGCGCTGCCCAAGGACGCCGACATCGAAGCGCTCAAACGTGAGGCGCAGAGCCATGTGGGCGCTGCGCGGCAGGTGCGGCGACCCACGGCGCAGGCGTCGCTGGCTCCGCGTCCGGCCACGGCGGCCACCCGTCCGCAGACCCAGGTGATCGTGCGGCGTCCAGCCACCGCCAAAGAGCGCGCCATGGCCGCGCAACAGGCGCAACCGCTAAAGCGCGCACAGAGTGCGCAGCGGGTCGCGCGGGTGGCGCCGACGCCGCAACCGGCCTCGGCGGATCTGGCCAACGCGTCGGGCGCTTTTGTCCAGGTGGGCGCATTCCTGGCGCGCAGTAACGCCGAACGGTTGGCGCGCAAGCTGGTGGATGTTGGGCGCGCCCATGTGTTGGCGCGCGATCAAAACGGCAAACGTCTCTATGTGGTCCGCATGGGCCCCTTCGCCACTGTCGCCAAAGCCGACGACATGGTACAAACGCTGGTCAAGAAGGGTTTTCCCGAAGGGCGCGTGCTCTTCAACGAGTGAGTCGTCTGGCAGGCCGCGTTGCGGCCTCGGCGGCTGATTGCGAACACCCGATTCCAAACAAGTGTGAGTCATGATCTCTTTTATGAGCAATCCCCTGCGTCTGGCGCTGAGCGCCCTGACAATTTCCCTGCTGCTGGCGCAAAGCGCCCTGGCGCAACCCTTCACCGTGCGCGCCAAGTCGGCGATTCTCGGCGACGTGGACTCCGGCGCGATTCTGTTCGAGCAGAACGCCGACGAGGTCGCCGCGCCCGCCTCCCTGACCAAGGTGATGACCCTCTATATTCTCTACGAGGCCATCACCAATGGCGATTTGACCCTCGACTCCACCATGATGGTGAGCAAGAAAGCCTGGAAGATGAAGGGCTCCAAGACCTTCGTGAAAGTGGGCGATCGGGTGCGGGTGGAGGATCTGATTCGCGGCATCGCGGTGCAGAGCGGCAATGACGCCAGCATCGTGGTGGCCGAGCACATCGCCGGTTCCGAGGCCGGTTTCGCCGACCTGATGAACGCCAAGGCGATGCAGCTGGGCATGAGCCAGAGCCACTTCGCCAACGCCTCGGGCTTCCCGGCGCCCAACCACTACACCACCGCACGGGATATGCTCAAACTCTCCAGCGCGTTCGTGGCCAACTTCCCGGATCTGGAGCGCTACTCCCAGCTCAAGGAGTTCACCTACGCGGGCATCACCCAGCGCAACCGCAACAAACTGCTGTGGCGCGATCCCACCATCACCGGTTTGAAGACCGGCCACACCGACAGCGCCGGTTACTGCCTCATCGCCACCAACGAAAAAGACGGTCAGCGGCTGGCGTCGGTGATCATGGGCGCCGAGAGCAGCCGCGTGCGCGAGGAGGAGGCGTTGCGTCTGTTGCAGTACGGCAACCGCACCTTCGAAACCCTGCGTCTGTTCGAAGCCGGGCAGCCGGTGCGCAGTCTGCGGGTGTGGAAAGGCGCCGAGCAGACTGTTAACGGCGTTATCCGCGATTCGGTGGTGGTGACCATTCCGCGCAAGCAGCGCGGTTCGCTGGAGGTGGGCTTGCGTTACGACGATCCCATCGTCGCGCCGGTGCCGCAGTACGCCCAGTTGGGCAGTCTGGTGGTGAAGCTGGGCAGCGAGTCGGTGGTGGAGCGTCCGGTGGTGGCCGCCACGGCGGTGGAGGAGGGCGGACTGGTGACGCAACTGCTCGATGCGGTGCGTTTGCAGTTGGGCTGGTGAAAACGCCCATTGATTTCGCTATCATGAGTGGATCATCCTGACAGGAGAGCACGATGTTGGACGTGGGAGACGCATTGCCGCAGATGAGCTTGCCCGATCAAGACGGCAAGGAGTGGGCGTTGACAGATCTGCTGGGAGAGAAGGGGGCGGTGTTCTACTTCTACCCCAAGGACAACACCCCCGGTTGCACCACCGAGTCCATGGATTTTCAAGCGCTGCTGCCGGAGTTCGAAAAGCGTGGCTATAGCGTGGTGGGGATCTCCAAGGATTCGTCCAAATCCCACACCAATTTCCGCGTCAAGAAGGGGTTGACCTTCACCCTGCTGGCCGACGTGGAGACCGATATGTGTCAGGCCTTCGGCGTGTGGCAGGAGAAGAAGAACTACGGTAAGACCTATATGGGCATCGTGCGCACCACCTTCGTGGTGGACGCCGCGGGGAAAGTGGCTAAGGTCTATCCCAAGGTGAAGGTGAAAGAGCACGCGCAGGCGGTGTTGGCGGATCTGGACGCGTAAGCTTGAGAAGTTGGCGGTTTGGGGGGCGCGACGTAGCGTGCGATGCGCGTGCGTGGCGACTGGTTTCTGATTCTGGCGTGAAAGGGGATTCTGGTGGCCGAAGAGCATACCCCCACCATGGAGGAGATTCTCGCTTCGTTGGAGGAGATTCTCGACGAGGCGGAAGAGGACGAAGAGCTTGAGCCCTATCGCGCGGCGGCTTCTGAAGGCGCTGCGGAGGAGGGGGATGTTGAACCGCCTGTGACGCCTGCTGAAGAGGCGCCCGCTGCGGTAGATGCAGTGGTGGACCTGTCGGGTATGGAGTCGGCGCAGGAAGCGGCTGCTGCGGAAGCCGAGGAAGAGCCCGAGCCTGAAGCGGAAGCCGAGGAAGAGTCTGAGCCGGAAGCGGAAGCCGAGGAAGAGTCTGAGCCGGAAGCGGAAGCCGAGGAAGAGTCTGAGCCTGAAGCGGAAGCCGAGGAAGAGTCTGAGCCGGAAGCGGAAGCCGAGGAAGAGTCTGAGCCGGAAGCGGAAGAGTCCGAGCCTGAAGCGGAAGCCGAGGAAGAGTCTGAGCCGGAAGCGGAAGCCGAGGAAGAGTCTGAGCCGGAAGCGGAAGCCGAGGAAGAGTCTGAGCCGGAAGCGGAAGCGGAAGAGTCCGAGCTTGAAGCGGAAGCCGAGGAAGAGTCTGAGCCGGAAGCGGAAGCCGAGGAAGAGTCTGAGCCGGAAGCGGAAGCTGAGGAAGAGTCTGAGCCGGAAGCGGAAGCCGAGGAAGAGTCTGAGCCGGAAGCGGAAGCCGAGGAAGAGTCTGAGCCTGAAGCGGAAGCCGAGGAAGAGTCCGAGCCGGAAGCTGAGGAAGAGTCTGAGCCGGAAGCGGAAGAGTCTGAGCCTGAAGCGGAAGAGTCCGAGCCTGAAGCGGAAGAGTCCGAGCCTGAAGCGGAAGAGTCCGAGCCTGAAGCGGAAGAGTCCGAGCCTGAAGCGGAAGAGTCCGAGCCTGAAGCGGAAGAGTCTGAGCCTGAAGCGGAAGAGTCCGAGCCGGAAGCGGAAGAGTCCGAGCCTGAAGCGGAAGAGTCCGAGCCGGAAGCGGAAGAGTCCGAGCCGGAAGCGGAAGAGTCCGAGCCGGAAGCGGAAGAGTCCGAGCCGGAAGCGGAAGAGTCCGAGCCGGAAGCGGAAGAGTCCGAGCCGGAAGCGGAAGAGTCCGAGCCGGAAGCGGAAGCTGAGGAAGAGTCCGAGCCTGAAGCGGAAGCCGAAGAGTCCGAGCCTGAAGCGGAAGCCGAAGAGTCCGAGCCGGAAGCGGAAGCTGAGGAAGAGTCCGAGCCGGAAGCGGAAGCTGAGGAAGAGTCCGAGCCGGAAGCGGAAGAGTCCGAGCCGGAAGCGGAAGCCGAGGAAGAGTCCGAGCCGGAAGCGGAAGCTGGGGAAGAAGCCGAAGAGGCCTCTGAATCAGCGGCGGATTTGACCGACGAACAGCAGGCGCAGATCCTCGAAATGGCCCGTGACGTGGCCACAGAGATGATCCGCGAACAGCTGCCGGAGCTGTTGGAGCGCATCGTACGCGAGGAGCTGGATAAGATCCTCAACGCGCCCTGAACGCAAGCACTGTATCGTTTCACAGCAAAGGGCGCCCCAAGGGAGCGCCCTTTGCCTTTGCGCCCGCCGCCATGATGGCGGTGATTGACGCCACCACGAAATCGAGTACGCGCCATGTCTGAACCGACTCTGCCGAAAACCTACGACGCCGCCAACGTCGAGCGCCGCTGGTACGAAACCTGGGAGAACGCCGGCTATTTCGCCGCCAGCGATCAGGCCACCTCGCATCCGTACTGCATCATGATTCCGCCGCCCAATGTGACCGGCAGTCTGCACATGGGCCATGCGTTCCAGGACACCATCATGGACGCCCTGATCCGCTACCACCGCATGCTGGGGCGCAAAACCCTGTGGCAGACCGGCACCGACCACGCGGGCATCGCCACCCAGATGGTGGTGGAGCGCCAACTGGAGGCGCAGGGCAAAACCCGCCACGACCTCGGGCGCGAGGATTTCATCAAAAAGGTGTGGGAGTGGAAAGAGAGCTCCGGCGGCACAATCGTGCGGCAGCTGCGCCGTCTGGGCGCCTCGTGCGACTGGAGCCGTGAACGCTTCACCATGGACGAGGGACTCTCCCACGCCGTCACCGAGGTGTTTGTTCAGTTGTATGAAGAGGGGCTGATCTATCGCGGCAAGCGTCTGGTTAACTGGGACCCCGTGCTGCACACCGCCGTCTCCGATCTGGAGGTGATCTCCGAGGAGGAGAACGGCCATATGTGGCATATGCGCTATCCCTTCGCCGACGGCTCCGGCCATCTGGTGGTGGCCACCACCCGTCCCGAGACCATGCTGGGCGACTCGGCGGTGGCGGTGCACCCCGAAGATGAACGCTATAAGGATCTGGTCGGCAAGGAGATCGCGCTGCCGCTCACCGACCGCAAAATCCCCATCATCGCCGACGACTATGTCGACCCCGAATTCGGTTCCGGCTGTGTGAAGATCACCCCGGCCCACGACTTCAACGACTACGAAATGGGCCTGCGTCACGGTCTGCCCATGCACAACATCTTCACCGTGGACGCCAGCCTCAACGACACCGTGCCCGAGCCGTTCCGGGGCATGGATCGCTATGAGGCGCGCAAGCGCATCGTCGCAGATCTGGACGCCATGGGGCTGCTGGAGAAGATCCAGGACCACAAACTCATGGTCCCCCGCGGCGACCGCACAAAAGCGGTGGTGGAGCCCTATCTGACCGACCAGTGGTTCGTCAAAACCGCGCCGTTGGCCGAAGAGGCGATCAAGTGCGTGGAGGATGGCCGCATCAAGTTCGTGCCTGAGAACTGGGCCAAAACCTACTTCGAGTGGATGCGCAATATTCAGGATTGGTGCATCTCGCGGCAGATCTGGTGGGGCCACCAAGCCCCGGCGTGGTACGGTCCCGACGGCGCGCTGTTCGTGGCCCGCAGCGAAGAGGAGGCCTACGAACAGGCGGCGGAAAAATATGGCAAGCCGGTGCAGCTCACCCGCGACCCCGACGTGCTGGACACCTGGTTCTCCTCGGCGCTGTGGACCTTCTCCACTCTGGGCTGGCCGGAGAAGACCCCGGAGCTGGCGGAGTTCCACCCCACCAACGTGCTGGTGACCGGGTTTGACATCATCTTCTTCTGGGTCGCCCGCATGATCATGATGGGGCTCAAATTCACCGGCGAAGTCCCGTTCCACACGGTCTACATCACCGGTCTGGTGCGGGATGAAAACGGCGAGAAGATGTCCAAGTCCAAGGGCAATATTTTGGATCCCCTGGATCTGATCGACGGCATCGACCTGGAGTCGCTGGTGACCAAACGCACCCGCGACATGATGCAGCCGCAACTGGCCGCCAAGATCGAAAAGCAGACCCGCGACAAGTTCCCCGATGGCATCCCCGCCTTTGGCACGGATGCGCTGCGCTTCACCATGGCCAGCCTCGCCACTCAAGGGCGGGACATCAAGTTCGACCTGGGGCGCATCGAGGGGTATCGCAACTTCTGCAACAAGCTGTGGAACGCCACCCGCTTTGTGCTGATGAACGCCGAAGGCAAGGATTGCGGCCTGGAGACCACCGATCTGCCTCTCTCGCCCACCGATCAATGGATTCACTCGCAGTTCCAGCGCGCCGCCAAAGAGACCGCCGAGGCCATCGACGCCTACCGCTTCAGCGACGCCGCCAACACGGTGTATCAGTTCCTGTGGGGCACGTACTGCGACTGGTATCTGGAGATGTGCAAAATTCCGCTCTATGATGAGAGCATCTCCGAAGCGCACAAGGCCGCCGCGCGCCACACCATGGTGGGGGTGCTGGAGGCGGCGCTGCGTCTGCTGCATCCGCTGATGCCCTACATCACCGAGGAGCTGTGGCAGAAGGTGGCGCCCCTGGCGGGCAAGCACGGCCCCAGCATCATGCTCGCCCCCTGGCCCGAGGCCGACATGGGCAGCGTCGATGCTGCGGTGGAAGCCGAAGTGGGTTGGATGCAGGGGTTGATCACCGCCGTGCGCAACATTCGCGGCGAAATGGATGTGCCCCCCTCCAAGCCGGTCTCTCTGCTGGTGAGCGGTTCCGAGCAGGCTCTTGCGCGCATCCGCAAGCATGAGGCGCTGCTCAAGGCGTTGGCCAAGGTGGGCGAGTGGGAGGTGCTGCAAGGCGAGGCCCCGGATGGCTGTGCGGCGGGGGTGGTGGACGAGTTGCGTCTGTTCATCCCCCTCAAGGGTCTGATCGACTTGGACGCCGAAGCGGGGCGTCTGGAGAAGGCGCTGGGCAAGCTGGAGGGCGATCTGGCTAAAGTGCGCAAGAAGCTGGGCAATGCGAGCTTCCTGGACAAGGCCAAGCCCGAAGTGGTGGAAAAGGAGCGCGCCAAGGAGGCGGAGTTGGCGCAGAAGGCCGAAGGCGTCTCCGAGGCGTTGGCGCGCATCAATGCGGCCAGAAGCTAGGTGATAAGCAACGCTATCTTAATGTGTGCGCAGCCGTGTGATCCCGTACAATTAGAAAGGTGGAAAATCCCGACATTTATGGCGGGATTTTCCGGGGGCTGGGGGCCGCGCCCCCAGCGGGTGTGGGCGGAGCCCACGGTTTGGTTGTTGGGAGCTCGAGGGCAAAGCCCTCGATATCTTTCATTATCCAACCCCATGCAGATGTCTGATAATATGAGACAAAGATCCTAACGGTGACCTCGAGAGTGGAGTGAGATGAACATGATTCCCCCCTGGTCAGATTTTGTGCAAAACGCGTTGGCTGAGGATATCGGGCGCGGCGACATCACCACCAACACCTTCGTGCCCGCCGGGGCCGAGGCCGAGGCGGTGCTGGTGGCCAAAGAGGATATGGTGGTCTGCGGACTGCCGGTGGTGCGCGAGGTGTTTCGCCAGATCGACGAGCGCATCCGCATTCTGCCGGAGGCCTCCGACGGCGCTGGGGTGCATGCGGGCAACGTCATCTGCAACATCCAAGGCCCGGCGCGGGGCATCCTCACCGGCGAGCGGGTGGCGCTGAACTTCTTCCAGAATCTGTCGGCGGTGGCCAGCCTCACCAGCCAGTATGTGGAGCGCGTCGACGGCCTCGATTGCCGCATTGTCGATACGCGCAAGACCACCCCGGGCATGCGCCTGTTGCAGAAGTATGCGGTGCGCGTGGGCGGCGGTCACAACCACCGCATGGGGCTGGATGACGGCGTGCTGATCAAAGAGAATCACATCGCCCTGGCCGGAAGCATCACCAATGCGGTGGAGTCCATGCGCTCGGCGTTGACCCACCTGCACCGGGTGGAGGTTGAGACCGAGACCATTGCCCAAGTGCGTGAAGCGCTGGAGGCGGGGGCGCACATCATCATGCTCGACAATATGAGCCTGGAGATGATGCGCGAGGCGGTGGCCATTGCCGGCGGCAAGGCGCTGCTGGAGGCCAGCGGCAATGTCAATCTGGACAATGTGCGCGATGTGGCCGAAACCGGCGTAGATTTGGTCTCCATTGGCGCATTGACCCACAGCGCAGGCAACAAGGACGTATCGCTGCTTGTGCGCTTCTGATCCCGATCTGCTGGCGGCGTTGCGCGCGGCGGAGGGTCCCCTCTCCGGCGCGCGCATCGGCGACCAGCTGGGCGTGAGCCGCGCGGCGGTGTGGAAGCGCATTGAGCGTCTGCGCGGGGCCGGGTTTGAGATCGAATCCCTACCCGGGCGCGGCTATCGCTTATTGCGCGAAGCCGACGCCCCTACGGCGTCGCGCATGGCGGAATTGCTGCGCGAGGCCGGGCCGTTTTTGCCGCAGCGCTATTACTATTTTCCCACCATAGACTCCACCAACGCCGAAGCTGCGCGACTGGCGCGGGCGGGCGCGCCAGCGGGAACCCTCTGCTGCGCCGACGCCCAGAGCGCCGGGCGCGGTCGGTTGGATCGCCGGTGGATCTCGCCGCCAGGGCGCCATCTCTACTTCTCGGCTGTGCTGCGACCAGCCATATCTCCGCGCTACGCCGCGCAGTTGACCCTCATGGCCGGGCTCGCCATTGGCGAGGCGCTGAACGATTTGGGCGTTACGGGATTGGCCATCAAGTGGCCCAATGATATTCTGTTGGATGGGCGCAAAGTCGCCGGGATTTTGACGGAAATGGCCGCCCAGCCGGAGCGGGTGGACCATGTGATCGTGGGCGTCGGCGTCAATGTGCACGGCGGCGCGGCGGATTTTCCCGCTGGCCTCAATGTGCCCCCCGCAACCCTGGATGAACACACAGGGCGACGCTGGGACCGCGCTGAGTTGCTGGCGGCCATTGTGCGGGCGATAGCGCGCTGGGATCAGCGCTATGCGGATGGGGGCTTTGCTGCGATTCGAGAACCCTGGTTGGCGCGTTCGCAGATCTGCGGTAAACGGGTTGCCATTCATCTGGAGAGTGGCTCTTTTACAGGCTGCGCTACGGATCTGGATGCGGATGGATTCCTCCTGGTGATCGCCGATGGCGAGCAGGTCGCGCGGCGCGTGCTGGCTGGTGATGTGAACCTTTTGAGTGAGTGATGTAGGCCATGCTGCTGGTGATCGACGTGGGCAACACCAACATCGTGTTGGGGTTGTATGAAGAGGACAAGCTGCTGCACCACTGGCGCATCGCCACCCGGGTGGAGCGAACCGGCGACGAATACGGCATACTTATTGCCAACCTGTTGAAGTTGTCCGATGCGGAACTCTCCGATGTGGGCGGCGTGATCATCGCCAGCGTGGTGCCGCCGATTCAGTCGGCGCTGGTGCGCGCGTTGCGGCGTTATGCCGGATTGACCCCGCTAACGGTGGGGCCGGGACTGAAGACTGGCGCGCCCATTCGCTATGACAATCCGCGCGAGGTGGGCGCCGACCGCATCGTCAACGCGGTGGCTGCGTTTGACCAGGTCAAGCAGGCGGCCATTGTGGTGGACTTCGGCACCGCCACGACCTTTGATGTGATCGCCCCCGACGGCGCCTATATGGGCGGCGTTATTGCGCCGGGGCCGGGCTCGTCGCTGGATGCGCTGTTTGAGAAGACCGCCAAACTGCCGCGCATTGAGTTGGGCCGACCGGATACGGTGATCGGTCGCAACACCGAAGGCGCCATGCGCTCGGGTCTGTATTGGGGCTATGTCTCCATGGTGGACGGTTTGATTGACCGCATGGAGGCGGAGGCCGGTTATGCGCCGCTGTCGGTGCTGGCCACGGGCGGACTGGCGCGCTTGATCGCGCTGGAGAGCCGCCGCATTGAAAAAGTCGATGAATTTCTCACGCTCACAGGGCTACGACTGATCTACGAACGAAATCGGTAAGACTCATGGCCATGGCGATACCCACACTTCCCCTTCCTCCCATGATAAATCGGCTGCTGCCGTGGGCCGTGGCGATACTGCTGGGCGTGGGCAACGCCTGGGTGGTGTGGGACGGGTTGCAGTCCATGCCGGATGAGGAGACCGAAGTTTGGACCGGCGAGCCGCGCGAAAACAAAGTGATGTTGCTGCCTGAACGGGTGTTGGCGGTGCTTGAGCCCAAGCAGGAGGCGCCCGCACAAGAGGTTGCGCCCGCGCCCAAGCAGATGGCTGAGCCGGTGGCGACTCCTGAGGATCAACCGCAACCTGCGGTGGTGGAAGGGCCCGACCCGGAGGAGCCGATTCTGCGTCCCAAAGCGGCCCAGGAGCCGGTGATCAAATCCGCGCCGCCGCCCGCCACGCAGGGGCTGATCGTGCAGGCGGGCAGCTATGCGCTCAAATTTGGCGCCGACCGTCTGGTCAAGCGACTGCAAGAGGCGGGACTGGAGCCGTTTGTGGCCGCCACCACCGAGATGGTGCGCGTCAACGAAGTGCAGGCCGGACCGTTTGATGGGCTGGCGCCCGCCAAAGAGGCGGAGATCAAGCTGCGCGCCGGCGGGCTGCCCGGGCATGTGGAGGAGACCCACGAAGGCTTTATCCTCACCATCACCCAGTCCCCCTTCCTGGGTCAGGCGATTCAAGTGATGGAGCAGGCTGAAGGGTTGTCGGTGCGTCCGGTGCGGCTGGTGAAAAAGCAGAACCCCGCCATCATGCATAAAGTGCTGCTGGGGCCGGTGGCGGATCGCAAAGCAGCCGATGATCTGAGCGCGCGTTTGACTGATCTGGGCGTCGCAACGCCGGTGATCAAACGCTGGGACGGCGACAATGGCGAGATCTCCCAGCCGTGGAAGAAAAAAGAGTGACGCAGAAAAATAGAACGGTTGACTGGGAAGTGAAAATCAGTAAAATGCGTCCTTCCCACATGGCGGGGTAGCTCAGCTGGTTAGAGCTGTGGATTCATAATCCATGTGTCGGGGGTTCAAGTCCCCCCCTCGCTACCAAAATAGACAAGGGCCTGTTCGATTCACGAACAGGCCCTTGTTTTGTTATGGCTTTGTATAGTCGCCGCAGAAGAGAATTAGACATTTGAAGCGAGAAGATATCGAGGGCTCCGCCCTCGAGCTCCCAAGATCAACAACCACACCGTGGGCTCCGCCCACACCCGCTTAAGGGTCACAGACCCTATGACGATTTGGCAGGATGGCCAAATCGGACTCGCGCAGCGAGCCCGCAGGGTGAGGGCCATGGATGGCCCGAATCAATCCCGCCTCCGGCCAGCCGGAGGCCAATAGTCAGCGCAAGCTTTACCTGTGTCACACAAACATTGAGGAGCCTGTGCAATTCCGAATTGCGGTGACTATACAAGTTCCTGGTCGGTTGTTGTCGGCGCAATCCTTTGGCTGGAAATCAGCTTCGTCGCCACAGGGTATTGCAACTTGCGGCGCATCTTTGCATGATGTCCCCACGCTGTCTCCTCTCGCCAAACGTCCTGTCCCATGCTTGAGACCCTCACACGCTGGATCAGCTTTATCCCCAACCTGCCCGCCCGCGAGGTGGCCGTTACTCTGGTGCTCATCGTTGGCTTCGCCATCGTGCGTTTCATCCTGGTGCGGTTGATGCGCGGCAACGCCGCCTTTCTCAGTGACGACCGGCGTAAGCTCATCACCAACGTCAAGAACGCAATTTTCTTCCTCGGCCTGTTCGCGCTGCTGCTGGTGTGGGCGCCGTCGCTGCGCACTTTTGCGCTGTCGTTGACCGCCTTTGTGGTGGCCATCGTGGTGGCCACCAAGGAGCTGATTCTGTGCATCACCGGGGCCATCGTGCGCACCACCGCCGACGCCTTCAGCGTAGGCGACTGGATCGAGGTGGGTGGGCAGTTCGGCGAGGTGATCGATCAAAACCTGATGGCGGTGACCATCCAGGAGCTGCACGCTGAAGGCCCCATCTACACCTTCACCGGGCGCACGGTGGTGATTCCCAACAGCCAGTTTCTCACCTCCTCTGTGCGCAATAGCCAGTTTCACAAGCGTTTTGTGTTCCACACCTTCTTCCTGATCTGTGATGTGGATATCGACCACCAGCCGGTCGAGAAGGCCGTCACCACATCGCTGAAGAAGTCGATGCATGATCAGATCGATCTGGCCAATCGCTATCTGAGCATGATTGAGCGCCGCGCCGGTTTGGATCTACTCAACGCCGACCCTTACCACCGCATCACCATGATGCCCGACGGACGCATGAAGCTCACCTTTACCGCCTTTCTGCCCACCGCCAAGGCGATTGAGTTTGAACAGGCGGCGGTGGATGCGGGACTCAAGACCATTCGACGGCTCAAACAAAAACCACCGCAAGGCGGGAGCCCGGCGGCGGGGTAGGATCGCATATATCATTAATCAAAACCAAAACTGCACAGAATGTCCAATGTTTGCGTGACATAGTCCCGGCAGCGCTGACTATTGGCCGCCGACTGGTCGGCGGCGGGGCCTGGGGGGTGCGCCCCCAGCGGGGTGTGGGGCGGCGCCCCACGGTTTGGTGGTTGGGAGCTCGAGGGCGCAGCCCTCGATATCTTCCATCGCCAAAACCGCCAATGTCCAATTCCGAATTTGACTGAGTATAGCGCTCGGTGACCGTCCCGACGCCTTACCACTGGTCGATGGGCAGAATCGTATCGGTGAGCCAGTTGGCGTCGTTGCGCTCCGGGTAGTTGGTGGTGTAGTGCAGCCCCCGGCTCTCCTTGCGATGTAGCGCCGAACGGATGATCAACGACGCCACCTGCGCCAGATTGCGCAGTTCGATCAAGTCCCGCGTGATGGCGCAATTCCAGTAGTACTCATTGATCTCCTGATTGATCAACTCGCTGCGGCGGCGCGCCCGCGCCAGACGGTGGTTGGAGCGCACGATCCCTACATAATCCCACATGAAGCGGCGGATTTCGTTCCAGTTGTGGGCGATCATCACCGCCTCTTCGCAGTGGCCGACATCGTAGCTGTCCCACAGCGGCAGCAGCGGCGCGGCGTCATCGGCGTTAGTGGCGTCCAGGCGGGTGACAATGTCATGGTAGGCCGACTCGGCGAAGACCAGGCACTCCAGGAGGCTGTTGGAGGCGAGGCGATTGGCCCCGTGCAGGCCGGTGTGGGCCACCTCGCCGATGGCGTAGAGATTGCCGATGGCGGTGCGCCCACTCTGATCGGTGACCACGCCGCCGCAGGTGTAGTGGGCCGCGGGCACCACCGGGATCGGTTCGCGAGTCATGTCGATGCCGTAGCTCAGACACTTCTCGTAGATGGTGGGGAAGTGGTCTTTGACGAACTCGGCGCCCTTGTGGCTGATGTCCAGGTAGACACACTCATCGCCGGTGCGTTTCATCTCAAAGTCGATGGCGCGGGCGACGATATCACGGGGGGCCAGTTCGGCGCGCTCATGGTGGCGCTGCATGAAGCGGTCGCCGTTTTTCAACAGCAGATGGCCGCCTTCGCCGCGCACCGCTTCGGAGACCAGGAATGATTTGGCCTGGGGGTGGAACAGACAGGTGGGGTGAAACTGGATAAACTCCATGTTGGCCACCTGACATCCGGCGCGATAGGCCATGGCCACGCCATCGCCGGTGGCGGTGTCGGGATTGGAGGTATAGAGGTAGACCTTGCCCGCGCCGCCGGTGGCGAGAATGGTGTGGTTGGCCTGGAAGGTGATGATCTCGCCGCTGGCGGAATTGAGCGCATAGGCGCCCAGGCACTGGTCTTGACGGCCCGGCTGGTAGCGCCCCAGTTTGTGAGCGGTGATCACATCGATGGCGACATGGTTTTCATACACTTTGATATTGGGGTGCTCGTCGATGCGCGCCATGAGGGTTTCCATCACCCGACGGCCGGTGGCGTCGCGGGCGTGGATGACGCGACGGCGGGAGTGGCCGCCTTCACGGGTGAGGTGATAGCCCTGCTCGGTCTTGTCGAAGGGGGCGCCCAGATCGATCAGATGCTGGATAACGCGCGGACCGTTCTCCACCACAAAGCGCACGCTCTCCGGATTGTTCAACCCGGCGCCGGCGGTCATGGTGTCCTCATAGTGCAGGATGGCGCTATCTTCCGGGTCCATCACTGCGGCGATGCCGCCCTGGGCGTACATGCTGTTGGACTCCCCAGCCGGGGCTTTGGTCAGAATCGCCGTTTCGCCATGCTCGGCCAGGCGTAAAGCCAGATCAAGTCCGGCCATGCCGCCGCCGATAATCAAAAAGTCGCACAGTTTACGGCGTTGCTCGGAAGGGTGAGTCATAAGCTTGGGAATCCTTCGTCTGATTCGGTCAGTTAACCGTATTGTCGGCGGTTTATCCAGGCCAGGGGTTGCAAAAAGTGGTGATTTGGTAGTTAAATACCCAACGGCCAAGCGCCTTTTTCGACTCTTGTGCGCATGCCTATCCGGCCCTGCCACCTAACTGGTGGCCAGTGACGTAACTGCGTATTTTGGCGCCTTGCGGCGTCGATTGGAAACTTTTTTCACGCTATCTGTCTAACCCGCAATCGCGCTGTATGGCGCCAAGGTGATCCGGTGAGCGAAGCGGACCGATTATTGGTCGAACAGGCCAAGCAGGGCGACAACCGCGCCTATGAGGTGCTGGTGCGCAAGTATCAAGGGCGCATCGCCTCGGTGATCTCCCGCACGGTGTCCGATCCGGCCAAGGTGCAGGATCTGACCCAGGAGGCGTTTCTCAAGGCGTATCGCGCCCTGCATAGCTTCCGTGGCGATGCGGCGTTCTATACGTGGCTCTATCGCATTGCGGTCAACACCGCCAAGAATCATCTGATGTCGCTGGATCGCGGCATCCCCATGAGCGACGTGGACGTGGATGACGCCGACCGCCTGGCGCCGCAACTGCGCGACTCCGACACCCCGGAGCGGCAGGTGCTGCGCGGCGAGTTGATGGACAATCTCAAACGCGCCATCGACGAACTGGCCCCGACCATGCGCTTGGCGATTCAGTTGCGGGATCTGGAAGGCAAGACCTACGAAGAGATCGCCGAGGCGATGGATTGCCCCATTGGCACCGTGCGCTCGCGCATCTTCCGCGGTCGTCAGGAGATCATGAGTCGTTTGAAAGGCTATATGGATTCCGGCGCGCCAATGCCTGACGAACCGTGAGCCGTTGAAGAGTTCAAGATCCAAACACCCAGCCAAAAAGGGTGTCATAATAAGTCGAATTTCTGTTTATGCATGCAACTAAGGGGGGATGTTATGGAGTTGGCCATGGAGTGCAATCCGGAGATGGTGTCGGCGTTTTTGGATGACGAGCTGGATGATCAGACCCGTCGTTCGCTGGCCGAGCATCTGCTGGAGTGCGAGCGCTGCTGTGTTCTGTTGGCCAAGCTCTCAGCGCTGCGCGCGGCGCTGTTTGATCGCTTTATCCTGCCCGATCCCGAAGCGATGACCCGCTCCATCATGGCGCGCATCACCGGTGCCTCCATGGACGAAATCGTCTCCGACTCCTCGGATAAACTTGAGGGCGCGTTGAGCTCCCGTCTGGCCCGTTTTGGCGCGCCGGCGGTGCTGGCGTTGGCCCTGGCCGCCGGCTGGGCGGCGCTGGACCTGCGCGCCGACGCCAACGCCCTGGCGCAGCCGACCAGCGCGTCAGCGCAACAGCGGTAAAGCGCCATGCTGCGGGAAGAGGGGCGCGTGGTGTCGCTGGAGGGCAAATTCGCCCTGGTGGAGACCGTGCGCAAAAAAGCGTGCGGCAACTGCACCGGTGATTCCAGCTGCTCCACCCTCTCTTTTGGCGGCGGCCAACGGAAATCGGTGTTCCGCGCGTTGAACCCGCAAAATGCCCGCGTCGGCGACTTCGTGATTCTGGAGATCGCCGAACGACAGTTCCTGCGCGCGTCGTTTCTGATCTATGCCGCGCCGGTTCTGGCGCTGGTGTTGGTCGGCGCGGCGGTGCGGTATTGGGCTCTGGCCAGCGGCGTGGCGGTTGACGACGCCGAAGGGCTGGGAGCCGTCAGCGGTCTGCTGGCGCTGGGCGGCGTGTTTCTCGCTCTGCGCCGGGTCAACGACCGGCTTTCCGCCCGCGAGGAGGCGCACCCGGTGATCCGTCCGGCGCCGGACTCCATTTCGCCCATCAGCTTCACCCGCACTTGAAACCGCGCGAACGACGCCCCATCTACTGTGCAGGCTGCAACGATCATCAAGGAGAGAGAGCCGATGTTCGCACGTCACCGTACCCGTATTTTGTCCGCAATGATCTGTGTTGTGGCCCTGGCCGGGGTCTCCCTGGCCAATGCCGCACAACTGCCCAACCTGCCCCCGCTCATTAAGCAACTCAAGCCGGTGGTGGTGAACATCAGCACCACATCCATTGAGAAATCCGGCCCTGAGGGGCTGCCGGGTCATGCCTTCAAGGGCAATCCACTGTTTGAGGACTTCTTTAAGAAATTCATGGATCAGATGCCCAAGCAGCGCTCGCACAAATCGCGTTCGCTGGGCTCCGGGGTGATCGTCGGCGCTGATGGTTACATCCTTACCAACAATCATGTGGTGGAGGACGCCAACGAAATTACCGTGGTGCTCAATGATGAGCGCGAGTTCGACGCCGAAATCGTCGGTCGTGACGCCAAGACCGATCTGGCGCTGATCCGCATCAAAGTGGATGGTCCGCTGCCGGTGGCCAAACTGGGCGACTCCGACAAGTCGGAAGTGGGCTCCTGGGTGGTGGCCATCGGCAACCCCTTCGGTCTCGACACCACCGTCACCGCCGGCATCATCTCCGCCAAGGGGCGGGTGATCGGCAACGGCCCCTATGACAACTTCATCCAGACCGATGCGGCCATCAATCCGGGCAACTCCGGCGGTCCGCTGTTCAATCTGGATGGCGAGGTGATCGGCATCAACACCGCCATTTTCTCGCGCTCGGGCGGCAATATGGGCATCGGCTTCGCCATCCCCATGAATTTGGCGCGCACGGTGATGGATCAACTCAAAGAGAACGGCCATGTGACCCGTGGCTGGTTGGGCGTGCGCATTCAAACGGTGACGCCCACCCTGGCCAAAGGGCTGAAGTTGGAGAAGCCGCACGGCGCTTTGGTGGTGAGTGTGGAGCCGGAAGGTCCGGCGGCCCAGGGCGGTATTGAAGCGGGCGATGTCATCGTCAAATTCAATGGCGGCGAAGTGAACAAGATGAATGAGTTGCCCGCCATGGTGGCCAATACGCCGGTGGGCGATAAGGTCCCTGTGGTGGTGATTCGCGATGGCGACGAAAAGACACTGCACGTGAAGATCGCCAAACTGGATGAGACCAAGGTGGCCGATGACGGCTCCCCGGCCTCCGAGCGCAAGACCTCCGATGAGCGGTTGGGTTTGGTGCTGCAAGGGCTCACCGACGCCCTGCGCGAACAGTTGGAAGTGCCCGCCGGGACAGTGGGCGGCGTGCTGATCGCCAAGGTGACGCCCGATAGCGCCGCCGCCGATGCGGGGCTGCGCGCCGGTGACGTGATCGTCAGCGTGGACCAGAAACCCGCCAAGAGCCCGGATGCGTTGCGTGATGTGTTCCGCAAGCTTAAGGGCGGCGACACCGCGCTGCTGTATATCTTGCGCAAGGGAGAGCCTTCATTTGTGGCGTTGGAGACGCCCAAAGATTGATAAGCGCGACGCCAAAGTGGCGTTTATGAAAAAAGAGCGTTGATTAAGCCGCGCAGTCCGAGTAGACTGCGCGGCTTACTTTCAGATCAACTCCAGAGAAAACAGTGGAAGGGGGTGAAATTCGTGCGCGTCGATGTATACGACAATAATGTGGATCAAGCGATCCGCGTGTTGAAGAAGAAGATGAACCGCGAGGGGATGTTCCGTGAGATGAAGAAGCGGAAGTTCTTCGAGAAACCCTCCGAGCGACGCCGCCGTAAGAAGGCTGAGGCCGTCCGCCGTCTGCGCAAGAAATTGCGTCGGGCAGTGGCAGCGGGTCTGGGCTGATTACCCCAAGCGCTGTGTGAAATGAGACGCGCCCCATCCGACTGGATGGGGCGCGTTTTGTTTTGCGGCGTCTGTAAGGCGCGAAGGCGTGTGGATTACAACTCCGTCAGTAGCGCCTTAGCCATGGCCAGGCGGTGCTTTTTGACGTCATCGCTGCAGCCGCTGGAGGGGGCGCAGCCAGACTCATGCGCCTCCACCCCTTTGGCGTAGGCGCCGTCGCCGCCATTTTCATAGGAGTCCACCAGGTTGCGTAGCGCCGTAACCAGCGCCGGAACATCCAGCGGGCGATAGCTGCGCACGAACTCGCTGAGGAACGCCATGCGCTCCACATTCAGGCGCGGCGCGGCCTGGGCGATGCGCTGCAGCCACGGCAGCAGAATGTTGCGGCGACGCGCCTCATCCCAGATCGGCAGGCGACCCACGCGGCGCGCGCGTTCACGCGGGCCCTGTTCGGGCTCCAACTCAGAGAGGGTGCGCGCCACCTCCGGATCGATGGGACGGTCGGCGTTGAGGGCGGAGAGGAAACGCTCCAGCAGCACCTCTGGAATAATGAAGCGCATGCTGCGCTGTCCGAAAATCAGCTCGCAGCTCAACTCCTCTGCGCGCCAGCGTCCCACCTGGTCGCGCTCCCATTGGGCGTCGATGCCCGCGTCGGGAAGAAACGCTTCGGCCGCTTCGCGCTGGGCGTTGCTGGGGGTGAACAGCCGCGCCAGCAGATGCTCGACCTCAAAATCCTCCAACGTCTCCAGGCTGCCTTGTTCGATGGCGTCAAACGGATGGTCGGTCTCAAAGCGCGCGCACAGAAGTCCGCCCATGCGGGTGGTCATATGGCGCGGCTCACCCAGCATTTTGCTGAGGAGTTGCGCAAGGGGTTCCAGATTGGCGTCGGAGGGCGCAAGGGTCGTCATGGAGTCTCTCATTCCTGCATAATTTGTGATGAATTGCGGCTTATGGGCCGCAAATTATGGAGTCCCTGAGGCGTAATCGGTTCCCGCGACGCTGGAGAAAGCAGCGAGCTGGATGGGATTAATCGGCCAGCACGTAGCGGTTGCGCCCGCTCTGTTTGGCCTCGTAAAGGGCCTCGTCGGCCTGCTTGAGGCAGCGGTTGTAGTCGGGATGGCCGCCATGCACCGCGCCGCCAAAGCTGGCGGTGACCACCAGTTGATCGCCGCTGGGCAGCGCAAAGGGGGCGTCGGCCACCTCTTTGCGGAACGCCTCCGCCAGAGAAGCCAAACGCGCCTTGTTCATATCGCCCAGCAGGATGAGGAACTCTTCGCCGCCAAAGCGGAAGATGTAGTCGTTGGCGCGCACCCGGCCCAGCAGGCGTTCGGAGAATTGACGCAGCACCGCATCGCCGGCGTCGTGGCCGTGGGTGTCATTGATGGATTTGAAGTGGTCGATGTCGCACAGCAGGAAGGCGAAGGGGATCTCATGCTTGAGGCTGATGCCCATCTCATGATTGACCACCGTAGCCAGAAAACGCCGGTTGAACACACGGGTGAGGGGGTCGCGCCCCATCTCCATATCCAGCGCCTCTTCGCGCATCAGGCTAAGGGTCACCTCCAGGCGTTTGCTGGCTTTATCCACCTCCTCCAGGCGGCGCTCACTGAGCGCCTTGGGGTCGGTGATGCCGTCATGGCCGGAACCCAACAGCGCATCCACGGTTTCGCACTGCGCCAGCAGGCGCTGCACCATATCGCGGTTGGCGAACAGTAGCGGCGCTTTGTGGAACGCCCACAGGCCAAACTCGGAGCGACGCAAGCTGGAGACGCGGCAGTGATCTTCATCGGCGCGAGCGCGCCATAACTCGCCGAACCAGCGCAGCAGCACGCTCTTCATGCGTTCGCACTCCAGCGCCTGCAGGTGGGGTTGCATCTGCAGACGCAGGCTCTGCACGTTGCGCTCATTGGCCACAGAGTGCGCCACGTAGCTCTCGTTGATCATCGACATGGCGTGATCGAGCACTTCGTTGGCGATCACCACCAGTGAGACCAGCTCCAGTCGTTCGACCTGGGAATGGGAGAGCAGGGTGCTGATCTCGCGCCGAATGATGCGTACGCCCTCCAGCACTAGGTGCAGGGGGATATTGATGCGGGCGTGGGTTTGGCCCACTTGGATCAGGGTGGCGAACAGCTGTGTGAGGCTGGTGGCGTCGTGGGTGTGGAACAGGGAGTCCAGCCACTTCTCCAGCGAGGCTTTCAGGCGTTGCTCCACCATGGCGCTATCGAGGAACAGGTTGGCCTCCTCCCGGTGGGAGAGCGTGTTATAGAATGCTTCAACGATATTCGGGTAGTGGCTGCGCAGCAGCGCGCCCACCTGAGCGATGCGCGCGCTTTCGTCGCCGAGGTAGATCTGTCCTAATCGCTCTTCGTCAATTTTGGCCATGGGGCGTAATCTCTATTCTATTTTGTGCACAGGGAGATGAACGCGCAAAGCATTCACCCAACAATATAAACTATTCCCGAACATTATATAATGGCATGGAGATGATGAGCGCGCGCACGGCGGTGGTCAATCCCTGGCGGTGGTGTGACATCGAGGTGATTTTTTTATAAGATTTTGACCTGTATGCAAGAAAAGCTTGCCAAGGGCGCAAAAGAGTGTGCTACTATGTCGCGTCTTATGGATTTTCCTGAAGGCTCATTAGGGCTGGAAAGTCCATCCGTTTTCTCTATGAAAAGTGAGTGCTTAGAATGTCGGAACGTGTTGTCGGTACTGTCAAATTCTTCAATGAGCAAAAAGGCTTCGGGTTCATCACCCAGGAGCAGGGCCCGGATGTGTTCGTGCATTTCAGCGCGATCCAAATGCCCGGCTTCAAGACCCTGGCTGAAGGCCAACAGGTGGAATTCACCATCGCTCAAGGTCAAAAAGGCCCTCAAGCCGAGAATGTGACGCCGGTCTGATTCCTGGCTAAAGTTTTTGAGCTTGACGATCCGCCCGGGCCATTGGCCCGGGCGGATTTTTTTGCGCCTGCGTTTACTCGGCGGTGCGGCCGCGCAGGGTTTTGCAGTGGTTGATCAAGCCGTTGGTGGAGCAGTCGTGTGCGGCCACGGCGCCGGGGGCGGTGAGTTCCGGCAGAATCTTTTTCGCCAGTTGCTTGCCCAGCTCCACGCCCCACTGGTCGTAGCTGTTGACTCCCCAGATCACCCCTTGGGCGTGAATAACGTGTTCATACAGCGCGATGAGCATTCCCAGCGCGCGCGGATCCAGTCGTTCGATCACCAGCGTATTGGAGGGGCGGTTGCCGGGGAAGACTTTGTGCGGGACCAACGCTTCCAGCGCTTCGCCCTCCAGACCCTGGGCGACCAGTTCGCCGCGCGCCTCCTCAGCGGTCTTGCCGCGCATCAGCGCTTCGGCCTGGGCCAGCACGTTGGAGAGCAGAATGTCGTGATGTTCGCCGCTCTCGTTATGGCTCTGGGCGATGGCGATGAAGTCGGCGGGAATGGTCTCCGGCCCCTGGTGCAGCAGTTGATAGAAGGAGTGCTGACCATTGGTGCCAGGCTCGCCGAACAGCAGCGGGCCGGTGGCGTAATCCACGGGCATGCCGTCCAGGGTGACCGACTTGCCGTTGGACTCCATATCCGCCTGTTGCAGGTAGGCGGGCAGGCGATGCAGGTATTGATCATACGGCAGCACCGCCAACGCGCGGGCGCCAAGGAAGTTTTGGTTCCAGATCCCCACCAGCGCTTTGAGCACGGGAAGATTCTCCTCCAGCGGCTCGGTGCGATAGTGCTCGTCCATATCGTGGGCGCCATCCAGCAGCGTTTCAAAGTTTTCAAAGCCGATGGCCACGGCGATGGAGAGGCCGATGGCCGACCACAGGCTGTAGCGTCCGCCGACCCAATCCCAGAACGGGAACATATTCTCCAGGTCGATGCCGAATTGACTCACCGCGTCGGCATTGGTGGAGAGGGCGGCGAAGTGCAGGCTCACCGCCTGTTCGCCCAGCTCCTCCACCAGCCAGGCGCGGGCGGTGTGGGCGTTGGTCAGCGTCTCCTGGGTGGTGAAAGTTTTGGAGGCGACCAGGAATAGAGTCGTGGCCGGATCCAGATTCTTCAGTGTCTCGGTGATATGCGTGGCGTCCACATTGGAGACAAAGTGCACCGCCGGGCCTTTGCCCGCGAAGGGTTTGAGCGCCTCGCACACCATCACCGGGCCCAGGTCCGAGCCGCCGATGCCGATGTTGACCACATCGCGAATGGGGGTGCCGTTGGCGCCAGTCCAGTCGCCGGAGCGCACCGCGTCAGAGAAGCGGCGCATGCGCTCCAGCACGGCGCGCACTTCGGGCATCACATCCTTGCCTTTGACCATCACCGGACGATCGGAGCGATTGCGCAGGGCGGTGTGCAGCACGGCGCGCCCTTCGGTTACATTGATGTGCTCGCCGTTGAACATGGCGGCGCGCGCCGCATCCAAACCGCGCGCCCGCGCCAGGCCCACCAGCAGATGCAGCGTTTCGCGGGTTATGCGGTTTTTGGAGAAGTCCAATAGCATGGGGCCGTGGCGGCGACTGAAGAAGCCGAATCGCTGCGGATCCTCCTCAAACAGGGTGCGCATATGCACGTCGGCCAACGTCTGTGCATGCCGCTGCAGCGCGCTCCACGTGGGGCATTGCGAAGCCAGTGGCGCTATGGGGTGTGTCTGCTCACTCATCAATCGTCTCGCTTGTGGGCGGTGGGAGGAGGCGTTTTGCGGCGCGAAATCTCCATGGCGTCCGCATCGGGGATGATGGTAGGCTAACACAACTCGGAACGCCATCCCCTTTCCGGGTTGTGCCTGTGGGTATCCACTTTCCATTCATTCATTATCAGGACGTCAATCATGGTCAACGTGACGCTGGTGCAGCGCGCCAAGTTTTTTGAGGGCCTGTCGGAGACGGAGTGTCGCCAAATCGCCGAGTTCTGCGAGATCAAGGATTACGCCGACGGCGAGCGGGTGTTAGAGGAGAATGGTGGGGCCAAGCGGCTGGATCTGCGCCTGATTATCAGTGGCGAAGTGGCGGTGGGCAAAAAAGCGCTGCCGACCCCGGGGGCCAGTGAAGTGGGTATCTCCGCCATCGGCTCCGAGCTGTATGGCGAGATCTCCTGGCTGCTCAGCACCAAGCCCTCCGCCGGCCTGGTGAGCAAAGGACGCAGTCGGTTTTTGATCGTCGATGGTGAGAAATTCTACTCCTTTTGCGCTGAGAACCCCCAGTTGGGCTTTATGCTCATGGAACGGATCGCTTCGGTGCTGGCCAAGCGCACCTGCAATCTGACCGAGCAGTTGGTGACCAAAGACGCCTTCTCCTTCTCGTTCTAAGAGCGCCAAGGGCGTCAAAAGCCACGCCGCGCCTTGCGTCATCGCGCTTTATCAATCAATAATATTTTAAATACAAAATGTCGCCGCGCCCTGTGTCGGGGCGCGGCGACAAGGCGCTACCATGCGCGGTCTGATAGGCCGCCACGGGTTGAAAATTGGGTGTCTCATGCAAAAAGGGCAGGTCTCCGCACGTCTCTCCGCTTCCGCCCCCGCCGCGTCCCGCTCCTCGGACTCCGCCTCTTCATCTGGGCCTAAAGAGTTGCCGATTCCGGACTATCTGCAAGAGACCTACTGGTGGGCCTACGTCGATCCGCGCGCCGTCACGTTCTTTGAACGTCAGTGGTTGGTCAATCTGATCCTGTGGGGCAACTTCACCCGTTTGCGCGATCTGGCGCTGGCGGTGATGGCGCCGCACATGGATGGCCGCAGCCTGCAGATCGCCTGCGTGTATGGCGATTTTACCCAACGTTTGCTGGCGATGCTGCCCGACTCCGGCGCGCTGGACGTGATCGATGTGGCGCCGGTGCAGTTGCGCAATTTGCGGCAGAAGCTGGGCGCGACCCCGGAGAATCTGACCATCCGTCAGCAGGACTCCACCCAGTTGGGTTACGCCGATGGGGTGATGGACAATACGCTGCTGTTCTTCCTGCTGCATGAGCAGCCGGAGGCGACGCGCAAGCAGACCATCGCCGAGGCGCTGCGGGTGACTAAGCCGGGTGGGCGCGTGGTGTTTGTGGACTATCATCTGCCGCGCCCTTGGCATCCGTTGCGCTACTTTATGCGTCCGCTGCTGGCGTGGCTGGAGCCGTTTGCGCTGGATATGTGGCGCCATGAGATCGTCGACTGGATCCCGGCGGATCTGCAACCGGCGCGCGTGACCAAACAAACCTTCTTTGGCGGCCTGTATCAACTGGTCGTGTGCGAGCGGTGAGCCATGAGTCAGGTCGGCGTCTATCACGGTGAGGAGTTGGCGCGCTACGGGTTCGGCGATGACCACCCGTTCAGCAACAAGCGTCAGGACTACTTCTGGGACGAGGCGCAGCGTTTGACGCTGTCGCTGTTTGTTTCGCACCTGGACCCGGTGATGGCCTCGGAAGCGCAGCTCAACGCCTTCCATTCGCCCGACTATGTGCGCAAAGTGCGCGATCTCTCCGTCAGCGGCGAAGGCTTTCTGGATCGCGGCGACACTCCGGCCTATGCCGGGGTGTATGAGGCGGCGGCGCACGTGTGCGGCTCCGCCATTGAGGCCGCCGACCGCATCATGAAGGCGGAATTACGGCGCATCTTTATCCCCATCGCCGGGCTACACCACGCCCACCCCCACACCGCCAGCGGCTTCTGTGTGTTCAACGACGCCGGGGTGGTGATTGAACATCTGCGCGCCGCGCACGGGGTGACGCGGGTGGCCTATGTGGATATCGACGCCCACCATGGCGACGGCGTGTTCTACGCCTATGAGAGCGACCCCGAGGTGATCTTCGCCGATCTGCACGAAGATGGCCGTTTCATCTTCCCGGGCACCGGCCACGCCGATGAGACCGGCAAGGGGGAGGCCGAGGGGCGTAAACTGAACATCCCGCTGCCGCCCCACGCCGATGACAACGCTTTCTTCGAGGCGTGGCCGCAAGTGGAGGCGATGCTGCGCGAGTACAAGCCCGAGTTCATCCTGTTCCAGACCGGCGCCGACTGCATCGCCGATGATCCCATCACCCGCCTGAACTTCTCGGTCTCGCCCCACGCCTACAGCGCCCGACGCATTTGTGAGATCGCCGAAGAGTTGGGCCATGGCCGCGTACTGGGGTTGGGTGGCGGCGGCTACAATCCGCGCAATATCGCCCAGGGCTGGTGTGCGGTGCTGCGCGCCTTCATCGAGACCCCCATGACGGCGCTGGGCGAGTAGGCCCGCCCACTCTGTGACGGCCTGATTGCGTACAATCCTTCCCTCCTGCGTGCTTTTCGCCTAATATCAGCCTTCCCTGATAAACGTGTTGCGTGCGCGACCGCGTGTTGCGGCGTGGATTTGTGGAGTGGATGCGCCAATGAGAGAGATGTTGGTGGAGAAGGCGGATATCCCTGCTGGAACCGTCTATTTGGTGGGCGCAGGCCCGGGTAATCCGGACCTGCTGACGGTTGGCGCGCTGCGCGCCATCCTGGCGGCGGATGCGCTGGTGTATGACGCCCTGGTCTCCGACGAGATTTTGGAGATGGCGCCCGCCTCGTGTGAGCGCCATTTTGTCGGCAAGCGCGGCGGCAAACCCTCCACCCCGCAGGATGAGATCAACGATCTGTTGGTGCGCTTGGCCAAAGAGGGCAAACGGGTGGTGCGCCTGAAGGGTGGCGATCCGTTTGTGTTTGGCCGCGGTGGTGAAGAGGCGCTACGGCTGGTGAGCGAAGGGGTGCCGTTCCGCGTGGCCCCGGGCATTACCGCCGGGGTGGCGGGGCCGGCCTATGCGGGCATTCCCATCACCCATCGCGGCGTCAACGCCAATGTGGCGTTTCTCACCGGCCATGAGGATCCCCATCGCACCCAGGGCAACTCCATCCCCTCTACGGTGGATTGGGAGGCGGTGGGCGGCGCGTTCCCGGTGATCGTGCTGTATATGGCGATCAAGAATTTCGGCGTCATTTCGCAACGTTTGATCGCGGGCGGGCGCTCGCCGGAGACCCCGGTGGCGGTGATCCGCTGGGCCACTCGCGCCAATCAGCAGACTCTGCTCACCACCCTGGAGAACGCGCCCAAGCAGATCGCCCAGTGCGATCTGCGTCCGCCCGCCATCATCGTCATTGGCGAAGTGGCGCGCATGCGTCAGGAGTTGGCGTGGTTCGATGACAAGAGCATTCAGTGCGCGTTGGAAGAGTAACGCTCTGATGGCTGCGTCATATGCGGTATGAAAAAGAAAACGCCCGCTCGGCTGGGGCCGAACGGGCGTTTTTCTGTATTGAGATGGCGATTACGCCAAGTAGCGGGAAGACTCGACAAAGCGGTTGGCGCCTTTAAACAGTTGTGACGCGATGGCGTGCTGATAGGAGCGTTTGCGCAGCATCCACTCCTCACGCGGGTTGGAGAGGAACGCCATCTCCACCAGCACCGAGGGGATGTCTGGCGCTTTGAGCACCGCAAAGCCCGCCTGTTTGACGTTCTTGTAGTGCAGCTTGCCGCCGGGCACCTGTTTGAGCGAGCTGAGCAGATTCTGCCCCAGGGAGAGGCCGCGATTGATGCTGTCGCGCTGGCTCAGATCCATGAGAATGCCCGCCACTTCGCGGTCCACCACCTTGTCGAGGCTGACGCCGCCGATGAGGTCGGCGTCGTTCTCGCGCTCTTCCAGGTAGCGAATGGCGCGGTCCGGCGAGGGTTTGCCCTTCTCGGAGAGGGCGTAGACCGACATGCCGCGGGCGCTGCGCAGACGGAAGGCGTCGGCGTGCAGGCTGATGAATAGGTCGGCGTCATGGGAGCGGGCGATGGAGACCCGATTCTTCAGCGACACGTAGTAGTCGCCGGTGCGGGTCAGGTGCGCTTCCATCCCCTTTTGACCATTGATCAGGTCCGCCAAGCGACGGGAGACCGAGAGGGCGACATCCTTCTCTCTGGTGCCCTGTTTGCCCACGGCGCCGGGATCTTCGCCGCCATGGCCGGGATCGATCACCACCACGCTCTTGCCGCGGTTGGGTTTCTTGCTCCCAATGGGACGCTCCGGCGTCTGCCGCGCCACGGCGACGTCCAACGACTCCTTGCGGAACAGATCCACCACCAGGCGCGGCCCCTTGTTGCCCGAGGCGGGCAGCACAAACGAGCGCGGGCGCACGCTTTGATTGAGTTCGAACACCGCCCGCGTCACCCCGGCTTTGGGGATGCCGGTGCGGAACGCTTTGACCACCGGATCGCTGATGCGCAGCACGGAGTTGCCGTGGGCCAGTTTGGCGTTGCGGATATCCAGCACCACGCGATCCGGATTTTTCAGCCGGAACAGCGTGTGTTTGACCGGTTTTTCCAGGTCGAACACAATGCGTGAATGGTCTGGCGCGGTCCACATGCGAATATCGGTGATGCGGTTGGGTCGCGGTTTGGCCTCAGCCATGCGCGCTGGCACGATCAATCCGCTGGCGGTCATCGCCATGGCGCCCAATAGCAGGCGGCGGCTGATCGGTTGCATGTGGCCCTGAGGGTCAAAATTGTCCAGTTGGTCGAAGTCCATGGCTGCTCGGATCGCTGGATTCTGTGATATGAACCGTGTTCTCCACTGACCATCGGCGCTATAGTGAGCCGGGTCATTGCGGGGGCGCATCGTCAAAAATTCGATGATGTGCTCGCGCTTTGCCTGGAAATGAGCAAGAGCCGTGCCGGGGATCGTTTCGTTTACCAATCGAATGCATGAAGTGAGGGGCGCCCATGTCCGACGTGGACCAGCAAGAGATCGCCAAATTCGAGTCCATGGCCCATGAATGGTGGGATCCCAGCGGCAAGTTCAAGCTGCTGCATCAGATCAATCCGTTGCGCGCCGGGTATGCGCGCCGGGTGCTGCGCGGCGATGAGTACGCCTCTCTGGAGGGTTTGAAAATTGTCGATATCGGCTGCGGCGGCGGAATCCTGTCAGAGGAGCTGCATGATGCGGGCGCCGAGGTGACGGGATTGGATCGTTCGGAGAAGATCATCGGCGTGGCGCGGGCGCATCAGGCCGACAGCGGCTCGAGCGTGGATTACCGGGTGCAGTCGGCGCAGGATCTGGCGGTGCATGCGCCGGAGAGCTATGACGTGGTGATGGCGATGGAGGTGCTCGAGCATGTGCCTGACGTCACCGATTTCCTCAGCGCCTGCGTGACCCTGCTGAAACCGGGCGGAACGCTCTTCTTCGCCACCTTGAACCGCACCCCCAAGGCGTGGGCGTTGGCCATCTTCGGCGCGGAGAACATTCTGCGCTGGCTGCCGCGGGGCACCCATGAGTTTGATAAATTCATCAAGCCATCGGAGCTGTCGGAGTCGCTGCGCGCGCTGCGCACGCCGGTGCGCGATGTGTGCGGCATGCGCTACGCCATGCTGCGTGATGACTGGGAGCTGTGTGCGGACACCTCGGTGAACTACCTGGGCTACGCGGTTAAAGCGCAGGCGGAGTAATCTGCGCCGTGCGAGTTGGGGCGCTCCGTTTCAGGGCTGGGAGACGAAGCGCAGGCGTCCCACTGGCTGTCCGGCGGCGTTGAGCCGCTGCACATAGCGTTCGCCGTCTGGCAGGCGCACCAGTAGGTCGATGCCGCCCGCATGGCTGGCGATCTGCGTCACTTCGGCTTGATGCGGCAGGGAGACCGCCACATCAGCGGTGGGCAGCGGCGCGGCGCTTTGGGTGGGCGGAGCCGAGGAGCGCGCCTTGTTGGTCATTTTGATAATCAACAGGGTGGAGCCGATGATCAACGCCATGCCGCCGATGATGACAAACCCCTTGATGAACTTCAGATCCATATGAGCGGCTCCTCAGACGCCGATGATCTCCCGCCGTGGGAGGCCGATGAAGACGACGCGCAGTCGGCGGAGTCGTCTGATGTGCGTGTTGTGTCCGCGCCGTTGCCGCCAGCGGCGCAAGGGCTGCGCCTGGACAAGGCGCTGCTGCTGTTGCCGCTGGAGCTCAGTCGCGCCGCTTTACAGCGCTTGATCACACAAGGGCGGGTGGCTCTGAATGGTCAGACCATCACTTCCGCCTCGCATAAAGTCCAAGCCGGACAGCACGCGCGCGTCGAACTGCCGCCGCCGGAACCCTGCCGCTTCGAGCCCGAAGCGATCCCTCTGGATGTGCTGTATGAAGATGATGATTTGATCGTCATCAACAAACCCGTCGGCATGGTGACGCATCCGGGTGCGGGGATCAACCAGGGAACGTTGGTCAATGCGCTATTGCATCACTGCGGCGCGCCGGATAACCCCTATGGTGGGCTATCGGGAATAGGCGGTACGGTGCGTCCGGGCATCGTCCACCGCTTGGATAAAGAGACCAGCGGCGTGATGGTGGCGGCCAAGCACGACGCCGCCCATGTGGGGTTGGCCAAGCAGTTCGAGCAGCGCACGCTCACGCGCTTTTATGTGGCGATTGTGCAGGGGGCGCCGCAACCGGCGCGCGGTCGGGTGGAGGCGCCCATCGGACGGCACCCGGTACAGCGCAAGAAAATGGCGGTGGTGGCGGGGGGGAAGTTCGCCGCCACGCGCTATAAAACCCTGAAAGCATGGGAGCGGCTGAGTTTGATTCAGTGCAAGCTGGAGAGCGGGCGCACCCATCAGATTCGCGTGCACATGGCGCATATTGGCCATCCGCTGCTGGGCGACTCGCTCTATGGGCGTCCGTTTCATGCGCCCAAAGCGTGGCCCGATGCAAGTCGTGAGGCGCTTGAGGCGTTTGCGCATCAAGCGCTGCACGCCGCTGTTCTGGGTTTCACCCACCCCATAAGCAGGGAGGCGCTGCGTTTTGAAACGCCGCCGCCCGCCGATTTCCTCGCACTCATTCGCGCGCTGGATAATCTCTGAAGAGAGGGGCGTGATACGGCGAAGGGTTACGACACCAGCTTGAGCACCCGTTTGATAATGGCCGGGTCCAGGGCGGGGGCGTTGGGCTCTTTGTTCTCCTGGCCGCGGGTGCGATCCACGTTCATCTCCAGCATCAGACGCAGGGTGTCGGCCTTCTTCTCCGCCGCCAACTCCAGGCCGTTCTCCACCAGATAGCTCTCCAGTTCCGCCAAAGCTTGGAACGTCATCACCGCATTGATCTCCGGATAGTCCGGCAGGCCGCCGCCTGGCGCGCTGATGACCGCTTGTGGGCTGGAGTCGCCAATTCCGGTGGCGAGCCAGGAGAGATCCACGTTGGCGGCGGCGGCGATGGCGGCGAGGCGGTCCAAAGTGGGGTAGGTGCTGCCACGAAGATAGTTGCGCAGAACGCCCTCAGAAAGTCCGCACTCGCGTGCAAATCCGCGCACGCTCTCGTTGCCAATGGCCTCGCGGAGGCGCTCGGCGAACTGGCGAAGCGGGTTCGCATACTGCTCTGGCAGTTGCGAAATATCTTTGATTTCCAGACTCATAAAGATCGGTCTTGAGTGTGTGCTGTGGTCGAATTTACTGCGCAGTATGCGCGCAGAAATATATTATTATGTTTTGTCCCGGTTGCTGGCGAAACCTTCATACGGCGTGGTGCGCAAGAATCGGGTTCGCACAGAAATATACATGATATTGGGAGAAATGTGCAATAAATTCTTGCGCTGTGCGTGGATTGCCGCTCTGGCAGTGGCCTGTTGAACATATTTAGCGCTTGTTGCGTGCAAATGAAAAAAAACGTCAAAGCCGCGAAAATGCGCGATATAAATCACTCAAGCAATTGAAAGTATGTATTAAAATGTTATTCAGTAAAGCTGGTGTTAGAGTATAAAGATGTCGGGTTTCTGTCTGTGCTGTGCTTTTTTCGCACAGAGGACACTTTTCTGATAGGGATCGAAGAAATGCCATGATGAGCGCAAAAGAAGCAATGATGGGATGATCATCCGCCCATTTGTTCGTAGAGTGGATCGCCATTGAAGGAGCTGTGGTCACACTTATTCGAACTCAAATACGAAGAGATTTGGCGATTGGGATATGCGAATATTTATGCTGTCGATGTCGGTCGGCGAGCGGACCAAGACAGGATGTTTGCCACCTTGTCATAAATCATGCGAAAACCCGCAACCACATATTCATCTCTCTGGGCTATCAACATGCTGCTGGGATTGCGCGCCGTGAGGATCGTAAGAATCCTCCAGCGCTGCGTCTCCTTTGTCAGCCATAAAGATAACCAGGAGAAGAACAATGCACGAGGAGAGTGGGCAAGGGAGCGACTTGACCGCGCTGGATACTCTATTGAGTAAGAAGATGGCCAAACCCCTGGCAAAGGGGCTGGCCAAAACATTGGGGCCGATTCTGGCCATCAATAAGTTCGAGCGTAAACGGCACGAGTTGCTCAAGAGCGCGCAGCCGGAAGAGTTTCTGGAAAAGGCGCTCAAGGCGTTGACCAAATCGGTCAAAACACGTGAGGGGGAGTTGGCGCGCATCCCGCGTGAAGGCGCGGTGGTGGTGGTGGCCAACCACCCTTACGGGGGCATTGAGGGGCTGTTGCTGACCGTATTGCTGCGCGCCGTGCGTCCCGATGTGAAGTTTCTCGCCAACTCGTTTCTCAATGCCCTGCCTGAATTTCAGGACTATCTGATCTCCGTGAATCCATTTGGCGGCAAAGAGGCGGTCAAACAGAATACAAAGGGGGTCAAAGAGGCGCTGCGTTGGCTTAAGGGGGGCGGTATGCTGGTGATCTTCCCGGCTGGGGAGGTCTCCCATCTACAGCTCAAACCGCTGCGCGTTTCCGACCCGCAATGGGATGTGGGCGCCGCGCGCTTGGCGCGCAAAACCGGGGCTGCTGTGCTGCCGATTTTGATCCAAGGCGCCAATGGTCCACTGTTCCAGTTGGCTGGGTTGGTTCACCCCCGTTTGCGCACTGCGCTGCTGCCGCGCGAAATGCTCAATAAAGGCGATAAAGAGATTCCGTTGCGCATTGGCGCGCCCATCCCGGCGACGCGCTTGGCGCGCTACGCCAATGACGATGAGGCGACCCGCTATCTGCGTTTGCGCACCTATTTGCTGGATGCCGATGAGCGCGGGGTGGCGGAGCCAAAATACCTGGGCGCGCTGAAAAAAGGGCGTAAGGCGAATGTGGCCCACGAGCCCATCATCGCCGCGGTGGATCCGGAGATTCTGCTGCATGAGGTGAACGCTCTGCCAGAAGAGAACACTCTGATTCGCAATGGCGCGCAGCGTGTGGTCTTTGCTGATGCCGCACAGATTCCGATGCTGTTGCAAGAGATTGGTCGCTTGCGCGAGGTCACCTTCCGCCAGGTCGGGGAAGGCACGGGACTCTCCATTGATCTGGACCGCTTTGACGCCGACTACGTGCATCTGTTTGTGTGGAATGACGACAAGCGTGAGGTGGTCGGGGCCTATCGCATGGGGCGGCTGGATGAACTGATTGCCGTGCGCGGCGGCAAGCGCCGTCTCTACACCAGCACGCTGTTCAAATTCAAAAAACGGTTCCTGAAATCCTTGGGGCCTGCGTTGGAGATGGGGCGCTCTTTCGTGCGTCCGGAGTATCAACGCAGCTATGCGCCGCTAATGCTGTTGTGGAAGGGGATCGGCCGCTATGTGGCCGCACACCCGCAGTATCGCTATCTGTTTGGCCCGGTGAGCATCACCACAGAGTACGCACCCATGTCGCGGGAGTTGATCGTTAACTATCTGCAGTGGAACAGCACCCTGGGTCAGCCGCGCAGTTTAATCAAGGCGCGTAAGCCGTTTCGCTTGAAAGGGGTGAAAGGGATTGTGGATCCCGCCGCCATCAGTGTGTTGGGTGATCTGGATGATCTGTCCGGCGTGGTCACCGCCATTGAGCAGGATGGCAAAGGGATTCCCGTGTTGTTGCGTCAATATCTGAAACTGGGCGGCAAACTGGCCGGGTTCAACATCGACCCGGCTTTCAGCAATGTTCTGGACGGCTTGATCTTTGTCGATCTGTTGGAGACCGAGCCGAAAACGTTGATTAAGTATATGGGCGCGCAAGAGGCGGAGAAATTCCGCGCCTATCATCAGCGTAACGCCTATGCCCCGGTGGTCAGCGCAGAAGGCTCCCTGGAGCATGGTGTCGACTCCTCGCGTGAGGTGATGCATTAACCCGGTTGGCTAGGCTGCGTTCAACGAACCTGCCAACAGCGATTTCTGATCACGCTCCAGCAAACTGGAGCGGGATTTTTTTTGTCAGAATTCAACGTATGGCAAGCGCGACGTCACTGCTTGAGTGAACTGAGAAAGAGCGCATCGGCGCAAAAATCTCTCTTGCAGACGCGGTCTTTGGCGTCCTCTGCGCGTCTCTGTCAGTCGTGGTTTTGGGAGAGAGAGTTAAGTGGCGAGGCGTTGGCGCGACGGAGATGCGCGCAGCGGTGTGTGGAGGCGTCAGAGTGTGTGATTGAGGCTGAACAAAAGAGAAGGGCCCCAGAAAATTCTGGGGCCCTTCTTGTGTTGCGTCTAACTGATCAGGTCAGTCAGATTACTGCTGCATTTTCCACCAGCAGGTGGTGGTGGACACGTCGTCGGCTTCATCGCCTTGCCCGGTGTCGGTGGCGGTTTGGTTGTTGCCGGTGGAGCCAGCGTTCAGGTTGAGTTCGCAACGGAACACGCCGTCAGCATACTGGACCAGACCGTCGATGGAGGAGTCCAGAGCGGAGTACAGAGCGGGAGCAACGCCCTGGATACGCATCAGGTTGCCCACCAAGGTGCCGCCAGCGGTGTTGGAGGAGGTGGCTTGGTGCTCGAAGATGACTTCCAGAGTGACCGGCTCGCCCTGCGAGTTGAAGTACAGGTACTGGTACTCATGGGTGCCGGACTGACCGCGAGGCACTTTGATGCCCAGGTTCTCGAAGCTGGAGACCATGGCGGACTGGGAGGCGGAGGTTTTACCGCTGGGGCTGTCCACGTTGTCACCAACCACAACACCGGTGCGCTCGTAGTACTGACCGTAGGCTTGCGCCCACTGGCCGATGAACTTGTTGGTGATTTTGCGGTATTCGGAGTTACGTTGCAGGTCTTTACCGATGGAGACGGCGCCGAGGATCAGGCCGATGACGACCAGCACGATGGCCATTTCCATCAGGGTGAAGCCCTTTTCAAAGCGGCTTCGGATGGCGTTAACATGTTTGCTCATCTGTTTGGCTCCTTACAAGCGATACGAGATAGTGATTTAGTGTCTTTGGGCGACGTCACAATATAATTAACGAATAGGTCCCCCAACACTCCTTGCCCCATTGGTGGGCATTTGACCATGCTGTGACGGGAATTGCAAGGATGGATTGATAGAAATAAACGGCTTTTTTGCATAAAAATTGGCATGGCGCGGTATGGGTTGTGATCAGTGAGATCAAGCGCTTCCTGTTTTTGCGCAGAGCCTTTACAAAGGCGTTTATCAGGCTATCAAAATGGGCGGTGTGAGCAATGAGAATGGATTGGGAAATGTAAATGTAATGCAAATGACAGAATGTCGCTCCTTTTGAACACGGACGCAATTGTAATGCCGAAATCAGCCCAAATCTGGGCCCAGGCAACGCTTTTGCAGGATCAGGCTGGAGCGCTTTTGCAGTTTTGAGGATTGGAGCGCAACGAGATATGCCACAGGATGTTCTCTCCCTGACGGGATGTTTATGGACCCCGCGAGCGTTGGCGCGCGCAGAGCATGCGCAGACTGCGCGTCATCTGGGGTTGCCGGAGATCATTGCGCCGCTGTTGGCTGCGCGGGAGTTGGACTCTCCCGGGGCGGCGCGGGCGTTTTTACAGCCGCGTTTGAAGGAGTTGCCGGATCCGCTGAGTCTGCGCGATATGGACGCAGCCATTGCGCGCTTGGTAGAGGCGGTGGAGGCGGGTGAGCGTATCGGCGTGTTTGGCGACTATGATGTGGATGGCGCCACCTCCTCAGCGCTGCTGACGCGCTATTTTCGCGCCTTGGGGCTGGCGGTTCGGGTGTATATCCCCGACCGCTTGAGCGAAGGCTATGGCCCCAACCCCGACGCTATGCGCAAGCTGGCGGAGGAGGGGCTGCGTCTGGTGATTACCGTGGATTGCGGCATCACCGCATTCGAGGCGTTGGAGGCGGCGCAGGATGCGGGACTGGGGGTGATCGTCACCGACCACCATCAGGCGCGTGAGGCGTTGCCCGCAGCATTGGCGGTGATCAACCCCAACCGCTTGGATGAGACCTTTCCGCACAAACAGTTGGCGGGGGTGGGGGTGGCGTTCTATCTGGCCATGGGGCTCAACCGCGCCCTGCGTGAACGGGGCTGGTTTACCCAGACGCGCCCGGAGCCGCCGCTCAAGCCGTTACTGGATCTGGTGGCGGTGGGCACGGTGGCCGATGTGGCCGCTATCACCGGCATCAATCGGGCGCTGGTCTCCGCCGGATTGCGCGTGACTGCGCAAAAAGAGAATGCAGGCATCGCCGCGCTGATGGAGGCGGCGGAGCTGAAGGTTGACCATCGCGGCGTGCGCTGCTCCCAGGTGGGGTTTCAGATTGGCCCACGCATCAACGCTGGGGGGCGGTTGGGACGCGGCGAGTTGGGGCATCAGTTGCTGAGTACAGAAGATCTGGCGGAAGCGCGTCGCATCGCCGCCGAGCTGGACGCCTCCAATCAGGCGCGACAATCTATTGAAAAGGAGATGGTCGCCCAAGCGGTGGCCCAAGTGGAGGGCTCCGGCCAGTTGGAGCGTGCGCGCGGCATCGTGGTGAGCAGTCCTGGTTGGCACCCTGGTGTGGTGGGGATTGTGGCCTCGCGGTTGGTGGATCGTTTTCATCGTCCGGCGCTGGTGATCTCTATCGATGACGACGGCGTCGGCAAAGGCTCCGGGCGTACGGTTCCCGGGGTCGATCTGCTGGCGGCGGTGGACCGCTGCGCCGAGTATCTGGATCACTATGGCGGGCATAAGGCGGCGTGCGGCGTCACCATTCAAGCAGAGAACATCGCTGCGTTTACCGAGACCTTTTTCACCGCCTTGGCGGAGTTGCCGGAGGCGGCGTTCACGCCGCGTCTAGCGGTGGATGCGCCGCTGCCGGTGGAGTTGGCGCAGCTCGGTCTGGCGGCGCAATTGCAGCAGTTCGCCCCGTTTGGCATGGGCAACCCGGAGCCGGTGCTGGTGTTGCCCGGGGTGAGCGCCTGGAATGGTCGCTTGATCAAGGGGCGGCATGTGGCGTGTCAACTGGTGCGGCCCGATGGCGGCGCCGGGGTGGAGGCGATCGGATTTGGCGTGGCGCCCGGCCCGGTGGCCGATGCGCTGCTCTCCAATCAGGGGGCGTGGGACGTGGCCGGGACGCTCTCCGTAGACCACTGGCGCGGCCAGGAGCGGTTGCAGTTTCGGATTAAGGATGTGCGTGCGGCGCAGGCGCTGCCCTGGGATCAGGAACCCGCGCGCAATTGAGACTGGACAGCGCGCGCCAAAGCTTTCACACTGATAAGCTGTCTTTTTGACCCGATATTGAAAATGGAATCCGCACCATGCTGCTGCATCAATCCCTGGAAACCGGTCCTCTACAGGTGAACTGCCACATTCTTGGCGATTCCGATAGCGGCGAGGCGGTGATCATCGACCCCGGCGGCGACGCCGAGCTGATCCTGGCGCTGCTCGAGCGCATGAAGCTACGCGCGCTGCATATCGTCAACACCCATGGCCACTTCGACCATATCGGCGCGGTCAGCGCGCTGCAGAAAAAGCTCGGCTGCGAATTCTGGCTGCATGCGGCGGATCATGCGCTGGTGGCGGGGGCGGCCAAGCATGCGGCGCGTTGGGGCTTGCCGTTTGGCGACCTGCCCGTGGTGCATCATGAGTTGACCGATGGGCAGACCCTGCTGCTGTCGCGCGTTGAGATCGACGTGCTGCATACCCCCGGCCATACGCCGGGCGGGGTGTGTCTGCGCTGGGGCGATGAGATGGCCACCGGCGACACCCTGTTCGCCGGCTCGGTGGGGCGCACGGACCTGCCGGGGGGCAATCACGCCCAGCTCATCCGTTCCATTGAAGAGAAGTTGATGACGCTGCCCGATACGGTGGCGTGCCATCCGGGCCATGGGCCCAGCACCACCATTGGCCGCGAACGGGTGGGCAATCAATTCCTCATCTGAGCGCCCGGTTGCGCGGCGTGATGCGAGTCATCAGGCGGCGGGCTTGTCTGCTGCGGTGACGCGATTGCGCCCCGACTCCTTGGCTACATAGAGCGCCTGGTCGGCGTTATCGGTGAAGTTCACCGGCGTGGGGACCGGCGCGTTGGGGGCGAGCCAACCCACCCCCAGGCTGGTGGTGATCTTCAGCGTCTGGCCGTCATTCAGGGGAATCTCCAGCGCCTCCACCGTGGCGCGCACCTTCTCCGCCATCTCCATGGCGTTGTCCCGCGCCGTCTCCGGCAGCAGCACCGCGAACTCCTCGCCGCCATAGCGGGCGAAGAAGTCCTCATCGCGAATGGTGTGGCTCACCGCATCGGCCACCATCATCAACACGCGGTCACCCACCGGGTGGCCATAGGTGTCGTTGACCTTCTTGAAGTGATCCAGATCGAACAGCACCATGGAGAGCGGGCGATGGTAACGGGCGGTGCGGTCCAGTTCCCGTTGCAGATAGTCGGCGAAGGCGCGGCGGTTGGCGATGCGGGTGAGGGGGTCGGTGAGACTCTCGAGCTTAACCCGGCGTAGCTCCTCCAGCGTCTGCCCCAGATAGGTGTGGGAGACCTGCATGATCTCCCGGCTTTGCGCCAGACAGCGGCGCATGCGCTCGGTGGCGGCGTGAATCTGGTCGGTGATGCCCGCCAACTGCTTGGCCGCTTCGCTGTCGTCTGCCAGCAGATCCTTGAGCTTGTCGGCAAAGCGTTCGCACTCCAGGTCCATGGAGTTGATCTCATCGCTCACCACGCGGGTTTGATCGATGAAGCTACCGGCGGATTGCGCGTAAAACTTGCTCCAGGCGGCGTTGTCGGGTTTGTCCGCCTGTTGGGCGTTGATCTCCAGAATCAGCTTGGCCTCCATGGGGCCGATGCGCCTATCGGTGCGCCCTTTGCCGAGAACCTTCTCGATCAGATTGATCTCCATCTCATCGATCTGCCCATCCCCCAGCACCTCGGTTTTGATCTGCTGTAGAATCGTCTGCTGGAACGCCTGCGGCGAGGTGGTGGACTGCAGATAGAGGTGCAGCAAGAGGGCGAACTCATTGGCGTCCGGCGCCGCCTTGGCGTCGGCGGGGATCTCCAGATTGATCGCCGCGCGCCAGACAGTGAGGACCTCTTCGGCGTCGGCCGGGCTCAGCGCGCCCATCGGTTCAGCGCGATTGAGCAGATACTCGCTGAGCAACTCCACATACACCGACTGCCAACCTGGCGCATTCTTGGCAAAGCGCACCGCGTCGTTGATGGTGTAGAGCGCCTTGGCGTGGGCTTCGGTGGGGGCGGTATCGCCCAGCGCCGCGCGCAGTTGTTGCGCCTCTTCCGCCGTGATGACGCCATCTTGTTGAATCGCGGTGGCGGTGTGAAAGAAATCCGGGGAGGTGTCGGACATGGGATGCTCGCTCAATTCTGGCGTTGATCGGCGATGTCGGCTCACGTTAGGCGCGTTATGGGCGCGGTGTCGCGGCGACATCCGCTGCATGCAACTCAGGGGAGTTCGTGATCACAAGGGGCGGAGAAGTTGCGCGCGATCGCGATGAAGCGCGCGCAACATGTTGTAACGTAGACGCCCGATTGTGGCTGAAATGAGGCTTGGATTCAACCGTTTGACCGCGCGTTGCACGGCGGGCCCGCAGAAATCTGCAGCGCGATGGCGCCGCCGCGCCCCTGCTCCGTCCAGTTTCAATAGGGTTTGCAGGCGCGCGCGGGCTCATGCGTGCGATCAAATGCTGCGCAGACTCAAGGTCTGTTGATAGGTGATCTCTTCCGGACGTTTGAGAATCTGCGCCAAGTCCTCCGCCAAACAGGTTTCCACCTGATAGGGGGAGAGTGCGCGCACAAAAACCTTCTTGCCCTCCACGCCAGGGTCAAAGCGCAGGGCGTACTCCATCAACTCCTGGGAGCCGCGCTCCAACCCACCGATGCCGCCTTGGGGCGAGGTGGTGTAGACCAGATTGAACACGCCGCGGGTGGGCGCGCCCAATTCACGCCACTCGGCGTAGGGGCTGTTCTGCTTCAGCGCCGGGGTGAATTTGGACTTCTTATAGGAGCCCACAAACAGGCGGAAGGGCGCTTCCCCCTGTGCGGTTTCGTCATTGGGTCCCAACGCCAGCAGCGGCTCGCCGGGGATCAGTTTGAGCAGGCCGATGGCCACCCCGGTCTTGGCGGTGGGCTTATAGGGGTTGTTGGGGTCGCCCATGGGCGGTCGGTGCACGATAAAGCGCAGGAACGGCGCGGCCTTCTGGATCTCTTCGAGCACCGGATTGCGCGGCCCGCCACTGGGCGGCGGCTCCCAGCGCATCATCTTGCTCTGCAGGAAGGTGGTGAACAGCGCCTGCACCAGCAGCGAACGGCAGGAGTTGCCCGCTTGTAGGATGTGCACCTCTTCGGGGTGGTGGTCGCGCGCCTCAAACGCCTCTTTCAGGGCGATGAAGAAGCGCAGAATGCCCTTGCCCACGCGCTGGGTCAGGTAGAGGTTGAGCTGGTTGCGGTCCACCTTGAAGTGCACCGCCACCTTCTGTTTGTCGCGATCCAGCAGCTCCAGGTCGAATTCAGCGTATTGATTTTCGGCAAACAGGCTCTGGGTCTTGGGGTCGATATCGAAATCAACGCTGACGATGGCTTGGGAGATGGCGTCGCCGATCAGGTCGGTGCGGCGACGGTTGCGCTGTTTGCCGTCGGTGGTGGAGACCTTTTGCGCCAGGGCCTCATCGGTGAGATCCCACTGGAAGTCCTCCCAGAATTTACGCACCGCGCCCATCACCAGAGCGGTGTTGGTCTGCGCCACGTGGGAGCTCTCCACAAACAGCTCATGGCCGGGGAACATCTCCGCTTCCATGGGGCAGGTGAAGGGGATTTTGTGTTCGCGGCAGCCTTCCAGATTCTGCAAAAAGGTCTGGTAGGCCAGATGCGCCACCAGGTTCTCGCCGCCCAGATAGACGTCGCCGCTGGCGCCGAAGTGCTTGATGACGTGCTCGTAGCCCTGCTCCTCCTGCTCGGCGTTGGGCAGGCGGTAGATGCCGAAATCGAAGTCGGTGGTGCCGCCGCCGAAATCGAACACTGCGTAGGCGGCGCCTTTGTCGGTGGGCTCCACATGCAGTTCGGTGAGGGCGCAGGCGGCGTAGGCGGCGGGCTCGGAGGCCTCTTCGCGCACGGAGAAGCGGTGCATGCTGGGCGAGCCGATGAGGGACAGCGGCAGGCTGCGTTGCAGACCGCGGGCAAATGCGCTCAAGATGCGGTGCTTGGCCTCGCGCGGATAGGTGATGGGAAAGGTCATGTAGTATTCGAGGAACAGACCATTGGCGCGATGGTTGATGAACAGCCCCAAGTAATAGGCATAGAGCTCAATGGGGTCGAACGGATCATCCTCGCTCACCGTGATCGCCTGCTGCGGCGCGGGCATGGGGGCGATGCCGGGGTGAATGGTCAGGTCATAGCCGCTGGTCTGGTCGGTGATGCGCAGCGGCGCGCTGGGATCTTCGGCGCGCAGAGGCCACTGTTTAATGGCGGTCAATACGCTGCCCACCACCTGTTGGTCGGCGGCGTTGGCGCGCAGCTCCTCCAGGGCCTGGTGGGAGAAGTGGAAATCGTCCCAGCGGGTGAGGGGTTGATAGGCTTCGCTGTTCCAAGCCGACAACAGGCCGGGCAGATTAATGAACTGCAACACCGTGGGGTTTTGATAGTCCTGCGGCGTGGGCTTCTGGAAGAAGTCGGTCATGCCCACGCGCAGCAGACTGGTCTTGCCGTGCTCGCGGCACGCCACCACGGTGGAGCTGGTGCCGAAGTCGATGGCCACCACGCCATCGCGCACGTCCTGTTCGGGGTTGCGCGCCTCCCACGCCTCCGGCAGCTCCACCTGGCGCCAACCGGCGCCGCTGGGGGCCTTGGTGTGATACAGCTCCCACAACCCTTTGCCCATATCGGTCAACGCGGCGCTCTCCACCACCGGCAGGCGCGCGCGCACAAAGTCCGACTCCAGCAGGGCGTGTTGCAGCGCATTGATGGAGGGGGCGGCGTTGGGGTCGCTCTTGGCCGACATCTCCACGGTGAGGTCGTAGAGGTCCTGCAGCTTGTCCTCCACCCCTTCAATGCCGTCGGGAATCAGCGAGTTGGCGACGATGAAGCCGAAGATGTCGCGTTGGCTGACGCGGTGCACCGGGATGATGGTCTGCATCTCCTGGGAGGCGCCGCTCTGGCCGATGTGGCCCAGGGTGACGGTCTGATAGCCCAAGCCGTCGGTGGAGGGGGTGCTGGAGAGGACGGTGGCGTCCTTCTTCAGATTGATACGCTCCAGAAACAGCGGTTCGCGAGCGATGGAGCGCAACTGATCGATATCCGGCACCTCCCAGTGATTGAAGGCGTAGACGCGCAGTTTGGAGACGTAGCGGAACATCTCGTCGGGGCGGCCATGGAACTGATACACCAGCCACAGGCAGTTGAGCTGGTTATCGTAGTAGAACAAACGCTGTTTGGAGAAGGTGACGAAGCGTTGTCGGGTCAGCGCGGTGAGCATCGCCTTGCGCAGCAGTCGCAGGCGTTTCTTGACGCTCTCATCCACATTGGGCTGCAGTTGCGGAACCAGGCGCTTCTCCTGAAACCAGATTTTTTCGACCTTCATGAACGGCGCTCCCGACGCGGTGGCGGACCCTCTCCGGGCCTCATCTTTCTATGGATGTAAGCATGATCCCTGAAAGCTTGGTTGGAATAAAGGGGCGCTGGAAATATTTCGCAAGCGCTGGATCGACTTGTCTGCGAGGATCCCATGGGGGCGGTGCGCTGTGAAACGACGTGATTGCGTCCGGCGGCAGGGGCGGAGCGAAAAAAAAAAGACCCCGCGCACCATGTGGTGCGCGGGGCTTTTGTCATTTGTAAGATGGCGGAGAGAGAGGGATTCGAACCCTCGGTGCCCGGTTAGGACACACACGCTTTCCAGGCGTGCACCTTCAACCACTCGGTCATCTCTCCAAATCGTCGCCAACATACTCGGCGAAGAGCGGGGAATTAAAGCATGTTCATCGCCGGGGCGCAAAGAAAAAACGCAACCAGCGCGCCGATAGCGCGTTCACCGGGTTGTCATCGGCGCTTTGCGTCTGTTGCGCGCTCTGGGGCGCGTGCGCTTGCAGGCGGGGGGCGGCGCTGTGAATGGAGGCGATGCGCGCTTCGGCGCAGGCAGCGGCGCAGATGGGGCAGGGGCTCAGGCTGACCCAGAGATGGCAATCGTTGAGACGGTAGTTGCGCAGGCGGCGTCCGGCGATGCGCAAAGCGATGATCTCCGCATGGGCCACAGGATCGTGGGCGCTAATGGCGCGATTGCCGCCACTGCTGATCCAGCGTCCCGCCGCATCGGAAATCAGGGCGCCCACAGGAATCTCGCCTGCTGCGCCGCGGCTGTGTCCTTGGATGACGCTGAGCAGGGCCCAGGCCGAATCGGTGTCCAGAAAAGGGGCGTGTTGCGCGGGCATGCGCGGTTTAGCTCTCGGCAGCGTCTTTGTCCGCCTCCACTGGCGGCGGCAGTTCCAAGCCGAGGAAGGTCAAATCGAAGCGATGGTTGTCCCAGGCGGTCTGGGCGTTGTCGCGAGCGAACAGCCAGCCTTCGTGCAGTGGTTTGCGCTCGGCGTCGGTCAATTCCAGCCATACGGCGGGGTTGACCAGGCCGTCAGGGCCATGCACGGCATCGCCTGAGCGAATTTGCAGGTCGGAGACGAAAGCGGTGGGTTTGATTTCGCCGCCCCAGGGGCCAGTGACGGATTCGCCGACGCGCACGGTGAGCGCATGTACGCGCAGGGTGCGTTTATCCAGCACGCGGAAGCGTAAATGACGCCCCTGGCTGCCGTCGCGCATCTCATCGGTGGGGCGCGCATGGCGTTCGCGCACATGGGGCGCCAGAGGCAGACGTTCGGCCTTGGATGCTTCAATGATCAAATAGCGTGGGGATTGCTCAGGATTGGGCATGTAGAGCGTGGAGTACGCCAAGCCTGCCGCACACAACAGGAGGAAGAGAATGGCGCCAAAAAATCGCAACATGCCGAATCTCTCAAAAGCGGGGGGAGGAAATCGGGCGGCTTTGTGCGTCGGTGAAACTGGGAAAAAAGTGGCGGAGAGAGAGGGATTCGAACCCTCGATACCCGTTAGAGTATAACACCTTAGCAGGGTGCCGCCTTCAGCCGCTCGGCCATCTCTCCGTTGCGAAACGAACACGCATTTAACACCACTGCTGGGGAGGTGTCAAGCTCGGGAAATCGCTTTTGTTGCGGTTTGTGCGCCAAAACGCCGAAACGTCTGACCCTCGTGTCGAAAACGACGGCGGTTAGGCGGCATTTCAGCATGGCTCTGTATTCTCCCAGAGCTGGGAGCATTTTGAGGAAATAAGAAAAAATGAAAAAAACCTGTTGACGCAAAAAGGTCAGTGGGGTAAAAAGTGGATCCTCTTTTGGCGCGGGCCTATAGCTCAGTTGGTTAGAGCGCACGCCTGATAAGCGTGAGGTCAGTGGTTCAAATCCACTTAGGCCCACCACTCCTTCCCCGCCAAATCGTTGTTCCTGAATACAATCTGAATTGCCAGATGTCCTATCCTGGGGGTGTAGCTCAGCTGGGAGAGCACCGGCTTTGCAAGCCGGGGGTCGTCGGTTCGATCCCGTCCACCTCCACCACTTTCCTCTCCCATGACAGCCAGCCTGCAGTCGTTGGGCGCGTCACCTGTCCCACCCTTTGTGAACGCTCAGGGCGCGCTTCCACGCGCACTCATTTGCAGAGTGCGCTTCGAATAGGATTGGCGTGGTCCGGTCTGGAGTTGGCGGCTTCACGCGAGGCCGGGGACGATGAAACAGAGAAAAACCGTTGAACTGGGATGGCGGGCATTGGCCAATGGCGCGCTGGCCGTTGGCGGCAGACCCAAACTCAAAACTATGGCGTCGTTTCACCAGCAGGGCTGCACCCATGTGGTGACCCTGCTCTGCGCCCATGAGGGGGCTGATCAGATTGGCGCCGCTGTGCGCAAGGCGGGGCTTCGGTGGCTCCACCTGCCGCTGCCCAATGCTCAGGCGCCGGAACCAGAGCGCAACGAAGACCTGATTGCGCTGTTTGACGCCATGTGTCTGGCTGTGCGGGATGGCGGGCGTCTCTATATCCATTGTTCAGCGGGCATTCATCGCACCGGCATGATCACCTATGCGTTTCTGCTCCACGCAGGCCTGAGCCCTGTAGCGGCCCAACAGATGCTTGTGGCTCTCAGGCAAGTCACCGGAGAGGGGGTTGGCCTGGAACGCATGGCGTGGGCCGAACGGAACTTCCCGACTGCGCAGGGCCAGACGTGCGCTGCAAAAGTGATGGCGGACCTCGGGGGGCGTGTTGCAGAGGTTTGACCTCTCCTGCTTCGATTGTCTTGTTATTGCCGATACTAGGCTCTTGATACGCTTTTCCCCGCCCGCTGGGATCTCCATGCGCGTGAATTGTGCAATGCATTCTGCAAAAAGGGGCTCTTTTTTGCAGTATTTCTGCGCCAATTTCACCCAAAGCAGACCGTCTTGAGACGCGCATCACGAAAAAAAAATGACTTTTCACCCTCTGCGGCGGGTTACCGAAAGAGGCTCTTATGGGCTGTTTGTTATTGTTGTTTTGCTGTTTCTTAAACCGAATAGTTGCGCGGCGACGTGGTGGAGAGATTGGTGTAAGTAGAAAAAAAACAAGATTTTATTCTGCATCCGGTGGGCGCAATGTTTGCAGGCTTCGGCTGGCTCAGAGATGATGCTGGAAAGCGTGCTTGAGCAGAAGAGGCGTATTGCAGTTTTTATTTTTGCGAAAATCCCGCTCGGCAGGTGAAAAATTGATTGATAAAGAATCCCCTTAGCATGCACTCTTGGATGCTCGTATTTCACCGCACGACGATTCCAGCGAAGGAAAAAGCATGTTGCGATCTATCCTGTTGCTCCTGGTTGCCGCGATGGCGGTTCTCATTGATCCCAGCGCTGCGTTGGCCTCTGGCGGCGCCGCAGCGGAGGGTGAACGCTTGATGTTGGTGGGCACCAACGCGGGCTTCTATGCGCTCCTGGTGTTTATTTTCGCCTATGTATTGGTGATGGTTGAAGAGCAGATCCACCTGAGCAAATCCAAGCCGGTTCTGGTGGCGGCGGGTTTGATCTGGGGCGTGATCTTCATGTCCTACGCCAGCGAGGGGATCTCCCACGTGGCGCAGCAGGCGGTGCGCCACAATCTGCTTGAGTACGCCGAGCTGTTCCTGTTCCTGTTGGTGGCGATGACCTACATCAACTCCATGACCGACCGTCAGGTGTTTGATGCGTTGCGCGCCTGGCTGGTGCGCTCGGGGTTCAGCTACCGCCAACTGTTCTGGCTCACCGGCGCGCTGGCGTTTGTGATCTCTCCCATTGCCGATAACCTCACCACCGCGTTGATCATGTGCGCCGTGGTGCTGGCGGTGGGGCGCGACAAGCCGATTTTCGTGTCGCTGTCGTGCATCAATATCGTGGTGGCGGCCAATGCAGGCGGCGCATTCAGCCCATTTGGCGACATCACCACCCTGATGGTGTGGCAAAAAGGGGTGATCCCGTTTGCCGACTTCTTCGCCCTGTTCATTCCGTCCCTGTTGAACTGGGGCGTGCCCGCTTACATCATGTCGCTCAAAGTGCCCAAAGAGAAACCGGCCGCCACCAACGAAGAGGTGAAGATTCTGCGCGGCGGCATCGTCATTGTGGTGCTGTTCCTGCTTACCATCGCCACCGCCGTAGCCGGGCACAACTACCTGCACATGCCGCCGGTGATGGGCATGATGCTGGGTCTGGGTTATCTGAAAATCTTCGCCTTCTACCTGCAGGTGAGCCATCGTCAAGGGGACAAAACCGGCGAACATGGCGCCAACGCCGGCGCCATCGGCACCCCGGGGGCGCATACCCATCAGCTCTCTGGCGAGACCTTCGATATCTTCCAGAAGGTGAGCTTGGCGGAGTGGGACACCCTGCTGTTCTTCTACGGCGTGGTGCTGTGCGTGGGCGGTCTGGGCACTATCGGCTATCTGGATATCGTCTCTCAGGCGATGTATCACGATTGGGGCGCCACGCCGGCCAACATCGCAGTGGGCTTCCTGTCGGCGATTGTGGATAACATTCCGGTGATGTTTGCGGTGTTGACCATGATGCCGGATATGTCCGAAGGGCAGTGGCTGCTGGTCACTCTGACTGCGGGCGTGGGCGGCTCCATGCTCTCCATCGGTTCGGCGGCGGGCGTGGCGTTGATGGGTCAGGCGCGCGGCATCTACACCTTCGCCAGCCACCTGAAGTGGACCCCGGTGATTGCGCTGGGCTACTTCGTCTCCATCGGCGCGCACTTCCTCATCAACGGCGCTTCGTTTGACCGCGTGATTGAACATTTGGCAAAATAGCGCGCGTCTGACGCATTTGGTCGGTTCAAAAGCCGCCCCAGATCGTAGGATCTGGGGCGGCTTCTTATTTTCTTGCGTGAATAGAGACAAGATTTTAGCTGGACGTAAAAGATGAGATGCAGGAGCCAATATGCAGGGGTTAAACGGAAAACGCGCTGTGGTGACCGGCGCGGCCACGGGAATTGGGTTGGCCATTGCACGCCGATTGTCGGAAGAGGGGTGCCGCACGGCGCTGCTGGATAGGAATGTTCAAGGCGCACAGGCCCAAGCCGAGGCGCTGCGCGGGCAAGGTTATGACGCCGTGGGCGTGGGCGTGGATGTCGCCGATGAGCCGAGTGTAAGCGCTGCTCTGGCGCAGTGCGCCGCACTTTGGGGCGGGTTGGATATCCTGGTGAATAACGCTGCGCTATTGGCGTTTCATGGGGTGGACGCAACGCAGCAGACGTGGGAGCGCATTTTGGCGGTCAACGCCATTGGCCCGGCGCTGTGCGCCAAACATGCGCTGGCGCATATGCCGCCGCAGGGCGGCGCAATCGTCAATATCGGCTCCATCTCTGAAGTGATCGCCCAACCCGGCTACCTCACCTACAGCGCCAGCAAGGGCGCGCTGGACAGCATGACCCGCTGCATGGCGCAGGAGTTGGCGGCGCAGGGGATTCGCGTCAATTCGGTCTCGCCGGGCATCATCTGGAGCGAGGCGACCCAACGTATCACCCGGGAGCGCTATGGCTTGGGGCGGGAAGCGGCGGACCGCCACCCGGAGATCGGCGGCGCCAGCCTGCTTAAGCGGGTGGGGGATCCACAAGAGGTGGCGGCGGCGGTGGCGTTTTTGGCCTCGGATGAGGCGCGTTACATCACCGGCGCCAATCTGGTGGTGGATGGCGGTCAGAGCATCACATAAGGCGATTAGGCGATGGACTGCGCAGTGGGGCGGATGGTCAGATCGTTGATGTGCACATGGGGCGGCCGGGAGATGACAAACGCCACCGCTTCGGCGACCTCGTGAGGCTGTAGGAAGGGCCCATATTGGCGCGCCAGTTGGGCCACGGTGTGGTCATCGTACCCTGCGCTGTGCTGAAACCCGCTGGTGACAAGGCCGGGGGCGATATGGGTGACGCGAATAGCGTGGGAGGCCACTTCCCGGCGCAGCGACTCGGCCAGGTTGGCCAGCGCTTGCTTGGTCGCATTGTAGAGGGCCACTTCCGGCACGACGTCGCGATAGAGCGACGAGCCAATGACTACGATATCCCACGCCTTTTGCTCAGAGTTTTTTTGCGCTTGTGTTGCGCGCAGCATCTCTGTGGCGAAGCCGCGCAGCTGTCTGGCCGCGCCAAGGATGTTGATCTGAATTAGCTCCTCCCAGCGCGCCGCATCACTTTCGAGCAGCGTGCCGGGCGCGCCCTGTCCGGCGTTGACCACACACAGATCCGGCGCGCCGAGGAGTTGCGCATGAGAGGCGGCAATGAGCGCGCTGATGGTGACCTCATCGGCGGCGTCGCCCGCGACTGTCGCCAGCGCGCCGGGTTGTGCGGCCATTTTCTGCTGCAACTGCGCCAGTCTCTCCGCGCTGCGTCCATTGCCCACCACGCCAAAGCCGGCGGCGAGAAAATTTTCTGTGATGGCCAGTCCGATGCCAGAGGTGGCGCCGGTGACGATGGCGCGACGAGGCGGCGGATGTTGCGCGCGATCAGAAGCAGGGGGCGGCGTCATGAGTGGTCCCTTTGTGTATTCAAAGGCTCAGGGCTCTGCAAGCGGACTGGTCAGCGTATCCATCGCGATCAAGTGGCCATTGGCGTTGCGCTGCAGCGTCAGCGGAGTCAGTCCAATATAGACCCCTTCCAGCACGATCTCGCGCCCATCCGGTAGTGGATCTTTCCGCCAAGAGCCGCCGTCGATGTGCAGAAAATCCATTAACTCGAGAACTTGCGGGCGTATGTAGGGTTCGTCCGGCAGCAGGGTGGGCGAGTCGATGGGGCGTCTTTTGTCCCAGAGGAACAGGATGTCCAGATCGATGGTGCGGCTCTTCTTCCAGCGATCCGGATCGCTGCGGTCGCGGCCCATGCGCGCTTCGATGGCGTTGAACTCGTGCTTGAGCGCCTCAGGCGACAGCGGGCTTTGCAGCGCCACGGCGCAGTTGAGAAAGTAGGCGTCGTCGGGGACGTTGACCGGCTTGGTCGCCAGCACGCGGCTAACGTAGAGAGTGGGGGCGAGGTCCAGCAGCGCCGCCAGCGCCAGCGCCATGTTGCGTTCCGGTTCGATATTGCTGCCTAATCCAATAAAATAATAATCCATTTTTCTTCCAGACCAGGGTGCGTGGAGAGGGGCGCAGCGCCCCGCATTCATCCGGGTGGGAGAGGGTCGAGTCCAGGCTGCGCTCACGGGCGCGGGCTGCTCGGCATAATGCTTGGGGTGTTTATACCATAGCGCGTGGGGCGCAGGGCAATGCGTCGTCCGCGCCGGTATCTCTTTGGATTCTCAAGGGCATCCTATTCGTAGTTGCGGAAGTGTCGGCCGATGTGCTGAATTGACTCGCCGCCGTCCACCACCAGCGCTTGTCCGGTGACAAAGGGGTTCTCCAGCAGATAGTGCATCGCTTGGGCGATGTGATCAGTCTCTCCCTGCCGCTTGAGGGGGATTCCCTCAATACGCCACTTCACATAGGCCTCCGAGCGGGTTTCAGCAGGCAGCACCACGCCGGGCGCGACGCCGTTGACGCGCAGCGCCGGGGCCAGCTCCATAGCGGCCATTTTGGTGAACTCGGCCAGACTCTTTTTGGCCAGCAGGTAGGCGGCGTATTCGAATTGGTTGTAGTTGATTTTATTGTCGAGAATGTTGATGACGCAGCCCTGGCCGCAAGTGCGGGCAAAGGCTTGGGTGAGGAAAAACGGCGCGCGCAGATTGACCGCGAACTGTTGATCAAACAGCGCTGCGTCGGTCTGCATGATGGAGGCGTGTTGGTAGGCTGAGGCGCTATTGATCAGAACGCCCAGATGCGGCATGGCTTGTTTGGCCCGTCGCAGCAGTTCGGGGATGGCGGCGACGTCGCTCAGGTCGGCTTGCAGGGCGTGGCTATCCACGCCGCAGGCGGCCAGCTCTTGCAGCGTATCGTCCCGCTGCGCCACAGAGGAGTTGTAGTGGATCATCACGTCATATCCACGTTGGGCCAGGGAGAGCGCCAGGGCGCGCCCCAGGCGCACGGCGCCGCCGGTGACCAGCGCGGCGGGTTTGGACGGGGAGGGTGCGGTGTCGGCGGGCATGAAATCTCCTAAACGGCAGGGCAAGAGGCGCTGCGCCCCAGTGCGCAGCGGCGTAGGCCAACGCCGTTCGAATGGCGCAATCTTCTCATGGACGCCTGAGCGCTGCCACTGCTGGACTGATATTCTCCGCGTTTTCCTCGGATTCGATTATCAGACGAACCTGCGCAGCAGGCTGGCGGAGCCGTGCATGACGCGCCTGCGCCGCGTCGGTGGACGCGCTGGCCCAGCGCCCTCATATAACCTTTTCGTTGTGGGTGGCGTCTCCCATTGGCGTCTTCCATTCTATTGAGAGCAAAGAGCGGTTTGGGGAGTAACTCCTCCCGGGCGGCGCGTCTGTCGACTGCGCCGCCCAGCATGTTTCTGTGACAAAGGGCGGATGGCGTGTTGATATTGATCTTGACTCTGAGGGCAATATGCGCCAAAGTGGGCCATTGAATTTCGCGCAAGCCCTCCTCCTTTAAGCAAAGTCAGGCCCAAGCCCATCGCGAATACCCCTGGCGGATGCGCTGTACAATCAGTCCGCTGCCGTCGCCACCTCTTTATATACTCCAACGCGGATGTTCCGTCGTTGCGCCCGCCGCCTGCAATACATGGCTCTGGCGGGAAACCCGTGCGCGCTGTTGCGCTGCCGCCATCCTATGAAAGAAGCTGTCTGTGTCTCAATTTACTGATCTGTCTCTGGCTACTCCCATTCTCAACGCCTTGAAAGAAAACGGTTACACCACCCCCACGCCGATCCAGGCCCAAGCCATTCCGCACCTGCTCAAACGGCGCGACCTGCTGGGCATCGCGCAGACCGGCACCGGCAAGACCGCGGCGTTCTCGCTGCCTCTGCTGGACCATCTGACGCGACATAAGAAACATCCCCGCGAGCGCTGTGTGCGCGCTTTGATCCTGACGCCCACCCGCGAACTGGCCTCGCAAATCGACGCCAATATCGCCAAATACGCCACCCACCTGCGCATCTCCCACTCGGTGGTGTTCGGCGGCGTGGGCCAGCGTCCGCAGATTCACGCGTTGCGACGCGGACAGGATATTGTCACCGCGACCCCGGGCCGCCTGTTGGACCTGATGAATCAGGGCCACATCCGCCTGGATCAACTGGAGACCTTCATCCTGGATGAAGCCGACCGCATGCTGGACATGGGCTTCATCCACGACATCCGCAAAGTGGTGGCCAAACTGCCGCCCAAGCGCCATACGCTGCTGTTCTCGGCCACCATGCCCAAGGATATCGACGTCCTGGCGCAGACCCTGCTGCACAACCCCGAGCGGGTGGAGATCACCCCGCAATCCACCACCGTGGAGCGCATCGATCAACGTGTGATGCACGTGCGCAAGAATGATAAGCGCAACCTGCTGCTGCACGTGCTGGACAAAGAGCCGACGGAGGGGGTGTTGGTGTTCTCCCGCACCAAGCACGGCGCCGATCGCGTGGCGGAGTTCCTCAGCCGCAACTCGGTGTCGGCGGCGGCGTTGCACGGCAACAAGAGCCAGGGTCAGCGTGAACGGGCGCTGGCGCAGTTCCGCAACAAGCGTCTGCGGGTGCTGGTGGCCACCGATATCGCCGCGCGCGGCATCGACGTGGTGGGTATCAGCCACGTGATCAACTTCGACCTGCCCAACGACCCGGAAGCCTACGTACACCGCATTGGCCGCACCGCCCGCGCTGGTCGCGATGGGGTGGCGATCTCCTTCTGCGATGCCGAGGAGGGCGGCGCGCTGCGCAGCATCGAACGCGCCATCCGTCGTCGGGTGCCGGTGGATGCCGAACACGAGTTCCACATGGAGCCGGTGGCGGGCCAGGGCAAGTCGGAGCCGCGCACGGGCCGTCAGGCGCGCAGCGGCAACAAGGCCAAACGCAATCAAGCGCGTAAGCCGCACAGCGGCGGCGCGGGCGAGCAGGGACGCGCTCAAAGCGCCCATCATGCTCAGGGTGGCGCGCAGAGCGCCAAGTCCCATGCGGGCAATGGCCAGTCTGCCAAAGCGCAACAGCCGGGGGCCAAGTCGGCGCACAACAAACCGCGTTCGGCCAATGCGCAGAACACAGGTAAGCCGCAGCAGTCCGCTCAAGCGGGACAGGAATCTCGTGGCGGCAAACCGCGCAAGGAGGGGCATCATCCCGCCAACAAGGGCGCACAGCGTCCGGCGCGTCGTTCCGGCGCCCGTCGCGGCGCGGCGATGGCCAGCGCGGTCTGATTGACTCCGCACTGCTTTGACTCAGGGCGCGGGCAGTGGGATGAGAGAGATCCCGCCGCCCGCGCCCGAGTTGTTTGTGGGGGCAGGGCTTGGCTATCCGCTCCACAGCAGTTTGAGGATAAACAGCGCGCCGGTCACATAAAGGGCGCGGCGCACCCATGCGTCGCCCCGGGTGAGGGTGGTGTGGGCCCCCAGCCAGCCGCCGACCCACGCTCCCAACGCCAACGCCGCCCCGGCGCCCCAATCCACCTGCCCCTGACTGGCGAACACCGCCAGCGCCAGAAGCGTATAGATCAGCACAATAAACGATTTATGGAAGTTGACCCGCACCAGGTCCATGCCCATGACGCGGTGTAGCGCGGGCATGAGGATGAAGCCCACGCCGATCTGAATGAATCCGCCCCAGAACCCCGCGCCCAACATGGCGAGGTGGCCCCACAGCAGATTGCGCGGCGCCGGTGTGTGCGGCGTTTGCCCGTCGTCAGACGCCGCCGCCGACTCCTTGCGCCCGCTGGCCATGAGCAGCAGCACCCCCGCCATCACCCCCGCCAGCACGCGGTTGAACCACACCCCGTCCAGCTTAACCCCGATCATCGCCCCCAGCAGCGCGCCGATGCAGGAGACCGCCGACAGGGTGAGTCCCAGACGCCACTCGGCGCCGCCCAGGGTTTTATAAAACCGCAGCACCGCCGCCAGGCTCTGCGCCAACACGCCGATGCGATTGGTGCCATTGGCCATGGGCGCGGGCAGCCCCAGAAACAGCAACAGCGGCGCACTGATGAGGGAGCCGCCGCCGGCAATGGTGTTGATCCAGCCCATGGCGACCCCCGCCAGCGCCAGCAGCGCCATCTGCCAGTGGGCCATGGCGTTTCAGCCTGGGACGGGTGATGTGGCCAAGCGGGCGCGCTGCTGACGCAGCAGCAGGGCGGCGAAGGCGATCAATACAGCCGCCGCCGCTACATGGGCCAGCAGCGGCAGAGGCCATAGCAGGGCCAGCGCCAGCAGCGTCATCAACGCGCGGGCGGGAATGCCCAGCGGCGCGCGGAAGTGTCCCTGCATGGCCGAGGCGAAGGCGTAGAGACCCAGCAGGGCGAACGCGCCCACCTCCAGCGCAGAGAACCAACCGCCGGTGAGGATCGGCGTATAGGCGAACAGCACCGGCACCACATAGAGCCCCTTGGCCAGCTTCCAACTGGTGAAGCCGGTGGCCATGGGCGGGGTCTTGGCGATGGTGGCGGCGGTAAACGAACAGAGGCACACCGGCGGGGTGACGTTGCTGTCCTGCGACAGCCAGAAGATGATCATGTGCGCGGCCAGCAGTTGCAGCGTGAGCACCTGCTCATCCACCAGCATGGGGCGCAGCAGGGCGACATTCTCCACCGCCATGCTCTCAATCAGCGCCAGCGCCTGCTCATAGTTCAGCCCTTGATCCAGCAGCGGCAGGGCGTCGGGCGCGGCCAGCATCAGCACCGCCTTGGGCGCATCGCCCAGATTGCCCGCCGCCAGGACTTGCGCCATCTCGCCATTGGCCATCAGCGCGAACAGCGCCGGGGCCGAGAGGGTCGCCAACACAATGTAGGAGGCGGTCACCGGCAGCCCCATGCCCAGCACCAGCGAGGCCAGCGCCACCAGCACGATGGCGATGAGCAGGGAGCCCCCCGCCCATTCGGTGATCATCAAGGAGAAGGTGTTGCCGATGCCCGCCGTGGCGATGACGTTGACCACCAGTCCCACCGCGCACAGCAGCACCGCAGTGGTGACCATGTTGCGCGCGCCCATGGCCAGGGCGTCCAGCACCGCGCGCGGCCCCATCTTCTTGGGCGTGAACCAGGAGGAGACGATCACCGCCAGAATGGCGAAGGCGCCCGCATAGACCGGGGTGAAGCCCCACATCAGCATGCCGATGAGCAGGGTCACCGGGACCACAAAGCTCAGGCCGTCGCGAAACAGCAGCGGCAGGATTGCCGGACCCGCTTCCACCGGCTGAGTCAGTCCCTGTTTGAAGGCTTCAAAGCGGATGTAGAACGCCAGCGAGAAGAAGTAGAGCAGCGCCGGGATCAGGCTCACCGCCACAATAGTTCCATAGTCGATCTGGGTGTAGCTGGCCATGACGAAGGCACCCGCGCCCATGATGGGCGGCATCAACTGCCCGCCGGTGGAGGCGGCGGCCTCCACCCCGGCGGCGAAACGCGCCGGAAAGCCGGCCTTTTTCATCATCGGGATGGTGATGACGCCGGTGGAGGCGGTGTTGGCGATGGCCGAGCCGCTAATGGTGCCGGTCAGCCCTGAGGCGATCACCGCCACCACGCCGGGACCGCCCACCATGCGCCCAGCCAGGGCGCGGGAGAGATGAATGACGAAATCCCCAGCGCCGGAGCGCAGCAGGAATGCGCCAAACAGAATGAACATGAATACAAAGGTGGCGGAGATGCGCGCAATGGAGCCGAACAGGGCGTCATCGCCATAGATGCTGCGAAACAGGGTGGTCTCCAGGCTGAGTCCGGCAAAGCGGAACACGCCGGGGATCAACTCCCCCCACCAAGTGATATAACTTAATGAAAGAATAATCAGAACCGGGATGATCCAGCCGGTGGCGCGGCGGGTGTATTCAATCGCCGCCACAATCACCAGCACGCCGAAAATCCAGTCGCTGGCGATGAGCTTGACGCCGCGCGCATAGATGGGGTCCTGGGCGAAGATCAGATAGATGGCCGCGCCGCTGGTGAGCAGGGCGAAGGCGATGTCGAATTTACGCCAACGGGCGTTGGCCAGCGGATTGAGCAGGCCGCACAGCAGGGCGAAGCCGGCAAAGTGGATGATGTTCATATCCTGCGCATCCACATTGCCAAAACTATTGAACCAGAAGTGCAGCGCCGCCAGCGCCGCGCAGAGCCAGTAGATCAGGCGGTTTTGCCGCAATGTCGCCACTTCGGCGGCGATGCTCTCGGGCACAGGACTCCAACCTGTGGTCACACCCATAGCGGGCTCCTCATACAGAGGGTGAAGCGACCGCCCGCCGTGTTGATGGCGACGGGCGGTCGTCAGCGCTTAGTCGACGATCAGATGCGGCGGGATCTTCACGCCCGCCTCTTTATAGTATTTGACCGCGCCTCTGTGCAGCGGAACCGGCAGCCCCGCCAGCGCTTTTTCCAGCGCCATGGCCTTGGTGGCGGAGTGAATCGCCTGCAGGAACGGCAGGTTTTCGTAGATGGTCTTGGTCAGCAGATAGACAAACTGCTCATCCACGTCGGCGTGGGTGGCCAGGAAGTTGGGTTGGGCGATGGTGTGCCAATCCGCCGTCTGTCCCGGATAGGTTCCGGCCTTGATCAGGTACGGCGTCCACAGGCCCAGGCCGCCATCGGCTTTCTTGGCCAGCTCGGGGCTGAAGTTGAGCGGGGTGATCTTGTTGCCTGCCGAGGCAAACAGTTTGGTGATGGCGCCCGTGGGCACGCCCGCCGGGGTGTTGACCCCCGCCACGCGGCCATCCTGCAGCGCCTCGGCTGAGGGGCCGTAACCGGCGTACATCAGGTCGTAGTCGTTATCGATGTCCACGCCCAGATTGCCGAAGATCTTGCGGTTGGAGCCGATGGTGCCAGAGTTCTTCTTGCCCAGCGCCATCTTCTTGCCTTTGACCGCCATCACGTCGGCGGCGGTTCCGGTTTTGGCGTACTCCTTATCCAGCACGATCTGCTCGACGTTCTGCCACAGCATGGTGACCGAGCGCAGGTGAGTCTGCTTACCGGATTTGGCCACCGGGCCGGTGCCATTCCAGGCGTAGGAGCCGAACAGACCTTGCAGAATGGCGAATTGGGCCTCTTTTTCGCGGATCAGCTTGACGTTCTCGCCGGAACCAGCGGAGTTGATGGCGGACATGCCCATTTTGTGTTTGGGCTGAATCTTCACTTTGGTGAGGGTGGCCAGGGCGACGCCGACGGGGTAGTAGGTGCCGCCGGTGCTGGCGGTGGCCAGCAGAAAATCCTGGTTGGCGCGCGCGTTGGGCGCTCCGGCCAGGGCCACCGAGGCCGCGACCACGGCGCTCAGAGCAATCTTTCCGAGTAATCGCATTGTCATTCTCCTAAAAGGCGCAAACGTCTTACGGTGGTTGCCTCACAATTCGAAATGTAGGCGATGTTGGTTTGATCATAGTGGTATTATGTGCGTCGGGTCTAGCGTGTTTTCCCTTTGATTCCATTACAGTAGATTCCTGTAAATGCGCCAGAAGCGATTTGCAGGGGGTGGCCGGGTTGGTGGGCGGCGTCTTATGCAGCAGTTTTGGTCCTCAATTTGGTTTGTCGCCCAGGTCACAGGGCCAATTTTTTTGTTGGTGGCCCTGGGCGCCTGGTTGCGCGTGATCAAGGTGATCGACGAGCGCTTTGTGGAGGATTCGGCGCGGGTGGTGTTTCGCGTGGCGCTGCCCACGCTGATTTTCATGGCGATTGCCAAAACCGACCCGTCGGAGCTGATGCGCCCGGCGGTGCTAGGCTGTTTTGTGGCGGCGACATTGGCGAGTTTTGGCGGGGTTTTCTGGATCAGCGGGCAGTTCCGCATGGCGGCGGCGGATCGCGCCGCCTTCGTGCATGGGGCGTTTCGCAGCAACTACGGCATCTTCGGCCTGGCCATTGGACTGAACAGCTTTGGCCAGGAAGCTTTGGTGGTGGGGTCAGTGATCCTGGCGCTGCTGATCCCGCTGTATAACATCCTGGCGGTGGTGTCGCTGACGCTGCCGTTTCATCAAACCCATGCGCTGTCATGGCGCGACATGCTCAGGCAGATCGTCGGCAATCCGCTGATCATCGGCGTGTTGGCGGCGCTGCCGTTCAGTCTGTTGCAAATTCCGCTGCCGCTGCTGGCCACCCGCACCGGCGACTATCTGGCCAATCTGACCCTGCCGCTGGCGCTCATCGGCATCGGTGGTTCCCTCACCTTGGCGGGGTTGCGAGAAGCGGGGGTGAAATCCACTATCGCCGCCCTCATCAAAACCGTCGCCCTACCGCTCATTCTCACCCCAGTGGCCATCGCGCTGGGGTTTGTGGGGGTGGAGTTGGGCATGCTCTATCTGGCCTTCGCTGCGCCCACCGCCGCCGCCAGCTTCCCTATGACCCGCGCCATGGGCGGCAATGGCGAGATGGCCGGTCAGATCATCGTGGTCAGCACGCTGGCCTCGGCGTTCACCCTGGGCGCCGGGCTCTTCATCCTGCGTTGGGGCGGCTGGATTTGACGCGGCGCAGGCAACTCAACTCTACGTCTTAGCCGCGCTCGGCGTTGCGTTGCTCTCCAACGCTTCCACCAGTCGGGTCAAGAGGGTGATCATCGTCTCCATCTGCTTGGGCGTAAGCCCCTGCTCCAGCAGTTCGCCATCGGAACGCAGCACGTGGGCCATGGCCCGCTCGATGCGTGCGCCGCCCGCTGGGGTGAGACGCACCGGCTTGCTGCGGCGATCCTGATCGCTCACGGAACGGGTGATCAGATCACGCCCCTCCAGTCGCGTCAGCGCCTTGGTCAGCCCACCCGAGGTGATCTGCAAAAACGCGCACAGATCGTTGGGCGTCAATTGGTGGGGCGGCGACTCGCGCCGCAACATCGCCAGAATCTGAAATTCGGTGAAGTCCAAAGCCTCCTCACGGGCGCAGCGTTCGGCGTTGGCGCGGATGATGGCGTTGAGACGGAACACGCGCAGCATCATGCGCGACACCGGCGTGACCGAGTCTGGCCAGTTCTGCTCCATCTGCTGAAAAAGTGACGCAACTGATCGGCTGTCAATGGTCATGAATCCTCCTTTGATACAGCATATTTTGCCACAAAATATCTTGCAAGGAAGATAATTGCCGCGCTATATAGCTTCTCAGGAAGATAATTACAGGCAAATTGGCAGGGAGATCCGAGATGAAAAATCTGAAAACGCGGCAGTGGTCCACGCCGCTGGTGATTATGGCGGGCGTGTTTGTTGCGGTGACCGGCGTGTTGCTGTTTTTCCATCTGGGCGGCGCGGCGCGGGAGGCCCATGAGTGGATCGGTCTGGCCATGGCGGCGGGCATTCTGTTTCACGTCCTCAACCATTGGGGGACGTTCACCAGTTATTTTTCGCAGAAGCTGGGCGCAGGCGTGATGGGCGGCGTGGCGCTGGTCGCCATCGGCTTGGTGCTGGGCGGCGCGCTGAATAGCAGGCCCAATCCCAAAGGGTTTGTGCTGGACGCCTTCCTCTCGGCGCCGTTGGCGCAGGTGGCCGGAGTGTTGGGCAAATCGTCCCAGGAGTTGGCGGCGCAGTTGGGCGCGCAGGGGATCACGGTGGATGGGGATGCGCTCTCCATCAAGCAGATTGCCCGGGCCAACGCCATGGAGCCGTTTCATCTGGTGGAGAAGCTGGCGCGCTGATGGCGGCTTGGCGGGCGGAAAATAAAAACGCCGGATGGTCGTGGGAACATCCGGCGTGACTCTCTTTATTATTTGGCGATTAGCGCTTGTCTTTGCAGCGCCAGTACCACAGTTCGCGCCAGAACTGGAAGTAGTAGGCCCCGCCCCAGCGCCAGATCTGCAGTTTGCGTTCGCCGCCGATGCGCTCCGGCTCGCCCACGCCCACTTCGCCGATGCGCTTCTTGCACTTGGCGGCCCGCACGGAGAGCAGGGGCTCCCAGCTGATGATGGTGTTGAACAGCTTCTCGGGCAGCAGGTAGGACTCCTCTTTGTGCAGGTCCAGCTCCTCAATGAGGCTATAGCGGAAGGCGCGATAGATCACCATGGCGTCGGTGTACTTGCCGCCGTGCAGCAGGTTGATGGTGCCGGTGAACAGCCAGTTGCCGAAGCCGGTGATCAGGTCGTCGTCATCGCTCTTGGCGTCGCCCTTGTAGCGCGAGCCGATCACCATGTCGTAGCCCTCTTTCATCATGTCCAGCACGTCGGGCAGGCGATCCATGGGGCAGTTGCCGTCGGGGCTGACGGTGACAATGACGTCGCCTTTGATGATGTTGGCTTCCAATAGGTCCAGATAGGCAAAGCGGATGCCTTTGCGCTTTTGCACAAACACTTCGTAGCCAGCTTGGCGGCACCATTCGATGGTGCCGTCGGTCGAGCCGCCATCCACAATAATGATCTGATCAACCCATTCGGGTTTGATTTGCGGCATAATCGCCTGCACGCCGTCAATTTCATTGAGCGTGAGGGCCAGAAGCGTCACTTTCATGGGAAGCCTTCTATTCCTTCGATTGATTGAGAATTTTCGACAGATATTTGACTGCGATCAGCAGCGTTGCGCCCGCCGCGATCCACAGCGCCGTCTGCACCCAGGTCTGCGTCTGACCTTCGATCATGAAGCCGCCAGCTTGTTCGCCCAGGATGGCGAAGGCGATGGAGGGGGGCAGCAGAAATACAAAGGTGGTGGTGGCGTAGGTGCGCAGTTTCAGTGAGGTCAAACCAAACAGATAGTTGAGCGCGCCGGTGGGCATGATGGGATTCAAGCGGGCGAAGGCGACAAAACGCCACCCTTTGGCGTCGAACTCGGATTGAAGTTTGGCGACGATGCGGTTATCAAACCGATGCGCCAGTGGTTGACCAATGGTGGTGCGCGCCAGCACGAAGGCGATGATGGCCGCCAGCGAACCTGCGCTGGCGATGAGCACGCCGCCCAGAATGCCGCCCCAAAAGTAGCCCGCCGCCAGATTCAGCGGCAGCGAGGGGAACGTGGTGAGCACGGCCAGCATAAAGAATCCGGTGAACAGCAGCACCGATTGAACCGGGTGCTCGCTCAACATCGATTGGATCGCTTCGGGGTGCAGCAATCCCTCCTGCCGCAGACGCCAAGCGATATACCCCAGCGCCGCCAGCATGCTCAAAGCGATAAGCCGTTTGACGCCGATGAATCGACGCCAGCCGGTTTTGCCTTTGAGAGGGTTGAGTGACTGCTTGGATGTCATTGTCATCACGCGCATCAAGATCCAGTACACGAAACGCCGCCAAGTTTGGGCGGGCGGCGCATGGGCGTCTTGTTGCGATCTCTCCTTTTGCCGGCTTTTCAACGCATAGGCTGCGCGAGTGATTGCGGGCAATAATTCGAACAGCGCGTTCAAGCCCGACTGAATAATCGACGCTGGCCTCCACACACTGTTGGCTGGCGCAACGGTTTCATACAGGACCGTGGCGGCATCAAGCTTAAGCGGTGAGTGCGCGACGCTCTGGCGTGTGTCTGATTCTTAGGCTGAAAAGGCGTTTATTCCAGCGAAATAGACTGCATGCAACAATTGTATCCGACACAAAGCAATTCGGCATTATGGCTGCAATGGGTGATAATGGCAATGCCTAACCATTAGGATTTGATTATGCGTTCTTCAGTCGATTGTTTGGCGCGCCGATCTCTTGCGTAGCCCTCGCATCTGGCGACCGCCGGTTGTCTCCAAGCACGCTGGCGGTCATCGTCTCTCGCTGCGCCGGAAGGGCTCTGCGCCGATGTCGACGTTGTGTTTGACGCCACGGTCGCCCGCCTTGCATCAGGGTTTGCCGGAACCGTATAGTGTGGCGATTTAGATAGCGCTTCTCTTCCCCTGTTGGCGCGATACGTTCCCATTGCGCGCGCAATATTCCCTGTTGAGGTGTTCCATGAAGGCTCGGTTGCGCGCCTGGCAGAGGTTCCTGTTCCACCCGCTGGCGATCTTTGCGCTGCTCTTTTTGGCGATTCTGTACGCTTATTCGCCGATTCCCTTCTTCTTGTTTGCCGATGACCACTTTCTCTATCCGGAGTTGGCGTGGTTTGACCACAAGTCGGCATGGTTGAGCCATCTGCTCTCCTTTAATCAGACCCGATATGTGGCCATCGGCGACTTTTTGTTGTTCCGTCCCGGTCTGTTTTTGGCGATGTATCTGAATGATCTGTGGCGCGAGAACTATGCCCACATGGCCATCGTCTATGCTTTGACCACCGCCATGATGGGGTGGGCGCATTATCATGTCTGCAGCCAGTTTGCGCCGCGCTGGGCAGCGCTGCTGTTGGCGCTGAGTCTGCCGTTCCTGGCCATGTCGGACAGCGCCTATCAGTGGTCCACGCACGTCTTCTATACCTGGAGCATCACCTTTTTCCTGCTCGGCGCGCTGCGCCTGCGCAGCGTGGATATCGTCGATGAAAGCAGCTGGCGCGCGGTCAAACTCTGGCCTGCCGCCGCGTGGTTCTGTCTGGCGTCGCTGTTCCATGAGAGCGTGGTGATCGCCCTGGCGGCGATACTCGGCGCCGCGCTGTTTTGGCGCGTGGTCATACGTCGGGATTGGCGTGTCTATCGCAGTCCGTTGATATGGCTGCTGGCGACGCCGTTGATCTTCTATTTCACGCTGTTGCTGGCCAATATGTGGGCCTATGACGCGCTGGAGATCCTACGCGACGGGCGTTTTGAGAATCTGCATGAGGGGCGCAACTATCCGTTTATGGAGAAGGTGAAGATGGCGGTCCATTTCGCCGTCGGTGAGATCGGCCGCATTTTGCCGGTGGCGCTGCTGCCGGAGGGTTGGCGGGAGACAATTTCGCAAGCGATGCAGAGCGGCGTGGTGCAGCGCCTGTTGCCCAACGTGGCCGCCAGTGAACAGGTGAAGATTGCGCACACGCTGTTGGTGATGGCGCAACTGGCGGGGATGGGGCTGCTGGCGTGGCTGTTGACCCGCTTCACGCGCAAACCCGGGCAGGCGCCGATTTTTCTGCCGCGCAACGCCTTTGAAATTGCGCTGACCATCACCGTGGCGACCATTCTGACAGGATTGATCTTCACCCGGCTCTTCTCCCGCGGCGAGGTGAGTTCCTTCTACCATCTGTTGGTGCTGGCCTATTTGATCCCGCTGGCGGCGGTGTGGATGAAGAAGGTGGGCGAGCGCCTGCCGCGCGGCCTCAATGTCGGCTTCAAATGGGTGCTGGCGGCGCTGTTATTGCCCAATATCATCGGTTACGCTTACGCCAACCACCAAAAAATGCGCGCCGCATATGACTTGACCATGCCCGCGCGGTTGCAGCCGGTGGCGGCGATCACTGAGGCGTTGGGCGATGCGCAGAGCTGCTTTGGCGGCATCGACGCTCATGCGCTGGCCACTGACGCATTGCCCGTGCTGCGTGAGGAGGGTGGCCCGGGGCGCGCCAATGAGGGGGAGTTCAGCAAGTATATGCGGGAGCTGTTCACCATCTGGCAGTGGCGCTCCTGCGCGCGTCAGGGGACGGCGCCGCGCTATTTCGCTCTGCACAATGCGGGTAGCGCAAAGGAACCGAATATCGTGGCGCAGCGTATCGATTTGACAGCGTCGCCGCGTGATGGCGGACAACCCTTAGCCGCGCGTGGGATGGGCGAGAGTATGCGCCGCCGCATTCTGGCGGCGTTCCGCAGCGATCTGTCCTGGTCCACGATCAAGACGCCGCAACGGCTCTATCGCGTGCCGCCCGAGGCGCTGCAACTGGACGGGCAAAGCTATCAATTGCCTGTGGCCACGCAGCAAATCGCCCTCTCTGTGGAGGCGGATGAAGAGACGCCGGTGTTTTACAATTTCGGCCTGTTCCTGCCGGGCGCCCAGAGTGAAGTGATGCTGCAGTTTGTGGACAATGCGGCGATTCTCAGCGCGCCCGGTCCCGACGGCTCCATGCGCGCCATTCAGGTTTATCTGCCGCGCATGGCGCGCCAGGGGCGGGTCACGCTGCGTCAGGCGGACGCGGAGCTGTGCCATGTGTTCTTCGATGATGTGCTGCTGTTTGGCGCTTCCCACTGTGTGTTGCAGGGGCCGGTGAGCGTGTTCCGCTGGGACGCGGGCAGCCCCAAGGAGCATTTGGGCGCGTTGACCTCTTGGACACGGTGATCCACGCTCTACACAAGCGCGGGATACGCTAACGAAACTCCTCCACAGTGGCGAATTAGCGCGCCGCTGCGCGCTGCTCCACCCAATCGAGAATCGCCGCCGCATTGAGAATGAACCCCAGCGGTTTCTCCGCCACGTCCGCATGCAGCGGGATCATGCTTAAAAACAGCGACGCCTCATACAGACGCGTCACTGTCAGATCAAACCCACTGCGTGTGAGATACGCCTCGAACAGCTCCGCAACCTGTGCATCCGGCTCGATGGGTAGAGTCAAAGAGAGCGTTAGGCCAGATTCCAAACGCAGATCAAACAGCCCCTGATTGATGAAATCATAGCGGCCCAACACCGAGTGGCTGAGTTTGGCCACGTCGTAGTAGGGGTCGGCGTAGAGATCCGCCTCGCTGGTTGCGCCGCGGGGGTCGATCAAACGCAGCAGTTGCGTGTGTTTGTCATACAGCATGTTGGAGAAGCACAGATCGCCGTGGCCGATGACCAGATCACCCGGTTTGCGGCGTGCGCTCAATTGCGCATAAAGTTGATGGTAGCGCGCAACGATGGCGTCCAGCCCAGTGTAATCGGTGGCGTTGACCAGCAGCGCCTCCACCCGTTCAAACAGCGGCAGACGCTTGAATGCGGCGATGCGCTCATCGAGTTTGGCGACGTATTTTTCCTCGACCTCCGCTTGCCATTGAGCCGGTGGGACGGATTTGCGCGCGCGCAGGTCGATGAAGCGAAACACTCGCGCCAGCAGCGGCTCCAGATCGCTGGGCGCCAACGCTTGATGGATCCACTGAATCGCCAGATCCGGGATCAATAGGCGCTCCATGCGATAACTGGCGCGCTCCCCCTGCTCCTGAAAGTCATAGGGCTGCACGAAGAATGGCTGCATCTGCGGCGGCAGCAGGCCGTAGTAGTCGTGCTCCCGGCGCATCTTGTCGCGATCCGACGAGCTCTTGACCACTTCGTACTCATTGTGGGTGATGCCATTGAAAAAGCGCACGTCGAAGTTGCGCGTGAGCAGCTGGGTGCAGGCGGTCAGGTCGGACAGATCCAGGAACTGACCGATATTCTCCAGCGGGGTGAAGATCACGCCGCGGCGATCGGCCAGGAACGCAGGATCGCCGTCGGCCAGGCCGCGGGCGCAGAAGGTCTGAAACAGCGCTACGTCCATATCCGCCAGACTGCAGGCGCCGCCGGGGTCGGGACCGAACAGATAGAACTGGTCGGCGTAGCGCAATTTGTTCAGCATCACGCCCGCTTCATCGAGGTCGCTGGGAAACAGGCTGGCGGGCCAGTAGAGCACGCGGTCGATCTGCTCCTCCTGGCGCAGCCTCTCGCGCAGGGCGCGCAGATCCGCGCGATTGCGCATGTGTGTAAACAGGGCGCCGCGGGTGTTTGCGGCCAGCTGCGCCACGCGTTCGGCCAGTCGCTGCTTGCGGTGGATCAGGTCGGCATAGTGCTCAAGACCGGTCAGAGAGCGCACCGCCTCGGAGACGGGCAGGGTGTCGTCATATACGATCAAGCGGCTCATTGAGGGGGCTCCAGGCGCAAACGCGGCTTGCTGCGCAAGCGCCACGCGGCGTAGGGGATCAGCGCGCCGATGGCGCACACAGTGAGGATGAGGCGCGTCAACTCCGCATAGCCCGCTGTGGCGCTGTTGGCGCTTGCCGTGGGCGCAGCGGCGCTCAAGCTATCGGACAGCGCGGTCATGATGTGGGCGAACAGCCCCTCGGGCGAATCCGCCATGGCGTGCAGCAGGAGCCAAAACAGGCCGATTTCACAAAACCAGATCACAAAGCTCAGGGTCACCAGCGTCGCCAGTTTGCCGCGCGCCATATCGGTGACGTGGAGCAGGCGCGAGCGGATGCGGTGCATCAGATCCAACGCCAGCAATGCGCGCTGGGAGTGGTGGCGGCGGATGAGTCGGTGAATCAGATAGGTGAGATTCTGCGGCAGCACCACAAACGCCAGCAGGGTGGCCACGGCAAACAGCGTCAGCGAGAGGATCAAAGGGGTGGTGGCGTCGGTGTTGGCGTCGCCGCCCAGAGCCAGCAGTAGCAGCGGCAGCAGCATCAGGGCGTCGAACACGCGCTCCAGCCACACCAGCGCAAAGCCGCGCCAGAGTCCGCCGGTGAGGTGGCCCAATTCGACGATGCGCATCCCTTCGCCGAGTTTGAACGGCAGCAGCAGACTCAAGCCCGCAGTGAACAGATGCGCCTGCCCCAGGCGCATGAGGCTGAACTCCTCATGTTTGGCCAGCAGCAATCCCAGGCGCAACACCCGCATCAGATGGCTGAGGAGATAGAGCCCGCCCGCCATGAGCAGACTGGCGGCGTCGATGCGCCAGTAGGCGGAGAGCGCGGCGCCCGGCGGCGCGAGCCACGCCAGCGCCAGCAGGCCGATGGCCGCGATGACGAACAGCAAGCGCCCGGCGCAAGCCCAGCCGCAGTGGGGCGGGCGCGTGCTCACGGCGCCGCGCATGCGGCTTCATACTCTGCGGGCGTGCCCAGGATCAGCGTGCGATGCCCATCGGAGTCGGGGTTGATGGTGAGCGGCGCCCCGGCGTTTAGCATGCGCTTGTAGACGTCGCTGATATAGAACTCATTACGCCATTCGCTCTGTTGTGCCCACTGGGCGTAGAGCTGCGGGGTGCGAAACCCATAGAACCCGGTGGTGGCGTGGTTGGAGATCACCACCTTCTCGGCGATGTCGGTGACGCGATAGGCGTCATCCACCGTCACATAGCTATAGGCGGGGCTGTCGGCGGGGAAGACGTCGATATAGCCGTCCGCCGTGGTCAACGCTTCGGCGATGCGATGATAGTCGCGGCCATAGAGGATGGTGTCGATATTGTGGAACGCCAAGCGCTGATCTGCGGGTTGCAGCTCATCCATCACGTAGTGCGCGCCCAGCAGGGCGGTCTCCGCCTGACCACGGGTGTCGTCGATGAAGATCAGATTGCGCTCGCTGTAGCCATGGCGCGCGACGATGGACGCCAACGCCGCGCGGTGGGCTGCATCGCGCCTGTTGGCCACCAGCAGGAGGTTGTCAAATGCGCCATCCTGCAGCATCTCCTCCAGAATGTGGCCAATGATAACGTCCCCTTGCCACGGCAGCAGGAATTTGGGCTGTTCATAGCCCGCGTCGCGAAAACGCCGATAGAGTCCGGCCATGCACAGGATCAGGTTCATTTACCCGCCCTCCTGCGGCGCTTGCGTAAACATCTCTTCGGAGGGGTAAGCAAAATCCGCCGGGCGGTCGGCGTGGTTGGCGGCGAGAAATGCTTCGCGGTCGCGCAGGAACTCCCAGGCGATGCCCAGGGTGCGGCGCGCCTGACTGAACAGTTTGACGTTGGAGACCTGATCATCCTCGCGCCAGGTGAGGGGGAAGAAGTGCATGCGCCAATCGCGCGCCACCATGGCCAGACTCAGGTAGTAGTTGAAGGTCAGGTCATTGGCGAAGCGTCGCCAATCTTCATCCGCGAGCCGTGTGGCGGAGAAGTAGTTGAGCCCGGAGCCCAGGTCATAGAAACGCTTCCCGGCGGCCAGGCCGTAGATTCCGTTGAACACATGGTTGCCAAAGGTGCGAAACGCCGAGTACCCCTCCAGGGTGGAGCCGGTCATGAAGCGCGCCCCCAGCAGGGCGTCATACTGCTGATGCGCGCCCGCATCCAGCAGCGGCGCGATGTCGGCGATGCTGCCCTGGTCATCGCCGTGCAGCACCAGGCAACCGGCGTAGCCCTTCTCCAAGGTGCGTAAAAACGCCACCTTGTGGGAGCCGCCCAGGCCGTAGTTGTCACAGTTGCGCAGCGCGGTCACGCGCACATGGCGCAACGACTTGAGCCCCTCAATGGCGGTGGCGAGGGTGTCGTCGGGGCTCTGATTGTCCACCACCACCACCTCCGCCAGTCGCTGCTGCATGGCGGGGTCGAACTGTTTGAGCACGCGGGAGATCTGTCGCGCGCAACGATAGGCGGGGATGAACGCCATAATGGGATCAGGCATAACGGTCAACTCCTGGCCGCCGGATTCTCACCACAGAGAGTGCATGATGACCCGCCAGCCCCAGCATGGCAAGACGCCGCCGAGCGCTTAATGAAAACGCAATCGACGTTCGATTAAGATAGGCCATGAACACAAAGTTGCTTTAGAAGGTCAACGGCGCGAGCAGAATTTTCGTCCCCGAAAACCGTCTCATGGCGACTCTTCCTGCGGACGACAACCGGCCAGCAGGGTTTGAATCTCCTCATAGCTGAGATTGAGGAACTCATCGGGGCGGATGGTGTTGTCGTCGACGTAAAAGCCGCCGCGCCCCTGCCACGGTTTGCCGAAGTGGATCTCATCGTAGGGGATCTGATGCTGGTCCAGCCACGCCAGGGTGAATTTGGCGGTGTTGGCGTTGATCAGGCCGATGTTTCCTTCGTGGGTGCGCATGTTGCGCGCGGTGTGCAGGATGATGGTGAACCCGGCCTCCTTGTAGGCGCGCAGTTGCGCCGCCATGGCGGGGTAGGGGATGAGGTCGGCATAGCTTTGATCGGCGCGCTTGGTTGGGCACAGCGTGCCGTCGATATCGCAGACGATGCACTTTTCCTTTTGAATCATTCCTGCCGATCCTGTCGCTGGCTGTCGTTACCTCATATGGGGACGCGCTGTGCGCGTGTTTGAGCAAGCTGTCGACACACGCATTGCATCGGCTTCCCCCAATCTGGGACCATATCGGCAACGCAAGAGGCATACCATTGATCTGGCGCTGGAAACGCCCCCATCTGGCGGGCGGCGCAGTGATGTGGGCGCGATCAATGGCAAAGGCGCCAGCGCGCTGACCATTGCGCTATGTTGTGGCGACTCCGGCGGAAACGGTATGATGCGGAACTCGGCGCCATCAGACGGAGGCGTTTGAGAGGGGGCTGCGTGGCGGCCTGGGTACGCCAGGAGGGTGACGTTGGACCGAAGGAAGCTGAGGCGGCATGGCGATCGGGTCTGAAGAGGGGGTGATGCTGCTGAGTATGGCGGCGCTGCTGCTGCAATGGGCGCTGGGCTATGCGCTGGTGGCGGGCGTGGGGCTGCCGGTTGCGCGTCGCCTGGCCTGGCGGGGCGGCGTGGAGCTGTGCAGCGCGGCGTTCTGGAGCGGTTTTGCCCTGCTCATCGCCGCGCTGTCGGTGTGGCACCTGTGGTTGCCGGTAAATGGCTGGGCCATCGCCCTGGCGGCGGCGTGGGGCGGGTTCGGTTTATGGCGAGACGCGCTGAAACGCTCCTGGCGTGGTTGGAGGGGGCCGAGTCCGGGCGCGTGGGCGTTGGGCGCTCTCCTGCTGCTCTACCTGCTGTTTCTCGCCAATCGCGCGCTCTCCGGCATCGTCACCCCCGACGCTTTCGACTATCAACTGCCGCTGCTGCGCTGGACCCAGGACTACGCCATCATCCCTGGGCTCTCCAACCTCAATCTGCGCGCCGGGCTCAATCACTCCTACTATCTGTTTCTGGCTCTGTTCGACCTGCCGGGTTCGCCGTTTGGCGCGCACAATATCGTTCCCGGTCTGATGATGGGCGCGCTGATGCTGCAACTGAGCGCGGCGGCGCTGCGGGTGTGGCGGCGCGTGGGGCGACGCAGCGACGTCATGGCCACGCTGCTGCTGGCGCCGATGCTGTTCCAGAGCCTCTATTTTCTCTCCTCGCCCAGCAATGACGCGCCGGTGTTTTTTCTGGCGCTGCTGCTGGCGCTGCATAGCGCGCGCGTTCTCCTGGGGGAGATTCCCCGCCAGCTCCTGTCCATGCAAATTGGGTGGATCCTGGCGCTGGCGGTCACCGCGATCTCCTGCAAAATGACCGTGGCGCTGTTTCTCGGATTGTTGTCTGTGGCGCTGTTGCTGCGGCTGGCCCGCGCCCAGCGCATCCCGCTGGCGCGCAAAGCGTGGGTGGTGGTTCCCGCCGGATTGCTGGCGGCGCTATGGATGGGGCGCGGCATGATTCTCAACGGCTATCCGTTGGCGCCGTTGACCGTGGGCGCGGTGGGGGAGATCTCCTGGCGCGTTCCCCATGACTACATGACATTCGCCATGGCGTGGCACAAGGCGTGGACCCGCAACCCCCACGTGAGCAGTCCGGATCAGGATGTACAGGACTGGAGTTGGCTCAAGCCCTGGTGGAAACGTCTGATCAGCGCCAGCGCCAGCCGCTATAACTTCCCCAACTACCACGACTTCTCGGCGCTGATCCTGCTGCCGCTGCTGCTGGCGGCGGCGTTGGCGCTGCGTTGGCGACGACTGTGGCGCGGTTGCCGTTTCGCCGCCTGGGCGCTGCTCTTCGCCAGCGGCGCGGCGTTGGCGCACTGGTTTCTCAATGGTCCGCTGCCGCGCTATATGGGCGCCATGGCGTGGGCGCTGCCCGCTCTGTTGACGGCGGCCCTGGTTGGCGGCGCGCCGCGTTCAAGACTGCGTGCGCGGGGCGTTGTGCTAGCGGCGTTGGCGCTGGGCGTCGCCTGCATGGGAATGAAATTGAGCCACCCCACGGTGTGGCCTCTGGTTCCGCCGCCGCCAGGATTTGGCGCCGAGCCTCTGGTGCGCGATAAACCCTATATGACGGTGCGCACCGACCAGGGCGCCGTGGTCAACATGCCGCGTTACAACCAAGTGTGCGAAGGGGTTCCCCACCCCTGTTCCGCCACCATTCACCCGTGGTTGGCGCAGCGCGATCCGAACACCCTGCAAGCGGGGTTCGTCCTGCGTCCGCCCGCCGGGTTGACCTGGGCGGATGATCCCATCGGGCGGCCCTACTTCTACAAATCGTTTGAATCGCTGTTGCAGATCTGGAGCAGCGAGAACGCAGAGTCACGTCGCCATTGAACCGGCAGACGCTACGCAGAGGGCGGGGTGCGATCTTGGCGGCGGCGCTTCCACGCCTGCGACCACAGATACGCCACCAACGCCAGCGCGGCAACGACGTAGAGGAGGAACACAGGGGTGGGCGCTGCGGCGAAAACGATATAGCCGAGCACCGCTAAAAAGACGTAGACCATGGGCGAAGCACCCCAGGAAAGAGTCGATAAACCGCCAATTTTACCAAAGCTTCCAGTTTCTTGGTAGTGGGGATTAATTTTTTTAATCGATAACAGAAATTCGACGCCGGAGTTTGGGAAAAAGCGGCTAGCGTGTCATGGACATATGCTAATATGAGGTCAGGCGGACTTCTCTCCCTTCAGATCCATAGGGGCGTGTCATGCGCGCTCAACGGCGGTGTTGGAGTCGGGCGCCACGATATTGGTGGCTTTTCGGGGCCTGGATAGTGGTCTCGGCGCTGGTGATGAGCCTGCCGCCGCCGCTGCTGGCGGCCACAGCGCCTGCTGCGGTGAATGCAGAGCTGGATTTCACCGCCATGAGTTTCGCGCTTCTGGGCGGGCTGGCGCTGTTCCTGCTCGGCATGGAGACCCTCTCCAAAGCGCTCAGACATCTGGCGGGCGACCGGTTGCGCGCGGTGCTGGCGCGTCTGACCGTCAACCGCGTGGCCGGGGTGCTGACCGGCGCCTCGGTCACCGCCTTGATTCAATCCTCCTCCGCCACCACCGTGCTGGTGGTCGGCTTCGTCAGCGCCGGTCTGCTCTCTTTGCCGCAGTCGGTGGGCATCATCTTCGGCGCCGAAATCGGCACCACCATCACCGCGCAGATTCTGGCGTTTAAGATCACCCACTACGCCCTGCCCATGATCACCGTCGGACTGGCGCTGGCGTTGATCTTCAAACGCGAAATTCCGCATCAGGGCGGGCGCGGATTGGTGGGCTTGGGGCTGATCTTCTACGGCATGAGCCTGATGAGCGACGCCATGGCCCCGCTGCGTCACCACGCGCCGTTTCTAGAGATGATGGCGCAGGTGGAGACGCCCATTGTGGGCATCGCGCTATCGGCGGGGTTCACCGCCTTGATCCAATCCTCCTCCGCCACCACCGGCATCGTGCTGAGTCTGGCCGGGCAGGGGTTGATCACCCTGCCTGCAGGCATTGCACTGCTGTTCGGGGCCAATATCGGCACCTGCATCACCGCGCTGCTGGCCTCCATCGGGCGTTCGCGGGAGGCGGTGCGCGCAGCCACGGTGCACATTCTGTTCAACACCCTGGGGGTGCTGATCTGGACCGGGGTGATCGGCATCGACGCCATGGCGGCGCTGGTGGGTTGGGTTTCGCCTCACAGCGACGGTTTGAGCGCCAGCGCCATGCTGGCGGCGGACACGCCGCGCCAACTGGCCAATGCCCACACCCTGTTCAACCTGCTCAACACATTGGCGTTCCTGCCATTTGTGGCGCAGTTCGCCTATCTGGCGCGCAAATTGGTGCCCGAGGCCGAGCTGGCGCCGACGCCGCAGACAACCGCTTGCGTCGATCGGCGTTTGGCGTCACTGGATGAATCATTGCTCGAGCGCCCCGGTCAGGCCATCGTGGCGGCGCGCAACGTCATTGTGGACGCCATCGGCCAACGGGTGTTGCGCATGTATGACGAGGTGCTGCCGGCGCTGATCCATGCTGACCCCAACGCCCTGCACATTGTGGCGGAGATGGATCATCAGATCGATCTGGCCTACCGCAGCGTGGTCGACTATTTGGGGCGGCTGAGTGTGCGCAAACCCCTCAGCCATGCGCACAAACGGCGCATCGCCGCGCTGCTGGAGATCGCCCGGCAGTTGGAGAGCATCGGCGATATTATCGAGACCAATTTGGTGCATCTGGGCGAGCGGCACATCCGCGATGGCGATCGCTTCAGCGTGTTCGCCCACGAGCATATTCTGCTCTCCCACAAAGAGGTTGGCGAGACCCTCAACAACTGTCTGACGGCGTTGATGGAGTGTGACGCCGCCTGCGCTCATGAGGTGGTGCAGAGCAAACCCCACATCCAATCCCTGCTGTCGACCGCGACCCGGCAGCAGACCCGGCAACTGGCCCATGGCATCGGCACGCCGCGCACCTATGCGCTGGAGATGGATGTTTATGAACAGTTCACCCGCATCTACTACCACGCCAAGCGCATCGCCAAAACGCTGCAGGGGGTGGGGCGGGAACTCACTCAACCTTGGCGTAGCGGGCGCATGGGGGGCGTGGCTAGCTCGCCATTGGTCGCGCCACTGGCGGCGCCTTTGGCTCCCCATGGCGGGAGTCGGCGGCCGCGCCGTTAGGTCGATACAGGCGATACAGCGAGATGAAACGCGCGGGGGAAGCAACGCAGTTAATGCAGTTGTGCGCTCACGCTGTCAAACAGCTCCAGCAGGCGGGCCTTCTTGATGGGTTTGGTCAGGTGTCCGTCACAGCCCGCCTCATGGCTGTTCTTGTGCGCCTCTTTGGAGGCGTGGGCGGAGAGGGCGAAGATGGGAATCTCGCGTTCATTGCGTTGGCGTTCAATGGCGCGCATGGCGCGCGTCGCATCATAGCCGTCCATGCGCGGCATCTGCACATCCATCAGCACCAGGTCAAACGGCGCGCGCTCAAACTCATACACCGCCTCTCTGCCGTCGCGGGCGAAAATGATGCGGTGTGCGCTCCTTTTTAAATAGGCTTTGAGCAGCAGGATATTGTCTTCGGAATCCTCGGCGATGAGAATGCGCAGGCTGCGGGCGTCGCTGGGTTGCGTCGTCTGCTCGTGGGCGTCGTCGGCGCTGGCGGTGGGCGCGGCGCAGGGGGGCATTGGAACCTGGAAAATGAATGCGCTGCCTTCGCCCGGTGTGCTTTCCAGTCCCAGTTCACCGCCCATTTTCTCCACCAGCTTGCAGCTAATGGCCAAGCCAAGGCCGGTGCCGCCATAGCGCCGGGTGGTGGAGGCGTCGCCCTGGGCAAAGGGCGAGAAGATGTTGTCCGCCTGATCAGGCGCAATGCCGATGCCCGTATCAACGACCTCAAAGCGCAGACGCGATCCGTTGATTCTCCGAACCTAAGGTTCAAACCACCGGCTTTAGCCGGTCAGCTTTAGCCGACCACGTGGTAGCGGTATGGGCAGCATCAGGCCATAATGGACGTATTCCTGGAGAGGAGGGCTATGTCCATGAAATACCGATACGGAAGCCACACGGTATATAATATTGAGTACCATTTTGTGTGGGCGACAAAGTACCGCTACAAAGTTCTGAGTGGAGAGGTGGCGACCAGCGTCCGTGAGTATGTGCGGCAGACGTGTGAAGCGTTTGAGATCAGGATACTCAAGGGGGTGGTGAGCAAAGATCATGTCCATATTTTGGTCTCTGCGCCGCCGAACATGGCTCCAAGTGAAATCATGCGCCGGATCAAAGGGCGTTCGTCGAGCAAATTGTTTGAGGAATACCCCCACCTCAAGAAACGATACTGGGGCCGCCATTTTTGGGCGCGAGGGTACTTCTGCGCGACGGTCGGTCAGATTACAGATGAAATGGTTCAGGAGTACCTTGAGCATCATTTCGAGCCGAATCCGAATGACAAATTCCAGTTGGAGCCAGAATAAACCGGCTTTAGCCGGTATCCGGACTTTCAGTCCGTAAGGCTAACCCACCGGCTTTAGCCGGTGGTTGTTGAGTTGGGAAACTTGAATCTGAACGTGACCGCGTTTGGTGAATTTCACCGCGTTGCCCACCAGATTGATCAAGATCTGACGCAGTCGCGCCAAGTCGCCCAGAACCCACCCGTCGCCTTGAATTTGAACGCTGGAGCGGAAACGCAAACCTTTCTCTGTGGCGGTTTGTTGGAACAGATTGCCCACGTCGGTAAGAAGTTTGTGCAGATCAAACGGCTCCAGCTCCAAGCGCAGCTCATGGGCTTCGATTTTGGAAAAGTCCAATATGTCATTGATGACGCTCAGTAGGGCTTCGCCTGCGTTATGCGCCACCTCCAGATAGCTGCGCTGCTCACTATCCAACTGCACCTGTTCGAGCAGGAGATTGTTCATGCCGAGGATGACGTTCATGGGGGTGCGGATCTCATGGCTCATATTGGCCAGGAACTGGGATTTTGCGCGGTTGGACGCCTCCGCTTGTTCGCGGGCTTGACGTTGCAGTCGCTCGGTTTCCAGGCGCGCGCTGATATCCTTCAGCCAGCCAAATGAGCAGCGTCGTCCGCGGTGATCCACAAAGAAGTTGGCCGAAATCTCAACAGGAATCTCCTCTCCAGCCAGGTTGTGGTGACGCCGCATCAAGCGTTGAGAACGCACCTCCTGCAGCACTTGGGCCAGATCCTCGACGGTCTCCGGAGTGAACTCCCGATCCCAGTCGGGAATGCGAAGCTCATAGATCTTGTCGCGCGGCCCGCCAAAATGCTCGGCCATGGCCTCGTTGACGTAAATCATGCGTCCGCCGTCGTCAAAGTCCAGCAGATAGAAAGGATCAGAGGCGATCTCGATCATATTGCGGAACAGCTCCGACTCCCGTTCCGCCCGCTTGCGCGCGGTGATGTCGCGCGCGGAGTAGAACATCAGCTTGCGTCCATCCAGGTTGAGCGGAAGCCCGGCGATCTCCACTTCAATGATCGAACCGTCTCTTATCATATGGCGAGTTTCGAACAGGATGCGGCGGCCCCGGCGAAAATGTTCATGAATCACGGCGCGAATTTGATCAGGCGTCTGCCCTAAGCCGACGTCCCACTGCGCAATGTTGAGCTTGGATGGGTGTTCGTGATGATATCCCAGGCTTTGGTAGAAGGAGTCGCTGGCCTCCACCAGATCCCCCTGCATATCCACCACGTGCACGGCGTCGCTGGCGTTGCGCAGCAGAGCCTCGGCTTTTTTGAACAGCGAGCGATACTCCGCTTCGCTGCGCACCTGGGTGGTGATGTCGCGATTGATGCCCACTGCGCGCAATGCCTGGCCTTGAGCGTCGCGCTCCAGAAATGCGGCGGCTTGGATATGCCGGATCGCGCCGTTGGGCAGGCGAATGCGGAAGGTGTGGGCGAAGTTTGAGACGCCATCGAGAGCGTCTTTCAGGGATTGTTCCGTGTCATCGATATCCGCAGGGTGGACCAGAGTGCGCCAGAAGGCGTAATTCAGACATTCGCGCCGCTCATTGGCGGGGATATCATAGATATCGAACATGCGCTGGTCCCAGGTGAGGGTATGGCTGGCCAGATCCCACTCCCAGATACCGATCTCCGCCGTTTCGGTGGCGATCTCCAGACGCTTGTTGGCGGACTTCAGGCGCTGTGCGTTCAGACGGCTTTCAGTCATGTCGATGAGCTTGACCACCAGATGCGCGCCGCCATGCAGCACAATGGGCATGATCAGACAGTTAACCCAATAGGTTTCGCCGGAGAGGCAGGTCAGCGCGGTCTCTTTTTGCTGCACTTTTTGTTCGTGTAGCGCGCGGTCGGCCAGTAACACCAGATCGGCTTCGCGCCAGGATTGGATCTTGCGGAAGTTCTGTTGCCGGATGGTGTCGCGGCTCAAACCTGTCAGGTTGCTCATGGCCTGGTTGGCCATGCGGCACTCGCCGCTGGCGCTGAACACCGCCAGCGCGATGGGGGACTGCTCCAGAATGGTTTGGTTGAACTGATTGCTTTCGGCCAAACGCTTGGCGGCGGCTTGGCGCTCGCTGATATCCCGCGCCACCATCACAAAGCGCGTCAGCCCCGGGCGCGGCCGCACCAATTGCATCAGCGCCTCCACCGGCGTAACGCTGTCAGCGGCGTTGACTAACGCCGTTTCAAACTTAAGGTGTGAATGTTTCTCCTCCAACAACTCCTCAAGGATATCCAAAAATGGCAAACGCATGTGGTCATCGAGCAGCTGCGCTGGCGTGAGCGTACAAAGGGCGCTCTGTTCGCGTCCGATCAGTTCGGTGGCGCCGCGATTGGCGTAGATGATGTGTTCGGCCTGGATATCAAACATGAACACCGCATCATGGGTGCGGTCCAGTGAGGATTTGAAGATCGCCAGCTTCTCTTCGGCGGATTGGCGGACCTGAATCTCTCGCTCCAGGCTGGCGACGTGATCGGCGATCTCTGCGCGCAGCGTGCGATTCAGACGCTGGAGGCTGAAATGGCGCCAGAGGAGGTTCACGGCGATCAGAATCAGGAAAAGGCCCGCCATCGCCCACATGAGGACAGCCTGAGAGATCAACGGCGGCGGCGAACCGTGCCACTTTTCGTACAGCTCTTTATAGGCTGGCGTGGAGACGAACGCTTTGGCGGCTTCATTGAGGCGCTCGAGAAGTTGCGGTTGGTCGAGCTGTACGCGGATAGCGCGCTTGACCTCCAACAGCGGGCGCCCAAAGGGGACAATGCGCTCCTGTAGGCCGGCGTTGGTCAGCAATGCGTGGGCCACCGGTTGTGGATAGACCCAGGCGTCGGCCTGTCCAGAGAGCAGCGATAACAGCGCCTCATCCTGACTCTCGACAATTTGCAAGCGCTCTGTGGGGTGGTCTTTCATCAACATCATGCCCACATTGTTGCGCACAACGACAACGCGAATATTGTCCAGATCCTGGTTCTCACGCAGATGCGTGGAGGCGGCGCGTTTAAACGCCAGCACCGGGAAAGTCTCCACCGGGATGGTGAACAGGGAGTTCTGTTTGCGCGCCTCGGTGATGCCCGAGTTGGGAATGATGTCCGCTTGTCCGCGCACAAAAAACTCTTCGGCTTCCTTGAAATTGGGCTTGCTGATGTAATGAGGCGTCAAGCCCGCCTGTTTGGCGATGGCGTCGAATACGGCGATGGCGAAGCCGCCGGGGGAGCCATCGGCATGGGTGATGTACTGCGGTGGAAAGTGCGCCGGGACAACAGCGGTCACCGTCGTCGAGTCGGCGGACAACGCAGGCAAAGGGAGATATAATATCCAGGCGCAGAGGAACCAGGGCGTACACTGGCGCATGCGCAACAACAGAGCTGCAATCATTTGACTGCTCTTATGGATATGACCATTATGCACATACTTGATACTGCCTCATAAGACTTCGAGTTGTCTACGGTTGGAGCGTGTTTTGCAGGAGACCGCCACCCCCTGGGCGGTATGGCTTTTCCACTGAATTTTTCGAGTTGTTGCTGATGCCCTCTTGTGCGCCTGTGGCGCCCGCTGAGCGCGATAAGGCGTTTATCGCCTTATTGCTGTTTGGTTTTCTGGCGCTGTTCTTCTCCCCTTCGATCGGACTCCTGAGCGGGCCGGACCCGGTGGAGTTGCTGCGTAACGCTCCTGGCGTCGCGCCCAGTCGCTGGCGCGAGAACTTCTCCGCCTACTTTATCAGCATCTGTCTGGAGGCCGGTCCCTTCATGTTATTGGGGGCGGTGACGGCGGCGTTGATCGAGGTGTTCGCCCCGGCCAACCTACTGCCGCGCTTGGCGCGCCGGTTGGGCGTGCTGGGCATTCCCGCCGCCGCCTTGGCGGCGCCGCTGCTGCCGGTGTGCGAGTGCGGCGTGGTGCCGGTGTTCCGCAAACTCATCAACAAGGGGCTGCCGCTGCCCCACGCCATCGCCTATCTGCTGGCCGCGCCCATCTTCAACCCCATTGTGCTGACCGGCACCTGGATCGCCTACTATCGCGACCCGCTCTACCCTTTTCTGCGCGGCTTGGGAGGCCTGAGCGTGGCGCTGGCGGTGGCGTTGTTGATTGCCATGTTGTTGGGGCTGCGCAGTCGCTTCAAGGCGAGAGCGGATGGCGCGCACGCCCTCGAACATGGACATGATGACGGGGCCTGCTGCGCCCATGGGCATGAGCATGCGCCGTCGCCGGGGCGTCTCCAGCAACTCCTGCGTCATGCGCAGGAGGACTTTCAGGAGATGGCGCCCTATTTCCTCTTCGGCGCGTTCCTGGCGGCCTGTTTGAAGACCTTTGTGGATCAGACCGTGCTGTTTGATCTGGGCGATGGCGACGCCGCTGGGGCGGCGGCGATGATGGCGCTGGCGTTCGTATTGTCGCTCTGCTCCGAGGCCGACGCCTTTGTCTCCGCCAGCTTTGTGGAGTTCAATGTGGCTGCGCACATGGGCTTTCTGGTGTTGGGGCCGATGTTGGACATCAAGCTGCTGGTGATGTATCGCAGCGTCTTCTCCGGGCGTTTTATCCTGTTGTTGGCCAGCGCCGTGATCGCTGGAGTCTCCGCCTATGTGTGGGCGCTCAATCTGTGGGGCTGGGAGTGGGTGGACGCCCTGCTGGGGCAGGCGGGATGAGCAGCATGGCGCGGATTCTCCACCACTGGCGCGGGCCGCTGCACCTGACCGGTTGGTTGGCGCTGTTTGGGCTGATTCTGCTCAATGGCGATGACAGCTACTATCTGGCGCGCTTGCAGACGCAAATTCTCTGGGCTGGGAGCGCATTGCTGGCGCTGATGCTGCTGGCGTCCGTGCTGCGCACGGCGCGCGCGCCCATGCCTGCGCAGCCTCCCGGCGCCGGTTGGAGCGTGTTGGGCGCTGTGAGCGCGTTTGCGCCGCTGACGCTGTTTCTGATCACCGGCGTGACCACTTTGACTCTCAATAGCGCCAGTTTCAGCGCTCCGGGCGCGCGGGCGGCGCAGTCGGCGCGCATTGCGTTTAACGCCGCCCATCCGCCGCCGCTGCCCGCCGATGGCTACTATGATCTGAATCTGGTGGCGCTGTATGGCCAGCGTGAGATCCCGGCGCCGATTCCGGCGCGGGTGGTGGGCAAGCTCTCCCACATTACCCCCGAGCAGGCGCAGCGCCACCTACCCAATCATGCTGGCCCCATCGCCATGCTCTATCGTCACGCCATCGCCTGTTGCGCCGCCGACGCCACCCCGGTGGGGGTGATTCTGGAGGGGGAGGCGGTGGCGCAGCTGAATGCGCAACCGGGCAATATCTGGATCAGCGTGGAGGGGATGGCGCGCGATGGCGGCCAGCAGCCGCGACTGATTCTGCTCGACGTGCAGCATTGGCGTGAGGTGGAGAAGCCCGCCAAGCCCTATCTCTATTGGCTCAATCCCGATTCGCAGTAGACTCTTGGTTCAAATCGCTTAAGTGTCAGTTGAATTCAAAATTCTCAGTTGGCGATTTTGGAGATGAAAGATATCGAGGGCTTCGCCCTCGAGCTCCCAAGTTCAACAGCCACACCGTGGGCGCCGCCCACACCCGCTGGGGGCGCGGCCCCCAGACCCCGCCGCCGACCAGTCGGCGGCCAATAGTCAGCGCAAGCTCAAGCTGCGTCACATAAACATTGGCCGTTCTGTACGGTTTTGGTTCGTATGGCTATGTACTATTCCGGCGCGCTGGAGACCGAAGCGTTCTGCTTGACGAAGGTTTGGTAGGGCAGCTCGTTGATCAGATAGATGGTGGTGAAGAAGGTGGCCAGGAAGGTGACCACGGTGGCCAGGAAGTAGCCGTAGCCGTAGAACTGATAGCCGTAGTTCATGGAGATCAAGGTGAACACGCAGTTGCTGACCAGGAAGGTGAGCTGCAGATAGAGCGTGGGCTTGCGGAAATCGAAGTAGGAGAGGGTGATGAACAGGAACAGGCTCATCACGTGGAAGAACGCGCCCAGCACGCCCAGACGGAAGATGCCCATCTGCAGATAGTTGATGCCCAACCACTCGAAGATGGTGGGCGCCATGGAGATCACCATCAGGGTGAATGCGCCTTGCAGAATCAGGAAGTTGCGCCCCTGTTCCTGAACGGTATCCAGGAGGCTCTGGTGGTTGCGCATGATGCGCGAACGCGGCGCGTGTTCGCTGATGTCCTGGTAGAAACGCACATAGCGTTCGAAAAAGCTGGTCTCGATGGTGACCACAAAGGCCGCCATGGAGGGGATGATGGTCAGATAGGCCAGGAACATCGCCCCATCATAGTTGGGGAAGTGGATCATATTGCCCGCCACCACTTCGCGATGGGGCGAGAACCACATGATGAACTTGTCGATCCAGGCGGCCATATTGGCGACGAAGCCGCCCAGGGCCAGCTCCCAATAGCGCTTGAAATAGCGCATAAAGGCGAACGGGCGGCGCGCGGGGTAGGGGTATTCGGCCAGAATCCGCGCCAATAGGGCGAACAGGATATAGGCCAAACCGAAGTTGAATCCCGCCAGCATCCCCGCCACGCCGAATTTGCCCGCCAGCATCAGCACGCAGCCCAGACCGATGGCCATGCCGAAGGCGAAGGCGCGGATGATGGGGTGGTAATCCTTGAGCGCGGTAAGGAACACCCCCACCAGCCAGATGCCGGTGATGAGGAAGTAGTTGGCGATGGCCATGAATCGCACCACCAGATCCAGATCGGTGGCGAACAGATAGAACGGGATCACCAGGAACATGTTGGTGATGAACAGCAGTCCCAGGGCGGCGATGAGCATGCCGGGCACGCCGGTGACGTCCTTTTTATAGATCTGGTCGGCCAACCAGCGGGTGCAGATCATCACCACCGGCCCCGACAGCAGCAGCGAGAAGGCGAAGTTGTAGATGATGATGATGCGGAACGCCGCCTGCTTGTTGAAGTCGACGAAGAAGGAGCCGAAGAAGAGGGTGCCGGTGAGGGCGACGATGGTGAAGATCCACGGTCCCGAGGAGATCAGCGCCGAGTAGCCATAGGCCATCAGACCGCCGAGGAAGTCGTCGCGGTCGGTGAGTTTACGCAGGTTGAAACCAATCCCGGCCATCAGGCGGCCTCCTCGGACTGTGGGGCGCCGCCCTGGGGTTGCCCATGGTGCGCGGTGATGGCGTCGGGCATGGCGCTGAGCTCTTCGTAGAGGGCGTCGTAGGCGGCTTTCATCTGATCCAGATCATAATAGGCGCGCACCCGCTGGCGGATCGCCTCGCCGCACTGTTTGCGCCAGATGGGGTCGCGCAGCAGCTTGATGCAGGCCTGGGCGATGGCCGCCGGGTTGGCCACAGCGGTGACTGCGCCGCCCATGCCCAGCGGCGGATCCTCGTCGGGCATGCCCTCGATCATCTCGCGGCAGGCGCCCACGTCGGTGGTCACCGACGGCACCCCCGCCGCGCCCGCCTCCAGAATCACCAGCGGTTGGCCTTCGCTGATGCTGGTGAGCACCATCACATCGACCTTGTTCATGTATTCGGTCAAGCGCACGCGGCCGGTGAACTCCACCGTGTCGAACAGCGCCAGATGGCTGATGAGCTGCTCGCACTCCTTGAAGTACTCCTTGTCTTCGTCGGTGGGGCCCATGATCAACACGCGCAGATCGGGAACCTGCTCCTTGACCGTGGCGCAGGCGCGCAGGAAGGTTTTGATATCCTTGATGGGCACCACCCGGCCAATCAGCGCCAGGGTGGGCGGCTCGCCTTCGGCGCGGGTGATGTTGTCAAAATTGCGCCAGCCGATGCCGTTGGGGATCACCCGCATGCGCTCGGGATTGGCGCCGTCGGCAATCTGGAACTTCTGGTTGCCGCCGAACAGGGTGATGATCTGCGCGCACGCCTCATAGCAGCACAGGGAGTAGGCCTGGAACGCATTGACCCACAGCGAGCGGATATCCTTGGTCACGGTGTCGACGTTGAAGCCTGCGCGCGGGGTCTCATACAGCCAGTCGGCCATGGAGATCTCGATGCGACGTTCGTTGGTGTAGATGCCGTGTTCGCTCACCACCGCCGGACGTCCCGTCTCCAGATGGGCGCGGGCGGAGAAGAGTCCGGCGTAACCGGTGGAGACGGTGTGGTAGAGCTTGGCCGGGGGGATGTCCGCCAGCAGCAGGCTAAACAGGTTGCCCACCAGAAAACGCCAGGTCCAGAAGAAGTCCAGAAACGGCCCCTCCGGCAGCAGGCGTTCGTAGAGGTTCTCCAGCATACGCCAAGCGGGCTTGGAGTTGAGCAGCAGCCCTTCGCCCAGGTCATCACGATAGGGTTTGAGGAGGCGCACCAGATTGCTCAGGGCATTGATGTCGCCATGCTCCTGGAAGGCGAACAGCGCCTCCTCCAGTTCGGCGAAGAAGGCTTTGAGATTGGGGATCTTCTTTTTGCCAGGGCGCATGGTCTGAAACACCATGTGGGAGATTCCCACCACGTTCTCCGGCGGCTCATAGCGCGGCGTCAGGTCCGGGTTTGGCGGCAGAATCGCGAACAGAAAGAAGGTTTTGTGCGGGTGCGAACGGATGATGTCGTGCACCCAACTGGAGACGCCGCCGGCCACGTAGGGGTAGGTGCCCTCGAGGATGAGGCAGACGTCCACGGCATCCATGGTGCGCACGTCGGGCATGGGCAGGGTCGGCGCGCTGGCGGTTTTATCAGGCTTGGCGCTCATGGCTATGCGGCGTCCTCCAGCGCGGTCTCATCCACCCACAGGGCGATGGCCTCATTGATTTGCAGATTGTAGCGTTCACGGTCGCGGAACACGTCGCCATACTCCCGCGCCACCGACTCCAACTCCTCGAACTGCTGCAGGGAGAACAGCGCCTCCATGAACCACAGCGCCAACTGCGGCGCGCCATAGCCGCCCTCAAAGCAGGAGCGCAGAAAGTCGGCGGCCTCCTGATGGCGCCCGTCGCGCAACAGATTGCGTCCCACCGCGGTGCGGGCGGAGAGATCGTCGGGCTTGAGGGCCAGATAGCGTTTGTAGAGATCCAGCGCCAGTTCGCGGTTCTGTCGTTCGCGCACGGCGTCCAGCAGGCCGGTGAAGGCGTAGTCGTCGAAGTGGCGCGCCGCCTCCAGCAGCAACGGGGCGTCATCGGGGGTCTCTTTGATGCGCTTTTGCAGATATTGACTGCGCAGGGTGAAGCGATGCTCCACGTGGGTCACGGCGGTGGCCGCCTGCACCCGCACGGCGTTGTCGGGGTCGGCCAGGGCGCGGTTGAGCAGCGGCGAGAAAATAGGGCTGAACTCCCGCGAGATCAACGCCAGCATGGCCAGTTTCTGGCGCTGTTCGCCAAACGAAAGCACATCCTGGAATTGTGCGGTGTCGGCGGTGTCGCCGCTCTGCGCGCCGCTCTTCTTGATCGCTTCGAGCTGGTCCACCAGCGCTTGGGGGGCGTCGATCTCGCCTTCGGGGAAGAGCGAGTTGTACCACTCCTCAAAGGTGCTGGCGCCGCGCCGGTACCACTGGTTCATGAGGAAGCTGAATAGCGCGCCGAACGCCCCCATGGGACCCATGACGATAACGAACAGCGCCAGCAGCGACAGCCACACGCGGTCGCCCTGAATGCGGATGGCCGACATCACCGCCACGATGATGCACGCCAGCGAGAGCAGAATGTGCGCCAGGCCGTACAGGGTGGGATCGGCCAGATGGTCGACGATCACCTTGAACCAGATGTAGGACTCCAGAATCAGCACGATGGGCGCCAGCGTCAGGAACATCAGCGTGCAGCGCCAATCATCGCGCTGCAGCTTGTGCCGCGACGCTGCCGTCTCCTCTGCGGGCTCTTGGACGGACGACTCGCTCACTCCTTGGGCTCCTGGGTGCGGTGCAGCACCTGCACCTGATACTCGAATTTGGCTTCGGGAATCTTGCTCAACACATGCTTATCCATGGCCTGCAACAGCTTTTCACGCACGATGGGCATGTGGTCGGCGGGGGTGGCGGGCAGCACCACGGCGAACTCCTGCCCCGGCTTCTGGTAGTCGAAGGCCATGTCGGTGTTGCGCATCACCACCTGGGTCGCTTCGTTCACCGCAATGGGGATGAGCCGCTTTTTGTCGTCGGGGATCTCATCGGGGTTGGCGATGCGCACCAGAATCATGCACACGTCGAACTTCAGTCGCCGCGCCAGATTGGTCAGCATGCTGGTCTGTTTGGGGAAGAAGGAGTAGGTGTAGAGCTGGTGATCGGGGTTGGTGACGCGGTCGGCGTCGGCGTCCTGATAGCGCCGCGCGTTGGCGTAGGCGGCGCCCACCCACTGGCACAGCACGCGGAAGTTCTCCACGTTGCTGACGTTCAGGTCGAGGAAGCCCATCTTCTCGATTTTGAGCATGCCCACCACTTCGCCGGTCTCCGGGTTGCTCATGGGGCCCGCCAGCACGCCCTGATTATCCAGCGCCTCACGGTCCATGCGCCGCGCCGAGACCAGAAAGCGCTGTTTGCCGATCACCTCCTGATAGATGGCGGAACTCACATCCAGGGTGCTGTGGTATTGATCCTCATCGGTCCAGCCATCTTCGATGGCGCTGCGCAGTTTGTCCTCTTCGAGCAGGAAGATGGAGAACTTCTTCGGCTCCAGCGAGGTGCGCACCAGTTGTGTGGCGCCGTTGAGCACGCTGACCGGGTCCAACTCCTCCAGCGCGCGGGCGGCCTGGTGGGTGGAGACCACGGTGCGCATCTGACTGACCATGCGCGCTTCGAGGTTATCCTTGAGCTTGCTGATGCGATGAAACTCATTGGTGATGGACTGCTCGCGCATGCGGCTTTCATCCAACTCGCCCTCCAGTTTGGCGCGTTCGAAGATCTGCTTGGTGCGCATCTCTCCCAGCACCACGGCGGTGACGAACCACATCATGGGACGGGCCGCGACCTCCTGGAAGAACTCGAATACGTTACTGAAAATCGAGCGCTCGGGCAGGTTGCCCACCAACAGCAATAGCGAGCCGATCAGCGCCGCCAGCAGCGCTTCACGCACGCCGTACTGCACCGCCGACAGAATCACCGGGAGCCAGAATGGATGCGGCGAGACGCCCCACATGCGGTCGCCCAGCAGCAGTTGCTTGTCGATGACCATGCACAGGGCGAAGAAGAGAACCAACTCCACCAGGGCGGAGTGGCGAAAGCCCAGTGTTGAGCCGGTCAGGCCGATGCGCGTCAGCACCGAGGCGGGCTCGTCGCTGGCGGCGCGCTCGGCGCGTTGCGCGGCTTCAGAAATGCCCATGGGGGAGGGCTCCTTTGACACAGTATGCGTTCACGTGTGGTTCAGACCCAGCAGCTGACGCGGCTTACTCTTCAGCCGCCTGGGTTTGGGCCTGCATATCGGCGAAGCCCATGGTGTCGATCATCAGATCCACGGCGTCTTGAGCCGTGTGAATCAGGCTCTGACGACGGAAGAAACCGGAGCCCATGCGCGATTGGTTGGCGCTCCAGGCCACTTCGCCGCTCTCCGACAGGATCAGCCGCGCGCTCACGCCCACGGCGGGCTCTTCGCGCAGACCGTGCTGGTAGGAGAACTCCGAGACGCTGCCGACGATCACGCCGTCCACGCCCAGATATTTGCCGATGGTCTGGGCGATGCCTGCGTCGGCAAGGCGATCGATATCGATTTTGCGCTTCTTCATCTCATGGCGGATGACGCTCTCTTCGAGCAGTTTGAAGTCGTTGCGGCTTTTGAGTTCGGTGGTCACCAACTCATGCAGAATGACGCCCGCGCTGGGGTTGTTGGTGAGGTTGGCGAACGGCAACACCGCCACCGTCATATCGCGCTTCTCCATGTGCACTGGATGGCGGAAGGCGTTATTGGTTCCTTTTGACGAACAACCGACCAGCCCCAGCAGCAGCAGCGGCAGGGTCCAGCGCAGCAGACGCGCGCGAAAGAGGGAGGAACGGCGCATGGAATCGACTCCTGTGGCGGTGTGGGTTGCGTATGCGGTCATGGCGTTTATCTCAATTCATTCGGGTTTGGCTTGAGTCTTGGTCGGTCATTGGCGTCAGGCGCTTAAAAGATCCAGGTGGCGCGCAGCGCGGTGGTGGTGGTGGTGGCGTCTTCGCCCACCTGCTGGGCCTGGGCGTACTGCACCGACAGGTCCACTTCAAAATCCTCAAACGGCGAGTAGGTCAGCCCCAGCAGCGCCCCCGGCCCCTGGCCTTTGGTGACGCGGTCGTAGCTGTAGCCCAGCACCACCCGGTGATCCAGGTAGTCGGTGAGCAGGTCCGACCAACTGACGTTCACCGCATGGGTCTCGCGGTCGGTGAGATTGACGAAGAAGGTCGGCAGATCGAAGTTGGGCGCGTTGTCCACATCGCGGGTGAACTCGCCGTCAACGCTGTAGCTGAGGGTGAAGTTGTACTCCGGGATGTTGTGCAGCAGGGAGAATTGATACCCCACGGTGTGGGCGAAATCGCCGGTTTGTGGGAACACCTCGCCAACGTTGCCGGAACCCTTGGTGAAGACGTAGGTATCGTACTCCACGGCGGCGTTGCCGGTCAGGCCGTTGATCGCCCAATCCATATCACCCTGCCACACGCCGCGCACGCGATTGCGCGCCACGTTGCCGGCGGCGGCGGCGATATAGCCCCAATAGGGTTCGCGATAGCGCAGATCCAGGGTCAGATCATTCTTCTCCCAGCGCCACTGGTGCGCTGCGCGCAGGCCAAGCTCGTTGCTGTCGCCAAACATCACGCCCATTTCGCTGTGGTCGGCGTCATCGTAGTCCAAACGCATGCTGGCGCCGCCCTGACGTCGGGTGATGTCGATATCGGCAAAGGTGAAGCCGCCTACGGCGTAGGTGTGGGCGGTGAAATTGGCCTGCTGCGCGGTGAGTTCGAAGGAGAGGCGATTGCTCATGGGGGCGCTGAAGGTCGCCGTGTCGGTGATCCACGCCTCATCGCCCAGATTGGTGTTGCGCCAGGTGCGGCCCAGATCCAGGGAGGGTTCGTACTGTTGCCGCAGCAGCGCCTGGGCGATGATCAGGTTGGCTTCGCCGGGAGATTCGCGCAGGCCGCGATCATAGTAGTTGAGCGCGCGCCGCCAACGGCTGAGTTGCTGCTCCCAGTTGGCCATGTTGCCGAGGAACTCAGTGTTGCGCGGCGATTCATCCAGCAGCATGCGCAACTTGCCGCGGCCATCCTTGGTCCCATCGGTGACCACGTCCAGACGCGACTCCAGATAGTCCAGGCGGCGAGCGCGGATGTCGCGGTTCTCCTGCTCGGCCAACACCTCTTTCTCCACGCTCATGACAATGGTGACGCGGGTGGGCTGATAGAGTACGGCAAAGCGGGTGTTGGGTCGCAGCGGACGCAGCAGCAGGGTGTTGAAGCCAAAGCGCACGTCGCCGATCCAGTTGGCGAGAACCTGGGGCAGCTTCTCGAGACCGGCATCGGAGAGGGGCTGGTCAAATGTGAGCAGCAGCTCATTGTTCTTGACCTGATGGCTGGCCTCCACCGCAGTGGGCCACTCCAACACGATGCGGGCGCGTTTGGTTTCGTCCCCCGCGCGCAGCGACAGCGCCTTGCCCGCCAACTCTGCAGGGGAGAGCAGCGGCAGCGTGTGCGGATCGGGGAGTTCGGCCAGCAGCTTTGCCTCTTTGGTGATCTCATCCAAGGCGGGCGGCATCGGTTCGGGGGTCTGTTCAACCAATCCTTGTAGCGACCCCGCCGCCGCCAGCATCAAGGCGCGGCTGGGTGGGGTTCCCAAGGAGCCCCAGCGTGGCTGGTGAGCGGTAGCCAGAGCCATGGGCAGGCGGGCGCGACGCTGTTGCGCCTGCTTATCGATGGGGCGAATGGTGATCCATGTCTGCGCCGCTTGGTGGTGGTGGGTGATGGTGAGATCATCGGCCACGCGAAACACCAGATGGTTGGCCTCCTGGCTGGCGTCGGCGAGCCATTCGGGCAGCGTATTGACCAAGCGCTGCATCGCCCCGGGGTCGGGGAAGATATCCATGGGCACGGCCACAAAGCGTTGCCCTTGTCGCACCGGCGCGTCGGGCGCTTGAGTCCAGTGCAGAATGATGCGCGCGCGCTGATCGGTAGCCTCCCAGGTGATTTCGCGCAACTCCGCCGCGCCGGAGCGCGGCGGCGCGCTGGCGCGGGCCGAGATGGCGGCGTTGGCTTCATTCCAGGCGGCTGCGGCCAGGGCGGCTTGTTGCAGTAAGCTGTGTTGCGCAAGGGGGACGTCGCTGATGCGCGCAGGGGCTTTGCCGCTGGGGCTCGGGAGACCGCCAAAGGAGACGTTGGCCGCCAGCGCCGCACAACTGACCAAGCCGCCCGCAACCCACGGGGCGCGGCGGGCGCGCAGGGCGCGCAAGACGCCGGTGGATGCGTGACGCGTACTCTGTTGCAGTGAAGCTCGGCGCATGGTCACCACGCTTGCTTGACTACGGGCGCATGGGCGCTCCGCGTGTTTGGCTGGGTTGGCGACAGAGTCGGGCGATGCGCTGCGGCCCGCGTGGGGCGCCGCATGAGAGAGGGGGGCGTCATGCTGGCGTTACCGTTTGGCTGAGACCACCACGCGACTGGCTTCGTCGGTGAGATTCTGGTCGATGAGCAACTCAATGAAGTCCATTTGCAAATTGGCGTTTTCCGGCTGTTCGGCATACAGCGCGCGATAGGCTTGCAGCGCCTCGGGCACGCGGCCGATGCGGTTGAGCATGCGCGCATAGGTCAGCCGCACCGGGAAGGGCTTGTCGCTGACTTTGTCCAGTTTCTCCAGCGCGTGCATGTAGTGAACATCCGCGCGCTTTTTGCGGTTCTCCGCCCACAGCACTTCGGCCAGATAGAAGTGCGCTTCGTAGTCGGCCTGCTCCAGATAGAGGGCCAGATAGCGGCCCAGGTAGCTCTCCACCTCCTGCCAGCGTCCGGCGAAGAAGGCCATGTAGCCCAAGCGCTTGAGCGCCAGTTCGTCGTCGTGGGAGAGGGACAGCACGCGGTCGTAGCCGATGGCGGCGGTCAGGGGCAGGTTTTGCGCTTCGGCGATGGTGGAGAGCGCCTTAAGCTGTTTGACGTCGTTGACGCGCGGGATCTCGCGGCGCAGCGCTTTATCCAGACGCGCCGTGTCATTGAGCTCCACCAGCGCCTCAATGTAGCGATCCAGCAACACGCCGCCTTGACCGGCGGGGGGCATGCGCGCCTCCACCACCAACGCGGCGCGATCCGCTGCGCCCAGCTGGGTCAGGTGGTTGACCCAGGCGGCGCGTTTGGCTGGGTCGCTCTGTTCGGCGCGGGCGCGCTGTTCAAGCCAGGCGATGGCCTCTTTATCCGGACGCGGCCCCCACAGGAACAGCAGCTGCGCCAGATCCACGCTGTCGGGGTCGGCGTCCTGCGCCAGCATCTGGAAGGCGATTTTGGCTTTGCGATAGGCTTTGGCGTCCATCAGGGCAAAGGCTAGATTGCGTCGCTCCTGAGGATCCAGTTTGGGGTCGTTGATGCGCGCTTTGATCACCGCAATCAACTCGCGGTCGATATCGCCGCCGCGCGCTTTAACGGCGAACAGCGACGCTTCATACAGATCGCGATCCTCTTTGCTGCTGGAGTCGCGCCAGGGGCGCGCCAGCAGCAGGGCTTGATGGGCGTCGCCGCTGGCCAGCAGGGCGTTGATGAACAGGCGGCGATTGGCGGCGGTGTGCTGCTGGGCGTAAAGGCGCTTGGAGAGGCGTTCGCCCAGCGCGCTATGGCCGTTGTCAATGGCCACAAAAGCCAGATCGTTGAGGTCCGCCTCATCCAGCTTGGGATCGGTGGCGAGCCACTGTTCAACCTGGGAGGAGCGCTTGGCGGCCAGACTCAGCAGCGCCCACCCGGCGTCCACTTGCGGCTCGCGGCGGGTTTTGCGCAGTTCGGTGAACAGCGCATAGCCTTTGTCCACGCTCTTCTCTTCCACAAAGCGCGCCGCCAATTCACGCAGCATCCAGGCCGGGGTGTCGGCATGGCGCGCCAGTTTGGCGACGATGGCCAACCCTTCCGTTTTGCGGCCAAAACCCACCAGCAGACCGGCCAGACGCAACTGGTCCTTGGGGTTGAGGGCGGCGCTGACGGCGGAACTGGCTAGGGCTTTGTCCAGATAGGCGTTGGCGAGTTGGCTTTGGTTGCTGGCCCAGGCCAGCTCAGCGGCCAGGGCCGGGTGCATCTCTTTGAGGTGGGGCTGTAGCCGGTCCCAGGCGATATTGGCGCGGGCGGCGCGCTGCAGCGGCGGCTGCGCCTCATCCAACGCGCGTTCGGCGATGGCCAGTTGCAGCCATTCGGGCAGGGTAAACTGATCGCGGCTGGCCAGCAGGTCGAACAGGAAGGCGTTCTCCTCCTGCACAAAAGCCAGATCGGCCAGGTCCCCCAGCGATGTGGCGGCTAAAGAGCCGTTCTCATAGGCGGTTTGCATATGCGCAAACAGAACGGAGCCCTGTCCCACGCGCGGCATTACCTGGGTGAGGCTGGCAAGAATGTCGCGGTGAATGAACGGCGTTTCGGCGTAAGGCTGCAACACTTTCCAGGCTTGGTCGTCGTAATCCTGGTAGTGCATCAGGTTGCAGGCGCGCGCGATCACGGTGAGATGGTTGGCGTCATCGTTTTTTTGTCGGTCGCGCCACTCGGTGATGATCTGCGCCGCCTGGTCCGGTTGTTTGAGATCCAATAATAGATTGACCCACAACTCCAGATAGAAGCCGTCAATGGCTGGGGGCTGTGACGCCCACAACGCCTGCAGGGTTTCGGTCGCCTTCTGTTTGTCGTTGTTGGCCGCATACAGGCGCGTCAGATCTTGCCGGATCTTCACGTTGTCTGGCGTGAGGATGGCCAGACGCTCGAGAATGGAGATCTGTTTGTTGATGTCGCCGGTGTTGCTGTAGAGCTGGGAGAGTTTCTCCAGATCATTGGTGGAGGCGTTGAGCGCAGTCAGCTTCTCCAGCGTCTTCAGATACATCTCCGGGCGTTGGGCGTACTGATAGTAGACCGCGACCTGACGTAGCGCCTCGACATTGTTCTGGTTCTTGGGAATCAGCAGGAATCGCTCCATCAGCGATACGGCGCGCTCCACATCGCCGTTTTGCAGATAGAGTTGCGCCAGCGGCATCAACACATGCGGGGGAACGTTTTGATCGTCGACCTGCTGCTCATAGAACTCCAGGGCCGAATCGAACTCTTTATCTTTCAGATGCAGATAGGCGAGCGTCTCTTCGCTGGGAATGAGAGCGGTGCTGATGGACACGCCCATCATCGCAAGGATGATGGCGGTAAAGATGGCGCTTTTCATGGCGTCGTACTCGTCAGGACATGGCAAAAAGGCCGTTGTCCGTAATCTGTCTGACCCGGGCAAAGCGCGGGGTATAATTAAGTGATTTTACTCAGGCGTTTGCCTCCATCTCCTCTTTGCGCCGATCGCGAAAATTGCGACTTAATACCTGCTAAGAGGGGGAGTGAACGCCCAATTTCCGTCCCTATTACATCATAATGAGAACGATTCTTCAATTAGAAGATTTGTATAAACACTGAAAAATCATTGGTTTACAAGGCGTTTATGTTTCAGGATTGTGTCAAATTGTTGCGGCGGGAGCTATTTAACTGATTTATAGTGCATTTGTTTTGCAGGAAAATTCACAATTGTGAATTTTTGCCGCCAATGAGACGGGTTTACAACACGTTTACCTGGAAACGAGGGCGCATCGAGGCGAAAATCGGGCGTTCAGGCGTTGCTCAGAGGCGCCAGAAAGTGATATTGACCGGTTCAATGGCATTGGCCGGAAGCGCCAGGGTGATGGCGCCGTTCGCATTGGCCTCGACGGTGGCGTTGCTCAACAGCTTGCCATCGAGACTCTCCATGCTCACTTGGAAACGGCGTGAGCTCTCAGGGACGCGCCAGGTCATGGCGCCTTTGCCAAAGCCTGAGGCGAAAAAGCGCGCGCCGCCGCGGCCATCCTCTTGGAAGTTCCACACCCGCCAGCGCGAATCGAGCAGATAGAGTCGGTTGGCGGTGGGGCGCTTGCCGGAGAACTCCGCCTCTTTAAGCGCGATGAGGGCCTCCTCCTTGGAGGTGTCGAGCATGACGTAGAGGCTGCCGTATTGATGGCGCTGACCAATGACCCCTTTGGAGCGGGCGAAATCCACCTTTTGGAACGCTGAACGATCGAAACGGATGGTGCATAACTGGCCATGATTGCGCACCCGCCATGTGTGCGGGGTCAGACGCTCGAACTGTGACGAGTAGAAACCGCCGCCGATGTGGGCGAAGTGGCTGGTGGTGACGGGGATCACCCCTTGCTCACGGGCGTAGTCAAGGTTGCGTTTGACGGCGTTGAGGCTGGAGAGTTTCTGCCCCGAATACATGTGGTAGTAGACGTTGAAGGGCTTCAGACGACGCGGAATCTCGGTGTTGTGCAGGGTGCGCACCAGATGTTTGAAGCCGAAGAAGCGGTCGGTCCACAGATCGGTATAGGTGTTCTCATTGCTGTTGGAGGCGTAGATCTGGGTATAGGGGCCAACCTGCCGTCCCACCGGCGAGACCCAGGCGATGGAGGGGTACTCGCGGTCAAAGCGGGTGTCGCCGCCATTGATGTTGGCCATCTTCTCCTGTTCGGTCAGACGCATCGCCTCCAGGAACGGCGAGGTGTTGCCGGACCACTGCAGCACCTCCACCCGCTTGCCCGGAGGCAGGAAGCGCTCGATGAAGCGTTTGGCGCCGCCGACCTCCAGATTCAGGTCGAAGGGTTTGACCGCATAGGCGCGCGGGCGCTTGTAGTTCTTGCGAATGGTCTTTTGCGCCTCCTCCATGAGGTATTTGGCGTCGGCGGCGCCCTGTTTGGCTTCGGCTTTGGCGATGAGTTTCTTCCACTGCGCGGTATCCACCGAGGGCAGGTTGCGCTTCTCCAGTCCCAGCTTTTCCATCAGATGCCCGCCCACACGTCCTTTGCGCGGTGGGTATTGGTCGAGAAACGGCTCCTCCTTGCGCGGGTCGGGGTCTTCAAAGAAGCCCCAATCCAGCGGATGGCTGAAGGTGTGGCTGCCCGCCTCTACATTGGGTTCGCGGAAGATCTCCCGCGCCACCCGCTGAGCTTTTTCGCCGCCGTACCAGTCCGGGTCCAGGTCGCCCACCACCGGCCCGATGGTGACCGGCAGATCGGGATATTTCTGCACAATCTCCTTGAGGATCACTTCTGAGGAGAAGGTGGCGTCGCGGCTGTATTTGCGGATCTCCGAGAGGTTGCGCCAGCCGTCGCCGTCGATGTGGCTGTAGAAGATGCGCCGCCCATTGATGGTGGTGGCGTCGGGTTTGGGCAGCTCATCAGTTTGGAAGGCGGCGCGGAAGAAGTCGAACGGATTGAGCCACCACTGACTGAACTGGGCGTTCTCCTGGGAGAAGTGGGTGTAGCCGCCCGCCACGTAGCCGCCGGTGGGCATGGTGGCGACCAGGGTGCTGCGGGTGTCCGGCAGATGCGGGCGCTGGGCGTCCAGATGCGAAACCGCTCCGATCGCAGGGTCGACCATCGCCGCGTCATAGGGCGGCAGCACCCCCTCCATGCGCCGCTCAAAGTCCAGCATGTGCGGGGTGTTGCGGGTCAGCGTCATGTCGTAGGTGATGCGCACCCACTTGCCGCTGGGACGCACGCCGAAGCGGCGCCAGAAATTGTCCGCCAAGGCGCTGAGGTCCGGGGCGAGATTTTCTGCATTCAACGCAGGCGGAACCGACAGCAGCACCACGCGAATCTTGCGATCCAACAGTTTGTTGATCCAGGGCAGGAACTCGGCGGCGGGGTGGCCGTAATCGGAGTAGGTCCAGTAGAGCAGTCCGCGCACGTCGCCCAGCTCTTTCATGGGCGGCAGCGGTTTGCGCACATCCAGATGGCGCACCACCAATCCCAGGTGGTTGAGCGGGGTCTCGGCCATGTGGTGGACGATGCGATTGTACATGTAGGCTTCGGGATCGTCCTGACTATCGTAGAAAGTGATGATCACGCGTTTGAGCGGAACCGGCGACGGCGTTTTCGCCGCCCAAGCGGGGGCGGGCGCTAGGGTAAACCAGAGAAGTAGAAGAGTCAGTCGAATAATCATAGTTTTGTGCGCAATCCCAGGAAAGACGATCATCTCGCCGCGCCAGCGGCTTCCATGCGGTGCGCAGTGGTTATGCCCCGTATGCGCAGCGCGCCGCAAGGTGTCTGCAAAAGACCAGGTCGGATTACAGGCGCCACAGGGTGATGTTGACTGGTTCGGTTGCTTGCGCGGGTAACTGAAACGTTAACATGTTTTGCGCGCTGGCGGAGACCGTTATGTTGCTCAACACGCTGCCGTCGAGTTTTTCCATGGTGACGTGAAAGCGGTCGTGGTCCGACTGGGTGCGCCAAGTCATCTCTCCGGCGCCGAATCCTGAGGCGAAAAAGCGCGCGCCGCCGCGGCCATCCTCTTGAAAATTCCATACCCGCCAACGCGCATCACGCAGATAAAGGCGCTTGGCCTCAGCGCTTTTGCCCGTGAACGGGGCTTCTTTGAGGGCAATGATCGGCGCTTCCAGGCTGGTGTCGAGCATCACGTAGAGGCTGCCGTAGAGATGGCGCTGGCCGATCACCCCTTCAGAGCGATCAAAATCCACCTCTTTGAAGGTGGCGTTGTCAAACCGAATGGTGGGCAGCGCGCCGTGCTCGGTGACGCGCCAGCGGTCAGGCTCCAACTGTTCGAAGCGGGTGGTGAAGAAGCCGCTGCCAATGGTGGCGAAGTGGCTGGTGGTGACCGGAATCACCCCCTGTTCGTGGGCGAAATCCAGGTTGCGTTTGACGGCGTTGAGGCTGGAGAGCTTCTGCCCGGAATACATGTGGTAGTATACATTGAACGGCTTCAATCGACGCGGAATCTCGGTGTTGCGCAGGGTGCGCACCAGATGTTTGAAGCCGAAGAAGCGATCGGTCCACAGGTCGGTGTAGGTGTTCTCATTGCTGTTGGAGGCGTAGATCTGATTGTACGGTCCCACCTGCCGACCCACCGGCGAGACCCAGGAGATGGAGGGGTATTCGCGGTCAAAACGGGTGTCGCCGCCGTTGATATTGACCATCTTGGCCTCTTCGGTTTTGCGCATCACCTCCAGAAACGGCAGCGTATTGCCGGACCACTGAATCACCTCCACCCGTTTGCCCGGCGGCAAAAAGCGTTCGATATAGCGTTTGGCGCCGCCAATCTCCAGATCCAGATCAAACGGCTTGACCGCATAGGCGCGGGGGCGCTCATAATTCTTTTTCAGCGTCTTTTGCGCCTCTTCCATCAGATATTTGGCGTCGGCGGCGCCCTGCTTGGCCTCGGCTTTGGCGATGAGGCGTTTCCACTGCACGCTGTCCACCGGCGGCAGGGTGCGCTTTTCCAGTCCCATGCGTTCCAGAATCTCTCCGCCGACCCGCCCTTTGCGCGGCGGATATTGATCCAGGAACGGCGCCGCATTGATCCAGGGGAGAAATTCGGCGGCGGAGTGGCCGTAGTCGGAGTAGACCCAATAGAGCGCGCCGCGCACATCGCCCAGCTCCTCAACCGGCGGCAGAGGCTTGCGCAGGTCCAGGTGGCGCACGCTCATGCCCAGATGGTTCAGCGGCGTCTCGGCCATGCGGTGGGCGGGGCCGAACAGGAAACCTTCAGCGTCCTCCTGACTATCGTAGAAGGCGAGGATGGTGCGCTTGAGCGCCTTGGGCGCGGCGGCCTGCGCGGATGTCGCCAAAGCGATGCCGAGAACAGGCACAGGGTGAGCAGATGGCGCATGGGGCTTAGCGCGGCTCGTCGATGATGCGGTCCAGCTCCACCGTGGCCACTGAAGGGATGAACCCCTGTGCGCGCTGCTGTTGATAGATGCGCGTAATGCCCGCTTTATCCTGAGGATCCCAGTAATCCAGGGTGAACAGTTTCAGGTGGGGGAACTGCTTGGCGGCGCTCTTGAGCTGGTTTACCTGCCACACATAATCGGTCTCTTCCACCATCTGGTAAGTCTTGGTTTGGAAGTTGTAATCGGCGCGCACCGATTCGCCCAGCGCCATATCCACCGCATCGCCCACCAAGGGCAGGAGGTCATAGGCGCGGTTGAGCATGATGGGCATGTGCGGATAGTGCAGGCGGATGGTGTGGATCATGCGCGCGGCGGCGTCGCGCATGCCGGCGTACTTTGTCGGGTCGCTGGACTCCAGGTGGCCGGGGTTGTCCAGAGTGTCCAAAAACAGGCCGTGGAACCCGGCGTGGAGGATATCCGGAATCAACTCCTCCACCACGCGCTTGGTCCAGCGTTTGTCGCGTACGTCCACAAAAAAGCTGCCGGGCCAGTTCTCATTCTCCTGCATCAGAATGCCTTCGGCTTTGACTGCGGCATAGTGGTCCCGATGTTGCTCCACTTCACCCAGGCTGATGTAGCCAAGCAGCAGCTTGCCGGCATCGGCCAGCGGCGGCAGCGGCGGATGGTAGAGGCTGTCGAGCACCAGGAGATTGAAGGCGCGAAAACGCTCCAATGGCGCCTTGTCGGAGTAGTAGACCGCCCAGGGGGCGAGCTTCTGTCCCTCGGGGATGCGGGAATGGGTATGGTCGGCCCAGGCGGCGCCGCTCCACTGCGCCATGAGGCCCATCAAACCGGCCAGTAGGGCGTTGCGGCGTTTGTGCATGAGATGAACGGCGCTCATGAGGAACCTGTCTCCTGGCAGAGAATCGAGGCGATGCGCGCCTGGCGCCTTGCAGCCGGGCCGATCATCGCCAACAATACGCGCATTATCGGATCATCCGAGCGCATGGACGCTAATGGGGAGTCGACAGAAAAATGGGACGTATGACAGAGCATTCCTCCAGACCCTTTTCCCGCCAATGCGCTCGTTTTGCGCGTTTGGCGTCGCTGGCGTTGCTGCTGAATTTGGCGCAGACGGCGGCCGCTTCTGAGTTATCGCGCCAGCAGATTACCGCGTTGTTGGCGGAGGCTCAACAGGATGTTTCCGCCATGCGGTTAAGCAGCCCGCCAGCCAACAACGCCCTGGTCAAACTGTTCGAGGTGCGCGATAGCGCTCCGGACAACGCCGAAGCTTTGGCGTTGGAGATCCGCGTGGGCGAACGCTATGCGGCGTTGGCGGCGAGCCGTTTGGCGCAGGATAAAGTTGATCTGGCGGTGGATTTCCTCGTCACCGCCGCTGCGTTGGCGCCCAATAACGCCACCGTGGTCAAGCTCACCGCGCAACTGGAGGCCAAGGCGCCGGGCAAGCTGGCGGCCCAGCGTCAGGCGCGCGTTCAGGAGTTGGTGGCGGGGGGACACTATAACTTGAAACGCGACCGTCTGACCCGTCCGCGCGAGCGCAATGCGCTGTATCGCTTTGTGCAGGCGCTGCAATTGGATCCGCAAAGCGCCGCCGCCAAAGCCGGGCTGCGCGCAGTGGCCGACCGTCTACTGGAACTGGCGGCCAACCCCAACGCCAGCGCCGACAATATCGCCGATTGGCGGCAGACCGCGCAGATGATTGAAAAACGCTATCTGCACTCCAGCTCGACAGCCTCTGTTGCGGCGATGGCGCAGACGGCCGCGCCTGCTGCGGACGACAAACCTGCGCAGCCGTCGCCACCGGCGGCATCGGAGCCATCTCCCACCGCCGCAGTTCAGGCGGAGCAACAGCCCGAGCCTGAGGCGCAAAGCGCAACGGCGGAACCGGCGTCGGCGGAGACCTCTGCGGATGAAGAGACCGCCCAACAGGAGCGGCAGGCGCAGCAGGAGGCGGCGCAGGCGCTGGATGAGTGGATCGGAATGAGCGTCACTCTGGCGGACGATGACATCAAAGCAGGCCGTTTGATTGCGCCCGCCCAGGGCAATGCATTGGCGCGTACGCGCGCCGTGCTGCGCGCCGCGCCGGACGACGCGCGCGCGCGGAGTTTGGCGCAGCGCCTGGTGGGCGCGTTGACGCTGGCCGCTCTCAAAGAGGGCCTGGAGCCGGAGATGGGGTTGGCGCTGTTGGCGCAAGCGGCCTCGTTGCTGCCGGGGGATGCGCGCATCGGCAAAGCGCAAGGGGAGGTTTTGCAGCGTCAGGCCCAGCAGCGCGCCCAGCGCGCGGCGGCCAAACAGGCTGCGCGACAGGCGGCCAAACAGGCGGCCGAGTCACAATTCGCGCCACAACCGGAAGCAGTCGCCGCCGCGCCCGCGCCAAGCGCCAATGCCAAGGAGTGGGTGGAGCCGGTCACCGGCATGGCCTTCGCTCTGGCGCCCAAGGGGTGTTACCAAATGGGCTCCGCCGAGGGCGAAGCCGACGAGAAGCCGCTGCACAAGGCGTGCTTGGACGCGTTTTGGATCGGCAAGTTTGAGGTGACTCAGGCGCAGTGGATGCGGGTGATGGGGTCTAGCGCCAACCCTTCCAAAAACGCCGCCGACCCCAATCGACCAGTCGAGAATATCTCCTGGCACGACACCCAGGAGTTCATTCAGAAACTCAACGAACTGAGTCACGCCAACTTCCGTCTGCCCACCGAGGCGGAGTGGGAGTATGCCTGCCGCAGCGGCGGGGGCGACGAGACCTGGTCCGGTGGCGCCGACGTGCAGGCGGCGGGCTGGAGCAAGGATGTCGTTGGCGACGGCGATGGGCCCTATCCGGTGGGGCGTAAACAGCCCAACGGTTTGGGGCTGTTTGATATGAGCGGCAACGTCTATGAGTGGGTCGCCGACCGCTATGAGCGCGACTACTACTCTCGCGCCCCGACGCAGAATCCGCGCAACGACTCCAAGAATTCCCCCTATCAATCGCTGCGCAGCGGTTCATGGCGCAATGAGGCGGTGGAGGTGCGCTGCGCCAATCGCGACTGGATCAAGCCCAACTACTTCCTGGACCTGATCGGCTTCCGTTTGGTGCGCCCGGCCTCCTGACGGGGCGGCGCCGCAACGCAAAAGGGCGACGTTTCGCAACGTCGCCCTTTTTTTGTGCTATGCCTGCAGTGCGGGGGTTAGGACTTGGTCGCCAGATAGGTCTGCCCCAGCCACCCTTTGCGCATCACCAGGAAGCCGCGATAGAGCTTGGGGAACTCCGCCACCACCGACTCCGTGACCGCAGGCAGCGCCAGCAGCGCATCGCGCCAGGCGGCGGTTTTGGGCAGGTTGGCAAAGGGGCTGAAGTCGGCGATCCATCCCTCCAGCAGCGTCAGGCGCATGAACATCGGCGCATAGGAGCTGTCTACCAAACTAAAGGCTTGGCCTGCAAACAGCGGTCCGTCGCTCACCGCATCCTCGAGGCGCGCCAGCTTCTTCAGCAGCGAGTCGCGGGCGCTCTCAAACCCCTCCTGGGATGGGGCCATGCTCATCTGCGAGAAGTCGCCCATGCAGTCGTTGCAGAAGGCGATCCAGGCGCGATGGCGCGCCCGTTCAATCACATCCTCCGGGTGCAGCGCGCCGGGGGTGGCTTCATCCACAAACTCATTGATGACGCTGGATTCAAACAGCGGCGTTTGGCCATCCACCACCAACACCGGGACCTGGCCGAGCGGGGAAATTTTTTGGAACCATTCCGGCTTGTCGCCCATCTTCAGATGGGTCAGTTTGAACGGCGCGTCCTTCTGTTTCAGGGTGATGATGGAGCGCTGTACGTAGGGGCAGATCTTGAAGCTGACCAGTTCCAGATCCATGTGGGGACTCCTGCTTGCGTTTTATGTCGGATGGGCGCAATGTATGCCCCGCCACACAGCGGCGCAACATTGGCGCACAGGGTAGACGCTCCCAGCGCCCAGGGGAACCCCTGTGTATGCGTCAAAGGCGCACACTGTCGCGTCTGGCGTGGCGACGCCCTTGTCACGGAAGCCGTTATGCAAGAGAGGTCTAGACTCATGTTAACGCGACTGCGCGAGTCTTCCGATGGGTTGCACATCTATGTGCAGTCCGGCGTCATCCCGGTTCGCTTCGATGCGGGCGGTTGGCGCGCGCTCCTGATCACCACCCGTAAGAAAAAACGCTGGGTTATCCCCAAGGGTCTCGTTGAACCGGCGATGACGCCGCAGAGCTCCGCTGCCAAAGAGGCGCTGGAGGAGGCCGGGGTGTTGGGGACGGTTCACCCGCACTGTGTGGGCATGTATGATTACCGCAAGTGGGGTGGGGTGTGCCGTGTGAGCGTCTATCTCATGCTGGTGGAGAGCGTGTTGGACAGTTGGCTGGAGCAGGAGCGCGATCGTCGCTGGCTGCCCTTGGCGCAAACCGCAAGTTGGGTGCGCGAGCCTGGGTTGCAGAAGGTGCTCACGCGCGTGGCCGCCGATTTGGGCGACGCCAGCCAAATTCCGCCCGATTTTCAATGACGCCAACGCGCAGGTTCACTCTGCGCGGCGCGCTTCTGTTTAAGGATTGATGATTCGCCATGCACTGGTCGTTATGGGTCGGCTCGGTGGGAGCCTTCTATTTGGGTGTTTGTGCGGTGATGTACCTGACGCAACGGCGTCAGGTGTTTTTCCCGCCGCGTGAACTCCTGGCTACGCCCAAAGAGTGGGGTCTCAGCTATGAGACCCTCACCTCGGAGAGCGGCGCGCTGACGCTGGAGCATTGGTGGCTGCCCGGGCTGGACAATCAGCCGGTGGTGATCCTATTTCACGGTAACGCCAGCAATATCAGCCAAGTGGGCGATTACGCCACGTTCTTTCATACCCTGGGTTTTGGCGTGTTGCTCACGGAGTATCGCGGCTATGGGGTCAATCCCGGTCAGCCCAGCGAGGAGGGGCTGTATCAGGACGCCGACTCTGTGTGGCGATTGTTGGTGGAGGAGCAGGGGATCGTCCCTGAGCGTCTGATCCTCTATGGTCACTCGCTGGGCGGCGGCCCCGCCACCTGGCTGGCGCAGCATCGCCCGGTGGGGGCGTTGGTGATTGAGGGCAGCTTCACTTCGGTGCCCGATCGCGGCGCGGAGCTCTACCCCTATCTGCCCATTCGCCAACTGGCGCGCATCATCTTCCCCAATCGCGAACGTCTGGCGCAGATCGAGGAGACGCCGACTCTCATCGTGCATAGTCGCGAAGATGGAGTGATCCCGATTCACCATGGACGCGCCCTGTTCGACGCCGCCAACAAGCCCAAAGCGTTTCTGGCCACTCGGGGCGGCCACGATGGCGACCTGATGCGCAATTCGCCGCAGTTGCGCCACGCCATGGGAGAGCTGAAGAGCCGTATGGCGCCCTGGCGCAAGTCGTCGGCTTTGGCGTCTGAGGAGTAGACGCCGCCCGGCGCGTCGGGCGGCGCTTGCGCTTAGCTGTTCACCGCTCTGCCCAGCTTCTCTTCCACGCTTTTGATCTTGTCGGTCAGACGATTCTCCGCGCCGTCGCGCGCATCCACCTTGATGCTGATGGTGATGCGCTTGCAGTCGCTATTCATCTTCTCATAGCACTGTTTAATCACCCCAAACACCGCATCCCAGTCGCCTTCAATACAGGTGCCCATGGGGCCCATCTTGTACGGCAGACCCGACTGCTGAATGATGTCGATGGAGCGCGCCACATAGGGGCTGACGCTCTCGCCCTTGTCCAAGGGGGTCATGGAAAATTCCGCCAAAACGCTCATTTTCTTCTCCTGACGTGACGGCTGCAGCGATGCGGAAACGGGCGTATCCGCGCCTGCGCAGCAGGTCCATTTATGGTCGGTATGGGAATCAGTATGAACAACGGCTCTGACTGGGAAAAGGCGCGCTGAGTTTCCTGTGCAACGCAGGATCGCTCAGGCGAAGAAAAAATGACGTTCTGGTGATTTCAGGGTTGCCAAGCCATTCTCAATGGCGTATTTATGATGGCTCCCGAGGGGCGGCGACATCCGTGTCACCTTCTCACCTCTCAGGAAGAGGAGGCCTCATCATTGAGGCAACAAGTGCGTCCCGTTCGTCTAGAGGCCTAGGACACCGGCCTTTCACGCCGGTAACACGGGTTCGAAACCCGTACGGGACGCCACTCTCTCCCCACTCCGCCCTGGCTCTGTTCTCCCTGCTGCGTGTTAAAGCTCTTCTCGTGCGTGAGGTTTCGTTGGCGGTGACACTGCCCTGTCAGTGCAACTGCGTCCAGCGCCCGTGTTCGTCCATCTCAAATTCTCGCACCTTACCGCCCATGCGCGAGTGCGCGGCGCGCACGTTCTCCAGCATCTCCGGCAAGCTTGGATCATACAGCCCAATGTGGCGAATCCGTTCGAGCATTTCATCGTCGCTGATGTGCTGGTCGTCAGGCGTGAAATGGCCCTGGAGATAGCGCTGCATCAACCCGGCGCCGCTCATTCCCAATGCCGTCAAGTAGACATGATACCCTTCCGGGTAATGCGCCAATTCGTCGCGAACGTGTACGTAGAGGTCGAGACCATCCTCGACGATCATCTGTGTTAACAGTTCGCGCAGAGTCTCCGGCGTCATCAGCATGGTGGCCATGGCGGTGAGCAGGCAGCCGCATTGACGGGTGCGCAGATTGAGCTCCTGTTTGGCGCGCGCGACCGCCTCAGACTCCAAGCTCTCCTGTGGCGCGCGGATGGAGAGGGTCAAGAAGGTGGAGAATTCGTTGCTGCTTTTATAGCGGTTGTGGCGACGCTGTGAGCAGAAGCCGGTGACCGCGTCGACGACGATTTCATGGATGGCGCATAGAGTTTCCCACTGCTCCGGGTCGCCGGTGCGGGCTTGGAATTGGTTGGATACGGCTGGGAGTTGGCACCCTGCAGCCAAGCTGTCGTCCAGAAAGCGGCGCAGCGCAAACACCATCTGCGTATTGCGTTCTGGCGGCAGAGGGCTCGCCATGCGGGTGCTGCATAGACGCATTAACTCAATCCACAGGTGCGCGCGCCATTTGGCGGGGGTGGTTCCGTTGGCTATGCTCGGTTCTATGATGGGTTCGCCCATGAGTCCTCTCCTTGGCTGGCGAAGTTGGCTGCGTGTTTGCGTTAGGCAAACGGCGCAGCCCGAGGGGGTGTAGGCGTGGCGGAGGGTGAGGCGCTGCGCCACGCTGACCAAATTCATGGTGTTCCCCATTTCACTCCACTGTGCGCGATTATGTGCGTTATGATAAGCAAGTATTTCTGATGTGTATGCAGGGTATTGATTGTGCGATATAAAAAGTGGGTTTGTCAGGTGATAAGCTTTTTGACAGAGTGAAACAAGCATTGCTCCAAAAGGGAAATTTGATATAATTGTGACGGTTCGCGTACAGAGTTATGATGTTTATGTTGCGGCGCCCAGGGAAACCTGTTGGCGCAGGGCGTATTACCTGTCTATGGGATGAGTGACGTTATGGGGCGCCAATTGATCATCTTGCGCCATGCGAAGTCCGCATGGGATACGGACGCATCGAGTGATTTTGAGCGCCCGTTGGCCAAACGCGGCAAGCGCGATGCCCCGCGTATGGGCAAGTGGCTGAAGAAACGGGGCGACAAGCCCGACCTGGTGCTCTGCTCGCCAGCCGAACGCGCCAAGCAGACCGCCCTGTTGGTGTGCCGGGAACTGGACCTGAAGAAGAAAAAAATCGTCTGGGATGAGCGCATTTACGGCGCCAGTCTGGAAGACCTCCTGGCGGTGCTGGAGGGGGCGCCGCACAAAGCGCAGCAAGTGTTGCTGGTGGGGCATAATCCAGGGTTGGAGCTGCTGTGTGGTTTCCTGGTGGGCGAGCAGGCGCTGGCCAAAGCGTGTCAGGCGGAAGATGAAGAGAGCGCTCCTTATGGCGTGGGGTTGGTCAAAACCGGCGCAGCGTTCATCCTGCACATGCCCGATGAGTGGAGCGGTTTAAGCCAAGGCTGCGCCAAGCTGTTGGATCAGCAAGCCCCACGTGAGTTGAAAGAGAAGAAGAAGTAACCCGCCATGGATCGTGTTCTAGCCGGTTTGCCCGCTCAGCGGCCCGCTTTTGAGCAGGCGTTGCTGGACTACCTGCGTATTCCCGCCATCTCCGCCGACCCCACCCATGCCGACTCCTTACAGCAGTGCGCGCGCCACACTGCCGCGTTGTTACAGCAGGCGGGCATGCAGTCCGTGGATATCCATCAGACCGCCGGACAGCCCGTCGTGCTGGCGCAGTGGCGCGGCGCCGGACCGGAACGACCTACGGTGCTGGTCTACGGCCACTATGACGTGCAGCCGGTCGACCCTTTGGACTTGTGGATCTCGCCGCCGTTTGAGCCGCGCATCGCCGATGACCGCGTGTTCGCGCGCGGGGCCATGGATGATAAGGGGCAGGTGTTGATGCACATTCTGGCGCTGGGGGAGATTCTGCGCCGCACCGGCTCCCTGCCGGTTAATGTGATCTTTCTCATTGAGGGCGAAGAGGAGATCGTCAGTCCCAATCTGCCCGCCTTCCTCGACGCCCACGCCGAGTTGTTGCAGCAGGCGGATGCGGCGGTGATCTCCGACACCTCCATGTGGGATGAGGGCGTTCCCGCCATCACCACCAGTCTGCGCGGCATGGCGCTCATTGATGTGACCATGCAGGGGCCCAATCGCGACCTCCACTCGGGCGCCTATGGCGGCGTCATTGGTAATCCTCTGGAGGCGTTGGCGCGTCTGTTGGCGTCGGTGAAAGATGACAGTGGACGCATTCTCATCCCCGGCTTCTATGATGATGTGGAGCCATTGGATGCGGCCACAGAGCAGCGGTTGGCGGCCACGCCATTCGATGCGCGCGCTTTTTATGCGCAGCAGGGGACCGCAACAGGGTGGGGCGAAGCGCCGTATGGCGAGTTGGCCCGTCTGTGGCGGCGTCCCACCTTTGAAATCAATGGACTGTGGGGCGGCTATCAGGGCGAGGGGTTCAAAACCGTGCTGCCCGCCCAGGCCCACGCCAAAATCTCCATGCGTCTGGTGGCCAAGCAGGACCCGGAGCGCATTGCGGCGCTGGTCTGCGCATATTTACGCGATAATGCGCCGCCCTGGACCCAGGTGATCGCCAACGCCTTGCCCGGGGCGGCGCGCGGCGTCGCCTTTGCCGATGATCTGCCCATTATCCAGGCCGCCCAACAGGCGCTTACCGCCGCGTTCGGACGCGAGCCGGTGCTGGCCGGAGAGGGCGTCACCATTCCCATCGTGGCGGATTTGTGGCAACGCTTCGGCATTCCCACAGCGTTGATCGGCTTTGGTTTGCCCGATGGTCGGGCGCATTCGCCCAATGAGAACCTCCATCTGCCCACCTTCCATACCGGCATCGAAAGTCTGGTGCGTTTCTACTACGCATTGGCACAGTAGCGCGGCACATTCCACACAAATCTGCGCTGGGAAAAGTCTCTATATGGCGGGGTCTTGCTGTAGGCATACACATTTAAATTATGTTTAAATGTGGAGATTATTATTGTTGAAATATAATGGTTTAGATTGTTTCGCAGGTGTCTGTCCCAGCTGTCAAAGCGATGGAATCTCAACATCCGCAAAAAAATGTGCGCAATGCGAAATTAGCCGCTTGCCTAGGGCAAAAGGATAGGGTAGCCTCTCTCTTGCGTCGGGCGATCATCATTAATAGACGCAGTGACCGAGGGGGCGGTTACAGGGTTTTTGGATTTTCTCGCAGTTCTTCTCAGAAAAAAATCGTAATATTTTATATCATAGAAGGAACCGTTTGTGTTGCTGTATACAACTAAAATAATATATTTTGGGGTTTTTCCACGCTCATAAATATCGGGAGCACATAAAAAGCGGGCGTGGATTTGGGGGTCAATGAGGTTTGCGCACAAGAAAAATACAACCAATTTGGAGGGCCGGTTTCATGATCAGCGATGAACGTCACGACTTGTTTGGGATTCCGGAGCACACCTGTTGCATGACCAGTGAAGAGTTGCAGACGGTGGGGGGAACGCTCTACGGGAAGGGATTGTTGGATGATGTCTACATCAAGGCTTTGGCGCGCGATCTGAATGCGTCGGAGTCATCCGTTCGCGGATGGTGGTTTGGCGTCAATCAACACATTCCCGCCACCACCCGTGAGTTCCTGATGCAGTTGCAGACTATCCGGGGTCGCGTCTGATCGAAAACGATCAACAGGGAAGTTGAAATTCGGATTGGCCCCATGCGTGATGCTCTCACATAAGGTTAAAGACTCAATCAATAGAGACCATCACGGATGACCTTGCCGTTCCAGAAAACCCAGCCCTCGGGCTGGGTTTTTTTGTTGCGTGGATTTGTACTGGATATGCTCAGGAGGTTTTGTCCGGCGTTTGACGCCGTTGGATGGCGCGGGCTTTAGCGTATTTTATCAGCGTGTTGAAGCAGCCAATGGCGATGTGAACCAGGCCGGGAACGCCGTCGAGAAATCCGGCGCGTAGAAAAAAGAATTTCAGAAACCGCAAGCCAGGACTCAGCCACAGTTTGTGTGCGCGGATATTTTTCCCCTGCGCCGCCAATCGTTGCGCCTGAATGGTGGTGTAGCGGTTCTGCTTGGCCAGGTAATCCTCCAGCCCCTGCTCCGACAGATGCAGCAGGTCGCCGCGCAGACGTCCAACGGGACCATCGGCGATGACGTGTTCATGCACCGGGTCGCTGCTCCAGCGCCCGTGGCGGCGGTCATACAGCCGTAGATTGGGATCGGGATAGCCCTCGCCATGGCGCAGCCAGCGCCCCATAAAGCGGTTGCAGCGGGGGAACTCATAGGCGTGGTTGGCGCGCTCAGGCGTGGCCAGAAGTTGCTCAATCTCCTGCTTTAGCGGGTGGCTGACCCGCTCGTCGGCATCCAGGCACAGCACCCAATCATGGGTCGCCTGCTTCACCGCGAATTGCTTTTGCGGTCCATATCCCAGCCACTGCTGATGCACAATGCGCACATTTGTAAATTGTCCAGCGATGGCCAATGTCTCATCGGTGGAGCCGGAGTCCACCACCACCACCTCATTACAAAACTGCAGGCTGTGCAGACACTCGGTGATCACCGATTCCGCATTCAGCGTAATCACCACCCCGGACAGCGGTGTTGGCTGCGTCATGACGCGCCTCCTGTGAGCAAGGATTCCAGCGCAGAGATGATCTTAGACGGCGGCAGGGTGGCGAAGCAGGGCGGCTGAATGGGGCCGGGCTCATCCAGCGGGCAGCGCCGCAACATACACGGCGCGCAGGGCTTGTCGCTGTGCAGCAGAACGCCTTGTGCGCCCGCCACCCCCGAGTAATCCGGATTGGTGGCGCCGTAGAGGGTGACTACAGGCGCCTCCATCGCTCCGGCCAGATGGGCAAAGCCGGAGTCCAGACCCACCACGGCGCGGGCGTTATGGATGATGCGCGCCATGGCGCTGAGTCCCAGACGCGGCAGAACCCGCGCGTGTTGCGGCGCGGCTTGCGCCAGTCGCTCGGCCCGCGCCTTTTCCGCCTCGCCGCCCCACGGCAGCAGCACCGGTCCCCAGTTGCGCGCGCCAATCTGCGCGATCAACTCGGCCCAATAGGATTCCGGCCACGCCTTGGAGCTCCAGCCGCAGCCATGCAGCAGCAGCAGATAGCGGGACGGCAATGGCCCGTGCAGTTGCCCGTTGATCTGCTCCAGAGTCGGCAGAGCGTCAGGCTTGACGCCAAAGTCGGGGGCTGTATGGGGTAACGCATACCCCAGGGCGTGGGCGAACAGTTGGCGATTGCGCGCCACCACGTGAAAGGCGTCCACGGCGGTGGGGTGTGTATAGAATCGGCTGGCGGCTTTCTCCCGCGCCCAGGCGGCATCAGGTCCGTGAATCGGCGCGCCCTGAGCGGCGATGCGGGCGGTGATGGCGCTCTTGAGCAGCCCTTGAGCGTCAATCACGCAGTCATAGCGCCGGGCGCGCAAAGCGCCGATGGCCTCCCGCGCCGCGCTGCCGCGCCGCAGTTGTTGCAGCGGCGCGCGTTTCCATTCACGCAACTGCAGCGTGTGGATGTTGGCCAGCGGCGCGCCCCAACGGAGCAGTTCGGCGTGATTTTTCTCACACACCCAGTCGAAGCGCCAATCGGGCCGCGCGCGGGCGGCGTCCATCAGCGCGGGCAGGGCGTGGATGATGTCGCCCATGGCGGATAGTTTCACAATCAGCGCGCGTCCGCCGCTCACGCCAGCGCCTCCAGCAATTTGGCGGAGGGGGTGAGAAAGGGCGTATCCCGCTCGCCCATCATCGACGCCAAGGGCTCTGACCGCCGCCACAGCCGTCCATCGGGGCGCGATTTGAAACGTCCATGCAGCCAATTGTATTGGTGGGCGTAGTCAACGATCCAGTCGGTGAAGGCGGCGTTGAGGCGCGCGGTGAAGGCGGCGTCATCCTCGCCCGGCAATGGCTCCAGCACGGGGCCGATGCGCAGGGTGGCGCGGCCCGGCGCTTCGCGAGTGGCGATCATGGGAACAATCGGCGCGCCGAATTTGCGCGCCAGTCGCGCCGGACCCGCCGGGCATAGGGCGGGGAACCCCAGGAACGGCGCGGCCACGCCCCCCTCGGCGGTGTTGATGTCGATCATCAAGCCGAGCATCTGCTTGCGTTTGAGCACGCTGATGGTTTGTTTGGCGTCGCGGCGGGCGATCCAGCCGATGCCATAGGGTTGGCGGATGGCCATGAACATCTGTTCGGCCAGGGGGTTGTTGGCGTGGCGGTAGACCGCCGAGAGCGGGTAGCCCAGTCGCGCTACGTGCATCAGGCCCGGCTCCCAACTCCCCAGATGGATCGCCGCGCAGATCACCCCCTGACCCTGGGCGTAGGCATCGCGCAGGGTTTCGCCGCCGTCGGTGTCAAACGCCACGTCGCTGGCGCGCACCCCTTCGATATGGCTGAGAAAAATGTTCTCAAACGCCAACTGCGCCAGGCGATTGTATTGGGCGTCGGTGAGATGCTCGCCAAAGATCAGGCGCGGATTGACCCGCGCCCAGTGGTCCGGGGATTTGAGCAGTCGCCGTCCCAACCTGGCCAGGGCGGCGGCTTTGCGCGCGGCGCTGTGCATATCGCCGCGTTGGACCCAGCCGATGGCCGCGCGTAGCGCCAGCCACTCGGCGTAGTGACGCGGCTGCGGCGGGGCCTCTGCGCTCACGCGGTCAACTCCTGTAACGCGCTCACCACCTGTTCGGGAGTGATATCGTTCAGGCAGTCGGTGTGCTCCAAGGGGCAGTCGCGCTTGAAGCAGGGGCTGCAATGTATCTGTAGCCACAGAACGCGCGCCGTGTCGGACAGCGGTGGCGTATGGCGTGGATCTGACGAGCCGTAGACAGCGGCCAGCGGCAGGCCCAGGGCGGCGGCCACATGCATCAAGCCGCTGTCGTTGGTGACGGCGGCGGAGCAGACCGCCAGGGCGTCCAACGCCTGATCCAGCCCCAAACGCCCCGCCAGGGAGACGCAGCCGGGGCCTGCATCGTCCGCAATCCGCTCACACAGCGCCTGCTCTTTGGGCGAGCCAAATAGCGCCGCGCGCCAGCCGAGGGCAAGCATGCGGCGGGCGGTCTCGGCAAAGTGTGCGGCGGGCCAGCGTTTGGCGGGACCGTATTCGGCGCCAGGGCACAACGCGACGATGGGGCCTTGGGCGGGATCGATTCCCAATTCCCGCAGATGCGCGGCGCCAGCATCCGAGTCGGCGCGCAATGTGGGCAGGGGCAGGGGCTTGGGCAGGGCGGCGCCCAGCGGCAGCGCCAGCGCGGCGAAGCGATCCACCGTGCGCGGCAGGGCGCGTTTGTCCAGATGGCGAATATCGTTGAGCAGACCCCAACGCAACTCGCCCAACCAGCCGGTGCGGGTGGGGATGCCCGCCAGCCAGGGGATCAGCGCGCTCTTCCACGACCGCTGCACCACGATGGCCTGGGCATAGCCACGGGATTTAAGATCGGCGGCGATGCGTCTGCGCTCGGATAGCGCTAAAGCGCCGTGGCCGATGGGGAGGGTGAGGGCGTCGCGCACGCCCTCGATGCGCGCCGCCGCCGGTTGCGTCCACGGCGGCGAGAGGATGTCGATGGGACGCGCCGGATTCTCCCGCGCCAGCAGCGTGACCGGCGCGCTCATCATCACCATATCCCCCACCCAGGCGGGACCAATGAGCAGAATCGGCGCGTTGGCGTCACTCATTCGGCGGCGCGGGCCTCCAGCCACTGCACGTAGCGTTTGACGCCGTCCTCCACGCTCAAGAAGGGTTTGTCATAACCGCTCACGGCGCGGGCGTGGGTCATATCGGCGCAGGTGTAGTTCTGGTACTTGTCCAGCAGCACCTCAGGCATGGGCTTATAGCGGATCTCGCCGGTTCCCAGGGTGTCGATCACCGCTTGCGCCACGGCGTTGAAGGAGCGGCTCAACCCCGTGCCCAGATTGATCACCCCTTTGATGGGCTCTGCCGAATCCGCCAAAAAGAGGTTGAAGTCCACCACGTCGTCGACGCTGATGAAGTCCCGCGACTGCTCGCCGTTGGCGTAACCGCCCGTGCCCTCGAACAGTTCACAGTAGCCGTGATCCTTGATCTGGGCATAGAGCTGATACGCTTGCGAAGCCATCTTGCCCTTGTGCTGATGCTCGCGCGGGCCGTAGACGTTGAAGTAGCGCAGCCCCACCACGGTGGACTCCACCTGGTCCAGATAGCGCCGCACCAGTTGGTCGAACAGCAGTTTGGAGTAGCCGTAGACGTTCAGCGGCATCTCGTTTTCCGGCTTCTCCTCAAACGCCTTGCTGGCGCCGTAGGTGGCGGCGCTGGAGGCGTAGATGAAGGGGATGCCGCGGCGAATGGCGTGGTCGAGGAGCAACTTCGAATAGGTGAAGTTGTTGTCCATCATGTAGCGGCCATTGTACTCCATGGTGTCCGAGCAGGCGCCTTCATGGAAGATCGCCTGCACCGGCATATTGGTGAAGAACTCCGTCTCCAGATGGTGACGGAACTCCCGTTTGTCCATGAAGTCGGCGATCTGTAGATCGCGGATATTCAGGAACTTCTCGGCCCGCTCCAGGTTGTCCACCACCAGGATGTCGGTGATGCCGCGGGCGTTGAGTCCGGCGACGATGTTGGCGCCGATGAAACCGGCGCCGCCGGTGACGATGTACATGTGTGGATTCTCCCTGCAGCCGATGGCTCAGTGCGTGCGCGCCGGTTTATTTGCTCTCATCGCCGCGTACTTTGGTGACGATGCTGGAGGTGCTGCGTCCGGCCACCAACTCCACCAGGGCCACGCTGCCGCCCCAGCTCTTGACCAGATCGCCGCCCACCACCTCCTCTTCGCGGTAGTCGGCGCCTTTGGCCAGGATATCGGGTTTGAAGCGTTCGATGAGATTGAGCGGGGTCTCTTCGTCAAACAGCACCACCGCGTCCACCGAGGCCATGGCGGCCATGACGCGGGCGCGATCCTCCTGCTGAATCACCGGACGCGACGGCCCTTTGAGTTCGCGCACCGAGCGGTCGGTGTTCAGACCCACGATGAGGCGGTCGCCCAGTTGTCGGGCGTGCTCCAGATAGGTGACATGACCGGCGTGGAGCAGATCGAAGCAGCCATTGGTGAAGACGATGCGCTCACCCTTGGCGCGCCAGCGCGCAATCTGTCTGGCCACCTGATCGATTGTACCGATTTTATTGGATTGCGACAGCGCCTCGCTGGCGGTGACCGCATCCAGCAGCTCCGGGGTGGTGATGGGGGTGGTGCCCACATGGCCCACCACCACGCCAGCGGCGACATTGGCCAGATGCAGGGCGTCCATGCGCGTCAAGCCGCACGCCAGCGAAGCGGCCAGCACCGCGATGACAGTGTCGCCTGCGCCGGAGACGTCGAACACCTCCTGCGCCATGGCGGGGATGCGGCAGCGACCCGAGTGGCCATCCACCAGGGCGATGCCCTGGTCGGAGAGGGTGGCGGTGACAAACGCCAGATCCAGCTCCTGACGCAGATACTCGGCGGCTTCCAGCAGTTGATTGAGATCGTCGCCCTTGACCCCGGTGGCCGCCGCCAGCTCGCCGCGATTGGGGGAGATGGCGGTGGCGTGGCGATATTTGCGGTAGTCGGAGCCCTTGGGGTCCACCATCACCGGGATGCCCAACCCCTGGCAGGTGGCGATCACCTCCTGGCACAGATGTTCGGAGAGCACCCCTTTGGCGTAGTCGGAGAGGATCACTACGGCGGGTTGATCGTCGCAGGAGATCAGATCCTCCACCCGGTCCAGCAGGCAGGCGTGTTCGTTATCGCCCAGCTTCTTCGGCTCTTCGATGTCCAGCCGCATCATCTGCTGGTGGCCGCTGATGATGCGGGTTTTGGTGATGGTGGGCATGCCGCTGATGGCGCACACCGCATCGCTGCGCACCCCGCGCGCCGCCAGCAGGTCGGTGAGGCGTTGGCCCATGGGGTCGTCGCCAACAAATCCGGCCACGGTCACCGCGCAGCCCAGTTGCGCCAGGTTCAGCGCCACATTGGCCGCGCCGCCGCAGTTATCAGACTCCCGCGTCACCCGCACCACCGGCACCGGCGCCTCCGGGCTGATGCGGCCGACGTCGCCCCACAGGTACTTGTCCAACATCAAGTCGCCGACGACCAGGATGCTGCGGCCATGGAAACAGTTTTTAATGGCGTCAATAACCTGCTCGCGACGTTCGAACATGGCGGGTACCCTTATCCTTGCGGCATGCAGGCGGCTTCCACCCAATCGCAGATGGTGTGGCCGATGAAGATGTGACACTCTTGGATGCGCGCGGTGTTGGGGCCGGGGGCGATGAGCGCGTGATCGGCTTCATCCTTCATTTTGCCGCCATCCTTGCCCACCAGCACCGCCGTGCGCGCGCCGATTTCACGGGCTTTGCGCAGGCCCAGAATGCAGTTTTCGCTGTTGCCGGAGGTGGAGATGCCCACCACGAAGTCGCCGGGGCGGCACAGACCGGCGATCTGCCGCGCAAACACCAGTTCATAGCCGTAGTCGTTGCCGATGGCGGTGAGCACCGAGGTGTCGGTGGTGAGCGCCACCGAGGCCAGGGAGGGGCGCTCGCGCATGAAGCGGCCCATCAGCTCGGCGGCCAGGTGCTGGCTGTCGGCGGCGCTGCCGCCGTTGCCCATCCACAGAACTTTACCGCCATTCTTCAGTGTGTTGGTCATCTCCGTGGCCACCGCCGCCATGGCGGGCTCCAGGGCGCTGATTTTGGCGAACGCCTCCTGATGTTCGGCGATGGCGGCGGCGATATCGATCATGGGGCGAATCCTTCACACAAGATTGAGCGCAGCTCGGGCGGCGGCGCAAACGAAACGGTAACGGATCAGGAACGCAACTGACCGTCCAAATAGGCATCGACGAAGCGTTCTAAATTATCAAACCGGGGCGTGTCGGGCAATTCCCCGTCATCGACGTTTTTCAATCCGCTGCGCAGCAGCGCGCCACGGGTTCCCGCCGCGCGGGCGGCGCCCATGTCGGAGGGCGAATCGCCGACGAACCACACCTGCGCCATATCCAGATTGAACTGCTTCTGCGCCGCCAGCAGCATGCCCGGTTTGGGCTTGCGGCAGTCGCATCCATCGTCGGGGTGGTGCGGGCAGTGGTAGATGGCGGCGACCTGGCCGCCGTGTGCGGCCACCTGTTCGTTCAAATGGCGGTGAATCTCCTGCAGGCGCAGCTCGGTGAGCAGTCCGCGGCCAATGCAGGCCTGATTGGTCACCACCGCCACGCGCACGCCGGCGCGGGTCAAGCGCGCAATGGCCTCCAAAGAGCCGGGGATAAAGCGCATCTGCTCGATGGTGAGCACATAGTTGCTGCGCTCTTCGTTGATCACGCCGTCGCGATCGAGCAAAACGGTCGGTTGGTCATCAAAAGACATAAGGGCGTTTCAGAGCTTTTGGGTTGACAGGGGGGTGATTTTCCGCCGATGCAAAGCGCGGATGCTTGGCGCCGGACCTGGGGTTTCATACACTGTATAGATGGGTTAACACAACGGGTGATCACCGCCATTTGGCGAACAAGAGCGCTTGGCGGCCAAGGAGTTGGGCACCATGAATTCCCACAGGATGCGCTCAAAAGGCGCAGGGCGGAGCGTGCGCAGGCTGATGCTGGCGCTGCTGTTCGGTTGGATTCTCCCAGGATTGGCGCTGGCGCAGGGCCCCGTGCGCGGCGCCGCCCACGGCGAGATGCTGACCTACAATATCCACTGGGTGGGGGTGCCCGCCGGGCGCGCCTTGATGCGCTTCTACACCCCGGCGCAGGACGTATTCCGCATTGAGGTGGAGATCGAGTCCACCGGCGCGGCGGGCTTCTTCTATCCATTGCTGGATCGCATCGCCATCACCGGCGCGCGCGACGGGCAAAAGCTGCAGACGCTGCATTATGAAAAACTGCAGGTGAAGGAGAAGGGGCGTTTCACCGAGCAGGTGTTCGACCGCGACAAAGGCGTGGTCATCCGCGCGCTCAACCATGGCAAACCGGAGGTCCTGAAACAGGTGGGGCCGGAGGTCAATGAACCCATCACCGCGCTGTACGTGGCGCGGGCGCGGGAGGCGTTTAGCGCCGGTGAGGAGATTGAGATCCCGGTGGTTAACGGTCAACAGAACTATGTGGGGCGCATGGTGGTGCACCCCCGCGAGGAGTTGGAGACCCCGTTGGGGCGCTTTGCCGTGATCCCGGTGTCGGTGCATCTGAAGAAGTCGGAGCTGTTCAAGCAGGAGCGCGCCATCCAGGTGTGGTTCACTGACGACGAGCGCCGTCTGCCGGTGCGGGTGGAGACCGACGTGCGCATCGGTTTCATGGCCGCCGACCTGATTGCGTTTGACGATGGGCGCGGCCACAAGCGCGACTCCCGATAGTGAGTGAGAGAATTCGATGAGCGATCTGTCCCATGTGGCGGTGATCATCCCGGCGCGCTGGGCGGCCACGCGCCTGCCCGGCAAACCGCTGGCGGATATCCACGGCAAGCCGATGATCCAGCACGTCTACGAGCGGGTGATGGCGGCGGGGGTGAGCGTGGCGCTGGTGGCCACCGATGACCAACGCATCGCCGACGCCGTGGCCCGGTTTGGCGGGCGCGCCGCCATGACCAGCCCCGACTGCGCTTCTGGCACCGACCGCGTGGCCGAGGCGGCGCGTCAGTTGACGCAGCCTATCATTATCAATGTGCAGGGCGATGAACCGCTGCTGGAGCCGCAGATGGTGCGCCAGGCAGCGCGTCCGCTGCTGGATGACCCTGCGCTGCCCATGGCCACCCTGGCGCACCCCATCACCCGCGCGGCGGATCTGGCCGACCCAGGGGTGGTCAAGGTGGTGGCCGACGCTCGCTCTCAGGCGCTCTACTTCTCGCGCGCGCCGATTCCCTATCATCGCGACCGCTATGGCGATTGCGTTCCCTGTCGCGCCGAGAATCCCGTGTCCGAGGGTGAGGCGATCCCTCCCGGCGTCATGCAGCATGTGGGGATCTATGGGTTTCGCAGCGAATTTCTGCAAACTTACGCCGCTCTGGAGCCTGCGCCGCTGGAGCAGTGGGAGAAGCTCGAGCAGCTGCGCGCCCTGTGGCATGGCTACGCCATTCACGTGGGGGTGACCGAGCATCGCGTGGTGGGGGTGGACTCGCCGGATGACTTGGAGCGGGCGCGCGCGTTGCTGGCCTCCTGATCGGCGTCGATATTTTATTGGTGAATACCCTGGGCGCTATTTTTTGTCGCTACGGTTGCGCGCGCAGATGCGCTATCCTTACTCGTTTGGTAGGGGGAAACCGCAGCGCCTGATAACAACCGATAACAAGGGCGCGCACAGCAGTGGAGTCAGGCGGATATCATGGCTAAGTTCGTGTTTTTCACCGGCGGTGTGGTCTCATCCTTGGGTAAAGGATTGGCCGCCGCCTCCCTGGGGTGCCTGATGCAGGCGCGTGGCTGCAAGGTCACCATCCAAAAACTTGATCCCTATATCAATGTGGACCCGGGCACCATGAGTCCGTTCCAGCACGGCGAGGTGTTCGTCACCGATGACGGCGCCGAGACCGATCTGGACCTGGGCCACTATGAACGCTTCCTGGGCGTGCCCATGTCCCAGGCCAACAACTGGACCACCGGGCGTATCTATCAGACCGTGATCAATAAAGAGCGTCGCGGCGACTACCTGGGCTCCACCGTGCAGGTGATTCCCCACATCACCGACGCCATCAAACAGGCGGTGTTGGGGGTGGCGGGCGACGCCGAGGTGGCCATTATCGAGATCGGCGGCACCGTGGGCGATATCGAGTCGCTGCCGTTCCTGGAGGCGATCCGCCAACTGCGTAACGATCTGGGTCGCAGCAACACCCTGTTCGTGCACCTGACCCTGGTGCCCTATATCCCCACCGCGGGCGAACTCAAGACCAAACCCACCCAGCACTCGGTGAAAGAGCTGCTGGCGCTGGGGATTCAGCCGGATATGCTGATCTGCCGCTCCGACCGCGATCTGCCCAGCGGCGAGCGCGAGAAGATCGCCCAGTTCTGCAACGTCGATCCCGCCTATGTGATCCCCTGCGTGGACCAGGACTCCATCTATGACGTGCCGTTTGCCCTCTACCGCGAAGGCATGGCGGCCAAAGCGTTGCAGCATCTGGGCATGCCCGCCACCGAGCCGGTGCTCACCGACTGGGAGCGGGTGCGCGACACCGTGCACGAATCCAGCGCCAAAGTGACCATCGGTCTGGTGGGCAAATATGTGGATCTGCTGGACGCCTACAAGTCGCTCACCGAGGCGTTGAGCCATGGCGGCATCGCCAACCACCGCCGAGTGAGCATTCGCCGCATCGACGCCGAGAAGATCGAAGCCGACGGCGTGGACGCCTATCTGAAGGGCGTGGACGGCATTCTGGTGCCGGGCGGCTTCGGCGAGCGCGGGGTGGAGGGCAAAATGGCCGCCATCCGCTATGCGCGGGAGAACGGCGTGCCCTACTTTGGCATCTGTCTGGGCATGCAGTTGGCGGTGGTGGAGTTCGCCCGCAATGTGGCCGGACTGGCCGGGGCCAACTCCAGCGAGTTCGACGCCAATACCGATCATGCGTTGATCGGCCTGATGACCGAATGGGTGGATGGCGGCGCGGTGCAGAAGCGCGACGCCACCTCCGACAAAGGCGGCACCATGCGTCTGGGGGCCTATCCGTGTGTTCTGAGCGAAGGCACGCTGGCCGCCGAGGTCTACGGCAAGCGCGAGATCTCCGAGCGCCACCGTCACCGCTATGAGTTCAACAACGCCTATCGCGACGCCATCACCGAGGCGGGCATGCGCATCTCCGGTCTGTCGCCCGACGGCGAATTGGTGGAGATGGTGGAGCTGCCCAGCCATCCGTTCTATCTGGCGTGTCAGTTCCACCCGGAGTTCAAGTCGCAGCCGCGCAAGCCGCACCCCATGTTCACCGCGTTTGTGAAAGCCGCCATCGATTACGGTCGCGGCGGGGCCAAACCTGTGGAGAGCAGCGATGCCGGTTGACGCACGCTGTGTGAGCGTCGGCGATCTGTGCTTCGCCAATGCGCTGCCGTTGGCGGTGATCGCCGGGCCGTGCGTGATTGAGTCCGAAGAGCAGACGCTGCAGGCGGCTACGTTCCTGGCCGAGCTGTCCCACCGCATTGATCTGCCGCTGGTGTTCAAATCCTCCTTTGATAAGGCCAATCGCACCTCGGCGGGGGGCTTTCGCGGTCCGGGGCTGGAGGCGGGTTTGCGCATTTTGCAGCGCGTGCGGGAAGAGACCGGCCTGCCGGTGGTGACCGATGTGCACACCCCCGAGCAAGCGGCTATTGTGGCGCAGTCGGTGGACCTGCTGCAGACGCCGGCGTTCCTGTGTCGCCAGACCGACTTCATCCAGGCGGCAGCGGCGGCGGGCAAGCCGGTGAATATCAAAAAGGGGCAGTTCCTCGCCCCTGAGGACATGGCGCGGGTGGCCGAGAAGGCCGCCGCCACCGGCAATGAAAATCTGATGCTGTGCGAGCGCGGCGCCACCTTTGGCTACCACAATCTGGTGGTGGATATGCGCGGACTGGCGGTGATGGCGCAGAGCGGCTACCCGGTCATCTTCGACGCCACCCACTCGGTGCAGCAGCCCGGCGGATTGGGCGGCTCCTCCGGCGGCGACCGGCGTTTTGCGCCGCTGTTGGCGCGCTCCGCTGTGGCCGCTGGAGTGGCGGGGGTGTTCCTGGAGACCCACCCGGATCCCGACCACGCCCCGTGCGATGGCCCCAACATGATTCCGTTTGCGCAACTGGAGCCTCTGCTGGTTGAATTGAAGGCGCTGGATGCGGTGCGTAAGGCGGCGCTGGCCGCCAGTTGAGTTGCTGAGTTGCTGAGTTGTTGAATTGATCGCCGCATCCATGGGCGGCAGTGACAGGAGTGTGTGCATGAGCCAGAGAACCCCGTTGTATGATCTGCATCTGCAAGCGCAGGCCAAAATGGTCGATTTCGCCGGGTGGGAGATGCCCATTAATTACGGTTCGCAAATCGCCGAGCACCATGCGGTGCGCCGCGCCGTGGGGGTGTTCGACGTCTCCCATATGGCGCAGATTCAGGTCTTCGGCGCCGACGCCGAAGCGTTTCTACAACGGGTGTTCGCCAATAACGTGGGGCGCATCAACGAGATCGGACGCGCCCTGTACGGGGTGATGCTCAATGAAGAGGGCGGCGTGATCGATGATCTCATCGTCTACTGCATTGAACCGCAGCGCTATCATGTGGTGCTCAACGCCGCCCGCTATGCAGCGGATATGCGCTGGTTGCAGAGCTGGTTGAAGGATTTTCCCGACACCGATCTGTGCTACCGCGCCGACCTGTGCATGCTGGCGGTGCAGGGGCCGCAGGCGTTGCAGGCGCTGACCCAAATTCAAGGCTGGGACGGCGAGCAGTTGGCGGAGCTTCAACCGTTCCAAATTACCCCTTGTATTGGCGGTTGGGCCGCGCGCACCGGCTACACCGGCGAAGATGGCTATGAATTGATGCTGGATGAACCGCGCGCGCTGGCGGTGTGGGACGCCTTGATGCAGCAAGGGGTGCAACCGTGCGGCCTGGGCGCGCGCGACACCCTGCGTCTGGAGGCGGGGCTCAATCTCTACGGCAATGAGATGGACGAGTCGGTCAACCCGCTGGAGTCCGGTCTGGGCTGGACCATCGCCTGGGAGCCCGAAGGGCGCGACTTCGTTGGGCGCCGTGCGCTCACCGCCTTGCGTGAGGCGGGCATCGCGCAGAAGCGCATGGGCGTGGCGCTGGAGACCAAAGGGGTGCTGCGCGGCCATATGGAGGTGCTGGACGCCGACGGCCAGCTCATCGGCCAGACCACCTCCGGGGCGTGGTCGCCCACGCTCGAGCGCGGCGTGGCCATGGCGCGAGTGAGCAAGAGCGCCAAAGCCGGGCAGGCGTGTCAGGTGGTGGTGCGCGGCAAACCGTTGGCGGCGCGCCTGGCGGCGCTGCCGTTGGTCAAGGGCGGTCAGGCTACATTCTGACATCGGGATGACTTTTCTGGGCGGGGCGCAAGCCTCCGCCCTTTTTGTTTTGCAGAATCGAGCTGTTTTTCAGGATCGAGCTGTTTTTCAGGATCGAGGGCGGTATGCCGTTTATTCCCCACACCCAAGAGGACCTGCGCATCATGCTGGACGCCATCGGCGCGGCGGATGTGGAGGCGCTGTTCGATGAGATTCCCGCCAACATCCGTTCGCGGGACGCCATGCCCAATATGCCCGAGGCGCTGAGTGAGATGGCGCTGATGCGGCTGATGCGTGAGCGCGCCGGGCAGAGCGGCGCGGGACTCAACTTCATCGGCGCCGGGGCCTATGAGCACCACATCCCCGCCGCTGTGTGGGAGATCGCCGGGCGCGGCGAGTTCTACACCGCCTACACCCCGTATCAGGCCGAAGCCAGCCAGGGCATGCTGCAGGCGATCTGGGAGTTCCAGTCCATGATGTGCGGCTTGACCGCGCTGGAGGTCTCCAACGCCTCGCTGTATGACGGCGCCACGGCGCTGGCCGAGGCGATCCTCATGGCGGTGCGCGCCAATCCGCCCAAGAAGGGCCCCGATGGGGACAGGCCCGCGCGGGTGCTCATTCCCGCCTCGGTGCACCCCAAATATCGCCAGGTGGCGGCGGCCATGACCCGTCATCAAGGCATTGAACTGGTGGAGCCCAGCTTCTGCGCCAAGCGCGGCGCGGCCTCCATGAATGGGCTGAATCTGGTGGAGGATGAGCCGTTCTCGGCGCTGGTGATCCCACTGCCCAACTTTTTCGGCTCCATAGAGGATGTGGATACGCTCACCGACTGGGCGCACAAGCGCGGCGCGCTGGTGATCGCACAGGTCAATCCCATGGCGCTGGCGCTGCTCAAACCGCCGGGCGAGTGGGGCGCGGCGGGCGCCGACATCGCCTGTGGCGAAGGGCAGCCCCTGGGCGCGCCACTCTCCTTCGGCGGGCCCTATTTCGGCTTCCTCACCTGTCGCCAGAAGTTGGCGCGGCAGATGCCGGGTCGCATCGTTGGCCGCACCGTGGATAAAGATGAGCGCGAAGGCTTCGTGCTCACCCTGCAGGCGCGCGAGCAGCACATTCGCCGCGCCAAGGCCACCTCCAACATCTGCACCAACCAGGGTTTGATGACGGTGGTTGCCGCCATTCACCTCTCCCTGCTGGGGCCCGAGGGGCTGCGCAGCGCCGCCTCCGCCTGTCATGGCAATCTCAACGCCCTGCGCCGTCGCGTGGAGCGCATCGACGGGGTGTCGCTGTGGTTCCCGGAGGCGGTAAGCTTCCATGAGATGGTGTTGAAGCTGCCCATGGATGCCGCGCTGGTGGTGGAGCGCATGCGCGGCGAGGGCATTAGCGCCGGTCTGCCCCTGGGCGAGTGGGTGGAGGGGATGGATAACGCCCTGCTGGTCTGCGTCACCGAGACCAAAACCGCAGAGGATCTGGATCGTTACGCCGCCGCCTTGAGCGCGGCGCTGCACCGGGAGGCGGGCGCATGAGCGTGATCTTTGAACAGAGTCAGGCGGGGCGTTTGGCCTCCCTGCATCAGAACGCACCCGCTGAGAGTGGAGAGGCGACCCTGCCCGAGAGTCTGCTGCGGCAGTCGCCCAGCGGTCTGCCGGAGGTCTCCGAGTTGCAGGCGGTGCGCCACTATACCCGCCTGTCGCAGAAGAACTACGGCATCGACACCCACTTCTATCCGCTGGGCTCCTGCACCATGAAGTACAACCCGCGCGGCGCCCATCGCATGGCGATGCTGCCGGGGTTCCTCGACGCCCATCCGCTGGCCGATGACAGCCTCAATCAGGGCGTGCTGGCCTGCCTGTATGAGCTGCAGGGGATGATTGGCGATCTGACCGGCATGGCCGGGGTGAGTCTGGCCCCCATGGCCGGGGCCCAGGGCGAGTTCGCCGGGGTGGCGATGATGCGCGCCTACCACACCGCCCGTCGCGACGACGCCCGGGTGGAGATTCTCACCCCCGACGCCGCCCATGGCACCAATCCGGCCACCGCCAGCATGTGCGGCTACGTGGTGCGGGAGATCCCCACCACCGATCAGGGCGACGTGGATGTGGAAGCGCTCAAACAGATGGTGGGGCCACAGACCGCCGGGCTGATGCTCACCAACCCCTCCACTCTGGGGGTGTTCGAGCGCAGCATCAGCGAGATCTCCGCCATCGTGCATGCAGCGGGCGGCTTGCTCTATTACGACGGCGCCAACCTCAACGCCATTGCCGGGCGCGTGCGGCCCGGCGACATGGGCTTCGACTGCGTGCATGTGAATGTGCACAAAACCTTCGCCACCCCCCATGGCGGCGGCGGACCCGGCGCCGGTCCGGTGGGGGTCTCCGAACGTCTGCTGCCGCATCTGCCCATGCCGGTGGTGGTGCGCGAGGGCGATGAGTATCGTCTGCAGCACTGTGACGAGCGCCCCGGCTCCATTGGCCGCATGTCCACCTTTCACGGCAATATTGGCGTGCTGCTGCGCGCCTACGCCTATCTGCGACTGGTGGGGCGCGAAGGCATCGCGCGGGTGGCCGACTACGCCACCCTCAACGCCAACTACCTGATGGCGCGGCTGCGCGATGCGGGATTCCAACTGGCCTTCCCCGAGCGGCGCGCCACCCACGAGTTCATCATCAGCCTGAAACCCCTCACCGATGCGACCGGCGTGCGCGCGCTGGACGTGGCCAAGCGGCTGCTGGATTACGGTTTCTACGCCCCCACCATCTACTTCCCCATGCTGGTGCCCGAGTGCATGCTCATCGAGCCCACCGAAAGCGAAAGTCGGGAGGAGTTGGATCGTTTCGTCGACGCTCTGACCGCCATTCTGCAAGAGGCGCGGGAGAATCCTGAACTGGTGAAAACCGCGCCGCATAAGACGCCGGTGTCGCGTCTGGATGAAACCCGCGCGGCGCGTAAGCCCGACCTGGCGTTTTCGCGGGGTTGAGGGTATAAAAGAGCCCATCCAAACCGTTTTTTTTGTCCATTGCTTGGACCCAATCGGAACCGCGCTACGCGCGCGACGGCAACACGCCCAGAAAGGGAGAGCCATTCCATGAGCAGCATTATTGAAGTCCATGGCCGTGAGATCATCGATTCCCGCGGCAACCCCACCGTGGAAGTGGATGTCTACACCGAAGATGGCGGATTTGGCCGCGCTGCGGTGCCTTCCGGGGCCTCAACCGGCTCCCGCGAAGCGGTTGAACTGCGCGATGGCGACGCCGCCCGCTTCCTGGGCAAGGGCGTGCTCAAAGCCGTCGAGTCGGTCAACGGCGATCTGGCCGAAGCGGTGCTGGGGCTGGATGTGGCCGATCAGAAGATCATTGACGCCGCGTTGATCGCCGCCGACGCCACCGAGAACAAGGGCAACCTGGGCGCCAACGCCATTCTGGGCGTCTCCATGGCCGCCGCCAAGGCCGCCGCCAATGAGTGCGATCTGCCGCTCTATCGCTATCTGGGCGGGGCCAACGCCTCCCTGCTGCCGGTGCCCATGATGAACATCATCAACGGCGGCGCCCACGCCGACAACAATGTCGACATCCAGGAATTCATGATCATGCCCGTCTCCGCGCCGACTCTGCGCGAGGCGCTGCGCATGGGCGCCGAGGTGTTCCACAACCTACGCAAGGTGCTGCATGACAAAGGGCTGAACACGGCGGTGGGCGATGAGGGCGGATTTGCCCCCAACCTCGGCTCCAATGAAGAGGCGCTGTCGGTGATCATGCAAGCCGTCGAGCGCGCCGGTTATCGTCCCAACGACGACATCCTGCTGGCGCTGGATTGCGCCTCCTCGGAGTTCTACAACAAGAACAACCGCACCTATGATCTCTCCGGCGAAGGCCGCTCCATGGGGGTGGACGAGATCGTGCGCTTCTATGAAGATCTGTGCGGCAAGTACCCCATTGTCTCCATCGAAGATGGCTGTGACGAGTCCGACTGGGACGGCTGGCAGGCGCTCACCGACGCCCTGGGCGGCCGCATCCAGCTGGTGGGCGACGACCTGTTCGTCACCAACACCAAGATCCTGGCGCAAGGCATCGACAAAGGCATCGGTAACTCGATCCTGGTGAAGGTGAACCAGATCGGCACCCTGACCGAAACCTTTGAAGCGGTCGAAATGGCTCAGCGCGCCCGCTACACGGCGGTTATCTCCCACCGCTCCGGCGAAACCGAAGACGCCACCATCGCCGATATCGCCGTGGCCACCAACGCCGGTCAGATCAAAACCGGCTCCATGAGCCGCTCCGATCGCATCGCCAAATACAACCAGCTGCTGCGCATCGAAGAGGAGCTGGGCGAGGCCGCCCGTTTTGACGGCCGTGGCGCCTTCTACAATCTGAATTTGGGATGACGATTGTAAGACGTTGAATGGATGTCGATATAAAGAGGCCCGTGAGGGCCTCTTTTTTTTGCCTGACGCAATGCCTCCTCAATCGCCTGTGGGCGCGGGCTGCACTGGATTTGTGAAAATGCCTTTCAGGTGATCACCCGACATATTTGCGGTTTATATTTATATCCAGATGAATTATATTTGACGACATCAAAAATAAAAAAAGCAGATGATCGTCGGGATGCACACTGATTTGTGAGTCATATTCCTAAGGGGGGATTACCATGGACGCAAAAGCAAGCGCGTGTGGAACGCACGTTGACCAAAACGAAATGGTCAAAATCGGCGTGGTGGCCAAGCGGCTGGATATTAGTATCCGCACCATCCACATGTATGAGCGCGAAGGGCTGTTCATCGCCTACAAGAATTCGGCGGGCACCCGCTACTTCACCGAACGCGACGTGGAGTGGCTCATCGAAGTGCGCAAGATGATCAAGGCGGGCATCAGCATCGCCGGCATCCGTCGCCTGATGTCGCTGATCCCTTGTTGGGAGAGCAAAGCGTGCACCTTCGAGGGCAAACACAACTGCCCGGTGATCCATGACAACAAGACCCCCTGTTGGGCCAACAAGAACAACATGTGCACTCAGAACACCCAGGAGTGCCGCGAGTGCGAAGTCTATGGCATGCGCTTCTGCGTGAGCATGCTCAAGAACTTTGTCGATATTCGCTTTAAGAACCCCGACCAGCTCTCCATGCAGCCGCGCATGCGACCCGACTCCCATGCGGGCGCCGCTGCGGGCGCCTGAGCCGTGCGCTAGGCTCTCCTTGCATCCTGTACAAGGGTTGACGCCCTGGTGCGTCAACCCTTGCCATCCCTGCCCATCTGCGCCACCCTTTTCCCATCCAAATTCACACCATTAACGATGGGCGTTGGCGTAATCCCATGAGTGACAATGAGACCGATCAGCGCCTGCAACGGCTGTTGACTGCGCTGGAAGATAACCGCATGCAGGAGCGTGTGGCGATGCAGCGCATCGTCGGCGACTCCCTGCGTGAACAGAAACGCGCCCGTTGGGGCAAGAATCTGTTCCGCCTGTTCATCGCCCTCTATCTGTTGGTTTTTTTGGCTTTGAGCATCAAGGACGATCTGCTGGCCGACGCTGAATCGTTGTCGGATGCCGATAAACACACCGCCGTGGTGCGCATCGATGGGGCGATTCTGCCCGATGGCCAGAACAGCGCCGAAAAGGTGATCGAGGGGCTGCGCGCCGCCTTCAAGGATAAGCAGACCAGCGCGGTGGTGGTGCAGATCAACAGCCCCGGCGGCAGCGCGGTGCAATCGGGCATGGTGCACGATGAGATCCGCCGTCTGCGCGCCAAATATGAGAAAATACCCGTCTACGCCGCGCTGGAGGATATGTGCGCCTCCGGCGGCTACTACATCGCCTCCGCCGCCGACCAGATCTACGCCGACAAAGCCACGCTGGTGGGGTCGGTGGGTGTGGTGATGCCCGGCATGGGATTCACCGAGGCGCTGCAGAAGCTGGGGTTGGAGGACCGCACCCTCACCAGCGGCACGCATAAGGCGTTCCTGAGCCCCATGCAGCCGGTGGATGAGACCGAGCGCGCCCACGCCAAGAAGCTTCTCAGCGTGATCCACGGCCAGTTCATTGAGGTGATCAAACGCGCTCGGGGCGAACGGCTCAAGGCCGATGACGACACCCTCTTCAACGGTCTGTTCTGGACCGGCGAACAGGCGCTGGAGTTGGGTTTGATCGACGGTTTGGCGTCGCTGGAGGCCATTGCCCGCGACAAAGTCAAAGCCGAAGATATCGTCGATTACTCATCCGAAGAGCCGCTGTTTGATCGCTTTGCCCGCCGCATGGGCGCCAGCGCGTCATCAGCATTATGGAATGGAATGGGATTGCAGTTGCGTTGATCCAAATAGTCTGACTGCAGGTTGGGCGCGCTCACTTGCCGCCCGCTGCTGCGGCTGGCGCCAATCATTGCGCGGATTGCGTGAAAAGTTGCTTGCCAAGCGGAGCGAGTCAGTCTATCTTTCAGGCCATTTCTGTGAATGATGCTGGTGTTGTCAGATGTGAATAGGCGCATCTGCGACCAGCTTTCTGGAGGAGAATCATGCTCGAAGCTTATCGCCAACATGTGGCTGAACGCGCCAAAGAGGGGTTGCCCCCGCTGCCCCTGAACGCTGAACAGACCCAAGCCGTGGTCGAGTTGCTGAAAAATCCCCCGGCGGGCGAAGAGGAGACGCTGGTGGACCTGATCTCCAATCAGGTGCCCCCCGGCGTGGACGACGCCTCCAAAGTGAAAGCCGAGTTCCTGGCCGCTGTGGCCGGCGGCGCGGTCTCCTGCTCCCTGATCGACCCCAAGCGCGCCACCGAGCTGCTGGGCACCATGATGGGCGGCTACAACGTGGCTCCGTTGATCGACCTGCTGGATATCGCCGAGCTGGCCGACGTGGCGGTGGACGCGCTCTCCAACACCCTGTTGGTGTATGACGCCTTCAAGGATGTCGCCGACAAGGCCAAGAGCAACCCCAAAGCCAAACAGGTGCTGGAGAACTGGGCCAACGCCACGTGGTTCACCAGCAAGCCGGAGATGCCCGAAGAGGTCACCGTCACCGTGTTCAAGGTGGATGGCGAGACCAACACCGACGACCTCTCTCCCGCCTCCGAAGCCTGGAGCCGTCCGGATATCCCGCAGCACGCCAAAGCGATGCTGGTCAACCGCATGCCTGGCGGTCTGGAGCAGCTCATCGAGCTCAAACAGAAGGGCTACCCGGTGGCCTATGTGGGCGACGTGGTGGGCACCGGCTCGTCGCGTAAGTCCGCCGCCAACTCGGTGATCTGGCACACCGGCCGCGACATCCCTTACGTGCCCGGCAAACGCACCGGCGGCGTGGTGATCGGCGGCGTGATCGCCCCCATCTTCTTCAATACCGCTGAAGACTCCGGCATGCTGCCGATTCAGTGTGACGTCACCGGTCTGAACTCCGGCGACGTGATCACCATCAACACCAAAACCGGCAAGATCATGCGCGACGGCGCCGAGGTGGCCAGCTTCGAATTGAAGCCCAACACCCTGGCCGACGAAGTGCGCGCCGGCGGCCGCGTGCCGTTGATCATCGGTCGAAAATTGACCGCTCAAGCCCGCGAAGCGCTGGGCATGGGCCCCATCGACCTGTTCACCGACCCGGTGCAGCCCGCCGATTCCGGTAAAGGCTACTCCCTGGCGCAGAAGATGGTGGGCAAGGCCGTGGGCAAAACCGGCGTGCGTCCCGGCGAATACTGCGAGCCGTTCATGACCACCGTGGGCTCCCAGGACACCACCGGCCCCATGACCCGCGACGAAATCAAGGAGCTGGCTTGCCTGGGCTTCTCTTCGCCCATGATGATGCAGAGCTTCTGCCACACCGCCGCGTACCCGAAGTCGGTGGACATCAAAACCCACAACACCCTGCCGCAGTTCATCCAGGAGCGTAAAGGCCTGGCGCTGCGCGTGGGAGACGGCGTGGTGCACTCCTGGCTCAACCGTCTGTTGATCCCCGACACCGTGGGCACCGGTGGCGACTCCCACACCCGCTTCCCCATCGGCATCAGCTTCCCGGCGGGTTCCGGTCTGGTGGCCTTCGCCGCCGCCACCGGCTCCATGCCGCTGGTGATGCCCGAGTCGGTGCTGGTGCGCTTCACCGGCGAGTTGCAGCCGGGCATCACCCTGCGCGATCTGGTCAACGCCATTCCTTACGTGGCGATCCAGAATGGCGACCTGACCGTGGCCAAAGCCGGTAAGAAGAACATCTTCTCCGGTAAGATCCTGGAGATCGAAGGTCTGCCCGACCTGAAAGTCGAGCAGGCGTTCGAACTGGCCGACGCCTCCGCCGAGCGCTCGGCGGCGGCCTGCACCGTGCATCTGAATCGCGAGCCGGTGGTGGAGTATTTGAAATCCAACGTCACGCTGATGAAGAATATGATCAAGCGCGGCTACGGCGATGCGCAGACCATCCAAAACCGCATCGATGCGGTGGAGGAGTGGATCGCCAACGGCACGCTGCTGCAACCGGACGCCGACGCCGAGTACGCTAAGGTGATCGAGATCAACATGTCCGAGATCAAGGAGCCCATCGTCTGCTGCCCCAACGATCCAGACGATGTAAAGACCCTCTCCGACGTCGCTGGCGACACCATCGACGAAGTGTTCCTGGGCTCCTGCATGACCAACATCGGTCACTTCCGCGCCGCCGCCAAGATTCTCGACGGTCAGCCGCAGATTGATGGCCGCATGTGGGTGGTGCCGCCCACCCGCATGGATGAGCAGCAGCTCATCGAAGAGGGTGTGTACAACATCTTCGGCAAGTCCGGCGCCCGCACCGAGATGCCCGGCTGCTCCCTGTGCATGGGCAACCAGGCGCGGGTGAAGGACAACGCCACGGTGTTCTCCACCTCCACGCGCAACTTCGACAACCGCATGGGCAAAGGCGCGCAGGTCTATCTCGGTTCCGCCGAGTTGGCTGCGGTGTGCGCCATGATGGGTAAGATCCCCACGGCGGAGGAGTATCTGGCCATCGCCAAGGAGAAGATCGATCCCAACGCCGATGAGCTGTACCGTTATCTCAACTTCCATGAGATCCCGGACTACGAAAACAGCGGCATCATTCCCATCGCCGCTGCCTAATCCCGCCCGGCGGCCTGGCCGCTGGCGTTGAAGTGAAAATCCCCTGGAGGATCTCCTCCAGGGGATTTTTTGTGCAATGCGAAACCAAAACCGTACAAAACGGCCAATGTTTGCGTGATGCAGGTTCGGCTTGCGCTGATTATTTGCCGCCGACTGGTCGGCGGCGGGGTCTGGGGGCCGCGCCCCCAGCGGGTGTGGGCGGAGCCCACGGTGTGGCTTATGATCTTGGGAGCTCGAGGGCGTAGCCCTCGATATCTTTCATTTCCAGAATCGCCAAGACTCGCTTTGAGTTAGAACACGTATCATTGGTGAAAAACAAAAGCCCCGAAATCACGAGGATTTCGGGGCTTTTCTGTCCCACTTTTGTCCCATTTTCTGATTATTTGTTCAACATACAACGATATCGAACGGCAGAATATAGGGAAATCAGAGGGTTAGAGTGGTGCCGCCTATAGGATTCGAACCTACGACCTCCGCATTACGAATGCGCTGCTCTACCAGCTGAGCTAAGGCGGCGTGAGGCTGTCAATTTGAAGAGCGCATATCCTACTTCTCCATATGCGCCCGGTCAAGAGTTTCCGCATCGTCAGGATACGCCGCGCCATCCTGGCGCAAGCGGCGGGTTTACGGGTTGGATTGCTGGTCCGGGTTGACGATGGCGATGGCCTTGCAGTCCTGGAATACCTCATCGAGAAGTTCGAACAGTTGACGGCGCAGATTGTTGAAATCAGACATCTTGACGATGGCCTCTTCGGTCTTCTGCTCATGCGCCAGATGCACCACTTCACGCGCAGTTTCATGCACTTTGAGGTGCACTTCGCCCAGATGCTGGAACACCGGCAGGTCGCCGAACAGTTCCACGCCGGAGCTGTAGTACCACTTGCCGAAGGCGCAATCGCGCCCGGTGGCCACTTCGTTGGGCGACAGGCTCACGCGCCCGCGAATGACGTGCTCCAGCTTGGTCAACCAACCCAGGTGGGCCAGTTTGATGGCGCGCACATCGAAGGTGGGGTTGCCGATGCGCAGCCCTTCGGTGGATTGCAGTAGCGCGGTGCTGGTCTCCTGAATCACCTCCACCAACATTTCGGTCTGGTGGATGGAGCCGTTCATCATATTGACCAGATTCATGGTCTGGATGCCGTTCTTCTGCACCTCACAGGAGGCGGAGAAGATGTTGGTGCCCATGGTCTTGGCCTCTTCGGCCAACTGCTGCGACTGCTGCCCCAGTTCGGTAAGCGAGGCGGCGTCACTGGAAGCCTGGGCGCTCATGGCGGTGATCTCGCGCACGCTGGCGTCGGCGCTCTGGCTGGCGGCGGTGATGGCGCCAGCGCTCTCAGAGATCTCCTGAGCGTTGCCGGAGACGCGCAGGGCGGCTTGTGAGACCTCCTGCATGGAGTGGGAGATGACGCCGATGGTGTGGTTCTGCTCGCCCACCAGGGTGTTGATCTCGTTATTAATGGCGGCGATCTGCTCGATGCTCTCGCTGACGTGTTTGCTGGCGTTGGCGGCGTCGCGGGCGCCATCCTGGATTTCGTCAATACGTTCCCGGATCAGCAGAGTGGATTCTGTGGTCTGCCGCGCCAGCTCTTTGACTTCGTTGGCCACCACGGCAAAGCCCTTGCCCGCATCACCGGCGCCGGCGGCTTCGATGGCGGCGTTGAGCGCCAGCATATTGGTCTGCTCGGCGATGTCGTTGATGATCTCCACCACCGCTTCAATGGAGTGGGCGGAATCGGCCAGCTTGGTCATCCGCTCCATGGATTCCTGCGACTGCACCTTGGTGCGTTGCGACTCGGCGTTGGCGGTGACGCAGCGTTCGTTGACCTCCTGAATGGATTGATTGATGTCGCCGATTTTGCTGGCGACCTCCTGCATGGAGGCGTTGACGCTATCGAGATCCTGATTGATTTCATTGATATTGGCGGCCATCTCCTGGGTGGAGCGGGCGGCCGATGAGACGTTCTCTTCCGCCGAGGCTGAGGCGTCGGCGATGGCGCTGATGCGCTCGGTCAGCGACAGCGCGGCGTCGTATACCGTGGTGAAGTTGGTCGACACTTTATCGATGTGGTTTTTCAGATCGGTGAAATCCTCATCCACGCCGGAGTTGCGCGCCACCGCTTCATAGGTGCGCTCGTGGGCCTGTTTGGCGTCTTTGTTGAGCAGATCCTTGACCCCTTGGGACTCGTTGATCACTGCATCCAGCGTGGCCGAACGCAGGGAGACGTTGCGAATCATCTTCACCAGGCTATCGGACATGCGGTTGACCCCCATGGCCAACTGGTCCAATTCGTCGGGGGTTTCCGGCACGGCGATGCGGCGGGTCAAGTCGCCATGAGTGAGCAGCTCCAGGGTTTCGGTGATTCTGGCGGCTTTGGCCAGCACAAAGGCGCGGGTGACAAAGGCGAACGCCAAACTCATCAGCAGTGCGGGCAGAAGAATCCACAGCAGCAGGGTAGAGACGCCAGAGAGGCTGGAGGTGATGGCGCCGTGGTCTGCGGCCACACGTTTGGTGAACTGTTCGCTTAAGCTTTGTAGCGCCTGTTCAGACTGTGTGGCGATGGCCGGCTCACCCAACTTGTCGGCCAACTCGGCAAGCAGGCCGACAGAGGACTTCTCGGCGGCGCTGAGTCCTGCCAGCTTCTGATAGGCGCTCAGAGTTTGGTGCGCCAGGCGCGCCATGGTTTCGGTCTGGCTCTGCGCGGCGGGACCAAAAGCCCGATGCAGCGCGAGCAACTGCTTCTGTTGTTCGATGATGCGCGCCTGATGAGTGCGCCAATCGGTCTGCGTGCGGCTGAGGCTGGTAAAGGCGAGTGCTCCGCCGATGCACAGGAGCAGAGTGATCATCACCGAGTAGGCGAGGATCTTCTGGGAGATGCTAAACCGGTTTAACATGCCAACTCCCGCAAGCAGGATATAGAATAAGAATGGGGGCTATTTAATGTTATAGCGGCATTGGCGTGCGGGAGCAAGTCGAAGGCGTTGCGGGAGGAAAAGAAACTGTCTTGTAAAATTAGAGTGTTAAGCTTTCCAGGATCGACCGGCCCCGGTTTCGGTGGAGACATTCCCTTGAGAACGTGCTGAATCTTTGCGTTCAGGCTTGGGTGCAAAGTGCAGACACTCCTGACCGGAGGCGCGCTTGACCTCGGCGCTGGGCATCAGTTTGGTTTTAAATCCCATGGCTTCGCAGGCGCGCGGGTGGTCAGGCTCCCAGGTGATGCGAAAGTAGCGGCACTTGATGCAGTCGGGCCGTTTATCGGTATCTGACGATGGAGGCATGGGTGGGCTCAGGCCATCAGGTCAACGCCGTCTTGGGCGTGGCGTTGGGCGTTATTGCGCCGCTGATCCGCCAGATTCCGCTCAAACGAGCGGCTGGCCTGTCTGGGATTGACGCGGCGTTTGGCGCTGGTGGCGTGGTCCCGCTGCGGCGGGTAAGCGTCGGCGGCCAGATAGGCGTATTTGGACGCCTCCTGCTTGACGAAATCCTGGTCATGTCCGGGCTGGGCGGCGGCTTGTTCAGCGACCTGCCGCAACGCGGAGGGCTCCAGATTGCGGGTGGCCGAATCGGGCCCCGAATGGCGCAACTCGTCAGCCACCTGATTCAGATTGGCCAGCTCCGGAGCCGGAGTCAGAGGAATGACCGCAGTGAGTGTCGGCATCACGGCAAACATGATCGTTCCTTATGCAGTACCGGCGAGTTGTACACTCCTTCCCTATTACATTAGACAGTATAGCGGGAAATGCGTTGCGTCGGGAGGGGCGATGGGCTGCGCTCGCGTGGGGCGGGCGCGTGACGTCCGTAAGAAAAGCGCGTGCGCGCCTTGAGCCGGGGCGCAGGCTATGGTAGGCATGCGGCGCACAGTAATGATCGGCATCCGCTCAACTGGAGAGAGAACTCATGACCTTGGCCCTGTTTGACCTGGACAACACCCTGCTTGGCGGCGACAGCGACTTCCAATGGGGGTGCTATATGGTGGAGAAGGGGATTGTTGACGAGGCCTTCTATAAACAGAAGAACGAAGTGTTCTATCGCCAGTACGAAGAGGGCAAGCTGGATATCCAGGAGTTTCTCTCGTTTGCCCTCTCGCCCCTGGGCGAGAACGATCGCGCCCAGCTGGAGGCGTGGCGCGCCGACTACGTGCAGGAGAAGATCGCTCCCATCATGCTCGACAAAGGGCGCGCGCTGCTGGAGAAGCATCGCCAGATGGGCCACACTCTGGTGATCATCACCGCCACCAACCGTTTTGTCACCGCGCCCATCGCCGAAGCGTTCGGGGTGGAGCATCTGCTGGCCACCGAAGTGGAGGAGGGGCTGGATGGGCAGTACACCGGACGCTCCACCGATACGCCCTGTTTTAAAGAGGGCAAGGTGACCCGCTTGAAGGCGTGGATGGCCGAGCATGGCCATGATCTGGAGGATAGCTGGTTCTACAGCGACTCCCACAACGACCTGCCGCTGCTGAATCTGGCTGCGCACCCCCATGCGGTGGACCCCGATCCCACCTTGCGCGACGAAGCCGAAGCGCGCGGTTGGCCGATCCTCACTCTACGCGATTGACCCGCCGCCCCCGCCTTGCTTTCCGGCGCAATCGGCGCCAGGGTGGCTGCACAAGTCACCTTTCAGTGAGGCGGGGCGCGGTATGAAGAGTCGATGGGGCGCGTGGTTGGGGGTGTGTCTGCTCTTGGCGGGCGCGCTGCCTGCGTGGGCGCAAGAGGTTCCGATTCCTGACGTTCTGCAACCATGGAGCGATTGGGTGACGCGCGGTGAACGCGGCGTTCACCACTGCCCAACCCCCTATAATGCCCAGAGTCGACTGTGCCAGTGGCCCGCCCAGCTCAATCTGAGCCTGGCCGAGAGCGGCGCCGATTTCACCCTGAAAACCACCCTGTTTGCGCCTGGCTGGGCGCCCTTGCCCGGGGATGACAAACTGTGGCCGCAGAGTGTGCGCGTGGGCGACGCTGACGCGCCGGTGGTGGCGCACGGCGGCGTTCCCAGCGTGCATCTGCCTGTGGGCGAGCATCTGATTACCGGTCGCATCGGTTGGCGACAGGCCCCGGAGTACCTGCCTGCGCCCTCGCAAGCGGCGGTGCTGCGCCTGCGCAACGCCGCCGGGCGCGAAATGAGCGCCAATCGTGATGCCCAAGGCCGTATCTGGCTCAAGAGCCGCGCGCCTGCGGCGGATTCCGTTGCCCAGAAAGAGGAGAAGAGTCTGGACCTGCGCGTGTTTCGCCTGGCGCGGGACGACGCCCCGGCGCGCCTGATCAGCGTGCTGGATCTGCGCGTCTCCGGCCCGGCGCGCGAAGAGGTGCTGGATCAGCCGATTCAGGCCGGATGGATTGCGCAGAGTCTTGAGAGTCAACTCCCTGCGCGTGTGGCCGAAGATGGCCGCATCCATCTGCGCGTGCGCCCCGGCCAGTGGCGCGTGACGTTGACGCAGCGCAGCGTCGGCCCGTTGCAGCGGTTGGCGTGGAGCGAAACGCCGCGCGCCGGGCATTGGACGGAGAGCGAAATCTGGTCGGTGCGGCGCAATGGGCGCTTGCGGCAGATGCGCATTGAGGGCGGCGCGCCGGTGGATCCGGCCCAAGCCGACGTCCCCAAAGGGTGGCGGCAGGATCCCGCCTACAGCGGCGGCGCTGATGCGGCGCTGAGTTTCATCACGCTGCAACGGGGCGCCGAGGGCAAAAAGCCGGAGTCGCTGACGCTGCAGCGCGATCTGTGGTTGGACTTCGACGGCGGCGGGGTCACCGCGCGCGACCGCATCAGCGGCGAGCGCAATGGTCTCTGGCGCTTGGCGCTGTCGGCGCCGTGGCGTCTGGGGCGCGCCAGCGAAGGCGGCGAGCCGCGTCTGGTGATGCTGGGCGACGCCAGCGACGCGCGGGAGATCGCCGTGACCACCCGCGAGCAGACCATTGAGGCGATCAGTCGCGCCAATGACACGGCGCCGTTGCCGGTTTCGGGCTGGGACCAGACCTTTGAACGGGTGGAGATGACGCTGAGTCTGCCGCCGGGGTGGCGTATTTTGCACATCGGCGGCGCCGATCGCGCGTCAGGCGACTGGTTGGGGCGCTGGACGTTGCTGGATCTCTTCCTGCTGCTGCTGTGCGCGTTGGCGACAGGCAAGCTGTGGGGGGCGCGCTGGGGCGTTGCTGCCGGGATCCTGCTGCTGCTGGTCCACCATGAGGAGCAGATGCTGGCGGGAACACTGTTGTTGGCCCTGGTGAGTGAGGCGCTACGTCGCGCCGCGCCGGAGGGCGGGCGGTTGCAGGGATTGGCGCGCGCCGCGCACACGCTGCTGCTGGCGGCGCTGATCTTCATCGTGGCGCCGTTGGCGCTGGAGCAGGGGCGCCTGGCGCTCTATCCGCAACTGGAGCGGTCCAATGCGGGCGCATCCGCTCCTGCGCGCTATCAAGAGTATGACGATATGGCTTTGGAAGCGTCCATGGCCCAAGCTCCCTCGGCGCCGCTGGAGCGCAGCCGCAAAATGGTGCGGAAATCGCTCGAGTCGTCGTATCAGCAGCAGGGGTATGGCGCGCAGCAAGGCTACAAGCAGGCCCAGGCGCAAGCGGTGCAGACCGGTCCGGGTGAGCCGCGCTGGCGCTGGCGCGACGCCAATATGTGGTGGGATGGACCGGTTATGGCCGGACAGCAAGTCGACTTGACGCTGATTCCGCCAGCGGTCAATCGGGCGTTGTGGACGCTGGGCGCGCTGCTGCTGCTGGCGCTGGGCGCGCGCGGGTTGTGGGCGTGGCGCGCGCCCAGCGGGCAGACGCCGCCGCACAGCGGCGCCTCTGCATCCAGCGCCTCGGCTGCGACGCCATCTGCTCAGAGCGCAGCCGGATTGGCGTTGCTGGTCGTTGCGGGAATGCTGTGGCCACAACCGTCGATGGCGCAGAACTTGTCGGCGGGCGCGGCGATTCCACCACCGGAGTTGCTCAATGATCTGCGTCAGCATCTGACGGCGCCGCCCCAGTGTTTGCCCAATTGCGCCGAGGTGGCGCGCATGCACGTGGCCGCCGAGGGCGATGTGGTGCGCTTAAATCTTATTATCCACGCCGCCGAGCGCACGGCGATTCCGCTGCCTGATGGCGGCGAGGGGTGGCGCGTGGCGTCACTGTTTCGCAACGGACTGCCCAGCGATGCGGCGCGGCGTGATGAACATGGCGTGCTGTGGGCGCTGGTGGAGCCCGGGTTGACCCGGGTGACCCTGGAGGCTGAAGCCCCGGGGCAGAGCGCCCTGGCCATTACCCTGCCACTGCGTCCGCACCGGGTGAATTGGCAAGCCAGCGGCTGGCGCGTCTCCGGTCTGGATGAGAACGGCCATCCGGGCAAGACCTTACACTTGACTCGCCTCGGCGCCACGCAGCCCCGGCGCGCGCGCGCCGAGGAGGAGGCGGGTCTGGCCCCGTCGGCCATTCCCCCCTTTGTGCGGGTGGAGCGCACGGTCTATCTGGATCATCAATGGAGCGTGGAGACGCGCATTGTGCGTGATGGCGGCTCTGATGAGGCGGTGTCGCTGCGCCTGCCGCTGCTGCCGCAGGAGTCCCCCGCCAGCGAATCCATCGAGCGTGATGGCGGCTTCGTGGTGGCCAGTCTGGCCCGCGGCGAACGTGAGAAGCGTTGGCGCAGCGCCTTGGAGCCACAGCCCGCGCTGGCTCTGCGCGCTTCGCAGAGTCCTGATTGGATGACGCTGTGGCGCGTGGTTCCCACGCCGTTGTGGCGGGTCTCCCATCTGGGGCCGCCGCCGCTGCTGTCCGATGCGCGCAAGGAGGGGCAGACCCTCTCCTGGGCGCTGTGGCGCGGCGAAACCGCCGAGCTTACCATCACCCAGCCCCAGCGCGCGCCGGGCGGGTCGCTGACGGTGGAGCGAGCGAAGCTGCACATTGAGCAGGGTCAACGCGCCGCTGACTATACCCTCACGCTGGATGTGCGCGCCGGTCGCGGCGGCTCCTATGCGGTGACGCTGCCGCCGGGAGCCGAGCCGCTGTCGGCGCAGATTGATCATGGTCCCAGTGGGGCCATGGCCATGCGCGATGGGCGCGTACAACTGCCGCTGCGTCCGGGGATGCAGAGTTATGCGTTGCGCTGGCGTCAGCCGGAGGCGGCGGGATTCCTGCTGCGTACGGCGGTTCCCGATCTGGGCGTCGACGCCTCCAATGTCAGCGTGAGCATTCAGCCGGGGCAGGGGCGTTGGCTACTGGCGCTGGGCGGTCCGCAGTTGGGGCCGGCGGTGCTGTTCTGGGGCGCGATGCTGGTGTTCCTGGTGGTGGCGGTGGGTTTGTCGCGGATTCCGCATATGCCGCTGTCTCTGCGCGCCTGGTTGCTGCTGGCGGTGGGGCTGGCGCCCATGCGCGGAGTGGATGATGCGGTGATTCTCATCGGCTGGTTTGTGCTGCTCGGTTGGCGCGGAACGCAGGGCGCTGGAATGCTTGCAACCCGCATGCGCTTTAATCTCATGCAGATTGTCCTGGCGGGATTGACGCTGATGGCGGCCATCGCTCTGCTGGAGGTGGTGCGGCAGGGGCTGTTGGGTCAGCCCAACATGCGGGTGGCGGGCAATGATTCAACCCAATACCTGCTCAAATGGTATCAGGATCGCGCGGCCACTGGGGCGTTCCCCCAGGCCTGGACGCTCTCGGCGCCGCTGTGGAGCTATCGCGCCTTAATGCTGGGGTGGGCGTTGTGGCTGGCGTGGTCGGTGATCCGCTGGTCGCAGTGGGGGTGGCGCATGTTCAGCGCCGATGGCTTGTGGCGCGCGGCGCCGCCAAAAACGGGCAAGCCTTGGTGGCGTCGCGAGAAAAGTCCAGCGGCGTCAGTCGAGAAAACGCAGGAGCCGGCCAAAGGGGCGGAGCCAACGCCGCCAAGTGAGTAGGGGCGTCAGGCGCGTGCGGCTTGGGCCTGCGCCGCCTGCTTGCGCAGCGCCTCGGTCAGGGCTTGATTGCCCGCTTGCTGCTTGGCCAAGCTATCCAGCGCTTCGGTGAGCAGGCTGCGTAGCTCGGAGACCTGCGCGTTGGTTTGGTTGAGTCGCTCCACCATGATACTGAGCATCTGGTCCTTGAATTTGAGCTGAATTTCCGAGTCCAGCTTCTCCAGTGCGGCGCTGTCGATGCGGAACGCCACCAGCGGCTCCACAGCGGTGACGTGGGCGCTGCGCGGCGCGCCGGTGAGAAAGGACATTTCGCCGATCACCGCGCCGGGCTCCAGGGTGGCCACCCGCACCCCCGCCTTGGCGTTAATGGTGACGTCGGCGGTCCCTTTCACCAGAATATAGAGCGCCTGATCCTCATCGCCTTCGCTGCAGAGCTTCTCATTGGCCGCCAGGGTGACAAACAGGCTCTCCTCGTCATCAGCGAAAACCTGCCGCTCCTGCTCGGTAAAGCTCCAGAAGAAGGGCACCTCAGCCAGGAGTTTCATGATCAACATTTTCGTCTCTCCCATGCGACGTTACTGAATCCAGCCGCCGCCTAACACCTGATCTTCTTGATAAAACACGCACGCTTGACCGGGTGTGACGGCCCGTTGCGATTGTGCAAACGCCACCTGCGCGCCGCCGTCCGGCAGCGGGGTCACCGTCGCTGGTTGCGGCTCGGCGGCGTAACGAATGCGCGCCTGACACGAGAACGGCGCGCTGGGCGCGTCGATGATCCAGTTGACCTGGGCGCAGACCAGTTCATCACGCATCAGCGCCTCATTGGGGCCGACGATGAGGCGATTGTTGTCGGCGTCCAGCGCAATCACATAGAGCGGGTGCGGCGCCGCCACGCCCAATCCTCGGCGCTGTCCCACCGTGTAGCGCGCCAAGCCGTGATGTTGGCCCAGGATCTTTCCATCCCTGTCGACAATGGGGCCTGGGGTGATGGCGTGGGGGGCGTGCTGGGCGAAAAAGGCGGCGTAGTCGCCATCGGGCACGAAGCAGACGTCCTGGCTTTCGCGCTTATCAGCCAGATGCAGTCCGGCGCGGGCCGCCAGCGCGCGAGTGCGCGCTTTGGAGATATCGCCCAGCGGAAAGCGGATGTGCTGCAACTGCTCACGGGTGGTGGCGAACAGAAAATAGGATTGATCCTTGGCGCGGTCGGCGCCGCGCCACAACTGCGGCGCATGGCCCACCGGATCCACTGTGCAGCGCGCATAGTGGCCGGTGGCGAGGAACTCAGCGCCCAGTTGACGGGCGCGATCCAGCAGGATCTCGAATTTGAGTATCTGATTGCAGCGCACGCACGGATTGGGCGTCTGACCATGGGCGTAGGTGGTGATGAAGTCCTCCACCACCGCCTGCCGAAACGCTTCCTGCAAATTGATCACATAGAAAGGGATGCCCAGGGTCTCGGCCACATGGCGCGCGTCCTGCACATCCTCGGTGGCGCAACAGGTGCGGCTGTTGGGAGAGGGCGCGCAAGAGTGACCATGATCCCACAGTTGCATGGTTAAGCCGATGACGTCATAGCCCTGCTCCACCAGCAGCGCGGCTGTGGCCGAGGAGTCGACGCCGCCGGACATGGCGACTGCTGCGCGTTTTTTCTCATTCATGGGGCAACGCCTTGCTGCAAAAGAGCGCCGTCACGCGCCCGGAAAACGCTCCATAATGGCGACATCGTCACACACGGACAAGGCGCAATGACGTCGCGCAGCGCCAGCGGGGAGAAGCAGATGAGCGCAATTGATCGATTTCAATGGGCCAGCGAAGCTGAAGCTGTGGCCGATCTACAACGTCGTGGTTACGCCCCTTCGCGCTATGACTATCCCCCCGGTTGTCATTTTGCCGAGCATACCCACCCGTATGAAAAGATTGTGGTGGCGCTCAGTGGGCGCTTTGCCCTGACGCTGGGCGGCGAGACTCTGATTTTGGAGTCGTTGCAAGGAGTGCGGGTTCCCGCAGGAGCGCGTCATGCGGCATGGACTGTCGGTGAGCAGACTGTGCGCAGCCTGGACGCGGCAAAACTCTGAATTGATGCACGGCTTGAGCGATGGCGAGTTTTTGGCGTAGTGGCCGGGCAGAGTGGGGATTTCACCTGTCAGAGTTTTGATGATAGGTTGCGAATTCATTTTAATCAATGTGTTGTGCTGTTATAGCAAGCTGGCGCCACAGTTGCTATCTAAGCTCCTGAGAAGGAGTGAGGCGATGACCACAGCGTATATGCCGCCGCCGCCAAGCGTGGCGCAACCCGTCACAACGACAACGCCGCAACCGGCGCAGAGCCAATCGTCGTTATGGCAGGGGGAGAAACCCGGGTTTGAAGATGTCTGGGATACCGTCAATCCCATGCAGCACCTGCCTGTGGTGTCTGGGCTCTACCGCGCTGGCAGCGGGGATCAGATTGGCAATGGTCCGCGTCTGGCGGGCGGCGCGCTGTATGGCGTGCTGACCGGCGGTCCGGTGCTGGGGTTGGCGGGCTCCGCTGCTGATGTGTTGGTGCGGGAAAGCAGCGGCAAGGATGTGGGCGAACACGTCGCTTCGGCGTTGATGCCGCAGACGGTGACGCGCCCGGTTGCGCCGCAGCCGAATTGGCAAGTGTATGGCGCGCCGTCGGTGACGGCGCGGGCCTCCGGTTATCAGATCTATACCGGCGCCACTCAAGTGGACGCCGCATTGCTCCAGCAAGGCATGACGCCTAACGCGGCGCAAGCCGCCACCCCCGCGGCGCAACAAGCGGCGGTGTATCGGTATCAAAGTATGGCCGCCAACGCGCCGGTAGTCCGGTGAAGCGGCCCTTAGCTCGGCGCCGCCAGGAAGCGCGCGCAACAAAAAAAGACGAAGGACGGCGCAGTCCATCAGGAGAAGACCCGCGTCGTTGCGCTCAACGAGTCGAGGAATAAGCATGCGTAAATCCAATTTGAACACCTCTTCGTTGCGTGGCGACAAACTCCGCGCGGGCATCGGCGCGGCGCTGCGCAAATCCCGCGGCCAGGGCCTCGGCGAACTCATCTCCAAAGCCCAGGCGGAGTCCGCCGGGCAGGAAACGGCTGCTCATGCGCCGGTGGCGGCGGACGTGCAAACCGTGCGGAAACTGCTGTCGGATCTGCAAACCCAGGCGGTGGATGAGCGTCTGGAGTGCGCCGTGCCTTTGATCGAATCGTTGCGCTTGTCGTTGGCGCTGGATCGCGCCTCCGCCAGCACCCCTCCGGGGGCGCTGACGGTGAAGGGGTGGATGTCCCTGCTCAATGGTTGGGAGTCGCATCTGGAGAAAATGCGTCAACGTCAGATCAACTACAGCAAGAGCTTCTTCGAAGAGGCGGTGGAAGAGGCGGAGTTGGGCGCATCGCCGCTGGCTCCCATGCTGCAGCAGTTGGTGGAAATGTGCCGTGGTCGCCTGGCGCAAGATGGCCAAAGCGCTGCATAACATGCGGACGCGACATTGAAGATCCCATGGCGTCCTATCAGCGCGTCTGAGACTTTGGATGCGCAGATTCAGCAGCGCGCGTTCGCGCTGCCGCAGGGTGGCGTTGGCCTGCGTTTGGACGCTCATGAGGAGGTCTGCCGCACTCTTGTCGCCATGCTGCGTGATGGCGCGGATGGGGTCACCCTGATTGGTTCTGCTGGCGTGGGGAAGAGTTTTCTGCTGCGTCGGTTGGCCGCTGCGCTGAGCGATTGGGGCCCTGTGGCGGTGATGGAGAATCCTGGCCAACCGGCCACTCTGTTTGTCAGTCAATTGTGTGAAAAACTGGCCGCTGCGGACGCGACGCTGACATGTGATCCGGCCAACGGCGACATTGTCGCAACCCTAATGGCGCAGGTGGACAAGCGCGCGCGCAACCGTGCGCCGTTGGCGCTGGTGGTGGACTCCGCGCATCTGCTCACTGGTCGCAATCTGGCTCTCGTCACGCAGTTGGCGGATTATGAGTACGACGGCTTCCGTCCAGTGCGCATTGTGTTGAGCGGGCGTAACGCGCTTAGTGGAAAATTGCACAAAAGCGCCTATCAGCCTCTGTCGCGACGCGCCGCCACGGTGGTGCGCCTGTCTCGTCTCCAGAAGTCGCAGGCGCGTCTGCTTGTAGGATTCGTCTGGAACGCCCTCTTTTCTCCCCAGCATGATCGCGGCGCGCCGCCACCCATCACTTGGGGCGGCTGGCGCGAGATCCTCACGCAAGCTGATGGCAATCCTGCCGCCATACACCGCATTATGCGTGAAATCAGCCTGCAGTGCGGGCCGGGACGCACGCAGCGGGTGGATGGACGTGTGGCCCGTGACGCCATTGCATTCCGACGCAGCAGCTCCCCACGTGTTATCAAGCGCACCATCCTGCAGACCATGGCGGCGGCTCTGTTGCTGGCGACGGGTTATGCGCTGGGGCATTGGCATGGAGCTGGGAAGCTGACCCTGGAACTGGCCGTGGCCGATGAGAGCGCCACCCAGTCTACCGCGCAGCGCGACCCAGAGTTGCAACACGCATCTTCTCCTGTGGAACAAGCGGCGTCGGAACCAGAGTTCAGCAGTTTGGAGGCGTCGGCGCAACCCAGTGAGCCAGGAGATGTGGGCGTCGCAACCGTCGACACTGTAAACGCGGTGGCGGTGAATGGACCCGTCGCAACCTCAACGTCAGAGAATCTGCCTGAATTGGTTGAAACCGCCGACACAGCACCGCCGGTTATCGCAACCGCAAAATCGCCGGGGCCTAGCGATGATGGCGTCGCGCAGAGCCCACAATCGTCAGTGGAGCAAGCAGCGCAAAGCGTTCTGGCCGAGATGGATCAAGTCGCAGCGGAAGCGCCGAATTCCATGCTGGAATCCAAATCGTCTTTGGTCACTGACGCCGTTCAGTTGTCAAAGCCGTCGCCGCCGCCGCAACACGATGTTGAACCTGTCGCCAAAGCGGAGCCGTCGCCCAAGGCGGTGATGAAAAAGCCGCCCTCAGCACAGAGCGTGGCGCAGACACTCGCGCCGTGGGTCGAGCCCGATGCGGCCACAGGCGAGTACGTCCTGCAACTCGGCACCCTGAGTCAACTTGACTCCGCAGTCCAACTGGCCAACACGCTCAAACAAGCACGCTGGGCGCCGTTCATTCGGCGCTGGGAAAATGACGCCGCATCATCCTACGCCGTGCGGCTGCGCTTTGACACCCGTGAGGCCGCGGCGTCGGCCCAAGAGAAGATCAATCAGAATCTCTCTGTGCATGGGATCATTCTGCACCTGGAGCAGGAGCCTGAGCCGGTTGCTGCGCAGGCGACGGAGGAGCCGTCGTCGTAACGTTCGCGGCGGTGGGTTCGTCACGCTGTTTTCCCCCTGCGCCAGTTGGCGCATCCTGCGTATCTTGAACGCCATGGGCCAGCCACTGCGCCTGCATCTCCCGCATTCTTGAATCCGATAAGGTGTCCGCCACCAGCGTGAATCCCTTCGTGTCGATCTCTTCGGCGCGAATGCGAAGGGTCTGCTGTTGATCTGGGTCGATCATAATGGCGCTGACCCCTAGGATGACCTCTGGCGCTGAACGAAACGGCTGCGCAAAGACGATCCTGTGGCGGAACTCCCGCTGCTTGGTGAACAGGCTTTTGAGGCGCCATTCAGGGTCATTGCGGCGGATCAGATGGGCGCCGCTCTGTATCAAGGGCGAACGCGCGCTCAGATCCGCGATGCGTTGGGTCAATCGGGTGTTGGCCAGACGCAAAGACGCCAGCGCGCCCTCTTGTTGCGCAGCGTGGCGGCGATAGTGGGTGAGCGTCTCCTGCAGTGAGTGGACCTCCTCCTGCAAGCGCGTGGTGTGGTCGCTAAGGTCACTGACTTGCGCCTGCAAGGTTTGCAGCGGGCTTTGCGCCAGATCCTGCGGATCGTCAAATGGTTGCCCAGATTGCGTGGGCGCCGTTATCGGTTGCGGCGCGCTGGCTTTGATGAAGATTTGATAGATCGCGCCACCGCCAGCCAGAAGGCCCAGGAGCAATGCGATGCTGAAAACAAAGCGGTAGAAGCTGCGCATGGCGCTTTCCTTGAGTACAGGCTATCGACCGGCGCGCAGACGTCGCCACAGGGGGAAATTGACCCGTTTCATCTGCGCCAAGAAGCCGGGGAAGTCCAATGAGAGCTCTTTGTTTAGAGTTTGCGCCCGAGTGCGCAGACTCGGTTCAAGCAGCCACTCATTGGTCACGCTGGATTTGGCGAAGCGCAGTTCATTGCTGAATTTGGCCACCGGCAAGCGCCAATGAGCCTCAGGAAAGGCGGCTTTGATGGCGTTAACCGCCTGCCCATGGCGCCGTTTATTGGAGCGGGTGAGATTCACCGCCAGCACCCCATCGGACGAGAGGTGGGCGCGACACTTGTGCAGAAACTTGGCGCAGTGAATCGATTCGGCCAGTCCAGAGGGGTCGAATGCGTCCAGTAGAATGAGATCATAGGGGCGCTTGGGGCTGGGTTCGAAGGCGCGTGCGCCATCGCGCAGACGCACCATCAGGCGCGGATCCTGCGGCAGTTCAAAATAGCTGAAGGCCACCCGCGCCATTACCGGGTCGCGCTCCACCACCGTCACATGGGCCTGGGGAAGGGCGCGCCAGAGGAAACGCGCCATGGAGCCGCCGCCCAGACCGATCATCAAAATGCGCTGCGGGGGCGTCGCCATCAGGACCAGAGCGGTCATCATCAGGCGCGAGTAGGAGAGCGCCAGTTGGTCGGGGCGGGCGAGGTCGATGGCGCTCTGTTTGAGATGATCGCCAAAGTGCAGGTAGCGCTCGTCGCCGCACTGCACCACCTCCAGGTCGCGCTCTGGATTGGCGTCGCGAAACAGGGGCCGGGGGATGGCGGCGTTCATGGTTCGCTCGGCGCCGTCTCCACCTCCATGCGCTCCAGGTCGGCCAGGCGCACGCGGCGGCCATCGAGAGTGGTGAAGACGCGATCGTGCAGATCCTTGTTGCGGGCGCGATAGATCTGCGTCTCCCCGCTCTGGATGTTGATGACGCGAATCAGCATCTCTTTATTGGCGTCGCGCCAATAGAAGTAGGCCATAGTCGCCGCCAGAGTCACCAGCAGCAGCAGGGCGATGAGGCCGGCGCGACGACCGGCGCGCTGGTCGGCGACCTCCTGGGCGCGCAGGGCCTCGGCTTGCTCCGGGGTGATCAGCGCCTCTTTGCGCTGGGCCTGAAAGCGTCCCAGGGCATAGATGGAGGCGATGGCCAGTATGGGCAGCAGGATCTTGAACAGCATGGCGGATTCTTGTATCAAGCCCCGGTGTATGCGTTGCATGGCGGAGCGCGTGGTCGGGAAGAGCAGAGCCCGTATGGGCCGCTATTGTGGCGCGTCGCCGACTACAGTAGCATGGGATATCGGCTATTTCCACGCATGGCAGGGAGGTTGCGTCATGGGCGTTAAAGCGTTTGAGATTATGAATTCCGATGTGGCGACGGTCAACGGCGACGCCAGCGTCAAAGAGGTCGCCGAACTGCTGGCGCGCAAAGAGGTGTGCGGCGTGGTGGTGGAGATCGACGGCGAGTTGGCCGGCATCATCACCGAGGGCGACTTGGTGGATCGGGTGAAGAAGGTGCACCTGCCCACCATCGTCAACATCCTCGATGCGATCATCCCGGTGGCGGGCGAGCGCCAATATGAAGAGGATCTGCGCAAAATCGCCGCCTGCACCGCCAGCGAGATCATGACCGCCGACGTGATCACGGTGGACGCCGACGCTGAACTGTCCGATGTGGCCACGGTCCTCAGCGAGCAGCACATCGCCATGGTTCCGGTGCTGCGCGATGGCGAAGTGGTGGGCTCGGTGGATAAGTCCGACGTCATTCGCGGCATGCTGCAATCCAACGAGGCGTAATGATCCATGGCGGCGGAGGGGATGCTGCTGACCAGCGAATCCGAAGAGGAGACTGCGCGCATCGCCGCGGCGCTGGCGCAGTGTGTCTTTGAGCAGACGCCAGAGGGGTTGGTGATCGCCCTGCATGGCGATCTGGGCGCTGGTAAGACCGCCTTTGCGCGCGGCTTCGTCTACGCTATGGGGACGCCCGAATCCACCGCCGTCACCAGTCCGACCTTTACCCTGCTCAACCCGTATGAACAGGGGCGCATGCCGCTGTTTCACTATGACCTCTATCGTCTGGCCGACGCCGAGGAGTTGACCCTGGCGGGCGCCGACGAGCCGTTGGATGGTCGCAGCGGCGCGGCGTTGGTGGAGTGGCCCCAGCGCGCCGCCGAACTACTGCCCGTCGACCGTCTGGAGATCACCTTGGCGCATCAATCCCCTGAGCAACCGAATCTGCGCGCCGTGCGCTTTGCGGCCCTGGGCCCACGCAGCGCAGCGGTATTGAACGCCCTGCAAACGCAATGGAATTCAAACAGACCATGAGCAGTCGTGACGCCACACGCATTACACAGTTCGTCCAGCGCGAATTTCCCGGAGTGGCGGGGATCGAGCAGGTGGCCGGAGACGCCTCCTTCCGCGCCTATTTCCGCATCCACACCGACGACGGCCCACGCATTCTCATGGACGCGCCGCCGGACAAGGAGGATTGCGCGCCGTTTGTGGATATCGCCCGCCATCTGCGCGCCCATGGGGTGCATGTCCCGCTGCTGCACCATGTGGATCTGGAGCAGGGGTTCCTGGCGCTGGAGGATCTGGGCGATGTGACCTTGCTGCAGGCGTTGAACTCTGGCGTCGAGGCGGAAACCCTCTACGCCATGGCGTGCGATCAACTGTTGGCCATGCAGCAGGCCCCCATCGACGGCTCCTGCATCGCCCATCAGCGCCCCTATGACCACACGCTGCTGCGCTTTGAGTTCTCCCTGCTCACCGACTGGTATATCGAAGGGATTCTGCAAACGCCCATCAGCGATGCCGACTATGACGCCTTCGATGAAGTGTTCGAGCAGATTATCGCCGCGCTGCTCAAACAGCCGCGCGTGCTGGTGCATCGCGACTACCACAGCCGCAATCTGATGTGGCGCGGCCCCGGTTTGCCGCTGGGGGTGATCGATTTTCAGGACGCGGTGGTGGGGCCCATCACCTACGACCTGGCCAGCCTGCTGCGCGACTGCTATGTGGCGTGGGACGAACCGTTCCGCCAGCATGTGCAGCGCGAGTGGTTGGCGGGGGCGGAATCCAAGCTGGGCTATGCCCCAAAATGGGAGGATTTCAGCCGCGACTTCGACTGGATGGCGATTCAACGCAACCTCAAGGCGGTGGGAATCTTCGGGCGCTTGTGGCTGCGCGACGGCAAATGCGGCTATATGGATGACGTGCCGCGCACCATGAGCTACGTGCGCGAAACCCTGGCGCGGCAGCCGGAACTGGCCGAACTCAATGCGCTGCTGGCGAAGTACATTCCCGCCGGTTGCGAACCCAGCGCCGCCGACGTGCAGGCGCGTGGGCGACAGATTCCGCCGCGTCCGGCGGCGCAGATGTCGGCGACGTGATGCAGACCGCCATGATCCTCGCCGCCGGGCGCGGAACCCGCTTGCCCGAGTGGACCGCGCACACCCCCAAACCCTTGGTTCCGGTGGGCGGCGTGCCGGTGATTGAACACACCTTGGCGCGCTTGGCTGCGTTCGGTGTGGAACGGGTGGTGATCAACACCCATCATCTGGGCGAGAAGTTGGTGGAGGCGCTGGGCGATGGCGCGCGTTTCGGCGTGCGCATCGTCTGGTCGCCGGAAGAGGATCTGTTGGAGACCGGCGGCGGCGTGCGTAACGCCCTGCCGCTGTTGGGCGATGCGCCGGTGTTGTGCGTCAATGGCGATATTCTGTGGGATCTGGATCTCGGCGAGTTGATCGCCGGGTTCGATGCGCAGAAAATGGATGCGCGTCTGGGGCTGGTGGCCAACCCCCCTGACGGCGGCGGCGACTTTCTGCTGCAGGCCGATGGCCGTCTGCTGCGCGGACGCGGCGCCACCGGCGCGCTGACCTACTCCGGGGTGCAGATTTTGCGTCCTCAGGCGCTGGCGGCGTACGTCATTGAACCCTTTTCCCTCAACCGTTTGTATGACGACGCCCTGGCCTCTGGGCGTCTGTTTGGCGCGCCGCTGAATGGCCTGTGGGCCGATATCGGTTCGGCGCAACGGCTGCAAAGGGCCGAAACGCTGCTGGATGCGTGGCGCGCTCGCGCTTGAAAGGGTTGCCAGGGGTAGGGGAATCGGGTAGAAACCTAAAGGTTAAGGGTGCACATCTGTTCTGTCACTGCGGCTTGCGGCGCAATTGAGCGATCTTCTGCGCAAGGGTCAAGACGTAGCTGGCGTTATTTCGGCAATTGCCGCGCAAGGAGCTCTCATGGATACCGCCCAGGCCCGCGCCAATATGGTCAAATCCCAGGTTCTGCCCAATAATGTGCAGAATGAGGCGCTGCTCGCCGCCATGAACAGCGTGGCCCGCGAGAATTTCGCCCCCGAAAAGTTTGCCGCTGCGGCCTATTCGGACATGGCGATTCCTCTGGATGATCAGGGACGCCGCATGCTCTCGCCGCTGCAGGCGGCGTGGCTGATCCAATCTTTGGATATCCAACCCGGCGCCAAGGCGCTGGTGGTGGGCGCCGGTCTCGGTTACGAAGCGGCGCTGCTGGCGACCATGGGCGCCAAGGTTTACGCCGTGGAGAGCGATGCGGCGCTGGCCGAGTTGGGCAAAGCGGCCACCGCAGGGCTTGACGTGCAGTGGCGCGTGGGCGAACTGGCTGAAGGCTGGAAGGATCCTGCGCCCTATGACGCCATTCTGTTCTGCGGCGCGGCGGACAAAACCCCGTCGCAGCCGGTGGGGCAGCTCACCGACGATGGCCGCTTGAGCATCATCCACGGCGTGGCGGGCGAGCCGGTGATGGCGGGCGTGAAGATCGTCGGCTTTGGCGGCGCCGACCACGCCGAGACCCTGTTCGAAACCGTCGCCACGCCGTTGCCTGGTCTGGCCGGGGGTTCCGGTTTTACGCTGTAAGCGGCGCACGCTTCGCTTACGCAATCGACTCGAATAGACGAAGAGGAGACCACCCCATGGCGGAGAATCGCGTCAGCGCTGCATCGGGCAGTTTCAAGGCCAGCGTCGATAGCACCCCGACGGAACTGGTGATCATGGTTCTGATGCTGGTGATCGCCTTCTTCCTGATTGGCTATCTGGTCACCAAGCATCTGGAGCGCAAGCGCGTGGAGAAGAGCCGCGCGCAGCGTCAGGCGGCCAAGGAGGCGATGAACGCCGAGCGCAAGCAGGCCGCCGCCCAGGCCACCGCCACCGCGCAAGTCGCCGCGCGCCGCGCCCCGGCGCGTCGGCGTCGCCGCTAAGCGCAAGTCTTTGTCGTAAAGCGTTTTCACCACCCAAGTAGGACGTCCCGTGGCGCTCATCGTACAGAAATTCGGCGGCACCTCCGTCGGCTCCATCGACCGCATCAAAAACGTCGCCCGCAAGGCCATCGCCGAGTTCGAATCCGGCAATCAGGTGGTGGTGGCGGTCTCCGCCATGTCCGGCGAAACCAACCGCCTGGTGGCGCTGGTGGAGGAGATCACCGGCTTCTATAACAAGCGCGAATATGATGTGGTGGTCTCCGCTGGCGAGCAGGTCTCCATCGGTCTGCTGGCCACCGCCATCGAATCCATGGGCTACAAGGCGCGCTCCTATCTGGGCTGGCAGGTGCGCTTCCGCACCGACGGCGCCCACAGCAAGGCGCGCATCCGCGAAATCGAGTCGTTCCGCATCCGCAAGGACCTCGACGCCGGAGCCATCGTCATCGTCGCCGGTTTCCAGGGCATAGACGACGACGGCAACATCACCACCCTCGGGCGCGGCGGCTCCGACACCTCTGCGGTGGCGCTGGCGGCGGCGCTCAAGGCCGATCGTTGCGACATCTATACCGATGTGGACGGCGTCTACACCACCGATCCGCGCATTGAGCCCAAAGCGCGCAAAATGGACGTCATCTCCTACGATGAGATGCTGGAGATGGCCTCGCTGGGGGCCAAAGTGTTGCAAACCCGCTCGGTGGAGCTGGCGAAAAAATACACCGTGCCGGTGCGTGTGCTCTCCTCTCTGGACCCCAACAGCACCGGCACCATGTTGACAAAGGAAAATGCGATGATGGAACAGGTTTTGGTCTCGGGCGTGGCCTACGATAAGAATGAGGCCAAGATCACCATCCTCGGCGTGCCCGACCATCCCGGCGTGGCCGCCACCCTGTTTGGCATTCTGGGCGACGCCCACATCAACGTGGACATGATCATTCAGAACATCTCCGTGCAGGGCGGCACCGACGTCACCTTCACCGTGCCGCGCACCGACTACGCCCAGGCCTTGAAGGCGCTGGAGGAGCCCATCAAGCAGATCGGCGCGCGCGAAGTGGTGGGCGACCCGGACATCGCCAAAATCTCCGCCATCGGCGTGGGCATGCGCTCCCACTCCGGCGTGGCGCAGACCATGTTCAAAGCGCTCTCCCAGGAGGGCATCAATATTCAGATGATCAGCACCTCGGAGATCAAAATCTCCGTGGTGATCGACGAAAAATACACCGAACTGGCTGTGCGCACCCTGCACGACGCCTTTGAACTGGATAAGGACGCGGGTGATCGCGTCACCGGCTGACGCCCGTTTGCGCGTCGCTTATGACGCGTTGCACCGATACGCTTGCGCCTGATCAGACGGGGCGGCCCTTTTGGGGCCGCCCCGCAACCGTTTCTCCCCTCGGGACTCGCCACATGACCGACTTAAAACGCGTCGATATTTATGACACCACCCTGCGCGATGGCGCGCAAAGCGAGGATGTGCAGTTTTCGGTGGAGGATAAACTGCGCATCTGCCGCAAGCTGGACGCCCTGGGGGTGGACTACATCGAAGGCGGCTGGCCCGGGGCCAACCCCAAGGATGACGCCTTCTTCGCCCGCGCGCGCAAGGAGCTGAACCTCTCCCATTCGCGGCTAAGCGCATTTGGTTCCACCCGCCGCGCCGCCGCCCGTGTGGAGGAGGATGTGGTGGTGCGGGGGCTGCTCTCCGCCGAGGTTGGGGTGATCACCATTTTCGGCAAGAGCTGGGATCTGCATGTGACCCAGGCGCTGGGCATCTCTTTGGCGCAGAATCTGGAGTTGATCCACGACACCATCCGCTATCTGAAAAAGCGCGTGGATCGGGTCTTCTATGACGCCGAACACTTCTTCGACGGCTTTGCCGCCAACCCGGACTATGCGCGCCAGACCTTAGAGGCGGCGCGGGACGCTGGCGCCGATGCGCTGATTCTGTGTGACACCAACGGCGGCTCCCTGCCCAGCCAGGTGGGCGCGGCGGTGGCCGGGCTGCGCGATCTCAACGCGGTGCTGGGCATCCACACCCACAATGACTCGGAGTTGGCGGTGGCCAACGCCCTGGCGGCGGTGGAGGCGGGCTGCGCCCACGTGCAGGGCACCCTCAATGGTTTGGGCGAGCGCTGTGGCAACGCCAATCTCATCTCAGTGCTGCCCAATCTGATTCTGAAAATGGGGCGCGAAACTTCCGTCGGCGAGGAGCGTCTGCCCAAGCTCTCCGCTTTAAGCCGCTTTGTTAATGAGTTGGCCAACCGCCCCACGCAGAAGAATCAGCCCTTCGTCGGCAGCTCGGCGTTCGCCCACAAGGGCGGCATTCACGTCTCGGCGGTGCTCAAGGATTCGCGCACTTACGAACATATTCGTCCAGAGCAGGTGGGCAACAAGCAGCGCGTGCTGGTCTCCGATCAATCCGGGCGCAGCAATCTACTGTATAAATTCTCCGAACTGGGCATTGAGTTGGACCCCAAGGATCCGCGTATCCAAACCCTCCTCGAAGAGGTCAAAAGCCTGGAGTTGCATGGCTACCAGTTTGACGGCGCCGAAGGCTCCCTGGAGCTGCGCGCGCGGCGCGCATTGGGGCAGGTGCCCACCTACTTTGAACGGCGGGGCTTTCGCGTCATCGACGAGCGGCGCATACGCGAAGATGAGGATGACGACCGCTTCATGGGCGCCGAAGGGACAGTGAAGATCCTCATTGGCGGGGTGATGGAGCACATTGTTGCTGAGGGCGCCGGACCAGTGGATGCGCTGCACAATGCGCTCACTCTGGTGCTGTCGCGCCATTACCCCTCTTTGGGCGAGATCGAACTGGCGGATTATAAAGTGCGCATCCTGATGGGCAGCGGCTCCATGTCCGGCGGCGCCGACGCCATCGTGCGGGTGCTGATTGAATGGAATGACGGCGAGCGACGCTGGGGCACCGTGGGGGTCTCTGACCACATTATCGCCGCCTCCTACGACGCCATGGTGGAGGCGTTGGAATACAAGCTGTTTTTGGATAAAGTACGGCCGGTTTAGGCTGGTTTGTGCTGGCGCGGCGCGGGGAGATGGAAAATAGCCCGACGGCGTCCTGGTGGGTGACGCCTGCGCGTAAAGTGTGATATGAATGTGGTGACTGTATGAAATATCGCTGAGTTGTTATGCCGTGCGCTCGGCGCGAAATTGCTCGAAAATCAGATCCTGCGCGTCAGCCTGAAGCCTGAGGCGTCATTATTTCAATTGGATGGAGTGGAGGTCCCGGACCCATGAAGAAGGTGGAAGCGATTATCAAGCCCTTCAAGCTCGATGATGTGAAAGAAGCGCTGGCGGAAGTGGGAATTCAAGGCATTACCGTGAGCGAGGTGCGCGGTTTTGGTCGCCAGAAGGGGCATACCGAACTGTATCGCGGCGCCGAGTATGTGGTGGACTTTCTGCCGAAGCTGAAAGTGGAAGTAGTGCTGGCTGACGACATGGTGGAGCGCGCCGTGGAAGCCATTGAACAAGCTGGCCGCACCGGTCGTATCGGCGATGGCAAGATCTTTGTTTCGCCCATTGAAGTGGCGGTGCGCATCCGCACCGGCGAGCGCGATACCGACGCTTTGTAAGACTCTTCGCCTGTTCTCCCGCTTTGGGGGAGATGCTGTGCCAATAGCCCGCCATGGAAACATGGCGGGCTATTGTATTTAAATTGTCAAATTTGCAGGAAAATCTCTATTTTTTATAGATAGAAATGAAGAGTCCTGGCACTATGATGTTTATCGATCTATTGAGAAAATTAATCTCTGTGCGGGCTTCTGGCGTGCATGCGTCTCGACCATCGACTTGAAGTCTCGTTTCCGGGATTTTTTGTCCAGCTCCTGGTTTGTTTCTCTTCTGTTCTAAGTTTGCGTCTGCTCCTGACGCCGAAGACCGCTCTGTGAGCGTCTGAGATAGGCTGAAAGCGATGATGAATTCTTCGAACATCTCGCAATTTCAAAACCACAGAAATGACGGCGGCATCGCTCTGAAGAAGCATATTCTGCGTCCGTTAGCGCTGGCTTTCGCGCTACTGACCGCTGTGGTGATCGGCGGCAGCTACCTCTATTTCGAGCATGCCTTTTCACGAGACCTGAGCAACAAGCGCCTGGAGATCGACCGGTTTTTTAAAATGGCGCTGAATCTGCGCGCACAGAAACTCGGCGCCACTCTCACAGCCATTGCGCACAACCCCGATATCCTGGCGACGTGGCGTCACTCAAATCGACAGGCCCTCATCGCCAAAGCATTGCCCCAGTTTCGTGATCTGCGTGAGAAAAGCCGCATCACCCACTTCTATTTTCACCGCACGGACAAAGTCAATTTTGCCCGCGTGCATCAGCCTGGGCGGTTTGGCGACGCCATTACCCGCACCACCATGCGCAACGCCACGCCTCATGGCGGCGTCAGTTCTGGCGCGGAACTGGGGCCGCTGGGCACCTTTACGCTACGCGCGGTTGTTCCGGTCCATCATGACGGCGAGTTTTTGGGCTATCTGGAGTTGGGTGAAGAGATCGACGATGTGACGCGCCAGATCAGTCAACTCTTCAATGTAGACGTGATGCTGCTGCTGCATAAGCACGACCTGAGCGAGAAGGGGTGGCGTAAGGGGATGCGCATGTTGGGGCGGGCGCCGCTTTGGGATCAGTTTGCCAATACAGTTGTGAGTTCGGCGACTCTGGACATCACGCCGGAGCCACTCTACGCCATGCTCGACGAGATGAACCGATCCCATGCCCGCGCCATGCTGGATCTCTCCTGGCAGGGGCAGCAATTCAAAGCGGTTGGAATTCCCGTCTATGATGTGGCGGATAATGAAGTCGGCCACTTTGTGGCGCTGTTGGATGTGAGCGCCGCCACGAGCGATATGCTCCGCTATATGGCGTTGGCCACGCTTATCAGCGTCTTCCTGTTCAGCATTCTGTTTTCCCTGTTCCTGCGCATCACCAGCCGTACAGAGCTGGGGATTCGAAAGATCCATAATGATCTGGCTTCCGCCCACTTCTATAATAACCTGATTTTGGAAACCGTCGGCGATGGCATCTACGGAATGGATCCGTCTGGCAGAATCACCTTCGTGAACTCTGCTGGCGCCAAATTGATTGGCTTTAGCGAGCAGGAGCTGTTGGGTCGCAACCAGCATGAGGTGATGCACCACCATCGCATTGATGGCTCCGAGTTTCCCGAGTGCGAATGTCCGATCCATCAAGCGCTGCATCAGGGCCAGTTAATCAAGCGCGGCGATGACTTCTTCTGGCGCAAGAGCGGTGAAGCTTTTCCCGTCGAGTATGTGGCCACGCCCTTGATCAGCGAAGGAAGGATTCTGGGCGGGGTGGTGGCGTTTCGCGACATCACCGAACGTAAGCGGCACGAGTCAGCCTTGCAGGAGGCGAAGTTTCGCGCCGAGTCGGCCAATCTCGCCAAGTCGGAATTTCTCGCCACCATGAGCCATGAAATTCGCACCCCCATGAACGCCATTGTGGGCATGTGCGAGCTGCTGGAGGAGACGGGGCTGAGTTCCGATCAACGCACCTATGTGCGTACGCTCTCCAATGCGGGAGAGATCCTGCTGGCTTTGATCAACGATATTTTGGATCTGTCTAAAATCGAAGCCGGTGAACTGGAGTTGGATTATGGCGCTTTTCAACTCTGTTCGGTGGTGGAAACCACCGCGGTGGTGATGGCGATTCGCGCCTATCAAGCAGGGCTTGAGCTCAATGTGAGCCTCTCTCCCGAGCTGCCTGTCCTGGTTCATGGGGACTCCAGCCGTTTGCGTCAGATTTTGATCAATCTGTTGGGCAATGCGATCAAATTCACTGAGCAGGGCCATGTGACGTTGCGCGCCGAGCCGGACTCCGGCGGCGCGTCGGACGTCTTTCAATTCACCGTCAGCGATACCGGCGTCGGGATTGCGCCGGACAAACAGAGCACGATTTTCGACACCTTTACCCAAGCGGACTCTTCGGTGACGCGGCGCTATGGCGGCACTGGACTGGGGTTGGCGATCTGCAAGCGTCTGGTTAACGCCATGGGGGGGCGTATTTGGGTGGAAAGCCAGGAGGGGGTTGGCAGCGCATTTTACTTTACCGTGCGGCTAACCCCGCTGCAGGAGTCGGATCAACAAGCGCCTAACATGCAGGATTTAACCGGGGTGAAGATCCTGGCTGTGGATGATAACCCGGTCAACTTGGCGATTCTGGAGGAGGGGTTGGCCTATTTGGGGGCTGAAGTGTCGGTCTGTTCCGGCGGTGAAGAGGGGCTTGATGCGCTTGATGAGATCGCTCAAGAGGGCGAGCGTTATGACATGATGCTGGTGGATTGTCGCATGCCCTTCTGCAGTGGGTTTGATGTGGTCAAGCATCTGCGCGGTTTGGACGCCATAGCGGATATGCCGGTGATCATGCTGAGTTCCGACCACAGCCGCCAGACCAGTGACAAAGCGCTAAGCGAAGGGATTGGTTACTTGACCAAACCCATCAAACGGGCGGATCTCTCCTGGAGCATCGGCGAGAGGCTCGGATTGAGCGCCTCTCTTGCACACCACTCACATGGTGAGGACAAGGAGCCTGCTGAGTCGGATTTGAGTTCCAAGGCGCTTGCGGAGGCGTCGCTGGAGCAAGCGGACGGGTTGAAGTTGCTTTTGGTGGAGGACTCCCCGGATAATCGCTTGTTGATTCGCGCTTTTCTCAAAGGGACAGGACACCAGGTGGTAGAGGCCATTGATGGTGTGGAAGGGGTGCGGATGTTCCAGCAGGGGCGTTTTGATCTGGTGTTGATGGATCTGCAGATGCCGCAGATGGATGGATTGACCGCCACCCAGGAGATCCGCCTATGGGAAGCGCAGAATGGTCGCGAGCGCACGCCTGTCGTGGCGCTGACAGCCCATGCCGTGGTGGATATGCTACAGAGCGCCGAGGAGGTTGGGTGCGACGGTTTTATGACCAAGCCCATAAAAAAACGGCAATTACTGAAATTGTTGTCGTCTGCGGATAGCCTGACACAGATTGAATCGTTCTCCGATTGCGGGCAGAGTGTTGATGAATCGTAGAGAGTAGTCGTTTTCACTTGGCGTGTGGTCAGGAGTGGCGGCCCCAGAAGGTTCCACCCCGTTTTGACTGTTTCTGTGGCGCAAATCTGTTCTTCGTATTGAGTCGCTGTCTCGATTTTGCCCTAAGCGCTGGGCATTGTTGGGAGTGCAATACCCTATTTTCTCAATGATTTCTTTTGTTGTTACAGGGGGAGAGCAATGTCTTATGAGCGCAGGTTCTGGACGATGGCGATCGTGTTGGCGCTCACCGGGTATGGGGTGATGGAGGAGGTCTGGAGCGCGCCGTCTCAATCTATGCGCGACGCTGGCCTGGCTGCGCGCCAGGGTGCGCAGAGCGAGCGCATTTTCACTGCCAGAGTGGATCTCTTACATTCCGTTGGGGAAGTCGTCGAAGCGCTGTCTCCGGCTGCGCAAAAAGAGCGTTTGCCCGTGATTCAGGGGACGCCAGCGCCAAAGCGTCCCCATGGCGCAGAGGTCTATGTGGTGAGCGGCTATGAAGCCAAGGGAGAGCGGCGTGGCGACGTTGAGGTGGAGGTGGTTGTCGATCGTCCGGGGAAGGATGTCGTGCTGCTGTTGAGTTCTTATGACAAAATCACTTGGCGGGTCTCGCCTTCCGCGCACACGCGCCTGAAATATATTGTTTTGTCCGGGTATTATGAAAGCCCCGTGTTCTCATCGACTCAAACGCCGCTGTATGGCGCCAAAGCGGGTTTTGCGTATCAGGAAGAGGGAAGGCGATTCACCAAACTGCTGCGCTGGATGAAACAGAATTTGAATGTTACCGCGTTGGACGGTTTTTTCGGCGCCTATGGTTTGCCTGGAGAAATTGTGCTGAATCGGTCTGACAAACGGCCGCAGTGGTCGCTGAACTGGCCTCCTGTGAAGCGCAGCGAGCAGGAGTTGATCTTTTCACTGCCAACGCGCAAGGGCGCGCTAGCGCTGTATGATTTGAATGGTCCGTTGGAGACGCCGGAGGATGCGGTGATGTCGCCTCACTCCCGCGCGTTGAGCCCCGATGGCGAGCGTGAGTATCGTATCGCCAGGAACGGCGTACAGGTGATTGACCAGCGTTTGCAAGGCAGTACCGAGACGTTTGATATTCCGGCCAATTTTGTGCGCTTCTCGTGGCCGATTGGAATCGCCTACGATACGCATCAGGACATTGTCTCCATCGTGAGTTTTGGTGGTGATGGAGCATTCTATCGGTTTGATGCCAAACGGGAAAAGTGGCTGGATTTCCGAACTTTTGGCGGTGTTGATCTGCAACTTCTGGCGTTTGATCCGGTGGATAAACAGTATGTTGGCGTCACGTCGTTCGGCCGCAATACACTGCTGTTTATTGACCAAAAGGGGGCGCCGCAAGAGCGGCGCGAACTCTTGCGCGCGCTGCCGGGGTTCAGTCGCATCGTGGGGCGTGACTCCTCCAGCCGGGAGCGGAATCTGGTGGTTGCGCCGCAGGGGCGCTATGTGGCCATCGCTGCGCTCGATAGCCAACATCGTGTCGGCCATATTTGGCTCTATGACAAGGTCAAGCGCAGCGGTCAGTTGACCTATGCACGCCAAGACGCCATGTGAAGAGACGCTCCGGATCTGTCGCCAGAGCGCTTTTCAGCGGGATAAAGCGGTGGTTGTGTGGGAGAAAGAGGCGTGTTTCGAAAGGAAAATGGTGCCCGAGGCCGGGGTCGAACCGGCACGACGTTACCGTCAACAGATTTTAAGTCTGTAGTGTCTACCAATTCCACCACTCGGGCACGCCATGTGTGTTACCATTGCTGATCCCAATGGTCAAGCTGCGGCAAGCCGATCAAGTGTTTGACCGCCACTTGCGTTGTTTCAGATTCACGCCAATACGAGCATCGCCATGTCGCCGAAATCGCCATCAGACTCCTGGGGTCCCGCCACTCGCGCGCTGCATACCGGTCAGCGGCGCAGCGCCGAGGGGGAGAACAGCATCGCGCTCTATCTCACCTCCAGCTTCGCGTTTGAAAGCCCGGAGCAAGCGCGCGCCCGCTTTGCCGACGAGGAGCCGGGCAACATCTACAGCCGCTTCACCAACCCCAATCTGAGCGCCTTTGAAGAGCGCATGGCGGCGCTGGAGGGGGGCGAGGATGCGGTCTCCTTCGCCTCCGGCATGGCTGCTATCAGCTCCACCTTTTTGGCGCTGCTCAGTGCGGGCGATCACATCGTGTTGAGCCGTTCGGTGTTTGGCTCCATCGCCAATGTGGCGCGGGACGTGTTGCCGCGCATGGGCATTGAGGTGGATCTGGTTTCGTTGTCGGATCTGGAGGCCTGGCGCGCGGCGATCAAGCCCAATACCAAAATGCTGTTCATGGAGACCCCGGCCAACCCCACGTTGGAGATGGGGGATATCGCCGCGTTGGCGCAGTTGGCCCATGACAACGGCGCCATTCTGGCGGTGGACAATGTGTTCGCCACGCCGGTGATGCAGCAACCGCTGGCCTTGGGCGCCGATTTGACTGTGCATTCGGCGACCAAATATCTCGATGGTCAGGGCCGGGTGCTGGGCGGCGCGGTGGTGGGACGCAAGGATCTGGTTCGTGGTCCCATCTACAGCTATCTGCGCAACTGCGGGCCGACGCTCTCGCCGTTCAACGCCTGGGTTCTGCACAAGGGGCTGGAGACTTTGGCGTTACGGATGGAGCGGCACAATCACAGCGCGTTGCAGATCGCCCAAGCATTGGATTGTCATGCGCTGCTGAGCGGCGGCAAGGTGCGTTATCCCGGCTTGCCCAGCCATGCGCAGCATGAGCTAGCCAAGCGCCAGATGCAGGGCTTTGGCGGCCTGCTGTGTCTGGAGTTGGGGGATCGGGAGCGGGCGTATCGCTTTCTCAATGCGCTGACCATTGCGCAGATCACCGCCAATCTGGGCGATAGCCGCACGTTGGCGACGCATCCGGCCACCACCACCCACGCCAAATGGAAAGAGGAGGCGCGGCAGGCGGCGGGGATTACCCAGGGCTTGGTGCGTCTGTCCATTGGTTTGGAGGATGTGGCGGATCTGCAAGCGGACTTCGAGCAGGCGCTGGAGGCGATGGCGGGCTAGAAGTCTCCAATGCGCCGCCGACTGGTTGGCGGCGGGGTGATTCGGGCCATCCATCCCCGTCGGCCCCCTCACCCTGCGGGCTCGCTGCGCGAGTCCGATTTGGCAATCCTGCCAAATCGTCTGAGGGCCGCTGCCCCCAGCGGCCCTAGGCGAAGCCGTATCAACAAATCAGTGGCGGCGCCCACGGTGTCTCTTTGGCCGTTGCCGTTTCCCCATTGAACAGAGGTTGTGCCAGTCGACGTGGCGGGCGAAGCTGGGAGCAACAAGCCCGCAACAGGGCAAACGGGGAAACGACAGTGAGCAGGCCCCAAAGGGGCCGTCGTCCGCAGGACGGCGAATGCAGTCCAACGTAGCGCAGGGAAAGTCAAAAGTGTTTGCGGAAGGAAGCTGAATTCTCAAGGGTCCCCCCAGCACACACGCTTGCTCAGAGTGCGCCCCGAAGTTTGGCTTCCAGTTCGGCGATTCTGGCGTCCCGCTCCTGAATGGCGCGTTCCACATCTACGTGTTCATATCGTCTTGGGATATGCTTGGGACAATTGATATCCCAGGCGGACACGTCAAACAGAATCACCTGTTCAGCGCGCGCCTGGTAATCTTGCGGCATCAGCTCTTGGATAAGCAGTTGATCCCCCTCCACAACCTGCGCCTCGCCCCAAAGTTTCACCCGTTGGCCCTTGGCGTAGTCGATGAGGAGGATGTGCGCTTTGGGGTTGTCAACCAGATTGCCCTGGGTGATGAACTGCTTATTGCCTTTGAAATCGACGAATCCCAGCCGTGTTGGGCTGATTATGCGAAGAAATCCGGGCGGGCCGCCCCGATGCTGGATGTAAGGCGCGCCTTCGCTGGAAACGGTGGCGAGAAAAAAACTTCTCTGCGCCGCGATGAAAGCCGCCAATTCGTCGCTGATGCTCTGACTCCAGCCTTTTGTCTCCTCCATGTGGCGGTAGGCGTCGCGCGAGTGTTTGCGCTGCTGGATCGCTTTTACGCTGGGGGTGAAGGCGATGTCTGACGGTCGTGTGTTCATTGCGCTGTTCTCCTGAAGAGTTGGCGCCGGAGAGACGTTGAAACGGTGCGACATCACCTGGGGCAGAGTCCCCTGGGCGGGCCTGTAACAACAGAGGCGCTTGTGCGGGGAACTCAGCGAGTCCCACTAACGTGATAAGGCTGCAGGCGGGATCCCCGACGCAGCGCATCGGGGATCGCTCTTGTTGCGCCTCAGGCCGCCAGCTCCCGCACCTGAGGAAAGTCGATTGCGGTTCCCAGCGCCGAGTTGACGTAGTTGGTCAGTGTGTTCAGCGCCACGTGGACAACGATTTCCACAATCTCCGCATCGCTGTAGCCCGCCGCTTTCACATTCTGCACGGCGCTACTGGCGACATGGCCCCGGCTTTGGGCGATGTCGGCGGCAAAGCGCACGGCTGCTTCCGCCTTGGCGTCGCTGGAGAAGCCTTTACGATTCGCCTCCATCTCCTCATCGCTCAGATGGGCGATGTTGCTGCCCAAATAGCAGTGGGCGGCCAGGCAGTAGCCACAGCCGTTGACTTGCGCCACGGCCAGCGCAATGCGTTCGTGGGTGGCCGCTTCAAGGGCGCCCGTTTCCAGGGCCGCGAGCAGTCCGAGATAACCTTGCAGGGCCGCCGGACTGTTGGCGACGATGCGAAACAGATTGGGGACGACGCCCAGCTTCTGTTGCACCGCTTGCAGCAAGTTTTGCGACCCATGAGGGGCTTGTTGGATCGATTCGGGCGTAGGAATGTGAGACATGGTTTGATCCTCTCTCTAGTCGCCAGCAGGATTGCTTGCGTCGATGGAGGAACAGTAGTGTATTCAGAAAATCAAATGAATATGGTTAAATTGTAATTCACTATTTCACATTCCAAAATAAACAGGACGGTTATGGATCGCTTTCGCGCGTTGGAGGTGTTTGTCGCTGTGGCTGAGGCGGGCTCACTGATTGGCGCGGCAAAAGCCCTCTCCATCAGCGCGCCGTCGGTGACGCGCATCCTGGGCGAGCTGGAGTCGGATCTGGATGTGCTGCTGTTTCACCGCTCCACCCGGGCGACAACTCTCACGGACCCCGGGCGCGCATTTCTGACCGATGCGCGACGCATTCTGGACGATTTTCACATCTCCCGCGATGCGGCGCGCGGCGCGCATCGCGCGCCAAAAGGGGTGCTGCGGCTTACGGCGCCGACCTTGTTTGGTCAACTTTATGTTTCGCCGGTTTTGCTGGGTTTCCTGGATCGCTACCCGGAAATGGAGGCGGAGGCGATCTACCTGGATCGGATTGTGAATCTGATCGACGAAGGGTTCGATCTGGCGGTGCGGATTGGCGCTTTGCCTGAGACGAATCTGATGGCCATACGGGTTGGCGCGGTGCGACGGGTGTTGTGCGCGGCAGAGGCGTACCTGTCCCATGCTGGAATCCCGCAAACACTTGAAGCGCTGGCCGAACATCGCATTATCGCCGCCCGGCCTGTTGCGTCCACCAATGCGTGGCGGTTTGCTGGAGGAGAAAGCGTGCGTGTTACGCCACGCGTCTCTTTTTCCACCATCCCCGCCGCCATCGACGCCGCCAAATCCGGTTGGGGGGTTACCCAGGCGCTCTCTTATCAAATTGGGCCGGAGGTGGATGCGGGAAGTCTGAAAATCGTGCTCGGCGACTATGAGCCAGAGCCGATGCCGGTGCACATTGTTCACCCCGAAGGGCGGCATGTCTCCGCCAAAGTGCGCGCATTCATTGATATGGCAGTGGAGAGTCTGCGCGCCAATCCGCTTCTCAAAATCTAATGGGCGTGGGCGCTGGGGCCGCAGGCCCCGCCACCCGCCACCGATCAGTGGCGGGCAATAGTCATCCCTGGATCAAACGCTTTCCCGCAAACACGTTAGAGAGTGGATCACGGGCGCTGCAGCGGCGCTTCCACCGCGTCGCGCTGCTCTTTGCCCAGTAGGCTTTCGATGAGTTGCAGGGCGAAGTCCATGGCCGTGCCGGGGCCGCGCGAGGTGATGACTTTACCATCGCACGCCACCGCATCGGCGCTCAGGGCGGCGCCGCCCGCAGTGAGTTTGTCATGAAAGGCGGGGAAGCTGGTGGCCTGTTTGCCCTGCAGAACTCCGGCGCTGGCCAGCGCCATGGGCGCGGCGCAGATGGCGGCGGTGTAGCGGTTGGCGGCGGCCATCTTTTGGATCAAGGCGATAATGCGCGCGTCGTTGTTCAGATGTTCGGCGCCGGGCATGCCGCCGGGCAGCACCAGCATGTCGTACTCGTGGTCGATCACATCTTCCAGCTCGGCGTCGGGCAGAATCACCACGCCCCGGCTCATGGTCACCGGTCCGGGCTCCAGCGCGGCGATGGTGACGTCGATTCCGGCGCGGCGCAGCAGATCGACGATGGTGACGGTTTCCAGCTCTTCGCAGCTTTCGGCGATGGGGACCAATACACGAGCGGTCATGCGATTACCCTCCAGGCAAAATCCTGTGGCGGAGATTACGGCAGGACTTTTTTGAACGGTTTCACCGACACAGAAGCGTAGACGCCCGCTTCCACATAGGGGTCGGCGTTGGCCCAGGCCTGGGCGTCGGCCAGCGAGTCGAACTCGGCGATGACGGTGCTGCCGGTGAAGCCCTCTTCACCGGGCTCTTCGCTGTCGATGGCCGGATTGGGCCCAGCAACCAGCAGTCGACCTTCCGCAGCCAGGGCTTTGAGCCGTTCGATATGCGCCGGGCGCGCCTGTTTGCGCAGCGGCAGGCTGTTATCCACATCCTGACTGATAATGGCGTAGTACATGGGGCAGACTCCTACGAGCAGAGCGCGGGGGTGGGAAATATCGCGTCGGGTTTTGCCTTTTGTGCGCCCCATGGTATAGTGGCAGGTTCCCGCCATCAAGAATCGGATTGCGCGCGGAGTCACATTCGCGCGTGGAAAGACAGTTGAGACCGCATCATGGATGAAAGCATCCAAAGAACATTTGATTCCATCGCCGAGAAGCTGACGCTGCTGCGCGGCCACCTGGATTATGAAAACGGCAAGGAGCGCCTCTCCGAGCTGGATGCGTTGAGCCAGGATCCCAACCTGTGGACCGACGCCGAACGCGCCAAGACGCTGATGCGCGAAAAGACGCAGTTGGAGAAGACCATCGGCGAGTGGGACAACCTCAATCAGGAGACCTCCGACGCCAGCGACTTGCTCGCCATGGCGCAGGAGGAGGGCGACGAGGAGATGGTCGCCGAGGTGCGCGCCCAGGTCAGCGACCTGCTCACCCGTCTGGAGGATCTGGAGCTGGCGCGCATGCTCTCGGGCGAGGCCGACGGCAACAACTGCTTCCTTGAGATCCACTCCGGCGCCGGCGGCACCGAGTCCCAGGACTGGGCCAGCATGCTGCTGCGCATGTACACCCGCTATTGTGAGAAGAGCGGCTTCAAGGTCGAAGAGCTGGATATCCAGCCCGGCGACGAGGCGGGCATCAAATCCGCCAGTCTGAAGATCGAAGGCGACTTCGCCTATGGCTACTTGAAGGTGGAGTCTGGCGTGCACCGATTGGTGCGCATCAGCCCGTTCGACTCCTCGGCGCGGCGCCACACCTCGTTCACTTCGGTGTTTGTGTCGCCGGAGATTGACGACTCCATCGAGATCGAGATCGACGACAAGGATATCCGCGTGGACACCTATCGCGCCTCCGGCGCGGGCGGTCAGCACGTCAACAAAACCAGCTCCGCCATCCGCATCACCCACTTTCCCACCGGGATTGTGGTGCAGTGTCAGGACAGCCGTTCGCAGCACCGCAACCGCGATATGGCGTTCCAGGTGCTCAAATCGCGCCTCTACCAGCACGAGATGGACAAGCGCGCCGAAGCCGCGCAGGCCACCGCCGACGCCAAGTCGGACATCGCCTGGGGCCATCAGATCCGCTCCTACGTGCTGGCGCCATACCGCTTGGTCAAAGACCTGCGCACCCAGGTGGAGAGCGGCAACACCGACGCGGTGCTGGACGGCGATTTGAATCCATTCATCAAGGCGGCGCTGGCGCAACGCATCAGCGGCGAGTCGGAAAGCAATTAAGAGTTTCTAACGCGAGCGGAGTGCTGCGTTTTCCACGCGATAAACTGCGTGTTGGCGCAGAAGCAAAACTCACGAGGGTCCAGGGAAATCGGGATTTGTCCCAATTTGGCCTGGTGGGTGCAGGGCAAAGCCCTGTCGGGACCAGGGCGGCGCCCTGGCCGGGTCTGGGGCGGAGCCCCAGCCTCTTTTATCTTCCCGATGACAGTGTAGAAGCTCATTACAAAGAGCACGGATCGAAAGCGAAAGCGCCATGTCCGAACAAGAGAAGAACGCCAACGCCGAACCCCAGGAAGAGAACCAGCAGATCGCCGCGCGCAAGGTGAAGCTGGCGGCCATCCGTGAGGCGGGGGTGAATCCCTATCCCAACGGCTACAAGCCCGAAGATTCGCTGGACTCGGTGCGCGAGCGTTACGGCTCGATTCAGGACGCCGAGGAGCTCTCCCACGCCTCTCTGAAGGTGGCGGGTCGGGTGATGCTGCTGCGCAGCTTCGGCAAGCTCACCTTCGCCACCCTGCAGGATGAGAGCGGGCGTTTGCAGATCGCCGCCCAGCGCGATGAGGTGGGCGAGGAGATCTACAACACGCTGTTCAAGAAGGTGGAAGTGGGCGATATCCTCGGCTGCAAAGGGCATCTGTTCCGCACCAAGGTGGGTGAGCTGACCCTGCGGGTGCAGAAGTTTCAGCTCCTCTCCAAATCGGTGCGGCCGCTGCCGGAGAAGTTCCATGGTCTGGAGGATACCGAGACCCGCTATCGCCAGCGCTATGTGGACCTGATCGTCAACCCGGAAGTGCGGGAGGTGTTCAAAACCCGCTCCGGGGTGATCAGCCATATCCGCCGCTTCATGGAAGCGCGGGGGTTCCTGGAGGTGGAGACCCCCATGATGCACCCCATCCCCGGCGGCGCGCGGGCCAAGCCGTTTGAAACCCATCACAACGCCCTGGATATGCCGCTGTTTCTGCGCATCGCCCCGGAGTTGTATCTGAAACGTCTGATCGTGGGCGGCTTCGAGCGGGTGTTCGAGATCAACCGCAACTTCCGCAATGAGGGGCTCTCACCGCGCCACAACCCCGAATTCACCATGATGGAGTTCTATCAGGCGTTCGCCGAGTACCGCGAGTTGATGGACTTCACCGAGGAGCTGATCTGCGAAGTGGTGGAGGCGGCCACCGGCGGCTTGATGGTCACCCACCAGGAGCGCGATATCGACTTCTCCGGCCCGTGGGCGCGCCTGACCCCGGCCGAAGCGATTCTGAAGTATGTCCCCGAGGCCGTCGAGCCCCTCAAAGGGATGGCGCCGTTCATCGAAACCAAAACCTCCGACTGGATGAACCCGGAGGCGCGCAGCGCCTGGGAGGGGTTGGCCGCGCAGCTGGGCATGGAGGTGGATCCGGCTTGGGATGTGGGCAAACTGGTGATGGAGATCTTCGAGGAGAAGGTGGAGCATCTGCTGATTCAGCCCACCTTCATCGTCGACTACCCCATCTCGGTGTCGCCGCTGTCGCGCCGCAGCGATGAAAATCCCGACATCGCCGAGCGCTTTGAGCTGTTCATCGGCGGTTGGGAGATCGCCAACGCCTTCTCCGAGCTCAACGACCCCGCCGACCAGGCCGAACGCTTCCAATCCCAGGCCGACGCCCACGATGCCGGCGATGATGAGGCGATGCACTTCGACGCCGACTACATCCGCGCGCTGGAGTATGGCATGCCCCCCACCGGCGGCGAGGGCATCGGCATCGACCGTTTGGTGATGCTGCTCACCGACGCCCCCACCATTCGCGAAGTGCTGCTGTTCCCGCAGCTCAAACGCGAAGTGCAGTAAGCCGGGGCGCGCGCATGCTCTCGGCCAAATATGAGTGGCTGGTGGGATTGCGCTATCTGCGCGCAAAAAAATCCCAGGGCTTCATCAGCGCCATCACCTTCCTCTCTCTGGCGGGCATCGCCCTGGGGGTGGCGGCGCTGATCGTGGTGCTGGCGGTGATGACCGGTTTCAAAGTGGAGCTGCAGCGGCAGATCCTCGGCGTCACCAGCCATGTGGTGGTGCAGAACTACTTCGGCAAACTGCCGTACTCCCCTGAACTGCTCCAGGTCATTCGCAATACCGAAGGGGTCTCCGCCGCCTCGCCGTATATCTTCCAGCAGGTGCTGCTCTCCCACGGCGACACCGCCGTGGGCGTGGGGCTGCGCGCCATCGAACCCAAATCCGAACGCCATCTGTCTGATCTGCAACAGAATATGCAGCGCGGCTCGCTGGAGAAGATGCAGGGCTTCGGGCTGGTGCTGGGGGTGAACCTGGCGCGCACGCTGGCGGTGGATGTGGGCGACAAACTCACCGTCATGGCGCCCCAGGCCAACATCACCGTGATGGGCGCGCTGCCACGGGTGAAACGCTTTACCGTGGTGGGGGTTTTCGAATCCGGCATGCATGAGTATGACACCAATCTGGCCTACGCCTACCTGGGCGATGCGCAGACGCTATTCCGTCTGGGCGACAAGGTCACCGGCATCGAGATCCGCACCCCGGACCCGGATCTGGCCTCCGGCGTGCGCGCGCGGCTGGAGGCGGCGTTGGGCGGGCAGTACTACGTGCGCGACTGGATGATGATGAACCGCAACTTCTTCCGCGCTTTGCAGATGGAGAAGGCGACCATGTTCGTCATCCTGTTCCTGGTGGTGCTGGTGGCGGCGTTTAACATCATCTCCAGTCAGATCATGGTGGTGATGGAGAAGGGGCGCGATATCGCCATTCTCAAAACCATGGGCGCCACCTCCGGCGGCATTCTGCGCATCTTCATGATCAATGGCGGCATCGTCGGCGTGGGCGGCACCCTGTTGGGGTTGGGCTTGGGCCTCTCTCTGGCGTTTAATCTGGAGGCGGCGTTGGCGTTTGTGGAAAAACTGCTCAACACCCAGCTGATTCATGGCGATGTCTATTTTATTGACTACCTGCCGTCAAAGGTGCTTCCTGAAGATGTGACCGTGGTGACGCTGGTGAGTTTGGCCATCAGCGTGGCGGCGACGCTCTATCCGGCTTGGCGCGCATCGCGTATTGATCCGGTGGAGGCGTTGCGCTATGAGTGATCAGTCGCAGCCGCTTTTGCAGGCCGAGGGGATCAGCCGCGAGTTCAAGACCGCCGCTGAGACCGTGCGGGTGCTCGATGCGGTGGATTTGAGTCTGGGACAAGGGGAGATGGCGGCGTTGTTGGGGGCTTCAGGCTCCGGCAAAAGCACCCTGATTCAGATTCTTGGCTCGCTGGATACCCCCAGCGCCGGGCGCGTGCTGCTGCAGGGTGAGGATATCTTCGCCCTCAATCAGGCCAAACGGGCGGCGCTGCGCAACCGCAAGATCGCGTTTATCTACCAGTTCCATGGGCTGTTGCCGGAGTTCACCGCCCTGGAGAATGTGATGATGCCGCTGCTGATCGGGCGCATGGCGGTGGCGCAGGCGACAAAAATCGCCACCGAGATGCTGGGTGAGGTGGGGCTGTCGCACCGTTTGACCCACAAACCCGGGCAGATGTCCGGCGGCGAACGTCAGCGCGCAGCCATCGCGCGGGCGGTGGCGCCCAACCCCAAGTTGCTGCTGGCCGATGAACCGACCGGCAATTTGGACACTCATACCGCACAGGGCGTGTTTGATCTGCTCAAGCGTTTGAATGTGGAACGCAAGTTGAGCTGTCTGATGGTGACCCATAACACCGAATTGGCCGACCAATTGCCGCGTCGGCTGAGATTACATGAGGGGCGACTGAGTCCTGCGCCGTAGGCGCTGGGACGCGCGCCCATCACGCTGGCGCACAGTCGGAGCAGAAGGTCGTCCCCATGGAGCTGCAACACGCCATATACGCCGCGCGCATCCTGGTCGTCGATGATCAGCAGGTCAACGTCAAGCTGCTGGACAAACTCCTGCGCATGAGCGGCTTCTCCCACGTGGAGTGCGTCACCGACCCGACTCTGGTGGAGACGCTTCACGGCCAAGACCCTTATGATCTGATCCTGCTCGATATCCGCATGCCGCAGATGGACGGCTTCGAGGTGATGAGCCGCATCCGCTCGCTGTCGTCCGATGGCGACTATCTGCCGGTGCTGGTGATGACCGCGCAGACCGATCAGGAGACCCGCCTGCACGCGCTGGAGTTGGGCGCGCGCGACTATCTGACCAAACCGTTTGACCGCGTCGAGGCGCTGCACCGCATCTGCAATATGTTGGAGGTGCGCATGCTGCACAAACAGGCGCGCGACCAGAACCGTATCCTCGAGCAGCGCGTGCGCGAACGCACCGAAGAGTTGCAGAACACCCAGTTGGAGGTAGTGCGGCGTTTGGGCATGGCCTCGGAGTACAAGGACAACGAGACCGGTCTGCACATTGTGCGCATGAGTCAATACGCCGAAGCCATTGCGCGCGAGGCGGGCATGAGCCCCGGCGAGTGTGAGCTGTTGCTCAACGCCAGCCCCATGCACGATATCGGCAAACTGGGCATTCCCGACGGCATTCTACAGAAACCCGGCAAACTGGATGACGCCGAGTGGGCCAAGATGCGCCAGCATGCGGAGATCGGCGCGCACCTGCTCGAAGGGGGCGAATCGGAGGTGATGGAGACCGCGCGCATCATCGCCCTGACCCACCATGAGCGGTGGGACGGCTCTGGCTACCCCACCGGGCTGCAGGGGGAGGAGATTCCGGTGTTCGGGCGCATCTGCGCCATCGCCGATGTGTTTGACGCCCTCACCTCCACCCGTCCGTACAAAGCGGCCTGGCCGCAAGAGAAGGCGGTGGAGGAGATTGTGACCATGTCTGGGACCCATTATGATCCTGAGCTGGTGCAGGCGTTTGTCCGCGCTTTGCCCCGCATTCGACAGATTGCCAAAGGTTTTGCCGATGAGCCCGTATCCCACACTGAAGCCTGAGCGCCGTTGCTGCGCGGGGAGATCCCGTCATGCGGTTTGAGGAGCGTTATCACGCTTTGCGGCAGAAGTTCGCCCGCAGTCTGCCGGATCGGCTGCAGGAGCTGACGGATTTGAGGCAACGTATGGCCTCGGCGCAGGGCGATGCGGCGGCTTGGGATCTGTTTTTTACCAGCAGCCATGGTCTGATCGGCGCAGCGGCCACTTTCAGCTTTCCCGACTTTACCGAGCGCGCGCGAAGCTTGGCCAATGTGACCCAGGGCGGCGTCAAACGCTATGCAGAGCCCGAAGCGCTGGCGAGCGCCTTGTCGGTGATTGACGAGCATCTGAGCAATCTGGATCAGTTGGCGCGGGAGGCGATCAGCGCCCTGCGCGATCCCATGCCCCATTTGGCGCAGGAGGAGCGTCATCGCGGCGCCGAGCGCCGGGTGGTGGCGCTGACTCAGGATGAAGTTTTGCGCGAGCGTTTGCGTCAGGAGTTGGCGCGGCGCAATGCGGTGGTGGAGTCGGCGCCGGACTACCCTGCGCTGCATCGTATGGTGGAGAGCGATCCGCCTGATGGCGTGCTGCTGGATATGCGCGGACTGGCGATCACCGCACAGACGCCTGCGTTGACCTTTTCGGCCAACTATCAGCAGCGTCAGACCCCCTCGCCAGTGGCGGCGCTGCATGAAGAGGATGGCCTGACGCACCGTCTGGCCGCCGTGCGTCTGGGCAGCACCCACTTTTTCCGCGCGCCAGGCGAACCGGCGCGACTGGCGCGCATTCTGGCGCCGCTGCCGCGCAATATTGAAGATGATCCCTACCGCGTGCTGTTGGTGGATGATAGCCCGGTGCTCACCGAGTTCTACCAGTCGATCCTGGAGCAGGCGGGGATGCAGGCGCACATCCTCAACGACCCGTCACAGCTTCTCGAAGCATTGGATGCGCATGCGCCGGAGCTGGTGGTGCTGGATCTCTATATGCCCGGCATCAATGGCATCGAATTGGGCTGGGTGATTCGGCAGAACGACCGTTTCGCCGACCTGCCGCTGCTGTTCCTCTCCGGTGAGAAGAACCTGGGGCGGCGTCTGTCGGACCGCAACCTGGCCCATGAGGACTATCTGATCAAACCGGTTTCGCCAGCGGCGTTTACCCGCGTGGTGCTCTCGCGCATCAAGCAGCGGCGCGACTCGCGGCGCAAACTGGAGCATATGCGCTCGGCCCTGCGCGAGCTGGAGCATCTGCAACACGCCTTGAACGAACACGCCATCGTCAGCGTCACCGACCCCTCCGGCCGCATCACCTACGCCAATGAGAAGTTCTGCGAAACTAGCGGCTACACCATGGCCGAGCTGATCGGTCAGGACCACCGCATTCTCAAATCCGGCGAGCATCCACCGGAGTATTACGCGCGCATGTGGGAGACCATCTCCAACGGCCAGGTGTGGCACGGCGAGGTCAAGAACCGGCGCAAGGATGGCTCGTTCTATTGGGTGTCGGCCTCCATCGTGCCGCTGCTCAACGATCAGGGCGAGCCGTGGGAGTATATCTCCATCCGCACCGACATCACTCAGCAGCGCATGTACCGCGCCCGTGCTCACAGCATGGCGCTGTTTGCCGAGAAGCACCCGTCGCCCATGCTGCGGGTGGATTGCCACAATCTGATTCTCGACGCCAACCCGGCGGCTGAAGCGTTGGGCATGGGGCAGAACCAGGCCTGTCCGTTTACCGCCCGGCTGGCCGAACGCGGCATGGGCTCGCTGCTGGAGTGTGTGCTATCCAACCGCCGTCCGCAGTTCGAAACCACCCTGGGCGATCGGCGCTACAATGTGGTGTTGCAAGGGGTGTCGGCGCTCTCGGTGGCGCACATCTACGCCGAGGACATCACCGACCGGGTGCGCGCCGAGGAGACCCTGCGTGAGCGTGAGGCGCGCATTAGCGCCATTGTCGAACACTCCAATGAGGGCATGGTGGTGGTGGACGCCCAGGGCGCCATCACCCTGTTCAACCGCGCCGCCGAAACGCTGTTTGGCTGTGATGCCGAGCAGATGATGGGGCGCGCCATCACCGATCTGCTGCCGCAGTCGCCGTTTCCCATGGCGCTGCCGGTGGACGTGGAAAGGTTGGAGCAAAACCGCCTGGAATTGTCAGGGGTGCGCATTGACGGCGGCGAATTCGAGGCGCGTCTGTCGTTGAGCATGATTCCGCTGTCGGAACCGGCCATGTTCGTCGGCATTGTGCAGGATATCAGCGCGCGCAAGCAGTTTGAACGCAACCTCACCGCCGCCAAAGAAGCCGCCGAGCGCGCCAGTCAGGCCAAATCACGCTTCCTCTCCTCCATGAGTCATGAGTTGCGCACCCCCATGAACGCGGTGCTGGGGTTTTCGCAACTGCTGCTCTCCGATCCGGTGGAGCCGCTCTCCGCCGGGCAGGCGGATTCGGTGCAGGAGATCCTGTCAGCGGGCAACCACCTGTTGGAGTTGATCAATGAGGTGCTGGATCTGGCGCGCATTGAATCGGGCCGCATCGAGCTCAAGATCGAACGCACGCGCCTGGGCTTGCTGCTGCAGGAGTGCTTGACGCTGATGTCGGCGCAAGCCGCTGAGCGCGGCGTGTTGATGCCTGATGAGAGCGCGTTGAACGACTGTGCGCCGGTGTTCTGTCTGGCGGATCGCAAGCGTCTGAAACAGGTGGCGCTGAATCTGCTCTCCAACGCCATCAAATATAATATCCCCGGCGGCGAGGTGATGCTGGGCTGTGACATGCGCGAAGATGGCTTCGTGCGGGTGTGGGTGCGCGACACCGGGCGCGGTATCCCCGCGCATAAGGCGCAAGAGGTGTTCGAACCGTTCAACCGATTGGGCGCGGACCACTCCGGGGTGGAGGGGTCGGGCATCGGTCTGGCCATCTGTCGGCGACTCATGGAGGAGATGGGCGGCGCCATCGGTTTTGAGAGCGAGGCGGGCAAAGGGGCGCTGTTCTGGATCGATATCCCTTTGAGCGGAGACGCCGCCCAGAGCAGTGAAGAGGGCGGCGCCGAGATGTGCGGCGTGGAGCCGGACTCGGCGCAACCGGCCCACGCGGCGCTGGTGCTGTATGTGGAGGATGACCCCATCAACCGCAAATTGATGGAGCGTGCGGCGGCGCGGCGTCCGGCGTGGCGTCTGATCACCGCGCCCGACGCTGAGAGCGGCTTGGCCATGGCCAAGCAGGAGCGCCCCCATCTGTGCCTGTTGGACATCAATCTCCCCGGCAAAGACGGCTTCTATCTGCTGGAGGCGTTGCGCGCTGATCGGCGTTTTCGCACCATTCCCATCTATGCAGTAACCGCTTCGGCCATGCCCGAGGATGTGGCGCGGGGCCGTGCGGCGGGGTTTGACGGCTACATCACCAAGCCGCTGCAACTGGAGTCCCTGCTGCGGGTGCTGGACGCGGCGTTGGAGCGCCGGGAAAACGCCCTCAAGGGCTTTAGCGGTTTGACTGAGACGGGTGGGCGCGGATGAACTGGTCGGAGATTGTACAAAACCTGATCATCTGGGCGCCCGGGGTGATCTTCGCCATCACCCTGCACGAGTGGGCGCATGGTTTCATGGCCGATCGTTTCGGCGACCCCACCGCGCGCAACATGGGACGATTGTCGCTCAATCCCATTGTGCACATCGACCCGGTTTGGACCATCGCCCTGCCGGCGGTAATGTTGGCGGTGTCGTTGGCCACTGTGGGTCAGCCCATGGCGTTCGGCGGCGCCAAGCCGGTGCCGGTCAATCCGCGTAATTTCAAAGGACGCTTCAAAACCGCCATGTTGTGGGTGGCGGCGGCGGGACCGGGGATGAATCTTCTGCTGGCGCTGCTGTGCGCGCTGGCCATCCACGGCGTGCTGCTGCTGCCGCCCTTTTTCGCCAGCCCCGTTGCGCAGATGCTGCAAGCAGCCATTTTCATGAACGTGCTGCTGGCGGTGTTCAACATGCTGCCGTTGCCGCCGCTGGATGGCGGGCGGGTGGCGGTGTCGCTACTGCCGCATCCAGCGGATATGTGGCTGGCGCGCATGGAGCGTTTTGGCCTGCCGATTCTCATTCTGCTCATTTTCACCGGGGTGGTGGGTCAGATCATCTGGCCCGCAATCTCCGCTCTCTTGCATTTCTACTTCGAACTTGCCGGGGTAATGGGCTAAACTGCTCGATTCCCCTGGCAGGTTCATCCCGTTTGGGATCAACCCGCATCACGCAACCCTGACGCACTCGAAAGGAGCGGCGCCTGTGAACGCCTCATCCGCGGTCAACCCCATTGTCTTCAGCGGCGCCCAGCCCACTGGTCAACTCACCCTGGGCAACTACTTGGGGGCGTTGCGCCAATGGGTGACGTTGCAGGATGACCACGACTGCATCTTCTGCATCGTGGATCTGCACGCGCTGACCGTGCGCCAGGATCCGGCGGCGTTGCGGGAGTCGATTCTGAGTCTGGCGGCGCTCTATCTGGCCTGCGGCATCGACCCGGCCAAGAGCACCGTGTTTGTGCAGAGTCACGTGCCCGCCCATGCGGAGCTGGCCTGGCTGCTCAACACCTATACGCAGATGGGCGAGCTGGAGCGCATGACCCAGTTCAAGGACAAGGCGCAGCGCCACAAGCACAACATCAACGCCGGTCTGTTTACCTACCCGGTGCTGATGGCCGCCGATATTCTGCTCTACGGAACCCAGCGGGTGCCGGTGGGGGAGGACCAGAAGCAGCACTTGGAGCTGGCGCGGGATATCGCCACCCGCTTCAACGGCATTTACGGCGACGTGCTGGTTGTCCCTGAGCCGATGATTCCCAAGGGCGGCGCGCGGGTCAAAGACCTGCAGGAGCCCACCAAGAAGATGTCCAAGAGCGCCGAGTCCGAGCTGGCCAAGGTGATGATGCTCGACGAGCCCAAGGCGATCATCAAGAAGTTCAAGAAGGCGGTGACCGACAATGAGGCCACGATCCGCTATGATGAAGCCAATCAGCCCGGCGTGGCCAATCTGCTGAATATCTACTGCGCCGTGACCGGCTCCTCCCAGGAGGAGGCGCTGGCGCACTTTGATCACAATATGTATGGCAAGTTGAAGGTGGAGACCGCCGAAGCGGTGGCCGAAGCCCTCACCCCGGTGCGCGAGCGCTATCTGGCGCTGCGGGAGAGTGAGGGGATGTTGTTGGAGACCCTGGCGCAAGGCGCCGAAGTGGCGCGCAAGCGCGCTGAAGGGGTGATGATGCGGGTGATGGACGCCATCGGCCTGCCATTGGATCCCCATCGTTTTAGAAAGTAGAGTTGAAGTGTCGAAAGATCAGAAAAATCAGCGCCGCGCGGGGAGCGCGCCGCGGAGTGGAGGGGCCTCGGCGTCCCGGCATGCCGAGCGTAGCGATACGCGCGGTGGACGCGGCGGTTCCGGCAAGCCGCGTGATAACGAACGCGGCGGACGGGGAGGCTATGGCAAGCCCCGTGATGACCAGCGCGGCGAACGGGGAGGCTACGGCAAACCCCGTGATGATGAGCGCGGCGAACGGGGAAGCTATGGCAAGCCCCGTGATGACCAGCGCGGCGAACGGGGAGGCTATGGCAAGCCCCGTCGCGATGATGAGCATGGTGGTCGCGGAAGCTATGGCAAACCGCGTCGCGATGATGAGCATGGTGGACGCGGAAGCTACGGCAAGCCGCGCGACGATCAACGCGGCGAACGGGGCGGCTATGGCAAACCCCGTCGCGATGATGAGCATGGTGGACGCGGAAGTTATGGCAAGCCGCGCGACGATCAACGCGGCGAACGGGGAGGCTATGGCAAGCCCCGTCGCGATGATGAGCATGGTGGACGCGGAAGCTACGGCAAGCCGCGCGACGATCAACGCGGCGAACGGGGAGGCTATGGCAAGCCCCGTCGTGATGACGAGCGCGGGGTACGCGGCGGCTACGGTAAGCCGCGCGACGATCAACGCGGCGAGCGCGGGAGCTATGGCAAGCCGCGCGATGATCAGCGGGGAGGCTACGGCAAACCGCGCGACGATCAACGCGGCGAGCGCGGGAGCTATGGCAAGCCGCGCGATGATCAGCGGGGAGGCTACGGCAAACCGCGTGATGACCAACGCGGCGAGCGTGGCGGCTACGGCAAGCCGCGCGATGACCAACGCGGCGAGCGCGGCGGGTATGGCAAGCCGCGTGACGATCAACGCGGCGAGCGTGGCGGCTACGGCAAGCCGCGCGATGAACAGCGCGGCGAGCGTGGCGGCTACGGCAAGCCGCGCGATGACCAACGCGGCGAGCGCGGCGGGTATGGCAAGCCGCGCGATGAACAGCGTGGAAGTTATGGCAAGCCGCGTGATGACCAACGCGGCGAGCGCGGCGGTTACAACAAACCGCGCGATGACCAGCGCGGCGAGCGCGGCGGTTACAACAAACCGCGCGGCGGTTTTGTCAAACCCGTGCGCGCGGAAGAGATGGAAGCGTGGTCGCTGGATGGCGATCTGCCCGACGCCCCCAGCGATCACAGCGGTAGCGAACATCCCCGCTTGCACAAATGGTTGGCCGATGCCGGACTCTGCTCCCGTCGCGAGGCCGAAGAGTGGATCGCCGCCGGACGCGTGAGCCTGAATGGCCACAAAGTGACCAAGCCCGGGGCCAAAGTGGGGCCGCAGGATCTGGTGGCGGTGGATGGCAATGCGGTGGAGCGGGGCGCCCCGGCGCGCATGGCGGTGGTGCTGTACAAGCCGGTGGGGGTGATCTGCACCCGCCACGATCCCGACGGGCGGCGCACCATCTTCGATCTGCTGCCGCAGAACCTGCCGCGGCTGAACAATGTGGGGCGTCTGGATATCAACTCCGAAGGGCTGCTGCTGCTCACCAACGATGGCGGTCTGGCGCACAAACTGACCCATCCATCGACCCAGGTGCCGCGCACCTATCGGGTCAAGGTGCATGGCCGTTTGAACGAGGAGCGCATCGCCGAATTGCGCCAAACCGGCGTGATGCTGGAGGATGGCCCCACCGGTCCGCTGGCCATTGCGCTGGATCGCAGCGGCGGCGCCAATAGCTGGATCACCCTCACCCTGCACGAGGGGCGCAACCGCGAAATCCGTCGCATCTTCGAGACTCTGGAGATGAGCGTGGCGCGCCTGATCCGCATCGCTTTTGGCGGCGTCACCCTGGGCGATATGCAGCCCGGGACCTGGCGTCCGCTGACCCAGGCTGAGCGCGCGCGCCTGCGTCAGGTGATCGCCTCCGGGCGCGGCAAAAAAGGGTAAGGCGTGGTCGCGCCTGCGTCCGCCGACGTCGCCCCAAGCGCCGATCCGGCCTGGGCGCTGGCGCGACTGGACGCCGCCTATGGTGCGCAACACTGGTGGCCCGCCGAGTCGTCGTTTGAGATGATGGCGGGCGCCATTCTGGTGCAGAACACCGCCTGGAGCGGCGCCAAACAGGCGGTGGACGCCCTCAAACTCGCCGGGCTGCTCTCGCCCTCAGCCATTCGCACCGCCGATCCAGCAGCATTGGGCGCGGTGATCCGACCGGCGGGCTATTTCAATCTCAAAACCCGGCGGCTCAAGAGTTTGTGTGAATTCCTTGGCCGTTATGACGATGATCTGGCGCGCCTGTTTGCGCAGCCCAAGGAGATCCTGCGCGCGGAGCTGCTGGGCGTGTGGGGGGTCGGCAAGGAGACCGCCGACTCCATCGTCTGCTACGAGGCCAAGCAGCCGCTGTTCGTGGTGGACGCCTACACCCGGCGCCTGTTTCATCGTCTGGGCTGGACCGACGCCAAAGCTGGATACGATACGCTGCAGGATCTCGTCCACGGGGCGCTGCCCGCCGATGCCGACCTGTTCGGTCAATTTCACGCCCTGATCGTACATCACGCCAAAGCCCATTGCCGCAGTAAACCCGCTTGTCCCGGCTGTCCGCTGGCGGCGCGCTGCCGTCTGGCGCAAGGGGAGTCCTTATGAGTACAGAGAATCCCAGCAAATCGTCCCGACCCGAGGTGCGTCTGCTGCCCGACGCCCTGGCCAACCAGATCGCCGCCGGCGAGGTAGTGGAGCGCCCGGCCTCGGTGGTCAAGGAGTTGATCGAGAACAGCCTCGATGCGGGCGCCACGCGCATCGACATCCGCATCGAGGCGGGCGGACGCGAGCTCATCGACGTCAGCGACGACGGCTGCGGTATGCCGCCAGATCAAGCGCGCTTGGCGCTGGAGCGCCACGCCACCTCCAAAATTCGTGAAACCGACGATCTGTTCCGCATCGGCACGTTGGGGTTTCGCGGCGAGGCGCTGCCCTCCATCGCCTCGGTATCGCACTTTGAGCTGGCCACCCAGTCTGATGGCGAGCCCGAAGGGGTGCGCATCCGCATCAAGGGCGGCGAGGTGGAGGCCCCACAACCGGCGGCCCTGCCGGTGGGAACCCGCATCAGCGTGCGCAACCTGTTCTTCAATACCCCGGCGCGCTTGAAGTTCCTGCGCGCCGATCGCACCGAATTCGGCCACATCAGCGAACTGGTGCAGCGCTTCGCTATCGCCTGCCCGGAGGTGGCGTTCCGCCTCACCAATGAAGGGCGCGAGACGCTGCGCTTTCGCGCCGCCAGCAGTCAGGACGCCTATGTCGAGCGGTTGGGCATGGTGTTCGGCAAGGATTTTCTCGAAAACTGCCTGGAGCTCTCCGGCGGCAACGATGCGGTGCGGGTGATGGGTTGGATTGGACTGCCCACCCTCAATCGCGCCACCTCCAGCGGTATGCATCAGTTCGTCAATGGGCGCTGGGTGCGCGACAAAGTGGTGGTGAGCGCGGTGCGTCAGGCCTATCGCGACCTGATGCCCAAGGATCGCTTCCCGCTGTTGGCGCTGTTCATCGAGATGGACCCGGAGGAGGTGGACGTCAATGTGCACCCGGCCAAGGCGGAGGTGCGGTTTCGCCATCAGCAGTCGGTCTATGCGGTGATTCGCGGCGCCCTGCTGGAGGGGCTGGAGCGCATGGGCGCGCGCGCCTACCAACCGCAGGATCCCGCCGCAGCGCTCTCGGGCGCAGCGACCACCGAGCGGGTGAGCGCGCAGTTGCCTCCGGCGGTGGTGAAACCGGCGCAGTGGGATGCTCCGGCGCATTACGCGGCGCCCGCGCCGCGCGCGCCTGGCGGCGCGCCGCCGCGCCAACCCGCCCACGTTCAGGGCGCATTGGATCTGACCACGCCCAATAGCGCCGAATACGCCTCTGACGGCGGTTGGCAGGCGCGCGACGCCCAAGCCCCATACCGGGTCGAGGCGCAGGCGCAAACGCCGATTTCCGGCCCGTTGGGGCAGGCTCTTGCGCAGATACACCGCACCTACATCCTGACGCAAACCGACGATGGGGTGATCCTTATCGATCAGCATGCCGCCCACGAGCGCATCGTCTACGAGAAGCTCAAGGCGGGTTTGGACGCCGGGACGCAACAGACGCAGATGCTACTGATGCCGGTGGTGGCGCAGGTGAGCGCCGCCGATGCGGCGGTGATCGATGCGCACCAGCAGACCCTGCGCAAACTCGGCCTGGGGGTGGAGCCCTTTGGACCCAACGCCTACGCTATTCGTGAAGCGCCAGCGCTGCTGGATCATGGCGATCTGGCCAATCTGCTGGTGGATCTGGTCGCCGAGCTGCAACAGCAGGGTCAGTCCGACATTCTTACCGAAAAACGCGACGCCATCCTCGCCACCATGGCGTGTCACGCCTCGGTGCGCGCCAACCACCGTCTCACCCTCGACGAGATGAACGCCCTGCTGCGGCAGATGGAGCAGGTCGCCTTCACCGGCCAGTGCAATCATGGCCGTCCCACCCATGTTGCGCTCACCAAGGCGGACCTGGAAAAGCTCTTTCTGCGGCGTTAATTCCGGTGTATGCCCTTATAAACTGCGTCAAATCACGCATACACTCATAAGTATCATTGATGGGTGATATTTCCACTAAATATATCTGTATTTGCAGGTTGATAGTTGTTGCGTGAACAGATGGTATTAATGTAAAAAATGGCTTGGCTCCCTGCGTGGAATGAAGTATTGATGGACCTATTCAAAAAATAATGTACATCACTCAGGCGTGATAAGGCGGAGCGGCGAAAGCGCCGTTTCTGAGTTTAAAATCTTGTTTGACAGACAAAAATGGCGCCACAGGGGCGGTCCGGTGTCTGTTGGCGCTCACCCATAAGGAGAAAGCTTATGAGTCAATCGGGTAGCGGGGAGGAGTACTGGAAGGCCAACGTCAGCTTGATCGTCAAGCTGTTGGTCATCTGGTTTCTCTGTTCCTATGGTTGCGGCATCATGTTTGCGGATTACCTCAACCAGTTCATGATTCTTGGCGGGTATCCGCTGGGGTTCTGGTTTGCGCAGCAGGGCTCCATCTATGTGTTCTTGCTCCTGCTCTTCATTTACGCCGTGCGCATGAACGCCCTGGATCGCAAGTTTGGCGTGCGTGAAGACTAATCATAATCAGAGGGTATGACCATAATGGATCTGCAAACACTGACCTATCTGGTCGTCGGCGCAACGTTTGCGCTGTATATCGGTATTGCCGTGTGGGCCCGCGCGGGCAGCACCGGCGAGTTTTATGTGGCGGGCGGCGGCGTTCACCCCATCGCCAACGGTATGGCCACCGGCGCCGACTGGATGTCCGCGGCCTCGTTTATCTCCATGGCGGGTTTGATCGCCTTTAACGGCTACGGCGCTTCGGTCTTCCTCATGGGTTGGACCGGCGGCTACGTGCTGTTGGCCATGCTGTTGGCGCCGTATCTGCGCAAATTCGGCAAGTTCACCGTGCCCGAATTCATCGGCGACCGCTTCTACAGCCAAACCGCCCGCATCGTGGCGGTGGTGTGCTTGATTCTGGCCTCCATCACCTACGTGATCGGTCAGATGAAGGGCATCGGCGTGGCTTTCTCGCGCTTCCTGGAGACCAGCTATGAAGCGGGTCTGTACACCGGTATGGGCATCGTGCTGGTCTACGCCGTGCTCGGCGGCATGAAGGGCATCACCTACACCCAGATCGCCCAGTACTGCGTGCTGATCTTCGCCTACACCGTGCCCGCCGTGTTCATCTCCATGAACATCACCGGCAACCCCATCCCGCAGCTGGGTCTGGGCGACATGGTGACCGGCACCGACATGTCCATGCTGGCCAAACTGGACGCCGTGGTCACCGACCTCGGATTCCACGCCTACTCCACACAGGAGATGGGCGGCAAGCTGAACATGTTCGTCTACACCCTGTCGCTGATGATCGGCACCGCCGGTCTGCCCCACGTGATCATCCGCTTCTTCACCGTGCCTCGCGTGCGGGACGCCCGCTCTTCGGCGGGTTGGGCGCTGGTCTTCATTGCGCTGCTCTACACCACTGCTCCGGCTGTGGCCGCCATGGCGCGTTACAACCTGATGGACACCATCCAGACCGGTCCCGTGGGTCAAGTGGAGTCCAACCTGAAGTATGAAGATCGTCCCGAGTGGTTCAAGAAGTGGGAAACCACTGGTCTGCTGAAGTTTGAAGACAAGAACAACGACGGTCGCATCCAGTACTACAACGACAAGAACAAAGAGTTTGCCGCCAAGGCCGAGAGTGAGTGGGGCTGGAAAGGCAACGAGATGGTCAAAGTTGACCGCGACATCATGGTGCTGGCCAACCCCGAGATCGCCAAGCTGCCCAACTGGGTGATCGCCCTGGTGGCCGCTGGTGGTCTGGCTGCGGCGCTCTCCACCGCCGCCGGTCTGCTGCTGGCGATCTCCTCGTCCATCTCCCACGACCTGCTCAAAGGCGTGTTCGCCCCCAACATCTCTGAGAAGTCGGAGCTGATGGCCGGTCGCGTCTCCATGGTTGGCGCTGTGCTGCTGGCCGGTTACTTCGGTCTGCATCCCCCGGGATTCGCCGCCGGCACCGTGGCCATCGCCTTCGGTCTGGCCGCGTCGTCGATCTTCCCGGTGCTGATGATGGGCATCTTCAACAAGCGCATGAACCGTGCTGGCGCTATCGCGGGTATGATCGCGGGCATCGGCGTGACCATGCTCTACGTGTTCCAGCACAAGGGGATCTTCTTCATCCCCGGCACCGCCTTCCTGGGCGACATGAAGCCGAGCTGGTTCTTCGGCATCTCCCCCAACGCCTTTGGCGCTGTGGGCGCGGTGGTGAACTTCGCGGTGGCGATCATCGTCTCCAAGATGACCACTGAGCCGCCGCAAGAGATCCAGGATCTGGTGGAGCACATCCGCATTCCTCAAGGCGCTGGCGCGGCCACTGGCCACTAAGGCGACCTGAAGAGCTGTACAGCATGTGGCCATAATCCCATGCAACTCGGGCGGGCGCCATTGGCGCCCGCCTTTTTTATGCAAGGACCTGTTAACGCTTTCCGTCTTATTGCCCCTGGCGTCGTTGAAATCCGATTCGAAATGCTCACGTACTGTCTGTACGCTCCGCTTTCTCATCGAATTTCGCCGAGCCAGAAACGGAAATCCGCATAGCGTTGCCAGGCCCTTACCAAGCGATTTGCCAAACGTCTGATTGATGGAGCCGCAGATGGACGTAGAGCTGTTAGAGATTCGTGATTTCCTATTGGGCCTGCACCCATTCGATCTATTGCCCGCCAATGAACTGGATAACCTGCCCGCCAAACTGGAGGCGACCTATGTGCGTCGCGATGCGGAGGTGTTGAAGCCGGGCGGCGAGAACCATTTTTTATATATTATCCGCTCCGGCGCGGTGGAGACCCACGGCGCCAGTGATGAACTGCTGGCGCGCATGGGGGTGGGCGAAGTGTTCGGCGTGCGCGCCATCATGGCGGGCGGGCGCATCGTCAATCGCTCGGCGGCCATTGAGGATACGCTGCTCTATCGCATGCCGCGCGAGGAGTTTGAGCGACTGTGTGGCGAGTATCAACAGTTTCGCTACTTCTTCGACCCCCTGGGCGCGCAGCGTTTGCGTGAGGCCAAGGCCGCGCGGGAGGATCAAAACGACGACGCCGTGGGGCGCATGGGCATGCCGGTGCAGAGCATGCTCAAGCGCAAAGTGGTGGCTATCGCGCCCAATGCCAGCATCACCGAAGCCGCCCAGTTGATGAGTGAAGAGCGGGTCTCCTGTCTCATCGTGCAGCAGGCCGATGGCCGTCTGGAGGGGATCCTCACCGACCGCGATCTGCGTTCGCGGGTGTTGGCCAAAGGTCTTACAGGCGATCAGATTGTGGGCGACATTATGACCCGCGATCCGGTGGGGTTGGCGCTGGAGAGCACGCTGTCGGACGCGCAGTTGGCGATGATGCGCCACAATGTGCACCATCTGCCGGTGGTGAGCGAAGAGAACCACTGCGTGGGGGTGGTGACCGCCAGCACCCTGACTTTGACGCAACCAGCCTCTGCGGTGCACTTGATCGGCGAGTTGCGCAAAAGCAATGGTCCCGAAGAGATGGCGGCGGCCATGAACAAATTGCCGGAAGTGCTGGTGAATCTGGTCAATATGGGCGCCGCCAGCAGTCTGGTGGGCAAGATGATTACGGCGGTCTCCGACTCGGTGGCGGTGCGTCTGATCGAGTTGGCGCAGGAGCGCCTTGGACCCAGTCCGATTCCGTTCTGCTGGGTGGTGGGCGGCTCCCAGGCGCGCCATGAGCAGACCGGCGTATCGGACCAGGATAACGCTCTGTTGCTGGATGACGCCTACGATCCAGAGCGTCATGGCGAGTACTTTGAAAATCTCGCGATCTACATGCGCGATGGTCTGGAGGCGTGCGGCTACTACCTCTGCCCCGGCGACATGATGGCCACCAATCCCGAGTGGCGGCAGACCCTCTCCAAATGGAAAGAGTACTTCACCCATTGGATCGATGAGCCGGATCGCAAAGCGTTGATGCTCACCAGCGTCTGGTTCGATCTGCGCATGGTGTGGGGCGAGGCGACGCTGTTCGCCAAACTGCGTGAACATATCGTGGCCAAGTCCAAGGGCAACAATCTGTTCCTGGCCTATATGGCCTCCAACGCGTTGACCCATACGCCGCCATTGGGCTTCTTCAAGAACTTCGTGCTGATCAACAAGGGCGAGCACAAAGACACGCTGGATCTCAAACATAATGGCGTGGTCCCCATTGTGGATCTGGCGCGGGTGGCGGCGTTGGCGTCGGGCTCGGAGTCGGTTAACACCATGGAGCGTCTGGCCAGCTCCAAAGAGGCGGGGGTGATCAGCACCAATGGCGTGGAGGATCTGCGCGACGCCATGGAGTTCATCAATGATGTGCGTCTACGGCATCAGGCGCGTAGCATTCAACACGGCGCTGCGGCGGATAACTATATTCCGCCCGATGAGCTCTCCCACTTTGAGCGCAATCACCTCAAAGACGCATTTTCGGTGGTCAAGACCATCCAGAGCGCCATTGGCAATCGCTTCCAGGTGGGGCGCTTTGCATGACGGATTTGTTGCGCGTTGAAATCAGCAGGCAGGGGGGCGGATGACCGGATTGTGGAATCGCTTGTTCGGCTTGGAGTCCAAGCGCTTACGTGCGCTCTCGCGGGTCAGTGATGGACCCATGCGTCGTTTCCTGGAGACGCCGCTGCCGGACATTCACGCCGACTACCGGCAGGCCGATTATGTGGCCATCGATCTGGAAACCACCGGTCTGGATCCCAAGCGCAACCAGATCGTGAGCTTTGGCTGGGTGCAGATGAACGCCGAGCGCGTGGCGTTGGAGAGTCATGCCCACCATGTGGTCAATGTGGTGGGGGATCTGCCGCCGGAGTCGGTGGTGATCCATGGGGTCACCGACGATATGGCGCAGTCCGCCGAGCCGTTGGAAGAGATTCTACCACTGGCGTTGGAGGCGTTGGCCGGGCGCGTGATGATCGCCCACTACGCCAATATTGAGATCCACTTCATCAGCGCCATTTGCGAAAAGCTCTATGGCGCGCCGCTGGTGATGCCGGTGGTGGATACGCTGTTCATTGAGCAGCGCCGCCTGCACAACAGCAGCCTGACCACCGGCGTCGGCGCGTTACGTCTGGCGGCGTGCCGGGAGCGCTATAATCTGCCGCGTTATCGCGCCCACAACGCCATGATCGACGCGCTGGCGTGCGGCGAGCTGTTCCTGGCGCAGATGGCGCACAAACAGGGGCTCAAACCCCATGATATTCCCTTGAAGTCACTGCTGCGCTAAGAGTCTGCGCACTGCGCACAGCGAATAGTCCCCGCAATCCGGAATTGTACCGAGTGAAAAATGTTTACGTGACACTGATTGATCTTGCGCTGACTACTGGCCGCCGACTGGTCGGCGGCGGGGTCTGGGGGCCGCGCCCCCAGCGGGTGTCGGCAGCGCCCACGATTCGGCAGGACTGCCGAATCGGACTCGCAAAGCGAGCCTGAAGGGTGAGGGCCATGGATGGCCCGAATCACGGTTTAGTTGTTGATCTTGGGAGCTCGAGGGCGTAGCCCTCGATATCTTTCATGACCAATACCCAAGCTGTCCGATTCTGATTTCAACTGACAATATATAGTCACCGCAATTCAGAATTGCACAGGCTCCTCAATGTTTGTGTGACACAGGTAAAGCTTGCGCTGACTATTGGCCTTCGGCTGGCCGGAGGCGGGATTCTTAAGGGTCTGTGACCCTTAAGCGGGTGTGGGCGGAGCCCACGATTTGGCAGGAATGCCAAATCGGACTCGCGCAGCGAGCCCGAAGGGTGAGGACCAGGGATGGTCCGAATCACGGTGTAGCTGTTGATCTTGGGAGCTCGAGGGCGGAGCCCTCGATATCTTCTCGCTTCAAATGTCTCATTCTCTTCTGCGGCGACTATATATGGCGCTGCAAACGCCGGAATGCAAAACAGCGCGCCCAATGTGGGCGCGCTGTTTTGTTTAGCGCTGTGTCAGGAGCGGATTTAACGACCGCCAAACAGATAGGCAAGGCTGCGCGCGTGGTTGGCGGGCCCGCTGAGGCTGGTTTTGACTTCGCCGGACCAGTTGTTGGGCACGTGATCGATGCTGGCTGCAAACAGGCGCTTTTCACCTGGTTTGAGCGGGCGGGTGACATCACCAAACACACCGCCAGAGACCGCCAGAGGGTTGACCCGACGCACCAGCACCACTTCGCCTTTGCGATTGTAGAACTCAACATCCACCGAGGCGTTTTCAATGGGTTTGTCGCTGTGGTTGTTGATGTCGCTAAGCACGCGGCGCGTGTTGGGCGGGCAGACAGGGAAGTAGTTGTCATTCACCCCCACCCGGGCGGCGCCCAATGAGACCTTTTGGCCTGGCTGGGGCGCGGGACCTGCTTTCTGCATGGCGCTCATGCCGCCGCGACCTTGTTGTTTCGTGCTTGCTACGGCTTTGTCTTGGGCGCGCGGCTGGCGCTGCTTGGCGTTGGCGGGCAGGGGGGCAGCGTTTTTCCCCGCCTTTTTCGTGCTGGCGGGCTTCTCTTCACCTGCTTGGGCGGATGTGTTGCTCATGCCGCCCTTGCCCTGCTTTTCACCCAAATCACCGTCCATCTGCTTGGGCGCGACTTCGCGGCGCGCGAAGATTTCACGTGAGGAGAGGACACCCGTAGCGTCCAGCACCGCCAACAGGACAGTAACGCCCAAAATGCCCAGCAGCGCGATCATGTGAGACTTGTTGACGCCGAGGAGTTTGCGCCGACGCGCAACGCTCTCCTCTTCATCATCCAGGTCGTATTCTTCATCGCTCATGGGAGTTCCAATCCTGATCAGTATGCGGCGTTCTTTTCATTTATCGGGAAAATCCTGCGCAACTTGATGGTTTTTCCCAACGCTCAAGCTTTATTCGATCTCGTCCCCATTTTTCAAGCGAAAAAGGGCGGAGATATCTTCAGCCCCATGTCCCATCTCAATGAGGTGGGCGTATTGGGGCAGGGTCATGTCGATGATTCCGGTGGGCGTTTGCGCATCCTGGGCCATGCGCTGGCAGATTTTCAGATCCTTGTGGTGGTGTGAAACCTTGAAGCCAGGGTCGAACCGGCCCTGCAGCATGCTCAGACCACGATGGTGCAAAAACCAGTTGCCCGCCGCGCCGCCGGAAAGGGCGTCGATCAGCTTTTCCGCTGGCAGATCCAGCCGTTGCGCCAACGCCAACGCTTCGGTGACAGCCTGATTGATGCCCGCCACCATAATCTGATTCACCGCTTTGGCGGCTTGTCCGCTGCCGGACGGGCCCATATAGGTGATGCGCGAGGCCACTGGTTTGAGCAGCGGCGTCACCCGCTCCAGCGCATCCTCGTCGCCGCCCACCAACATGGAGAGCGTGCCGTTGCGCGCGCCCTCCGTGCCGCCGGTCACCGGCGCATCAAGAAACGCCACGTTGTGGTCGGCCAAACGCTCGGCGCACACTTGTGCGGTCTCTGCGCCTACGGTGGAGCAGTCGATCACCACCGATCTCGCTTTCAAACCTGGGGTGAGCATCTCCACCACCTCAAACAGATCGCGATCCTCGGAGACGCAGATCAGCACCGCTTCACAGCGTCCCGCCAGGGTGGCGGGGTCGGTGGCGGCCACTACGCCGGTCTCATTGGCGAATTCGATCGCCTTTTGGCGAGTACGGTTCCATACGGCTTCCAATAATTGCGCTTTGTGGAGATTACGGGCCATGCCAGAGCCCATGCCGCCCAGACCGATGACGCCAATTTTCATGTTTGCCCCCTTGTCGCCGTTGACGGCAAGATGCCGCCAATCGGGTTGTTTTTTATTATGAATTGTTGGGGAAACGACCCCAGGCGATGAGGTGACGATCGCTCACCGCCTCCACATTCCAATGATTCAGCCCAGCGTCCGCCAGTTGTTGATGCACCTCGTCCAAACGATACGCCGCATGCAGCGAAGCGAGGAAATCGTCCTGCAAAAGATCCGCTTCATTGCCGGCATAGTGTTGGACCATCCAGCGCGCCTGCTGTTCGCTGTGAGGGCGCATCAAATCCATCACAAAGCCGATGGCGTCCGCCGCCGCCCAACGCTGCGCGCTGCGCCACAAAACCATGGGGTCGCGCAGATGATGCAAAAGACTGTTGCTGATAATCACATCGTAACAGGGACGCGGCGGCGGATCATCCGGTAATAGGCCAAAATGTAGCTGCACACGCTGCGCGGCGCCGGGCTCGGCGCGGGCGAACAGAGGCGGGGCGGCCGCCAGCATCGCTTGAGCGCCATCGAGGCCGTCCACCTGGACCCGGGGAAAGCGGCGGGCGAAGCGCAGCGCCACATCGCCGGGGCCACAGCCCAAGTCCAGCGCACAGGGCGCATCCAACTCATCCAGATTCCCGTAACGCTCGGCAAACAGGTCGACAAAGTTCTCATGAGGGATGCTGAAGTCGGCTTCGGCGTAGGCGCGGGCCTGCTCCGCCTCGTTCATCAGCTCCGGTTCCGGGGTGCGCGGCAGGGCGCCGTGTGTCGTGGCAGTCATGCTCTATCCAAACAGCTCTTCAAGAATCTCATACAGCGATTGCCGCCGCAGGGGCTTGGTCAGGTGGCCGTCACAGCCATTTTGCAAACTGGCGCGGGCCGCGCCTTTCATGGCGTGGCCGGTGACCGCCAACACCCGCGCCGGGCGCAGACGCTGGCTGCGCTCAAACGCGCGGATTTTGCGGGTGGCGGCGTAGCCGTCCATGCCGGGCATCTCCACGTCCATGAGCACCAGATCATAGGGATCGCCATGGCCCATGGGGCTGATGGAGCCTGTCTTGTATTTGGCCACCGCCTCTTCGCCATTGCCGGCCACATCCACCACGTGGCGCGTCTCGCGCAGGAACTCCTGCATCACCTCAATGCTGGAAGGGGCGTCATCCACCACCAGAATAAACAGACGGCGCCCTTTTCGACGCGTCGCCGTGGGCGGTTTATCGGGTCTGAGAGTCACCTCTTCAGCCTGATCCTCAACCAGCTGCATCAGCGTCAGGCCCAGCTCTTTGCGTTTGATGGGCTGATGAATGTGGGCAAAGCCCGGTTTGGCGCGTCGGTTGGCGCGCTGTGGAGCGGGGTCCACATTGAGCAGCAGGCAGGGTTGATCCTCCCAGCCGGGACGGCGTTTCAGCTCCACGGCGTAGGAGTTCAGATCCATGCCGGGGAAAGGCGAGGGGCCATCCAGGATGAGCACGTCGTAGGGGCCGCTTTGCGCCATGGCGCCCATGAGGTCGTCATGGGTGACCGCCAGATCCATCTCGCCGCCCAGAGAGCGAATCATCTCATCGATGGCGCGGCGAATGGCGGCGCTGCTGGTGAGCAGCAGATAGCGGTAGCCGGTGAGGTCGGGGCCGCCCTCCACGTCCTTGGGACGGGGGCGCGCCAGATCCAGCCGCAACGGCGCTTCAAAGATAAAGGAGCTGCCTTGGCCCAGGGCGCTGCGCACGGTGATCTTGCCGCCCATCATCTCCGCCAGACGCTGACAGATGGCCAATCCCAGCCCGGTGCCGCCAAAACGGCGGGTAAAGGTGGCGTCGGCCTGTTTGAAGGGCTCGAAGATGTCCTGCTGTTGATTGTCCGGGATGCCGATGCCGGTATCGGCGACGGTAAAGCGAAACAGACGCGACGCATTGCCCGGCAGAGCGTGCAGCGGGCGCGCCGGGGCCTCCTCGGGGAGGGGCTCCACAAAGATGGAGACCTCGCCATGTTCGGTGAATTTGACCGCATTGCCCAGCAGGTTGAGGATCACCTGCCGCACCCGCACCGCATCGCCGATCAAGCGGGTGGGGCAGTCCGAAGCGATGTGCGCCAGCAGGCTCAGACCCTTCTCACGGGCGCGCAGGGTCATGATCTCCATCACCCCTTCGAGCAGCTCGGCCAGGTCGAACGGCTCCAGGCATAATGTGAGGTTGCCCGACTCCACCCGGGACAGATCCAGCACGTCATTGAGCAGCTCCAACAGGGTCTCGCCGGAGTGCTTGATCACATTCAAAAAGCGGCGCTGATTGCGGTCCAATGGGGAGTCGGTGAGCATGTCCGCCATGCCGAGGATGGCGTGCATGGGGGTGCGGATCTCATGGCTGACGGTGGCCATGAACTCACTCTTGGCGGTGTTGGCGTCTTCGGCGGCGCGTTTGGCGCGTTCGAGGATCTCCTCGGCGTTCTTGCGTCCGGTGATGTCGCGCATGCTGGTGCGCAGGCCATTGCACACCCCCTGGCTGTCGATGATGGGCTGCAGCGACAGCGACACCCACAACAGTTCGTCATCCTGACGGATCAAGCGAAAGGCGTCGTCGTGGCGGGCGCGTCCGGCCAAACCATCGCGCAGGGCGTCGGCCAGCCGTTCGCGATCATCCGGGTGAGCCATGAACAGCGGGTAGTCGGCGTGCTCCAGGCAGGTCTCGATGGTGTGTCCGGTGATGCGCTCCACCGCCGGGTTGATCCAGCGCACATGGCCGCTGGCGTCAAACCACGACTCCCAGTCGTGGGTGAACTCGGCGATGGTGCGATAGCTCTCCGCCTGCTCGCGCAGCGCCTCTTCACGGGCCAGCTTGTCGCGGGCGTCAAACAGCATCATGCGCACGCCGACAAAATCGTTGTGCGCGTTCAGTTGCGCCTGAGCGCGGCACTCAACGCCCATCTGGCCGTCAGCGGCGCACAGCGCCCAATGGCTGGTGTGCAAACGCTCGATGGTCAGCTGGCGATGTTGATCGCGAAAAGCTTGCAGAGTCGTTTCGCACACAAACGCTTCCAACGGGGCGCCCACCAGAGCGTTGTCCGCCACCCCTAGCCATGCGCTGATCTGCGGATTGACCATGCGCACCACGCCGTCAGCGTCGAGCTGGCAATAGCCCACGCCCCAGGCGTTGAGTTGGCGCGCCAGACTCTCCTCCTGCTCGGCCTGCGCCATATCAGGCTTTGGCGGCGGGTGCCCCATGGTGATTGGACTCTCTCATTGCTGGGGGTTCGGGTCTGTGGACCACTGCGCGCCCACCCATTCACTTTACGCCAGCCATGGGGCGTCAAACAGTGAAAAATGACCGTTGATAGGGAAAAAGCGTTGCGATTCTTCACGCTTGCAATTCCCTTTACAGGTCGGGAGGGGTATGATTGATAACAAGAACGGTTTCCTTGTGTCTGGCGGTTCACCGGGTTGGATGTGGTCGCTTGGCGGCGTGATAAACTTGCACAGCGCCTTTGCGATGCTCCTGTCATCCCCGGTTCACACTGGAAGGAGCGGTCATGAGCAAAACTCCCCATCAAGCGCTAGTCTCCTCGCTCATGGGCGTGGAGATCTACACCGCGAAAAAGCAGCAGAAAATGGGACCCGGCGCGCCGTTGGTCACCATATCGCGCACCTTTGGCGCCGGCGGCACCGACATCGCCCGCTTGCTGGCCCAACGCTTGGAAGTGCCCTTCTATGATCGTGAGATCCTTGAAGGGGTGGCGGAGATGGCCAAAGGCGATAAATATCTGCTGGAAAAGCTCGATGAGCGCGCGCCCAAGGCGGTGGAGAACTTCATCTACTCGCTGGTGCCCAGCAAAGGCACCTCCAAGGACAAGTTCAACTACTACTTGATCAAGACCATCCTCGGCATCGCCAGCCGTGGCGACGGCGGCGTGATCATCGGACGCGGCGCGCATCTGATCCTGCGTGACCGGCCGGTGTTCCGTCTGCGCGTGGAGGGCAGCAAAACCCGCTGTGTTGAACGACTGAGCTTACGTTTTGACATCAAGAAGGCCGACGCCGAGGCGATGTTTGAAAAGGTCAACGCCGAGCGCAACGAATTCGTGCGCAATCTCTACAAGGCCCATGTGACCGATCATCACTTCTATGACATGACCATCAACAGCGATGTGTTCGCCCCCGAGCAGGTGGTGAAGCTGGCCACCCGGGCCATGGACGAGATGGGGTTCGAGATCCCCAAGAAGAAACGCAAAGGCTAAAACTCTCGGCGCGCCGCCGGGGCGTGAATAACCCCGGCGGCGCGTCATCCAAGAGGTTGAACGATCCGAAACGACCGCAGCCAAACGCACGCATCCGCTTGCGTATGGGCTGCGGTTTTCCTGTTGCTGATATCGATAACACGATTTCTGAAATCCGCTATGACCGACGCGCCGCTCTCTCCCGTTCTCGCCCCTCTGCGCCAAGCGCTGGATCGCCAATCGCCCCTGTTGGGGCGCGCGCCACTGAGCGCCGGGGCGTGGTTGGGCGCCATGCTGGCGGACCAGTCCGATGCGCCGGTGGTGATGGTCGCTCCCACCAGCGCCCGCGCCGAGGCGCTGCAGCGGGAGGTGATCTACTTTGCGCAGAAGCTGACGCCGACGCTGCCGATCCATGTTTTTCCCGCCTGGGAGACGCTGCCGTTTGAGCGTCTGTCGCCCTATGGGCCGCTGGTGGGCGAGCGACTGGCCACGCTGTTCCGCATTGCGCAGATGGGCGGCGACGGACCGCTCTTCTCCGGCGATGACGCCGGACGCGCGCGGGCGCTGATCATCACCACCCCGGCGGCGCTGATGCAGCGGCTGATGCCTAAGAAGACCCTGCTGGCGCATGGGTTCGCCTTGGCGGTGGGGGATCAGATGGATCTGCCGCGCTTCCGCGAATTCCTCACCCGCAGCGGCTATCTCTCGGTGGCGCAGGTCTCCGAACCGGGGGAATTCGCCGTGCGCGGCGGCATCATCGACTTCTATCCCCCCGGCGCCAGCGAGCCGGTGCGGGTGGATCTGTTCGGCGATGAGGTGGAGCGGCTACGGCTGTTCGACCCGGTGACCCAGCGCTCGCTGGACCCCATTCCGCATATTGAAGCCCTGCCGGTGCGCGAGGCGTTGCTCACCGCCGACGCCATCACCCGTTTTCGCACCAACTACCGTGAAGCGTTTGGCGGTCAGGCCGCCGAAGATGAGATCTATCGCGAGATCTCCCAAGGTCTGCCGGTGCCGGGCATGGAGCGCTATCTGCCGATGTTCTATGACGCGGCGGATGACTTCTTCGACTATCTGCCCGCAGGCAGCGCGCTGCTGATTGAGGAGGCGTCCTGGGAGCAGGTGATCGAGCGTGAACGGGAGATCATCGAGCGCCATCAGATCGCCTCGGAGTCCGGTCCCGCCTCGCGCTGTCCGGAGCAGGACGCGCTCTATCTGAGTCAGGTGGAGCTCAAGGAGCGGCTGGCCAGGTTTTCCCACCTGACCCTGCATCCCGAGGCGGGCGAGGGGGAGAACGCTGGTTTCCATGCGCTGCCCAACTTCCACGATGACGAACAGGCCAAGGAGTCGCCGGGGGATATTCTGGCGCGGGTGGCCAAATCCATCGACTCCCAGGCCCGGCGCGGACGCCGCGCGGTGCTGGCGGTGCGCACCGTCAGTCAGCGTGAACGGCTGCGCGAGTTGCTGGCCGACCACGATATTCTCACCAATGACGCCGACTCCTGGCGCGACGCCCTGACCGCCCCGCGCGGGGCGGTGCTGCTGACTCTGGGCGATGTGGCGCAGAGCTTCTCCCACCCCGAGGCGGAGCTGGCGCTGATCACCGAGGACGCCATCTTTGGCGAGCGCATCCGTCGCCGCAAGGTGGATCGCCGCTATCTGGATCAGCTCATCGCCAGCTTCTCGGACTTGGCCGAGGGCGATCCGGTGGTGCACGCCGACCACGGCGTGGGGCGTTTTGGCGGGTTGCATACTCTGAAACTGGGGGAGCTGCAGAACGAATTCCTGCTGATTCGCTACGCCGATGACGACCGCCTCTACGTGCCGGTGGAGGATCTGGATCAGGTGGGCAAGCACGCTGGGGGCGAGGATGTGCCCCTGGACAAGCTGGGCTCCAAGCGCTGGAAGCGTGCCAAGAAGCGCGCGCGCAAGAAGATTCTGGAGATGGCGCAGGAGCTGGTGGCGCTGCAGGCCCAACGCGAATCGCGTCCGGGCTTCCAGTACAGCGGCCCTGATGCGCTGTATCAGGAGTTCGCCGCCACCTTCCCCTACGAGGAGACCGACGACCAGGGCGCGGCCATCGAAGCGGTGCTGGGGGATATGGCCGGGCCACGCCCAATGGATCGACTGGTGTGCGGCGATGTGGGCTTCGGCAAGACCGAAGTGGCGCTGCGCGCGGCGTTCCGCGCCGCCATGGATGGGCGGCAGGTGGCGGTGCTGGCGCCCACCACCATTCTGGCCCATCAGCACTATGAGAACTTCGCCAAACGTCTGGCGGGCTATCCGCTGAAGATCGGCAGTCTGTCGCGCTTCCGCACCCCCAAGGAGCAGAAGACGGTGGTGGACGGCCTGGGCCGCGGCGAAGTGGACGTGGTGGTGGGCACCCATCGTCTGTTGCAGAAGGACATAAAATTCAAGGATCTGGGCCTGCTGGTGGTGGATGAGGAGCAGCGCTTTGGCGTCACCCACAAGGAGCGCATCAAACAGATGCGCGCCGATGTGGACATCCTCACCCTCACCGCCACCCCCATTCCGCGCACCTTGAACATGGCCATGGCGGGGCTCCGCGACATCTCCATCATCGCCACGCCTCCGGCTGACCGCTTGGCCATTCGCACTATCGTCACCCATTACGACAAGCAGCAGGTGCGCGAGGCGGTGCTGCGCGAACTCTATCGCGGCGGCCAGGTGTTCTATCTGCACAATCAGGTCAGCGACATCGACAAGAAGGCGGCAGAACTGGGCGAGTTGATCCCCGAAGCGCGGGTGGGCGTGGCCCACGGGCAGATGAAGGAGAGCGAGCTGGAGCGCGTGATGATGGCGTTCTACAAGCAGACCTTCAACATTCTGGTGTGCACCACCATCATCGAAAACGGCGTGGATATCCCCACCGCCAACACCATCATCATCGACCGCGCCGACAAGTTCGGTCTGGCGCAGCTACACCAGTTGCGCGGTCGGGTGGGGCGCTCCAAACACCGCGCCTACGCCTATCTGCTGGTGCCGCACAAGCGCAAGATCAGCAACGATGCGGAAAAACGGCTGGCGGCGCTGGAGTCGTTGGGCGATCTGGGCGCAGGCTTCATGCTGGCCACCCACGATCTGGAGATTCGCGGCGCGGGCAATATCCTCGGCGACGAGCAGTCGGGTCAGATCCGCGAGGTGGGTTTTGAACTCTATAATCAGATGTTGCAGGAGGCGGTGGAAGCGCTCAAAGCGGGCAAGCCGCTGCCCAAGGTCGACGCCGATGACGCCGACGAGAGTGACGACGAGCAGATCCACCCGGTGATCAATCTGCACATGTCCACCTTCATCCCGGAAGCTTACGTGCCCGACGTGCACCAGCGTCTGACCCTGTATAAGCGCATCGCCGAGATGCACAACGCCGATGAGTTGGGCGAAATGCGCGCCGAACTGGAGGATCGCTTCGGGCCGCTGCCGCCTTCGGTATTGAACTTGCTCGAGGTGATGCAGATCAAGCGGCAGTGCGTGGCGCTGAAGATTCTCAAACTGGAGGCCGGGCCCAAGGGCGGCAGCATTAAATTCCACCCGGAACCGGCCATCGACACCGCCAAGCTGCTGGATATGATTCGTAAAGGGGGCGGGCAGAACCGTTTTGACGCCGCCTCGCACACATTGGGGCTGCGCAATCGTGACTGGAGCGGCGAGCGCGAACGTCTGCAGGGGATTCGCGAGGCGCTGGCGGCGCTGGCGCCCAACGCCCCCGCCAAGGCTCCGCGCAAGGCGTAGCGCAGGACGGCTGCGGCGTCAGACATTGTGCCTGCGCGGCTTTGCCGCCAGAATGGGCGCATGAATTTTGTGGTGAACAGGGGAGCGTGCATGATCAGTCGGCGCAATCGGTGGGGTATGGGCCTGTTGGCGTTGGCCGGGAGCGTGTTGAGCGTCTCTGCGGCCAATGCATTGACCCTCTCTGCGCCCATGAACCTCTCCAGCCTGGGCGAGCCGCTGCGCTTCTATTGCGAAATTCGCGACGCCGATGCCAAAGAGATGAGCGCGCTGCGCAAGCCGGGCTTTTTCCGCTTCGCCAACGCCGACGCCTATAACGAATTGAGCATGCGCCGTCCCACCGCTCTGGCCGGGGCGCAACTGCAGGTGGAGCAGGTGGCCGACGGTGGCTGGGTGTTGGTGGCGCGCGGGGTGGTGCCGGTCAAAGAGCCGCTGATCACCACCCTGGTGAGCTATTCTCTCGGCCCCCATGAGGCGGTGCAGGAGTTGGTGGCCGCGGTCTCTATTCCGCAACCCAAAGCCCCCACGCACCTGATGGCGACGCCTACTGAAGAGGCGTCGTCTCAGCCGCCATCGCCCGACCTCTCCCAGGCAGAGGCGATGCCGGATAAGACCGCGCCCACGACCTCTGATTCGGCGCAGACTGAATCCGCTCAGCTTCCGCCTGTCCAGGCCTCTGCCGCTGGGTCAGAGTCCGTTTCTGCGCCCCCAGCCAAAATCGCTCTGCCGAAAACCGAGCCAGAGACGAAGCCGGAAGCTCCCGCCGCGACACAGACACCCCCTGTTGCAGCAGCCATGGAACCGCAAGCGAGTCCCCCAGCAGCAGAGGAGGCTGAGGGGAAAGTTCAGCCGCAACAAGCGCCTGCGGTCGCTGCACTGGAACCGCCGCCTGCGCCGACGGTCAAGTCCGCTGCCGAACAGAGCGCCGCCAAAGCCGCTCCTGTGGTTGAACCTGCAGGCCACACCGCAGTTGTCGAGCCGCCGCCTGTCGCAACAGTCGAACCTCTCGCAACGCTGGATGCGCCGCAGATTGTCAGCGCCACCCAACCCATTGGCGGCGTCTATGGTCCCACTATTGAGGGGGAGGAGCTGGCCGCCATCGCCTTGAAGGTGATTCTCGACGCCAATCTCACCCAATCCCAGGCCATGGTGGGGATCTGGCTGGCCAACCCGTGGGCGTTTGTGGATGACAATATCAACAAACTCATGGCCGGGCAGAAACTCACCATCCCCTCGACGGCGGCGCTGGCGAAACTGGATGACGCCCTGGCGTGGCGGGTGCGCTATCAACACAAACTGCTGCTGCGCGGTCAGATTTTGGAGGAGGCGCCGTTGACCCGCGAAGCGCTGCGGCAGGTGACCATCGGCCGCATCTCCGCGGCGGATCTGCTGGCGCCCGCATCGGCGCGCCTCGCAGCCCCGGGGGTTGCGCCGTCGCCGCAGGACGCCACCGCCGCACAGACCATTCTGCTGGAGCGCATCGACGCTCTTGAACATCGCTTGGCGCGCTTGGAAGCGCCCACCGATTGGCGTGATGATGCGCCGAAAATGTTCGGCGCCGGCTTGGCTGGGGCGGGGTTGGCGGTGGTTCCCATGCTGATGTGGGGGCTCTGGCGCAGGCGCAAGGAAGAGGACCTTTGGGGCGATGCCGCCTACTATGCCGACCACGCTTTGAGAGAGTTTGAAAAACACGCCGAAAACACCCCGACCAAGAGCTGAGGCGCGGCGTGCTGGTCCGACGCAGCGCGCAGGCCAAGATCCTCGCTCTGACGCTGTTGCTGCTGGCGCTGCTCAGCGGCGATCCGGCGCAGTCGTGGGGCTGGCGATTGGCGGCGCTGCTGCTGGCGCTGGCGTGGTGGGATAGCGACGCCGGACTGGTCAATACCGCGCGCTTTATCTGGCGTCTGCGCTGGCTATTGTTGGCCATCGCTCTGCTGCATCTGTGGTTGACCCCGGGTCCGCCTCTTGCGCTGCTCTCCTGGAGCCTTCCGATCTCATTCAATGGCGTGATCCACGGTTTGGCGCAGGCGGCGCGCTTGCTCACCTTCGCCATTGCTGCGTGGGTGTTTGCCCGCGTCACTCCGATGGCGTCGCTGATGGCGGCTGTGGGGCGCTGGCTGCCGACCTGGGCGCCGCCGTCGTTGCAACGCGCATTGGCCATCGCCGCCCATGCGCTGACGGTGTTGGGACAGATGCGGCTGCACGCCGCGCGCTATCGGCAGGGAGTGCGTTTGCACGCTGGCGCTGCGCCCCGTGGCGCTATGGCGCGCATGGGTCAGTGGACGCGGTTTTTTGACGCCATGATCACGCGGGTGTTGTGGCAGGCGCGTCAGCAGGAGTGGGCGTTGCGCGCGCGGGGATTCGATGCGTTGCCGTTGGATCTGGAGAGCGTTCCCCCATGGCGCGTCGCTGATTGGGCGCTGCTGGCGGCGCCATTGCTGGCGCTGCTGCTGACGCGGGCGGGCGTTTAATCATGCGGCCTATAGCAAGTCAAACCGAGATTCGGGCATGCTCGGTTTTTGGATAATGGAAGATATCGAGGGCTTTGCCCTCGAGCTCCCAAGATCAACAGCCAAACCGTGGGCTCCGCCTTTTGATTGTTGATACGGCTTCGCCTGGGGCCGCTGGGGGCGCGGCCCCCAGACGATTCGGCAGGATTGCCGAATCGGACTCGCGCAGCGAGCCCGAAGGGGGAGGGTCATGGATGGCCCGAATCACCCCGCCGCCGACCAGTCGGCGGCCAATAGATAGCGCAAGCTCCACCTGCGTCACGCAAACATTGGACGTTCTGTGCAGTTTTGGTTTTGACTCACTATATTAAGATTCACACCCCATTCGGGCAGGAGCGTGGCGACGTGAAGTGGCATCTGGATCTGGACGCGGGGATTGCAGGCAATATGTTTCTGGGCGCCTGCCTGGACTTGGGGCTGGATCGCGCGGCGCTGGAGTCGGCGTTAGCGTCGCTCAATCTGCCGGGCTGGCGCTTCACGGTGGAGGAGGCGCGCCGCGGCGGTCTGCGCGGGACGCATCTGGATGTGGAGCATGATGAGGGGCATGTGCATCGTCACCTGCCGGATATTGAGCGCATTATCGATGAATCGGCCCTGAGCGATGCGGTGAAAACCCGCGCCAAGGATATCTTCGCCATTCTGGCCGAGGCCGAAGGCGCGGTGCATGGCATTGCGGCGCACAAGGTCCACTTCCATGAAGTGGGCGCAGTGGACGCCATTATCGACATCTGCGGCGCGGCCTATGCGTTCGAGGCGTTGGGGGTGGCGGATGTCACCGCGTCCAAATTGATGGCGGGCTCCGGCCATGTGCGCTGCGCCCATGGGCGCATGCCGGTGCCGGTTCCGGCGGTGGCGCAGATGCTTGCTCGACACGGCATTCCCCTGGCCATGGCCGATAGCGACGATCTGGGCGAATTGGCCACCCCCACCGGAGTGGCGATTCTGGCCCACTTGCGGGCGGACTATGGCGTGCGTCGGCTCGAGCGGGTGGACGCCATCGGCGTGGGCCTGGGCGGACGCGAGGTTCCCGGACGCGCCAACGGTCTGCGCATACTGGCGCAGTACGCGGAACACTTCACAGATGATAGCATGGCGCAGCGCGAAGAGGTGACGGTGCTCTCCGCCCACATCGACGACATGAACCCCGAGTGGTACGGGCCGTTGTGGAGTTTGCTGCCGGAGGCGGGCGCGCTGGACGTGGCGCTGCTGCCCATGACCATGAAAAAGGGACGCCCGGGCGTGCGCCTGGAGGTGGTCTGCACGCCCGACAAAGCGCGGGAGCTGGCGCAGCTGATTCTCACCCACTCCACTACTCTGGGGGTGCGCGAACAGAGTATGACTCGCTGGGCGGCGCCGCGCAGCGGGGAGCGTGTGGAGTCGCCATGGGGCGCGCTGGGCATCAAACGCTTTGGTTCCCGCGTGAGCATTGAGCATGACGATCTGGCGCGCATCGCCGTGCAGCAGGGGTGGCCGCTGCCACAGGCGCAGCGCCGCGTGGACGCCTGGTTGCAGGCGTCTGGCGTCATTTCTGAGGCTGACTCTTAAGCGCTTTGCACGGGTTGTGGGGCGTGCTGTGCGGCCGGTGCCAGATGCTCGCCGCAGCCGCTCTCGCCGTAAATCGTATGGCCCACCACCGCCTCAAGCCGCTGTCGATAGGCGCGGCGACGCGCCAGACACAGCAACGCCTCCCAGCGCTCCTGCTGGCTGGTGAGCATGCCGCAGCCGATGTGCAGTTCGGTGTGAATCCATCCCATAGGCGACTGAATGGGCGCATTGAGCGCGTCATACAGCGCCTCCACCATGGGCATGATCTGCTCGGCGCCGCTGAAATCCACCAGCGCCACCCCCAACTCATCGTGCCACAGTCGGCCCAGCAGATCGCTGTCGCGCACCTTCTGGCGCAGGCGCTGGGCCAGGGTTTTGAGCGCCAACTCGCCATTCTCGCGCCCGAAGGCGTGCTTGATGTGCGCCAGATTCGCCACCTCGATGGCCATCACCGCCAAATGCCGTTTGCGTCGATTGTGTTGCGCAACCGCCTTCTCCAACTCCCGATGGAACATCTGGGTGGCGAGCAGGCCGGTGAGGGGGCAGTGGGGCTCGGATTGTGTCTCTGAAACCAGATGATGTTGCTCGGCTTTGGCGCCGGTGTAGAGCTCCCAGATCTTCAGAAACAGCAGCTCATTGGGCATCAGTTGGTCAGGAAAATCGATCCAGCGCGTCTGTTCTCCCTCCCGGTCAGGCTTGACCGCAATCCGAAAGCCGCTCTCGCCGCGCCACAGCGGTTTGCTCAGGTCCAGCTCATAGACCTGTTCACACCCCTCGCAAAAGACGCGCACCCCTTCCGGGCTGATGCTGATCCAGTGTTCGTCGATATCATTGAGGCGAAAGCGGATCGCTTCGCCCTTGATCAATCGCGCGCTGTTCTCGCGCAGCAGGTGGCGGGTCCAGGCCAGCTCGGCGGCAAGCCCAAAATAGTAGCTCTGTTGCGGCTCGGAGAAGTGGTTCAAATGGGTGTCGTGCCCATGCACCCGCAGCAGCTCATCCCCCGCCGCATCCAGCCAGACAAAATCATACGTCTCATCGTCCACCGGCTGATAGAGGTAGTGATTGGCCTGGGTATGAGTGTTGTGACGCTTAATCAGCGTGGCGGCGTGGTGAAAATCCAAGCTGTGGAAAATGGTGTGCGCGCGGTGGCCTTCTCGCACAAAGCGCGCCGCGCCCGAGCGGCCGACGAAGGTGAGCGTCTCATGGGGCAGGCGATTGACCCAGATGGCCCAGGCCGCGCCCAGACCCAGCAGCGGCGGCGCCACGCCCAGCCAGGTGGTGAACGGATGCGTCCCGCCCAGCATCATCACGCCAAAGCCGAACACTGTGACGCCGATGCCCATGGCGATGGCGGCGCGTCTGCGGGCGACGGGTTTGACATCTTCCGGCGGTCGATTGCGCTGCTGTCGGCTGGCGTAACAACTGAGAATTGCGCCGATGCTCTGCGGCGGCTGGGCGAAAAGATTGGCGTTATCCGCCTGCAGGCGGGGTTCAGGCGCGGCGTCGCTCATGGGCGCTCTCCAGGCGACCGCCAAGGCCGCCTGCATAGTGGTCGGGCAATCCCGTGTACGTCAGCAGGGCTGAATTCAGCATCCATGATCCCTGTCATCGGGTCAAGCGGCTGATGTCAAAATCGATTGCGCCGTTCACGCAGGGTGATGAAGGCGTCCAGCGGCGACGTCTGATGCAGATTCGCCGCTTGCAGAAATCTCTCCTCATCGCAGCGCATAAAGGGGTTATAGCGCTTCTCCACGCCCAAGTTGGCGGGCAGGGTGGGTTCGCCGTCACGCCGCAGGCGCTGAGCGTTCTGCAACAGCGCATGCAGCTTCTCATCGTTGGGTGTCACGCTTAAGGCGAAACTCAGATTTTTGACGGTATATTCGTGAGCGCAACAGAGTTGAGTCTCGTCAGGCAGGCGGCGCAGGGTCTGAATCGAGCGCCACATCTGCTCCGGCGTGCCGCCAAAAAGTCGCCCGCAACCAAAGCTGAACAGGGCGTCGCCGGACAGCAGCAGATCGTCAATCAGATAGACCATATGCCCCGGCGTGTGACCCGGCGTCGCCATGGCCTGAATTTCGCAATCACCGATCTTCAGACGCTGTCCATCACTGGCGGCAATGTCCAACGCAGGCAGGTTGTCAGCGTCGAGCGCATGGCCGATGACCTGAGCGCCGGTCTGCTGGCGCAGCGCGTCGACGCCGCCGATATGATCGTTGTGATGGTGGGTGAGCAGAATATGGGTCAGCCGCAATCCGCTCTGCATGAGGTGGTCGGCGACCGGCTCCGACTCCGCCGGGTCGACACAGGCCACGGCGCCGTCGGCGACGGCAAAGACCCAGATGTAGTTGTCATCCAAACACTCAAGCGGCGTGGCGCGCATCATGCACATGCTCCTGAAAGGGGAAAGTGAGCCCATTCGGTGAATCTGGACGCCATCAGTTTACAGAGTTGGTACGCCACGCCCCAGGGTTTGCTCGCCAATCGCTTCATTGGGGAGTCCATTGACCGCCTGTTGGGCGAGCGCCGTCTGGACGCCATGTTGGGCATGGGCTACCCGCACCCCTATCTGGAGCGCTGGGCGCCGCGCTGTGAAAGCATACTGGTCGCATCCCCGGCGGAGATGGGCGCGGCGCGTTGGCCTGCGCGCGCGGCCAATCGCAATATTTTGATGCGCCCCGATGCGCTGCCCTATCCGGACGAGTCTTTCTCCTGGGTGGCGCTGACCCATCTGCTGGAGGGGGTCAACGGACCCAAGCCGGTGCTGCGGGAGATCTGGCGCGTGCTCAAGCCGGGCGGGCGCATTTTGGTGGTGGCGCCCAATCGCGGCGGGCTGTGGGCCCGGCGCGACAACAACCCCTTCGGCTGGGGGCGGCCCTTCTCCCCGGCGCAGCTGCGTCAGCAGTTGGAGGAGGCGCTGTTTATCCCCAAACAGGCCGCCTTTGCGCTGTTCATGCCGCCGCTGTTTGGTCGGCGTTGGGAGCGCTGGGAGCGCTGGGGAGCCGCCTGGGAAAAGGCGGGAGAGAGATGGTTCGCGCCCACGGGCGGCGTAATCGTATGCGAAGCCGAAAAGGTGGTCTACGCCATGACCGCGCTTCGCGATAAGGCTGGTGTCATCAAGCAAAAAGCGTCCATCCCCGCGCTGGAGCGGCGGGCGACGCATGGTGTGGAGAAGAGCGGTGAGTGACGCGCAAATTCTGGAAACCTTCCTCGATCGACTGATCATCGAACATGGCCTGTCGGCCAACACGCTGGACGCCTATCGGCGCGATCTGGAGGGGTTTATCCAATTCTGCCGCCAACGCGGCGGTACGGTGTTGCGCGCCACCCGGCGCGATCTGACCGACTATCTGGCCAATCTGGCGGAAGCCGGGCGCACCGCCGCCACGGTGTCGCGGCGCTTGAGCTCCCTGCGACGTCTGTTCACCCATCTGCGCGACGCCGGACTGCGCGAGGATGACCCCACCGCACGACTGAGCCGTCCGAAAATGCGCCGTCAGATTCCGCAAACCCTGACTGAAGATGAAGTTGAGGCGCTGCTCTCGGCGCCGGACATCAGCACCGATCTGGGCGTGCGCGACGCGGCCATGCTGGAGCTGATGTACGCCACCGGTCTGCGGGTGACCGAGTTGGTCACCATCACCACCGACGGGGTGGATCTGGAGGGCGGCTTTGTGCGGGTAATCGGCAAAGGCGACAAGGAGCGCATCGTGCCCATGGGCGAAGAGGCGCTGGATCGGGTGCGGGATTATCTGAAACACGCCCGGCCCATGTTGCTGCGGGGACGCCGCAGCAGCGCGCTGTTCGTCACCCGCCGCGCGGCGGCCATGACGCGGCACAATTTCTGGCACATCGTCAAACGCTGCGCCGCCGATGCGGGCATCGTCAAACCGCTCTCTCCACATGGCATCCGTCACGCTTTCGCCACCCATCTGCTCAACCACGGCGCCGACCTGCGCGCGGTGCAGATGATGTTGGGTCACGCCGATATCGCCACCACTGAGATCTATACCCATGTGGCCAACGAGCGTTTGAAGCGTCTGCACGAGAAACTGCATCCGCGAGGCGCGTGATGGCCGAGCGTGAGCCCCTCGAAGAGGAAGAGGAGTGGGACTACGAACCGCCCGAGGAGTTGACGGCGGGCGCGCGCGTTGTGCTGGGCGCGAAACTGGCGCTGGCGCTGGTGGTCGGCGCGCCGTTTATTCTCATTCTTGGACTGTTGTGGCCGATCTATCGTTTGAGTGAAATCCGCGCCGGGCGCCCAGCGCCTATCCCGCCCTGGGACCCTCTGTTGGCGCGCTTGCAAGGGCGTGCGCCGCGACGCCCAGAACCTGTGCGCCGGACCCAATCCGGCTCCACATTGAAATATAAACATCCCAGCGAATTGCGTGCTGGAGGAGCCCCCGACCCGCTTGAGACAGACTCCGCAGAGTTATTGGCGCAGGCCTCTGAGTCATCTGTGGAAACCATTCAGACGCCGCAACAGGATCGTGTCGCTCTGGTGGTGGGCGCCAGCGGTCGGGTGGGCGAAGCGATGGGTGATGCATTGGCTGCGCAAGGAATTGCTGTTGTGCTGGCGGCGCAATCGCGGGAGTCCCGCGCCCAATCCCAGGCTGATTCGATTATCGCGCGCGGCGGACGCGCCCTGGCCGTGGGGATGGATCTGCGCAACCCCGCCGCCATTGAGAGCGCCATCAATGAAACCCTGCGTCAGATGGGGCGGCTGGATATTGTCATCAACGCTGCAGGCATGTTCCTGCCCACCGATACGGATGGCGGCGTGTGGGAGTTGATGCAGGCGCAGTTCGTGGTGAATGCTCAAGGGCCGCTCTGGTTGACCTTTAAAGCTGCGGAAGCCATTCGACACTCTGCTGGTCAGGGGGTGGTGATCCATGTCGGCGATGTCTGGGGCGAGCGCCCGTTGGGGAATTACACTGCATACAGCGCCGCCAAAGCCGCCCTGCGTATGGGGGTGATGGGCGCTGCGCGGGATCTAGCACCTGCTGTGCGGGTCAATTTGATTGCTCCGGGGGCCGTGGCGCCGCCCAATAACGATGAGGATAATGTCGGCTGGCGGCGTCTGCTGCACAATACCCCATTGCGTGGCGAGGAGGGGGTGGCGCCGGTGGTTCAGGCCATGCGCTATCTGATTGATGCGCCGTTTGTCACCGGCGAGATCCTGCACGTGGACGGGGGGCGGCGCTTGGTGTAGAACAGGTTTTATCGTTCACCGCCTGTTGCGCCGGAGTCATCGCCGTGATGAGACAGTTTATTCTCGATTCCATCAGCCCAGTGGACATGATCTCATGGGCGCTAACCGCCCTGTTTTTTCTTGGCGCCGCAGCGATCAATGGCGGAGATCTGACGCTCTCATTCATCGGCGCGGGCGGCGTGGTGATGACCATGTTTCTGGTTGGCGCCTCGGTTGAAGTGATGATCGAGACCCTCAAGGATGTCAAAGGCATCGGCACCTTGACCGGGTTTCTCACCAATGGCCCCGAAGCCATTGTGGTGGTGGTGGGTCTGGCCACCGGCGACATTCTCTTCGCCGCCTCCACGCCGCTGGGCTCCAACTTTATGAACCCCATCCTGTTGGTTCTGGCCGCTCTTCTGACCGGGCGGCTGATGCTGACTCTCAAAGTGCATCCCGCTTACACCGTCTCTTGTCTGGTGGTCACCGCCACCTTTGCCGGCGGCTTCTATCTGGTGGATCGGGCGCACTACCTGTTCTGGGTCATCGCCGTGGTCATCGCCAGCGTCTACTTCTTTCTGCGTCGCATGCCCGAGCAGGAGGAGGAGACCGATGATATCGCCATCAGCAAGTCCTGGTTCTTCCCCGCCTTATTGTGTCTGATCGGCGCGGGTTATGCTCTGGATCCGGTGGTCAGTTTCGCCTCCGAACAGTCCATGGCGCCCAAGGGCGTCATCGGCTTCATCGTTCTCTCCACCTTGACCAGTTGGCCGGAGTTTAAATCCACCATGGCGCTGTTGCGTCGCGGCAATGGCGTGGCGGCCGTGCTCAATATTGTGGTGAGCAACATCACCAACCTGTGGTTGGCGTGTGTGGGTGTAGTGGTCTACCTGATGATGTAGGCGCTGGGCGTGCTGCTGTGGCTGTTGTTTCGCCTCTTCAGACCAGCGATTGACAGCTGTTCGAATTTATGCGGTGGCTTTTGTCGGAAAAATGTTTACAATGACATCTTGAAGCACACCGAGAAATTCGAGTTTTTGCAAAAATGCGCCAGGCGCTTCAACTGACTTGACGGCGGATAGCTGTGTCGTCATTCCCTGTGTTGACGCCTGTATCTATTGGGTATCCGTTAGATATTGCGGTTGCCCACACAGACCGTCGGCTGGCTCGTCCAATCCAGCCCTCTCCTTCCGGTGGGTGACGGTAAACCGGGGCGTGGTCGACTCATCACCGACCCGTTTTAAGAATTCTTCCACTACTGCGAACCTGTTGTTGCCCCCTCACATTTGGTTAGGGGGTTCTTTTTTTTCCCCAGTTTACCTATTATTCCCTCATCTGACGGCTATTTTCACCGCGCATATCAGCGCTGACTGCTCGTTTGCGCCCAACCTTGCGACACTCTATGCGTTACAAAACCTTGTCGCTTGGTTGCTGGTCAGAGACAATAATGTTGCGCGTTTCCTTTGTCAGGTTGCAAAAAAAACACTGGACGTGATGCCGATGCCAAGCCGCTTGTTCCGGAAAATATTTCGTTTTCTATTTTATATGTTGGCATTGGTGATTGTACTGGCGGCGGCGTTGCCGCTGATCATGCTGCAGCCGCAAGCGCGGGATATGGCTTTGGGTCAGTTGCAGCAGCAACTTCATTGGCGCATCCATATCGAAGAGTTTGATCTCTACTGGGGGCGGCTGGATATGCGCAGCGTGAGCGCTATCAGCCATGGCACCGATATCGAAGCCGCCCTACTGAGGGTCGAGTGGAGTCTGCATGACCTGTTTTCCGGCCGGTTGAGCAATTTCCAACTCTACGACCCCGTCGTTTCCATCGTTCCCACTTCCAGTAATAACGACAGCGCCAGCGCACAAAAGGCCAACTGGCGTAAGGCGCCCATGGCGCTCCCCTTCGCGCTGCGAACGTTCCAAATTCGCAACGGCCTGATACAGCTAAAAAGCAAACGCAATCAAACCCAGTGGAAGCTTACCCGCATCGAAGCCTATGGCGATGATCTCGATGAGGGACAAGGTGAGGTGATCTTTGCCGGTCAGGGCGACCCCGGCGGCGTGATAACAGCGCAAGTGGTGTGGAGCCGTGAACAGGTGATGCTCAACATCGATGCCGAAGACGCGCCTTTGGCGCCGTTGGGCGCATTGGTGGGCGCGCCGCTGGATGCCGGGTATCTCTCGACACACATGGAGATTACTCTCGGGCCCAATATCCCGTTTGAAGCATCGGGTCGACTGCGGGTGAAAAACGCGCACAGCGCTGGCGGCTGGAACGCCGACGGCGAACTCTTTCTGCACGCGGGTCGGCGCAACGTGGAGTGGACGGGCGCTGTGCTGGTGGGCTCGCCCTATGCCGGCAAAGAGGATCTGCTGCTCACCGGAGTGGTGGCGTACGACAAGGGGCTGTGGGTGTTGCAGGAGTCCGAGGTCAAATTGGCTGGATTGGGGCGCCTGGAGCTCAATGGACGCTGGGAGGCGGGTCTGCATCTGGACGCCACGCTGATCAGCGTGGCGCCCATGGAGTTGGCCAAGTGGTTGGGCGCGCCTGCATCGGAGGAGTTGAGGCTGCGCACCCACAAGCCGTGGCGCCTGCATGTGGTGGCCCAAGGCGACCCGCGCGCGCCGGAGTGGCAGGCGTCGCTCAAAAGCGGTCCGGACGTCATCCACTCCGACCAACTGCGCGCTCAGGATGTGAATGTTTCGCTGCAACTGAATGGCCGTGGGGCTGAACTGGGCGATCGGGCGCGGGTTGAGCTCTCCGCCGCGCATTTGAAGTATCACAAAGCCGAAGCCATCGAAATGCTCTGGCATGGCGAAGTGGATCTATCGGAAGAGAATGAGGAGTCGCTGGAGGCGCATCTGCTGGGCAAATGGCGCGTGCGCACCGGCAATGGCGCGTATCAATCCATGGGCGTCTCCATGGATGCGCGTTTGGATGGTCTGGCTGTGAGCACGCTGGGCGCCGAGGTCACTGTGGCCGATGGCGGCATGATCCATATCGCCCATCGCAAGCTCAGAAAATACATCTCCTGGGTATTCACTGCAGAGCCCAAAAAACCCTTGGAGATCTCTCTCGTTGGCGCGCTGCTGGATCGGAATCTGGGCAGTGGCGATCTGTCAGGCAAGTTGGAGTTCCTGCAGCGCCATATCCCAGGCAGTCACTGGGAGGGTCAGTTCAGTTGGGGGCTGCGTAACGGCCGCTGGAGTCAACCAGCGCGTGGGGACGCGCCAGAGGTGATTGCGCAAGGCGTCAACGCTGCGGGGGATGGAAACTTCTCCTGGGCCGAGCAGGTGAAATCGTACCGAGTCTCCACCAGCATGCGCGTTGAGAAAGGCGAATGGCTGGCCGATGGCTGGTATGGCGATCTGGGCGCCGAAGAGCCTCAAGCAATCGCCAATATCTCCCTGCTGCCCGACGGCGCATTGTCAGGGCGTTTGCGGGTGATGGCGCGCAGCATCGAAAAGCTTACGCTGCAGAGTCGTAACTGGCGCGATCCCAAAGCGGCCGGGGTGACGGCAAAGCTGAACCAACTGCGCCTGGAGCCGCTGTTCAAAACCTATCTGCAGGATCGCTGGGCGTTGGTCAATCCCCAGTGGCGTCAAGCCAAAATGGTGGGTCAGGTCGATGGTGAAGTGACCTTGAACTGGCCTGGCGAGGCGATGCGTCTGGAAGGCAGCCTCAGCCTGCGTGATGGCTATATTGTTGGTCCTGGCCAAGAGTGGCGGCTGGAAAACGTCTCACTGGATCTGCCCATTTACACCGATCTGGCGCCGCCCAAATTGCCGCGGGATCCTGGCGCACTGAATATTGAACGTGTGATTTGGCGTCAAGAGCCCATTGCGCTGATGGGACTCAAACCCATTGTGGAGGGGCGTCTGCTGCGCTTGGGCGAGCAAGTGGAGTTGGATCTTCTGGGTGGCGGCGTCAAGCTCAGCAATGTTCAGGTCGAGTTCCCGCAAACAGAGAGCCCGGCGCAGGCGCGCTTCGGTTTGACCGGCCGCGACCTGAATCTCACGCGCGTCAGTCATGCGTTGCAACTGACCAAGCCGATGGAAGGTAAAGCGTTTTTGGAGTTTCCGCGGGTGACTCTTTCGCAGTGGGGGGTGGGTAAATTCCAGGGCGAGGCGGGCTTGCAGATGTATGGCGGCATCGTCTCTTTGCGCAACATCTGGGCCCGTAACGTCACCCAACCCACACCGGAGTGGGGTATGGATGTGCAGGTTTCGCAACTGGATCTGGGTCGAGTCAGCGCCGCCTTGGGCGTGGGCGCGATGCATGGAACGCTCTCCGGCGAAGTGGAGGATCTGGCCATGGCCGGGGCTGAGCCGGTGTCCTTCGACGCCTCCTTTGGCAGCGTCGAAAGCAACACCCAACAGGTCATCAGCGTGGACGCCATCAACGACCTCAATATGCTGGGTGGAGGGGGCGTCAACGCCATCACTCAAGGGCTGCTTTCGGCGTTCAACAACTACCGCTATCGCCGTATCGGCATACGCTGTCGTTTGAAGAATGACCGTTTCCATCTTTCCGGCCTGGGCGGCGCCGAGCGGCAGCACCTGCTGGTGGAGGGCAGTTATATCCCGCCGCGCGTGGATGTGGTGAGCCACAACTCTGTGATTGGCTGGAAGGATATGGTTGAGCGTCTGGATCGCATCTTCGAGCGTGCCGCCGAACGTCAAAAAGAGGAGTAAATCATGCGCAAAACCCTGCATATGCTGCTGCTGGGCGCCACGCTGTTTGTGGCCGCCTGCGTGACTGTGAATATCTATTTTCCCGCCCCGGCCATGCAAGAGGCCGCCGAACGCATTGTGCAGGAGGTGTGGGGAGATGATCCCGCAGGCGGCAAATCGCCTGAGCAGGGCGCTAAACCCGACGCCAAGCCCGGCAGCGGCGCGCTGTTGCTGCGCAACATGGTGGTGACCGCCGCCAACTGGATGATTCCGTCAGCCAACGCCCAGAGCGCCGATATCAATGTCTCGACTGCCGCCATTCGAGCTGTAAAGGATCGCATTCACGCCCGCGCCGACCAACTCAGACCCTACCTGGATCGCGGCGTGGTGGGGATTCTCGCCAATGGCGATCTGGTCCTGCGCGATCCCGGCTCCATCAGTCTGCGCGAGCGCAGCATCGTTGAGCGCCTGGTGGCGTTGGAGAATCAGGATCGCGCCGCGCTCTATCGGGAGATTGCCCAAGCCAATGGCCATCCCGACTGGCAGGGGAGCATTCGCGACGTTTTCGCCCAGAAGTGGCGTGGGCAAGCCCGTGGTGGTTGGTGGGTGCAGCAGGATGGTATGTGGTTGAGAAAGTGACGTTTGAGAAAAAAATGTGGGCACAGCAACAAAAATGTTGCTGTGCTGGAAATAGTCGCGTAGTATCCCTTCGCAAATGGGTCGCATGAACGCTTCGTCACACAGTTCGGCGACCTGCACTGAAATCACATATGCGATTACCCCATAGGAGTGGCAGGCATGGCTCAGATCACTTTGAAAGGCAACCCCATCAACACCTCCGGCGAGCTGCCCAGCGTGGGTTCGGCTGCGCCCGAGTTCTCTTTGACCAAGTCCGACCTCTCCGATGTGAGCCTGAAGGACTTCGCCGGCAAGAAGGTGGTTCTGAACATCTTCCCCAGCATCGACACCGCCGTGTGCGCCGCCTCCGTGCGTCACTTCAACGCCGATGTGGACAAAATGGACGGCGCGGTGGTGCTGTGCATCTCCATGGACCTGCCCTTCGCCCACTCCCGCTTCTGCGGCGCTGAGGGGCTGGAGAGCGTGACCTCCTGCTCCGAAATGCACAAGCGCGGCTTTGCCGAAGATTACGGCGTGCGCATCGTAGACGGTCCTTTGGCTGGTCTCATGGCCCGCGCCGTGGTGATCGTCGATGAGAGCGGCAAGGTGATCTACACGCAGCAGGTGCCTGAGATCGTGGAAGAGCCCGACTACGAAGCTGCGCTCAAAGCCCTGGCCTAAGCGCTGTGAAGACAGATCCAGGGGGTAAGCTTGTTGCGCCCTGGATGGTTTGAAAAAAACGGGCTTGTCTATGGCAAGCCCGTTTTTTGATTTGTTTTGCTTGACCCCGACGCGCCTGCGCGCCACCCTGTGTTGGACAAAAAAATGGACTTTTGGCGCCTTGAAGGGCGCAGGGATATGGAAACCGCGCGCCATGAGCGATGTGATCGATCTCCATTGCCACATACTCCCTGGTTTGGATGATGGCGCGCGCAGTATGGATCAAGCGCTGAATATGGCGCGTATGGCCCAGGCTGATGGGGTGACCCATATTGTCGCCACGCCGCATATTCAGCCCGGTGTGTTTGATAACGACGCCCCGCGCATTCGTCACAGTTTGAGCGTGATGCAGCGCCATTTGCAGGAGCGCGGCATCGCGCTGCAGATGAGCGCCGCCGCTGAGATTCGTCTCACGCCCAGTGTTCTGCCCGCGCTCAAGAAAGAGACCCTACCGCTGCTCAATGGATTATCTGGTCAGGCGCGCTACGTCTTACTGGAGTTCTCCCATAAGGGTTTGGTCGCTGGCGACCTTTATTGGACTGAGTTGATCGTCCGCGCTGGCTTTATCCCGGTGCTGGCGCATCCAGAGCGTATTCGAACGTTTCGCGACGATCCCGAACTGCTGGAACCCTTTATGAATTTGGGTTGTCTGACGCAGCTAACAGCGGGCTCCATTACCGGGGCGTTTGGCGCGCGAGTGGCTGAGACGGCGGATTTTATTCTGGAGTCTGGTTGGGCGCATGTCATCGCCAGTGATGGTCATGGGTTTAATCAGCGCCAGCCGGTTCTGCGCGATGGCGTGCAGATGGCTGCAAAAGTTGTCGGGCAAGCATGCGCCGAGGCCATGGTCAGCGCCGCTCCGCGCGCCATTTTAGCGGGTGAGCCGGTTCAGAGCGTCATAAATGCGTTGCGGGAGGGGGGCGACGCGTAGCATACTATTTGCAGGATTTATTCGTTAAATAGTTGATGATTCAGTATTCTAAAGCTGTGTTTATTGCCTAATTGCTTCTAAAACCAAGTTTTTTCTCATCTAGGGGTGGAAGGCTTGAGTCCATTGCAGTATGCTTTGGGCTCAATATTGATCCAAGTTAGAGATCATGGGAGCACGGCTATGCAGAATGAAATCTCCAAGGCGATTGTCGATTCCGTACACGATATCTTCTTGGCTTTTCTCTCCTTGGAGGTCTCTCCAGGTCCCGCTATCGCCAAGCCGGAGTTTGAACCCTATACGCCGCCCGAGTCCGAGGCCACGGCGACAGTGGGTTTTAGCGGCGGGCTGAAAGGGGGCATCCATCTCTCCTGCCCGATGTATGTGGCGCTGGCGTTGGCCGCGTCCTTTTCCGGCGAGGAGTACACGGAAATGGACGCCGAAGCCAGTGACGGTTTTGGCGAGTTGGCCAATATGGTCGCAGGCGGTTTGCAGTCCCGGTTGTCCGAAAAGCATGGGGAGATCAACCTGACGCCGCCCAACGTGATTCGAGGCAGCAACTTCGCCATGTCCTACAACCGTAGCTTGAACAGCATCAAGCAATATTTCCGCATCGAGCACGGCCCGTTCTTTGTCGAGTGTTTCTATATGCCGGTTGCCTGATTGTCGGCTTTGCGATGAACAAAAAAAGGGAGCGCCCCAGGCCGCTCCCTTTTTTTGTGCGTGTTGGCTCAGCGCTTACAGGCCGCCGCTCTGGATAATAAAGGCGATGATCTGTTCAACGCCCTGACCGGTTTTCATGTTGGCCAGCAGAAATGGCTTCTCGCCGCGCATCTTCCCGGCGTCGCGCTCCATCACCTCCAAGGAGGCGCCCACATGGGGCGCCAGATCGATCTTGTTGATCACCAATAGGTCTGAGCGGGTGATGCCAGGTCCCCCTTTGCGCGGGATCTTGTCTCCTGCGGCCACGTCGATGACGTAGATCGTGATATCGGCCAGCTCGGGCGAGAAGGTGGCGGAGAGATTATCGCCGCCCGATTCAATGAACACCGCTTGCAGATCCGGGAAGCGTGCGATCATACGCTCCACCGCCGCCAGATTGATGGAGGCGTCCTCACGGATGGCGGTGTGGGGACAGCCGCCTGTCTCCACACCGGCGATGCGCTCAGGGGGCAGCGCGCCGGAGCGGTTGAGAAAGTCCGCATCCTCGCGGGTGTAGATGTCGTTGGTGATGGCGGCGATGCGGTATTGGTCGCGCATCCCTTTGCACAGATTATCCAGCAGGGCGGTTTTGCCCGAGCCCACCGGCCCGCCAATGCCCACGCGCAGTACGCTGCTCATGATCGGAACAACCTCGTGTATTGAGTTTCGTGTTGCAGAGAGGCCCAGTCGGTGAGGGCGGTGGCGCCGCCCCAATCCTCCGCAGGCGTCTCCTGAACATTGGCCACGCAGAGCGCGACCACCGCTTGTAAACGCGCGGTGATGCGCTGTCCGGCGCTCTGCCCCAGGGGGATCAGGCGCACCCCTGCGGAGATGAGATTGGCCGCCAGGGCGTGCAGATAGGCGTGCAGCGACGCCTCCAGCGCCACCCCATGCCGCGCCGCCGCCGCGCCCACCGCCACCGGGTTGGGCGGCTCACAGCGCATCTGACGCAACTGTTCCGCCCATTGTAGATAGAACGGATCCGGCCACGCATCGCACAGACACTTCACAAACGCCGCGCCCTGGGCGCTCGTCTCCAGATGCAGCTCGGCGCTGGGCTGTTGCGCGGCGCCGAATTGGGTGATGCTGGTCAAATCCGCCAGACTGCCGACATCCGCCGCACGCCACGCCTGACGCAGCAGCAGGGCGTCGTTGCGTCCGGCGCCGAAGCGCAGCACGCCGCCCACCCACGCCTCCAAACTCGCCTCGTCATGAACCCGACCCACCTCCACCATCTGCTCCAAGCCGTGGGAGTAGGTGTAGCTCCCCACCGGAAACGCTGGCGACAGCCACGTCATCAGGGCATAGAGGGTGTTGGGCTCAGGCGTGGTCATGATCGCCATGAGTATGCGGGTGGGCGTGGTCATCATGGGAGTGGGGATGTTCGTGAATCCTGCCCTGGGAAGAGCCATGGCTGTGACCGGCGCCGATGCCGCCGCCGCCATAGGCGCCCCCTTCCGGCGAGAACGGCGCCTCGGCCCCAGAGATCTGCGCCCCCAAGCCGGTGAGCATGTGAATCAACACCGGATCGTGCAGAATGCGCAGACGGCCATCGGACAGCACCTGCACTGGGGTGTGCCGATTGCCGATGTGCCACGCCAGGCGCGCCGCCTCCTGTTGCGAGCTCGGCGCAATCTCCGCCACCGGCTCCACGGCGGCTCGGATAAGGAGAAAACCGGAACCGTCGGCCAGCTCCAGCGCGTCGCCGTCCCCCATCAGGGTGGCGCGCTCCAGGTCCAGCAGAAACGCCTCGCCCGCATCATCCTGCATGCGCAGACGGCGTTTGTAGCGCTGATCAAAGGGCAGGGTGATGACGCCGCGCTGCCGTGCGGCGTCCCACTGGCCCGCCCGCGCCACCGCCACCGCCCGTCGCTGTTCGCTCATGACCGCCTCAGAACAGGAAGTAACGCTGCGCCATGGCCAACTCCTGGGCCGGTTCGCAGGTGAGCAGCACGCCGTCGGCGCGCACCTCATAAGTCTCCGGGTTGACCTCCATGGTCGGCGCATAGCAGTTGTGGATCATGGACGCCTTGCTTACCGTGCGACAGCCGGAGGCGGCCAGAAGTGTTTTCGACAAGCCGAACTGCTGTGCGATGCCCGCATCGATTCCCGCAGCCGAGGCGAAGACCACCGAGCTGTGGGTGAGCGAGCGCCCAAACGCGCCGAACATGGGGCGGTAATGCACCGGCTGCGGCGTGGGGATGGAGGCGTTGGGGTCGCCCATGGCCGCCGAGGCGATGGTGCCGCACTTGAGCACCATGTCCGGTTTGACGCCGAAGAACATCGGCTTCCACAGCACCAGATCCGCCAGTTTGCCCACCTCCACCGAGCCCACGTGTTGGGCGATGCCGTGGGTGAGGGCGGGGTTGATGGTGTATTTGGCGATATAGCGTTTGGCGCGGAAGTTGTCGTTGCCTACGCTATCCTCCGGCAGGGCGCCGCGTTGACGTTTCATTTTGTCGGCGGTCTGCCAGGTGCGGATGATCACTTCGCCCACCCGCCCCATGGCCTGGGAGTCCGAGGCGATCATGGAGAAGGCGCCCAGATCGTGCAGAATATCTTCGGCGGCGATGGTCTCGCGACGGATGCGCGATTCGGCGAAGGCGACATCCTCGGGGATGCGTGAATCCAGATGGTGACACACCATCAGCATATCCAGATGCTCGTCGATGGTGTTGACCGTATAGGGGCGTGTGGGGTTGGTGGAGGAGGGCAGCACATTGGCGTAGCCGCACAGTTTGATGATGTCCGGCGCGTGGCCGCCCCCTGCGCCCTCGGTGTGGAAGGCGTGGATGGTGCGCCCTTTGAACGCCGCCACGGTGTTCTCTACAAACCCCGACTCGTTCAAGGTATCCGTGTGAATGGCGACCTGAATATCCATGGCGTCGGCGATGGCCAGACACTGATCAATGGCGGCGGGGGTGGTTCCCCAATCCTCGTGCAGCTTGAGACCGCAGGCGCCCGCCGCCACCTGTTCGCGCAGGGCGTCGGGGCGCGAGGCGTTGCCCTTGCCGAAGAAGCCCAGATTGACCGGCAGCCCTTCGGCAGCCTGCAGCATGCGCGCGATGTGCCACGGTCCGGGGGTGCAGGTGGTGGCGTTGGTGCCCTCCGCCGGACCCGTGCCGCCGCCCAGCATGGTGGTAACCCCAGAATGCAGCGCGTCCTCAATCTGCTGTGGACAGATCCAGTGAATATGCGCGTCGATGCCGCCAGCGGTGAGGATGCGTCCTTCCCCGGCGATGGCTTCGGTGCCTGGACCGACAATGATATCCACCCCCGGCTGAATATCCGGGTTGCCCGCCTTGCCGATGGCGACGATGCGTCCGTCGCGAATCCCCACATCGGCTTTGACCACGCCCCAGTGGTCCAGAATCAGCGCGTTGGTGATCACCGTGTCCACGGCGCCATCAGCGCGGCTGGCCTGGGATTGCCCCATGCCGTCGCGCAGCACCTTGCCGCCGCCGAATTTGACCTCTTCGCCGTAGAGGGTGCGGTCCTCCTCCACCTCGATGAACAGTTCAGTATCGGCCAGGCGAACCTTGTCGCCCACGGTGGGGCCGAACATGGCGGCGTAGGCGGCGCGATCGATCTCAAAAGCCATGGGCGTTCCTCCTAGAGCGCGCCGTCCACGCGGGCGTTGAAGCCGATAACGGTGCGCGTTCCGGCCAGCGCCACCAGGGTGACGTCGCGAGTCTGCCCCGGTTCGAAGCGCACCGCCGTGCCCGCCGGAATATCGAGCCGATAGCCGCGCGCCGCCTCGCGGTCGAACTGCAGCGCCGGATTGGTCTCAGAAAAGTGGTAGTGGGAGCCCACCTGCACCGGGCGGTCGCCGCTGTTGGCCACGCTCAGGGTGAGGGTTTGGCGTCCGGCGTTGAGGGTGATGGAGCCCTCGGCGGCAATCACTTCTCCAGGAATCATGGCGGGCTCCAATCAGCGAATGGGGTTGTGCACGGTGACCAGCTTGGTGCCGTCAGGAAATGTCGCTTCCACCTGGATTTCGTGAATCATCTCCGGTATCCCCTCCATCACCTGTTCGCGGGTAAGCACAGTGGCCCCGGCGCTCATGAGGTCGGCCACGCTACGACCGTCGCGCGCGCCCTCCACTACGTAGTCGGTGATCAGCGCCACCGCCTCCGGGTGGTTGAGCTTCACCCCGCGCTCCAGGCGGCGACGCGCCACCATGGCGGCGGTGGCGACCAGCAGTTTGTCCTTCTCTCGTGGTGACAGATGCATGCGGGGGCTCCGAATTGGAAAAATAGTATGCTTTAAGAGACTGGGCCTCCGGCCCAGACCCGGCCAGGGCTTTGCCCTGGACCCATGAGGGCTCCGCCCTCAACCCGCCAGGGAAATGATTTCCCTGGACCCTCGTTAGTTTTACTCCGCGTGCACAATCGAGTCAGAGTGGGATTTCTCAACCGGATTGACGCTTAAATTTCCCACAGTCTGGGCAGCTTCTCGGGCCGTTGCCACACCTGATGCCGATACGCCTTCCAGAACGCGCCATAGGCTTTGCGCATCTGTTGGGCGTCCCGCCCCAGCCAGCGGATTAGATTCACCCGCTCGGCCACTCGCCCGGCGGCGGCCAGTACCTCTTCGGGGAGTTTCAATTGAGCCAGAATCTCCCGCGCCGTCGCAACATAATCCGGCCCCACATGCACAATACTCCCAGCCGCCTGGGCGCCATCAAAGCAGGCCGGATCGGCCAGAATCTCCGCCACATCGCCCTCCATATGCAGCGCATCGCGCCACACTACAGCGGCGTCATCGCTCAACGTCCAAGCGTCGCGCGCCAGCCCGCTGCGCACCCGCTCGCCCATGGCCATGCGGCCAAAGGTCAACATCTCTCCGGCGAGAATCTCCCCCGAGCCCGCCGTGTAGAGATCGGTATGACGTCGCAAGCGGGCTTGATCAAACAGAATGCTCTCCTGCGGCAGCCACTCCAAACGTGCGCCATCATGGGCGTTCAGACGCAGGGTGACGTTGCAATCCGGCCCATTGGAGCCATAGATCTTCTCCGCCGCTTGCGCCATGGCCAATCCCTGGGCGCCCGCCAGCGTGGTGATTTCGATATCCAGCTCATCGCCGCCCACCAGCCCTCCCGAGGTGGTGGTGAGAACCGTGGTCAGTGGTTCATCGCGCTCGGGCAGGGGAAACAGCAGGCGTAGCGGATCGCTCTGGTACAGATGATCCAGGCGCGTCTGGACGCAATCGTATTTGAAGCGGACGGCGGCGCGGCCCTGCACGCGGTGTTGACCGAAGCGTAATACCGAGGCGCTCATGGCGCGCAGTGATCTCCTTTGGGCCCTGAAGCCGAACATGGACGACGACTTCACGATACTCTGGCGCAGGCGTTGCGCCAAGCATCCATGACGCCGCTGAGAATTTTATTCACGGCGCCGGAAATGAGTGCTGTAACGGGTTTGAATACAGAGAGTTCGTGGCGCTGGGAAAGCCTATCGCCGCTTGCCCACCGGCGGCAGATGCGCCAGCGGAGCGGCTAGGGAGGTGAGGGTCAATTTGCCGGTGGGCGGCAGCCCCATGCGCTGGGTGAAGGTGTGCAGCGCTTGCAGCGTCTTCGGTCCGGGAATGCCGTCAACCGGGCCGGGGTCGATGCCGATGGCCGCCAGCCGCTTCTGGGTGAGCTGAATGGTGGGTCGGAGTTTGAGCAGGGCGGGTTGCTGCGGCGCCAGATCGTGCAGCACGCGCACATAGTCGGCATGAGTGGCCTGCGCCTGCTGGGTGGCCGGGTCGCCCGCGCCCACCAGCAGCACCCAGGTTTGCGTGGCCTGGCGTTGCACCCGCTCGGCGGCGCGCCATTTGAACTGGGCGGCCAGGGTGGCGGCGATGCGCTCTTGTAGATAGGCGGTGATGTGTGGCGGCGTTTTTTCCGGGGAGGAGAGGTTGAGCGCCTTTTCATACAGACTTTGCGCCGCTTTGAACTGCTGTGCTTCGAATTGATAATCCGCTTTGCTGATCAGGTAGGCCGGACTATCGCCCTTGACCTGCACCGGCGTATGTTGCGCAATCTGTTCGGCGCGCAACAACACTTCGTGGGCGGCCTGGGCGTCGCCGCTGGATTGCAGCGCCTGAGCCATGCGCCCCAGAATAGGGGAAAGCTCGGGATTGGCGCCGCCCAGCACGTTTTCAGCCATGGACATGGCCACGCGCAGTTTGTCCATCGCTTTGCCGTACTGTTTGCGCCCGATCAGGGTGTCGGCCACTTTCATGTGCAAACGCACCCGGCTGCGGTGGTAGGGGCCGGGCTGTTTCATGAAGATCGCCAGCGCCATGCCATAGATTACCTCAGCGTGTTCCAAACGCTGCATTTTCCACAGCACGTCCGCCTGCTTCTCCAGCGCCAGAGCAAACGCCGGATGGTTGGGACCCAGGGTGCGCCGGACCATGCCGGTCAGCCGTTCGCGCAAGGCCAGCGCCGCTTCATCCTCGTTGCGCGCCGATTGAATCTCCGCCATGGCTTCGAGAATCGGCGTGAGCAGTGGATGGTCCTGGCCCATCTGCTGCCGCAGGGCGTCCCGCTTGCGGGTGAGATTGGCCAGCGCGGCGTCATAGTCTTGGGTCTGTATGGCGCTGCGAGAATTTATCCCCCACGACTGCTCATGCCAATCCACGGATTGCGCTGAATCCACAGACGTATCGGTTTGACCGCCGACGGCCCCGGCGGATTGCTTTGCCGAAGAGAGCAGGGAAAGCAGCGTTTGCGCCTGATGCCGATGGCTTTGCGAGACGGCGTCCAGACCGGAGAAGGCGTCCAGCTGCCGACGCAGTTGTCGCTTGGCCTCCTCATCCTGTCCGCTGTGGAGTAGACGCCAGACCCATTGGGAGTCCAACGGCGTGTTTCCTCCGTTGCCGTCCAGATCCTGTGTAGGAGTGCTGGCGGCGACGCCAGATTGCTCTGTGGCGGCGTGCACAGGCGCGGCATGGAGCAGCATCGCCACGCTGACGACAAGCAGCATGCGCCGCCGCGACCGGTGTGCTTGGGGGTCGATATTGGCGGTCCATTGGCGCGTGGGCATCGCCGGGCTATGCTGTGCGGGAGGAGTCATAGAAAAAGGATAGCGAAAATCCCCGATGTGGAAAATGGCCAATATCCCATCGCGCGCAAAGTTGCGCGCGCGCAGAGAATCATGAACGCCTATCAAGCGCTGTTACAGAGTGTTGGCGACACGCAAACGCTGGTGGTGACGGTCAACCGACGGCTTGCCCGCCATCTGCACGAACGCTATGCGCAGATGCGTCAGATCCAGGGCGACAGCGTGTGGGAGACCCCGCGCATCCTGCCGCAAAACGCCTGGTTGGAGACGCTGTGGCGGGAGTTGGAGGAGCGTGATGGCATTCAGGCGCAGGCTGTCGGCTTGCCGCTATTGCTCAACGCCTCGCGCGAGTCGCTGGCGTGGGAGGGGGTGATCGCGGCGCATCAGTCGCGCTATCCATTGCTCAAGCCTGCGGTGGCCGCGCGCGGGGTGATGCGCGCCTGGGGCCTGTTGCGCCAGTGGCGTCGCAGCCTGGACGATCTAACCGGTTATGACGAGCCGGATGTGCTGGCGTTTCGCTTCTGGGCGGCGGAGTTCGACGCTCTGTGCGCCGAGCGCGGCTGGTTGCCCAGCGCGGCGTTGGCCGATGAACTGGCTGGGCGCATCACCCCCCCCATGCTGCCCAAGCGGCTGATCCTGGCTGGTTTCGACCAACTGACGCCGCAGATGCAGGGATTTTACTTCGAGACCCTCACGGCGCTGGGCGTGGTGGTGGAAACCTGGCGCGCCGATGCGTTGGCCGATGCGCAGGCGCGCTGCATCCCGTGTAGCGGGTTGGAGGCGGAGCTGCGCGCCGCGCTGCAGTGGACTCGGCGCACGCTGCTGGATAACCCCGCAGCGCGCATCGGCATTGCCGCGCCCAATCTGCCCGCCATCGCCGAGCCGCTACGCCGCCTCTCCTGGGAGATTCTGCGCCCGCACAGTCGATATGAAGGGGTGGACCCCGCAGATGCGCCGCTGAATATCTCCGCCGGGCGTCCATTGTCAGACTACCCGGCGGCCCACGATGCGCTGTTGGGGCTGCGTCTCTGCTTTGGCGATGCCTCCATAGCCCGCGTGGGGGCGTTTTTGCGCTCGCCGTTCCTTCCCGGCGGTCTGCGCGAGGCGGAGCGCCGCGCGCTGTTGGATGCGCGTCTGCGCAGATTGGGCCGACGCGCCATGCGGCCGGATGGTCTGCTGCGCGCCTTGAGCGACGGCGCGGGCTTCGCGCCCGCCTCCTGTCCGCAACTGCATGAGAGATTCGGCGCCGCGCTGCAAGCCGAGGAGATGGGCGGTCTGCGTCAGACGCGGCGTCCGTCGGCGTGGGCGGGGGTGTTTTCCCGCACACTGGCGCGTCTGGGCTGGCCGGGAGATGACCGCTCCCTGGACAGCGCCGAGCATCAGACCGTCACCGCCTGGGGGCAGTGCTTGAGCGCCATGGGCGCGCTGGATGACGTCAGCGGCGCTGTCGATCTGCATACGGCGCTGAGTCAATTAACCCGTCTGGCCAACGAGCGCGATTTTCAGCCTGACGGCGGCTTGGCCCAGGCCCAGGCCATGGGCTTGCTGGAGGCGGCGGGCGAGCAGTTCGATGCGCTGTGGATCGTCGGCATGATCGACGAGGCGTGGCCGCCGCCGCCCGATCCCAACCCCTACCTGCCGCTGACGCTGCAACGGCAGTGGGAGATGCCGCGCGCCTCCGCCGCCCGTGAGCGCGACTACGCCGAGGTGATCACCCAGCGCTTGCTCACCTGCGCGCCGCAGGTGGTGGTGAGCTGGTCGGTGAGCGAAGAGGATCGCCCGCTGCGGGTGAGCCCGTTAGTGGCGCATCTGGCGCTGGAGGACGCGGACGCAGATGCGGATGCGCCGGATGTGGAACGCTATCTGGGCGCGCCGTTGGAGAGCTTCGAGGATATGCAGGCGCCCGCGTTCGATGCCCAGTTGAATGCGCCGGGCGGGGCGGGGCTGTTTCAATCCCAATCCCAGTGCCCGTTTCAGGCGTTTGCCCGCTACCGATTGCGCGCCGAGTCGCTGGAGGAGCCCGGCAGCGGCCCGGATGCGCGGCGGCGTGGGCAGTTCGCCCATCGCGCGCTGGATCGCTTCTGGCGCGTCACCCGTGACAGCGCCGGGTTGGCCGCGCTGAACGATGTGGCTCTGCTGGAGCGCATCGTGGTGTGCGTGGGCGAGGTGCTGGCCGAGAGTCTGGAGAGCGGCGAGGATGCGGCGTGGTGGGAGGCGGTGACCGATCTGGAGCGCGGTCGCTTGATTCACCTGTTGCGGAACTGGCTGGATGGCGAACGTCAGCGCATGGAGCCGTTCACGGTGACTGGGTTGGAGCTGCCGTTGACGCTGCAGGTGGGACCCCTCAACGTGCGCGCGCGGCTCGACCGGGTGGACCGTCTCGACGGCGATGAGGCGCTGGTGATCGACTACAAGACCGGACTCAGCTCCCCCGCCGGATGGTTCGGCCCGCGTCCGGCGGATCCGCAACTGCCGCTCTACGCCGCCTTCGCCCATGAGTTGGGGCCCATCTGCGGCGCGGCGTTTGGCCAGTTGCGCCCGGGCAATGAGCGGTTTCAGGCGATTCTTACCCACAGCGACGCGATCCCCGGCGGCAAGGCGCTTGAGCAGACCCAATATAGTGAGCGCGCCGAGAGTTGGCAGGCGCAGTTGCAGGCGTGGCGGGATGTGCTGATCCGCTTGGCCGACGCCTTTGCCAGCGGGGCGGCGGCGGTGGATCCCATCAAGCCGTCGGCGTGCCTCTATTGCGGTTTGCAGACGCTGTGTCGGGTGGATCAACTGCGCGGCGCCGATGCGGCCAGTGCAGAGCAGGAGGATGGCGATGGGGTTTGAACCCGAAGATAGCGCGGCGCGGCGCGCCGCCCTGGAGCCGTCGCGCTCGTTCATCGTGCAGGCCCCGGCGGGCTCTGGCAAGACCGGTCTGTTGACCCAGCGCGTGCTGCGACTGCTGGCGGGGGTGGCTGAACCGGAGGCGATTCTGGCCATCACCTTCACCCGCAAAGCCGCCGCCGAGATGCGCGCGCGGGTGCTGGAGGCGCTGCACGCCGCCGCCGATCAGAACACGCCGCCGGAGTCCGATTACCAACGCCAACTGTGGAGCCTGGCGCGGGCGGCGCTGGAGCAAAATACAAAGCGTGGTTGGCGCTTGCTGGACAATCCGCAACGGCTGCGCATGATGACCATCGACGCGCTGTGTCTGTCGCTGGCGCAGCGCATGCCGGTGCTGTCGCGTTTTGGCGGGCCTTTGGGCGTCGAGACCAACCCCGGCGCGCTCTATCGTGAGGCGGCAGGGGCGGCGCTGCGCCATGCATCGGACCCGGACGGGGCGCGGCGTGAGGCGTCGCGGCGGGTGCTGGCGCATCTCAATGGCGACGTCAATCGCGCTGAGGCGATGCTGGCGCGCATGCTCTCCAGCCGTGAACAGTGGTTGCGCCATGTGGTGGATGGGCAGTTGGAGCGCGCCGCTCTGGAGCAGGCGGTGGAGGCAGTGGTGCGCGAGTCGCTGCACGCCCTGCGCGCGGCTGTGCCCCGCACCCTGGAGCGGGAGGTGTGCGCTCTGGCGCGATTTGCCGCGCTCAACGCGCCGGAAGAGAAGGCTACGCAACTGAGCGCGTGGCGCGAGCGCATCGCCCTGCCGGACGCCGATGCCAGCATGGCGACGGCGTGGGCGGGATTGGCCAATCTGCTGCTGACCCAGGCCGGGACGTGGCGGCGTCAGGTGACCAAGCGCGAGGGTTTCCCCGCCGCCAGCAGCGGCGCCAATGCGCAGCAGAAGGCGCTGTTCAAGGAGATGAAGGCGCGCATGTTGACGCTGTTGGAGCGTCTGGATGGCGACGCGGAGCTGGCTGAACGTCTGGATGAGGCGCGCAGACTGCCGCCCACCCGCTATGAGGCGTCGCAGTGGGAGGTGCTGGCGGCGCTGGGTCAGTTGATGGTGATGGCGGCGGGCTATCTGACCCTGAGTTTCGCCCAGCGCGAGGCGGTGGACTTCGCTGAGGTCTCCTTAAGCGCCAGCCGCGCTCTGGGCGATCTGGACAATCCCAGCGATCTGGCCCTCAAGCTCGATCACGCGCTGCAGCACATTCTGGTGGATGAGTTCCAGGACACCTCTCATGCGCAGTACCGCCTGTTGGAGCGCCTTACCGCCGAGTGGACGCCGGAGGATCGGCGCACGCTGTTTCTGGTGGGCGATCCGATGCAGTCCATCTACCGCTTCCGCGAGGCCGAGGTGGGGCTGTTTCTGAGTCTGTTCGACGTCTCCGGGCGCACGCCGGGGCGCTTGGGCGGCATCGAGCTGCATCCGCTGCAATTGACGGTCAATTTCCGCTCCCGGCGCGCGGTGGTGGATTGGGTCAACTACGCCTTTGTCAGCGTCATGCCCGAGGAGGCCGATGTGGAGCGCGGCGCGGCGCCCTTTTCCCGCGCCGCCTGCTTCGAGCCCCCCGGCGCCGCCCCCGACCCCCTGGCCAGCGCCGATGTGCGACTGACAACAGACGCTCAGGACGAGGCGCGGCAGGCGGTGGCGTTGACGCAACAGGCGCTGGCGGACTTCCCCGAGGGGCAGGTGGCCATTCTGGCGCGGGCGCGCCCGCACCTGGCCGCCATTGCCGCCGGACTCAAACAGGCGGGGATTCGCTACCGCGCGGTGGAGATCGAGGCGCTGGCCAATCGTCCGTGGATTCTGGATATGTTGGCGCTCACCCGCGCCCTGCTGCACCGGGGCGACCGGGTGGCGTGGTTGTCGCTCTTGCGCGCGCCATGGTGTGGCCTGCAACTGGCGGATCTACATCTGCTGGCGGGGGGAGACGCCGGGCCGCGCGGCTGCATTACGGAGAAATTGGCGCGCTGGGAGCGGCTGGCGGGGCTCAGTGACGATGCCCGCGCGCGTTTGGCGCGAGTGTGGCCGGTGCTGTCGCAGGCGTTAGGCGCGTCGCGGCGGCGCGGACGTCTGCGCGATTGGTTGCTGAGCGTCTGGCGCGCATTGGGCGGCGAGGCGTGTTTGCGCGACGCCCGTGAACTGGCCGATATCGACGCCTATCTGAACCTGCTGGATCAACTGGAGGAGGGCGGCGCGATGCCGCAGGAGGCGCTGCTCACCGAGCGCATGGCCAGTCTGTTCGCTGCGGTGGATGACGGACCGGATGTGCGCGTGCAGCTGATGACCATTCACAAATCCAAAGGTCTGGAGTTCGATTGCGTCATCGTGCCGGGGCTGTCGCGCACCCCCTATCGCGGCGAGCCGGAGCTGTTGCAGTGGGCCGAGCGGCCCAGTCGTGACGCGGCGCTGCTGCTGGCCCCCATCAAGCGCGTGGGCGGCGATGAGGATCCGCTCTACGCCCATCTGACCCGTTTGGAGCGGCAGAAGGGGGCGTTTGAAGCCGGGCGACTGCTGTATGTGGCCGCCACCCGCGCGCGGCGTCGACTGCACTTGCTGGGACAGGCCCCGGCGCTGGGCGAGAGCGGCGAGGGCATACCGGCCAATGGCTCCTTCCTGGCGCTGCTGTGGCCCGCTCTCACCGACGAGGCGGCGGCGCAGAGCTTGATCTGGCCCGAGGAGCCCGATGCCGACAATCTGGAGCCGTTGGATCCGCTGGATCCGCCGAGCGTCCCGCTTCAGCAGCTTGCGCCCGCGCTGTCGCAGACATTGGCGCGTTTGCCCGCTTGCTGGACGCCGCCGCCGTTGGCCGATGATGTCGAACTGCCCGAGCAGAGCGTCACCGCCAGCGTTGAGCCCGACGCCGAGCCGGTGGCGTTCGATTGGGCCAGTGAGACGGCGCGTCTGGTGGGGGTGGCGGCCCATGGGGCGTTGCGGCGACTGGCTGAAGTGGGCGTCGATGCCTGGCGCGATCAGGGCGGCGGCGCGGCGCAGGCGGCCATCGAGCGACAACTGCGCGCCCTGGGCGCGCCCCATGATGAGCTGGAGCGGGCGGTGGCCAAGTGCGTCGCCGCTATCGAAAATTGCGCTGAAGATCCCGTTGGGCGCTGGATTCTCGATCCCAGCCATGAGGCGGCGCGCTCGGAGTGGGATTTGACCGGCGTGATCGATGGCAAGCGCCAGCGCATGGTGGTGGATCGCACCTTCATCGACGCCGAGGGCGCGCGCTGGATCATCGACTTCAAAACCGGCGCCCACGAGGGGGGCGACCCGCAAGGGTTTCTGGATAACGAAGCCGAGCGCTATCGGGCGCAACTGGAGGGGTATGCGCGTCTGCTGCGGCGTTTGGAGCCGCAGCGCCCCATTCGCGTGGGGCTCTATTTTCCCCTCATGCGCGGCTGGCGGCACTGGATTCCCCGCCAGAACGATGGGGCCTTGCCCTAAGGGGGGCGCGGCGGCACAATCGCCCGAACAACCCGATTTGACATCTCAATGAGCTGCTATCATGGCTGACAAGGAGCTGGCGGTGACGGACGAACTCAAGACTTCCGAAGCGTGGCGCATCTTCCGTATTCAGGCGGAGTTGATCGATGGCATCGAAACCCTGCGCGCGTTGGGCACCGAACCGGTGGTCACCATCTTCGGCAGCGCGCGGCTGTCTAAAGGCGACGCCTATTATAAAGCCGCCAAGGCCATCGGAACCAAGCTCTCGGCCAAAGGAGTCTCGGTGATTACCGGCGGCGGGCCTGGCATTATGGAAGCGGCCAATCGCGGCGCCTTCAAAAAGGGCGGCAACTCCATCGGTCTGAATATCAGCCTGCCGTTTGAGCAGACCGCCAACAAGTTTCAGGACATCAGTTTGGAGTTCCGCTATTTCTTCGTGCGCAAACTGATGTTCGCCAAGTACGCCGACGCCATCATCATCTTTCCCGGCGGCTTCGGCACTCTGGATGAGTTGTTTGAATCCCTCACTCTGCAACAGACCGGCAAACTCACCCGCTTCCCCATTATTCTGTATGGCAGCGACTATTGGGGCGGATTGGTCGACTGGCTGAAACAGCGCGCGCTGGGCGCCGGCTGCATCGATAAGAACGATCTGGAGCTGTTCCACCTGGTGGACAAGCCCGAACAGGCCATCGATATCGTCACCGATTATCTGCTCTCGCGCACACGGCAGGATCACGGCTCCGACGACGGGCGGCGGCAGATCACCATCTGATGGAAATGTGGAATTGACGTTTCGGCGTGGAGCCCCGACAAATCGGGGCCAGCGCCTTAAGTGGGGAACGCTGATCAGGTGAACAGGTCTGACTGTTCCAGCAGCCAACTGCGCACTTCGTCGGCCAGCAGCGGTTTTTTATTGCGTTTGGGGTCTTCGCTCACCCAGTCCACCAGATAGGATTGCAAGCGGCTGATCCAGGGGCCGGGGGCGGCGCGTACGATATCCACCATCTCGCCGCCGGAGAGCGCCAAATCGGTGGGTTGCAGACGGTTGATATGGCGGCGCGCCGCACTACAGCGGCGCATGGCGCGTTGGTACTCTTCATCCACCCCCGCGCGCGCCTCGGGGGTAAGATCATCGGCGCTGAGCGCCTTGGCGTAGTTCAGCCGGAACACCGCCTCCAGCGGCGCTTGGCTCTGCGCCAGACGCCGCAAGGTGCGTTCGGTGGGCGAGAGCCCCACTTCGAGATATTGGATGATATTGAGAATGCGGCGCTGACGCCGTTTGGAGAACTGCAGACGCTCCAGCACCTGGGCGCCGATGCGCGCGGAGTTGTCCCAGTAGCCGCCATAGCCGGTCAAATCGCCCTGTGCGTTATAGCGCGCGCCCTGGGGCTTGCCCAGTTGATGCAGCAGCGCCGCCCAACGCAGATCCAACGCGGAGAACTCTTCGCCATCAATGGCGTGGGGCACGTGCAGCATGGTTAGCAGGGTGTTCTTCCACGCGCTCTGCTCGGCGCCGGGTTGCTCCGGCCACTGTTTGAGAATCCACAACTCCGGCAGCAGTGAGCGCCCCAAGGTGCAGGAGAACAGGTCGAATAGAATTTGACGCGAACGCTCATCCTGCAATGGCAGGGAGAAGATGCGGTCGGTCTCGCCGCGCAGCCACTCGCCGCGCACGTTGGTCAGGTCGGTTTCGGCGCAGCGGGTCAGATCCTCGGGGATCGGATCGCCGCCCAGCTGTATGGTGAAGCGGAAGAAACGGATCGCCCGCAACGGCGCATTGGCCAGGGTGAGCACGCCATTGACCAAGCGGATGCGGTTGTGCGAAAGATCCTGGCGCCCGTTGAAGGGGTCCACCAGGGGGCCGTCGGGCCAGCAGTAGGCCATGGCGTTGACGGTGATGTCGCGATGGGCCAGATCCTCGCCCACATTGGGGGTGACCCCGGGGCGGGCGCGCAGACGGCTGATCTGAATGGTCTGCGGGTTTTCGCGCCGTTTGAGGGGCAGCAGCAGTTGGTTCTCCTTGCCGCCCATCACCGCCGAGCTGTAACCGGCGTCCAGCAGCAGGCGACGGCACTCCTCCAAGGGCTTGTCCACCAGGATGTCCAGCTCAGCGGAGATGAAATGGTGTTGCAGGGCGTTGCGCAGCCCGCCGCCGACCAGATGAATCGGCCCGATGATCCAGTTGAGATCATCCAGCAGGTTCTGGACGAAGGGGGAGAACCCGTTGCGTAGCGCCAAGGTCATGCGAAAACATCCCGTAGGCGGTCCGTCGAGGACCTAGCGCGGCGTCGGCGACAGCGTTGAGTGGACATGAAGAAAAAGCGAATAGCAGGTTAGGGGATGTCGTGAACGGCGTCAAGATGAAGTTCGTTCCCCCCGGCGCCAAAGGGCGCGCGCGGGTGATCAATATGGGGTGTCGCGTCAATCAGTATGAGGGCGCGGTGATGGACGCCGCGTGCGCTGAGGCGGGCTTTGCCCGCGCCGCCGAGGGCGAGGCGGCGCAGGTGGTGGTGATCAACACCTGCTCGGTGACCCACGCCAGCGACAGCCAAGCCCGACGTCTGATTCGTCGCGCCCAGCGCGAGAACCCGGGCGCGCGCATTGTGGTGACCGGCTGTTATGCCCAGCGCGCGCCGGAGACCCTGGCCGCCATTGAGGGGGTGGATCTGGTGTTGGGCAACCAGGAGAAGCTGGACCTGGCCGCGCATCTGGCCCGCGCCGACGCCGACGCGCCCATTCGCGTGGGCGATCCCTTCGCGGAGTCCAGCGGGCCGTTTCCACCACTGGCTGCCGATGCCGCCATCAATCCCGATGCGCCGGGCTTTGGCGGTCGTGCGCGGGCGTTTTTGCAAATTCAGAATGGTTGCGACAAACGCTGCACCTTCTGTTTAATCCCCGGGGTGCGCGGCCCCAGCCGTTCGTTGTCGCTGGAAGCGGCGCTGGAGGCGGGGCGCGCCTTTGTGGCGCAGGGTTTTGGCGAGTTGGTGCTCACCGGCATCGATCTGGGCGCCTATGGCGCCGATTTGGGGCTCGAGTCGGGTTTGGCTACGCTGTGTGAACAGCTCATGGCTGTGCCAGGGCTAAAGAGACTGCGTCTCTCCTCCATCGACCCGGAGGATATCGACGAGGCCCTCATCGCCCTATTTGCCGACGCCTCGTCACCGCTGTGCCCCCATCTGCACCTCTCGATTCAGTCCGGCGACGACCGCATCCTCAAGCGCATGCACCGCGTGTATGACCGCGACTTGGTGTTGCGCAAAGTGGCGGCGTTGCGCCATGTGCGTCCTGACATGGTTTTCGGCGCCGATCTGATCGTCGGTTTTCCCACCGAGGATGACGACGCCTTCGCCCAGACCTTGGCGCTGGCGGAGGCGATTCCCCTGGCCATGCCCCATGTGTTTCGCTACTCCGATCGCCCCAATACCCCGGCGCAGAAGATTCCCCAACGCTTTCGTGTGGCTGATAGCGAGATGAAGCGCCGCTCCGAGGCGTTGATTGTCGCGGGCGCGGGGCATCTACAGGCGGCGGCGGAACGGGCGCTGGCCGAAGGGGCGTGCGAAGTGCTGGTGGAGACGGTGGATCAGGCGGGGATGGCCACAGGCAAGCGGCGCGATTTTCTGCCCGTGCGCATTCGTGGCGCGCAGACCGCTCAATCCGGCGCCCTGCTGACTGTGCAATTGGAAGCGTTTGTCGCCGAATCTCAGACCCTGGTTGGTAAGGTGTTGTGAATACGGAAATTTCTGTATGTGAGCGCAGTGATCCACAGGGTTGTCCACAATTTGGCCGTGTTTGTCCCCGTGGTGTGGATAACCACAGCTGATTAAAAATTGTGCATTGTAATTAAACAGACGTGATTTCAAGGGGAAGGAAATTCTCTGTGGAAGTTGTCCACGGAAAATTCCACAGATTTTGGGGATAATCTTGGCCCTGTGGACAAACGCGTTTGCCCCTGCATGAGGCTGTTTCGCCCCAGTCCGCGCCCCGTTATCCCCGTATTGATCCACAGGAATTCCCCCCCCTGTGGAAAACTCGATCATGACACAATAGCGCTGCAAATTCTGATGGCTACGGTTTCAGGAAGGCGGAGATTCCCTCACGCAGCGGCATGGGTTCGCAGGCAAAGGGGGCCGGAATCGGGGCGCCTGAGCAGATATTGTCCTCTTGCGCCATGATCAATTGATCCCGCGTGAGCGGCGGCGTGGGCAACACCGCCTCAAACAGAGCGGCCTCCAGTTTCAGCAGACTCACAGGGCCGGGGAGCTTGAATCGGCGCAGTTTCAGGGTTTGCAGAATGGCGTCGAGAATCTCCCTGAAGGGGATCTGCTCTGGGCCGCCCAACTCATAGGTCTGAGCGATAGTCTCAGGCTTCTCCAGGCACTGGACCACGATGCGCGCCAGATCCTCAACCCAGATGGGTTGCATCAGGCTCTTGCCATCGCCGATGAGGGGCAGGGCGGGGGAGTAGCGCGCCATTTTGGCGAACAGATTGATGAAGCTGTCGTGGGGACCGAAGATCACAGAGGGGCGCAGAATGGTATAGTCCAGCCCGCTGGCGCGCACCGCCTCTTCGGCTAACCATTTGCTCTGGTGGTAGCGGCTGGCGGCGTTGCGCCGCGTGCCCAGCGAGGACATCTGAATATAGCGCGTCACCCCCGCGCGTTTTGCCGCCTCGAGCACATTACGCGTTCCCTGATGGTGGACCTGCTCAAAGCTCAGGGTGCGGGTCTCGGCCAGAATCCCCACCAGATGGATCACCGTATCCACTCCCGCCATGGCGGCGTCCAGTGTATGGGGATCGAGAATCGACCCGGCGCTCCACTCCGTATACGGCGCGTCCGGCTCCTTGCGTTGCTCAGGGTGGCGCGCAAACCCGCGCAGGGCATGGCCGCTGGCGTGCAGATGACGCCCCAGCGCGCCGCCGACAAATCCGTTGGCTCCGGTAACCAAGATCATGTTGCCCCCTTGCTGCGCACGTGGTCGTTACTCCTTCAGGCGCCTGCATGAGGGAAAAGGTTCCAAAGGGTTGCCTGTGAGATTACATGACAAACAGGTCGCCCACTTGCGCCTGCTCCATCCATTTGGTGATGCTGCGCGCGGCCTGGGTTTCGTTTTCACGCGGCGCCCAACTGGCGAAGCCTTTGTCGGTCAAACGCGCATAGGGGCCAGCCTTGACCTCGAACAGGACCGTGCCTGCGGTGAGCGCCACCACACTGTGCCACGCGCCCGGCGGGATCTCCGCCACGCTGCATTGGCTATCGTTATCGCGGCCCAGTTCGGCGCGATCGGTCACTTTGCCCTCATCATCGAACACCAGAATCGCTGCGCGCCCTTCGATGAGGAGAAACATCTCCCAGCGGTCCGGGTCGATGTGGCGGTGCGGGGGCACATAGGTGCCTGGCTCGAAGGCGTTGGCAAGGCGCTGAATGGGGTCATCCAGCTCCGGGTGGAAATTGAAATTCTTGCGCTGACGCTCACTGGATTGCGCCTGTAACACCAGATCCTTGGCGCCGTTGACATCCAGCTTTTTCAGGGTGGGAAAGGGGTGCTCATGACGGATGCCGGTCATCTTCAGAGTCCCTCCGGATTGTCGTAAACACGCGCCATGTTCTCCAGATACCAATCGCAAATCTGATCGATCTCCTTGGTGTAGTTCAGCCGGATCTCCTCAACGTGCGCTTCACATGCGCTCAACTCGTCTGGCTCCATGCCCCGGTTGGCGGCGGCCTCCCGGCACAGGGTCACATCCACATCCAGGGCGGCGTGCACCACGCTGGCCTCACGCGCTGTGGGAGCGTAGATCTCCTCAATGGCGCGATAGATGGTCAAGTCCGCTTCCGGCTGACGCGGCTTGGGCGGCGGCGGCTTGCGCAGATGCTTGGGCAGATAGCTTGCGGGCGGCGCTTTAGGCAGGACTTTGCGTTTGCCTTCAAGAAGATAATCGTGTAGCTCGACCCAGGCTTTGGGTTCGGCGACATCGTGTAGAGCATTGATCTCAAAGTGCACCGGTTGGGCGCGTTTGCCTTCCACCAGGTAGGCGCGGAGATCGACCCAGGGGGCGTGTTGCGTATGCGGGCGTTTCGGGGTGGACATGCTTTCGCTCCTTTCGTCCGTGAAAGAGAGGGAAATGGAAGGGGTCCATGGCGTGCGCGCGCAGAGCGCGGCTGCTCTGATTAGCTATCGGCTCTCCTTGCGGGGGGGTGAAGCGGTTTTACACATTACCAATCTGAGCAGAGCGGTTGCAGGCGCCGCCACACATCGTCGTCAATGTCGGCCTGGTAGAGCTGGATGCGGCGCTGGAGCTGCCTGAGTGAGAGTTCGAAGCCCCGTTTAATCTTCTGTCGCAGCGCATCCTGAGCCATCTCGGTATCAAAATCCCGCACCGGGATAACCTGGCGGCTGGCCCATTTTTTCAACGTTGCGGCCAGCGCGGGGGCGTGCGTCTTCAGCTTGGCGTTATAGGCGTCCACATGCTCCTGCTCATGGGCCAGAATCGTGGCGTAGGGGCAGCTGCCGGGTTGGTATTTATCCAGATAGTGAACCAACATTTTATCATAGCCGAAACGCAGGGTGATTTCAGCGATGCGGTAGCAGGCTGATCCGCCCGCTCGCTCAAAACGTTGGGTCCGGTAAATCGGTAATTGCATGAAGAAATGTGTTTGCGTGTAGCCAAGAATGCGGGCGTTTGGCTGGCCGGCCAGTCGCTTGAGTTTAAACAACGATGCAGGTTGAGCGCCTTGCGCCTCAAGGGTGATGGGCGCGTAGCGGAAGGCGATGGCGTGGGCAAAGGATTTGGCGCAGGGGTCGCGTTCCTGCGCGCGCAACGTTTGCGGCGCAGCCATCAACACCGTGAGCAGCAGCAACCTAATCCATGTGTTGCGAAGATTGAGACGCATGGGCGATGCTCCGCCAGTTGCGGCACTTGCGGTTCTCGGCCAGATAGGCCTGTTTGGTATCGATGCGGGCATTGGCGCGATCCACCCGCCGCATGGCGCGATTGATGGCCAAACGCACACGGCCGCGCACACGGGTTTCGATGGCGCGCTGGGCCTGTTGCGTCCGCTGGGGGCGCACCCGTTGGGTCAAATTGCGGCTGATGCGCGACAGATCCTGTTTCAACCCCGGCAGTGCGCGCTGCAGCTCCTGATTCAAGATCTCCACGTGGCGCATCTCATGGGCGTGAATCACTCCATACTGACACGATTCGCGCGGGTATTCACCCAGGATATAGATGAGGACATCCTCATAGCCGATGGTGAAGTCGATGCCGGTGATATAGAGGCACTGCTTCTCCTGGCCATCGGCGTAGCGTCCGAAAGTGTACTGCCCAACAGAGAATGCTTTCGCCTCGGTCAGTCCCAGAATGTAGGGTTTGCCGGTTTTGCGCACCAGGGCTTGTTGGTCGATGCGGATGATCTGTTGCGGCGTAGCCGGTTGCATGCGCAGGGTGATCTGTGCGTCACCATCAGGTCGGCAGGGGTAGGCCTGCGCTGCGCCAGACCAGAGAGCCGGAATCAACAGCGCTAGCAGAGCGAATCGGGTGCGCAGGATCGTCACAAGCGGCGGCAGGCTCGGGAGTGGGTGAATCAGGAGAAAAAAACGCCTGCTGAAGCAGGCGCTTCAGCAGGCGAATTTTCAAAAAGCGTGTCAAGCGCAGGGGCTTGAACTTAGACGCTGTAGTACATTTCGAACTCGACCGGATGGGGGGTGTGCTCCATGGTGTGCACTTCTTCCATCTTCAGGTCGATGTAGGCGTCGATCAGGTCGTCGCTGAACACGTCGCCCTTCTTGAGGAACTCACGGTCTTCCGACAGCGCTTCCAGAGCTTCGCGCAGGGAGCCGCACACGGTGGGGATGCCGTGCAGCTCTTCGGCGGGCAGGTCATACAGGTTCTTGTCCATGGGCGCGCCGGCGTCCAGCTTGCTCTCAATGCCGTCCATACCCGCCATCATCAGAGCGGAGAAGGCCAGGTAGGGGTTGGCGGAGGGGTCCGGGAAGCGGATTTCGCAACGCTTGCCTTTGGGGTTGTTGGCCGCCGGGATGCGGATGGAGGCCGAACGGTTGCGGCTGGAGTGGGCCAGCAGCACGGGCGCTTCAAAGCCGGGGATCAGACGCTTGTAGGAGTTGGTCGAAGCGTTGGTGAAGGCGTTGATGGCGCGGGCGTGCTTCTTGATGCCGGCGATGTAGTTCAGAGCCATTTCCGACAGGTCGGCGTACTGGTTGCCGGCAAACAGGGGCTGGCCGTCTTTCCAGATGGACATGTGGCAGTGCATGCCGGAGCCGTTGTCGCCAGCCAGAGGCTTGGGCATGAAGGTGGCGGTTTTGCCGTAGTTGTGAGCCACGTTGTGGACCACATACTTGTAGATCTGCAGATTGTCGGCCATGTGGGTCAGGGTGTCGAAACGCATGTCGATTTCGCACTGACCGGCGGTGGCCACTTCGTGGTGGTGGAATTCGATGGTCAGACCCATCTCTTCCATCACCAGGGTCATCTCGTTACGCAGATCCTGATAGGAGTCCACGGGGGGCACGGGGAAGTAGCCGCCCTTGACGCCGGGACGGTGGCCCCAGTTGCCGTCTTCGAACTCTTTGGAGTTGTTCCACACGCCCTCTTCGGAGTCGATGTGGTAGAACACGTGGTTCATGTCGGAGGCGAAGCGGGCGGAGTCGAACACGAAGAATTCGGCTTCGGGGCCGACGTAGCAGGTGTCGCCGATGCCGGTGGACTTCAGGTACGCTTCGGCGCGCTTGGCGACGGCGCGGGGGTCGCGAATGTAGCCTTCGCCGGTGAACGGATCAACGATGTCGCAGATGAAGATCAGGGTGGCGTGCTCGGCGAACGGATCCATCACGGCGGTTTCGGCCAGCGGCAGATAGACCATGTCCGATTGGTTGATGGCGCACCAGCCCTCGATGGAGGAGCCGTCAAAACCGAAGCCGTCGTCAAACACGTCGGGCGTGACCATGCGAGCGGGGGTGGTGATGTGCTGCCACTTGCCTTTGAAGTCCGTGAAACGGAAGTCGCAGAATTTCACGCCTTCGGTCTCGATCATCGACAGGGCTTTATTCACCGCTTCCTGATTGGCCATGTGACTAAGTTCCTTTCTGAACTGTAGGTGGGGTGTACAGGCTGCTCAATTATTAGCCAGATTTGGCGCAAACCGCCAGTATTTGTTTGCCCTTGGGGCGTGCTTCTTCCCAAAGCGCATGAAATTTGGGCGATCTTACCCGTTAGACGGCGTCAACGCCAGTCTCTCCGGTGCGAATGCGCACCGCGCCGTCGACGCCACTGACAAACATTTTGCCATCGCCAATGCGTCCGGTGCGCGCGGCGCCTTCCAGCACCTCCAGCGCTTGTTGCGCAAGTTCCGACGGCACGATGGCTTCGACTTTTACTTTAGGGAGAAAGTCCACTTCGTATTCCGAGCCGCGATAGATCTCGGTGTGCCCTTTTTGCCGCCCGAAGCCGCGCACTTCGCTGACGGTGACGCCGACAACGCCGCACTCGATGAGTCCGCGTTTCACGTCGTCAAGTTTGAAGGGTTTGATGATCGCTTCGATTTTTTTCATGAGGCTGCAATAAGTTGAGGGTGTTTTCCTCACTGTGTGACATTGCGATGCCGAGGGAGCAACCGATGTGCCAAGCGTTTGTTATCGCAACTGATCGCATTAACAGTCTGATTAAGCGTCACTCTGTGGCTTCAGGGTAAATGTTGGACGGTGCTGGATGTGGACCTTAACTGATGAGTTTATGATCACATTTTGTTCGTGTGATTAAAAATTAATCATGTCTGATGCATTCTTGGACGTTGCATCGGAAAAGAAAATTTTCCCCGTCACTTGAGATTGTGCGCAGCGCGTCTTACATAATGCCCGCGCGCCGGAATCCGATGAGTGGCGCGTTAGAGGATGCGCAAACGTCAATAGATCTCCCTCAGCACTTCCTGGCCAGACCGACTCGAGGAGCGCGTGATGTCACAAATCATGATCGAAACGGTGAATCTCACCCGCGATTACGGACCCAATCGGGCGCTGGACGCCGTCAATCTCCAGGTCTCCCGCGGTCAGGTGATGGGCTTTCTTGGCCCCAACGGCGCCGGTAAGACCACCTGCATGCGCATTCTCTCCGGCTTGCTGGCGCCCACCTCCGGTTCCGTGAGCGTCGCCGGGGTGGATGTGGTGGCCAATCCCGACGTCGCCAAACGCAAGATCGGCTTTCTGCCGGAGACGCCGCCCATCTATGGCGAGCTGACGGTGCGCGAATATCTCAGCTATCTGGCGCAATTGCGCGGGGTGGGCGGTAAGCAGCGTCGTGGGGCGGTGGATGGCGCCATGGCCCGCTGCGGTCTGACCCATGTGGCCGAACGGCTGCTGCGCAACCTCTCCAAAGGCTACCGCCAGCGCGCGGGCATCGCACAGGCCATCGTGCATGGCCCGGATGTGGTGATTCTGGATGAGCCCACAGTGGGCCTCGACCCCATTCAGATCCGCGAGATCCGCGACCTGATTAAAGAGTTGGGCCAGGAGCATGCGGTGATGCTCTCCACCCACATCCTGCCCGAGGTGCGCATGACCTGTGACCGGGTGGCGGTGATCAATGGCGGGCGCATCGTGCTGGAGGACTCCATGGCGGGACTGGAGGCGCGCGCCAGCGAGCAGCATGGCGTGCGCGTGCGCTTCGGCGCGCCGCCGGAGCCTGCGGCGGTGGAGGCGCTGGATGGCGTGGCCGCTGTGCATGTGGTGGAGGGGGGCTGGACGGTGCTGCCGCAAGCAGGCGCTGATCCCATTCCCGCTCTGCTCGCTGCGGCGGTGACGGGGGGCTGGGACCTGCGTGAACTGACCCCGGGCTCCAACGCCCTGGAGGAGGTGTTCGTGCAACTCACCACCCGCGAAGAGTCGGCGGAATCGCAGCAACAGGAGGCGGCGTAATGAGCGCAATCTGGACCTTGGCGTGGCGCGAGTGGCGCAGTATGTTTCTCTCGCCGTTGGCGTGGAGTCTGCTGGCGGTGCTGTTCTTTATTATTAGCTTCATGTTCTTGAGCATGATGCAGAGCTATCAGGACGCGGTGATGCTATATGCCCAGATGGGCCAGCAGCTTTCCGTCACCGAGGTGGTGATTCGCTCCCTCTACGCCAACACCGCGATTCTGCTCCTCTTGATTCTCCCCCTGGTCACCATGCGGCTGATCGCCGATGAGAAGCGCCGCGACACCTGGCCCGCGTTGGCCGCTTCACCCCTCTCTCCGACCCAGATTGTGCTGGGCAAGTATCTGGGGCTGCTGCTGTTCCTGGCCGCCGCCATCACCCTGATCGGGCTGCTGCCGTGGACCCTCTCCCTCTACGCCAACCCCGACGTGGGGGTGATCCTCTCCTGCATGCTGGGGGTGTTCCTGGTGGCGTCGGCTTTTGGCGCGCTGGGGCTGGCGGTCTCTGCGGCCACCGAAAACCCCATCGTGGCGGCGGTTGTGACATTCGGCCTGCTGCTGTTTCTGTGGATCGTCGGTTGGATGAGTTCGGCGGTGGGCGACACCGCCGGTGAGGCGATCAAATTCCTCGCCCTGTCCGACCACTATCAGAACATGTTGCGCGGCATGGTGCGGCTGTCGGATCTGGTCTATTTCCTCCTGGTGGTCGGTTTCGGCCTGTTTGTGGCGCGGCACTTTCTGGTGTCGGAACGGATTCGCGGCTAAACGGCAAAGGGAGAATCGATCATGGAGATGAATCAAACCTATCGTCGCAGCCAGCGCGCGCAGTTGTTGACTCTGCTGGCCATCGGCGTGGCCCTGCTCACCCTCATCGGCGTGGCGGTGAAGCGCTATGACGTGCAGTGGGACTGGACCGCCAACAAACAGCACAGTTTGGCCGAGCAGTCCATCAAGGCGGTGCAGGGTTTTGAAGAGGGCCTGACCGCCACCGTCTACGCGCAGGAGAGCAGCAACGAAGCGGCGGTGGCCAAGGAGGAGTTGGAGAAGTATCAACTGCACAACGCCAAGCTGCGCATCGTCATCGTCGATCCGGAGCTGAGGCCCGATCTGGTCAAGGCCGACGGCGTGACCAAACTGGGCACGGTGGTGCTGCGTGCAGGCGACAAGCAGGAGAAGGTGGAGATCCTCTCCGAAGAGGAGCTCACCAACGCCCTGGTGCGCATGGGCAAGGAGAAGCGCAAGACAGTGCGCTTTGTCACCGGCCACGGCGAGCACGTTTTGGATAAAGGCGATCGCAGCGCCTATAGCCAGGTGATCGCCGTGCTCAAGGCCGAGGGCTACGACGTCGGCGTGATCCGTCTGGTGGAGCAGGAGAAGATCCCTGATGATGTGGACGTGCTGATCATCCCCGGTCCCAAGAGCGATCTACTGGAGCCGGAAATTGCGCGTCTGACCACCTGGTGGAACGAGAATAAACAGGCGCGGCTGATGACCCTGCTGGACCCGGAGGGCGATGGCGGTCTGTCTGCGCTGCTGGAGCCTTATGGCGTCAAGCTGCTGGAGGGGACGCTGGTGGAGCCGCGCATGGCGCGCACGCCGTTCGCCATTCCTCCCGCCGAGGTGGATGAGAATCACCCCATCGCGCCCAAATTGACGCAGATTCCGGTTTTCTACACCGCGCGCGGTCTGGCGCTGGATAGCGAGATCCCCACCGGCGCGACCTGGACCCGCAGCCGCCTGCTGGCCAGCTCCGAATCCAGTTGGTTGGAGAGCGGCAATCTGGATGGCGAATCCATCTCCTTCCAGCAGACCGATGGCGACAAGCGCGGACCCATTGTCATGGCCTCGGCGGTGGCCGATGGCGATAAGCGTCTGGTGGTGACGGCGGACGCCGATTTCCCCAGCGATCAATTGATGGGCTATCCCGGCAACGCCGATCTGTTCCTCAACATGATTCGCTGGCTCGCTTCGGAGGAGAACAGCATCGCCATCAAGCCCAAGCCGGTGTTGGACGCTGGCATGCAGCTGCAAGGCGGCGACTTGATCCTGCTCATGGTGCTGCTGTTGGGGGTGGTTCCCGTCTCTCTGGCGGGCGCCGGGGTGGCGATCTGGATGCGGCGTCGGCGGCGTTGATGGGGTGGGGGTAATATCGTCGCTTGAATTCAGAATGATACATATCCAAATATGCAATGTTTGCGTGACGTAGGCCCGGCTTGCTCTGACTATGGGCCGCCGACTGGACGGCGGCGGGGTCTGGGGGCTGCGCCCCCAGCGGGTGTGGGCGGAGCCCACGGTGTGGCTGTTGATCTTGGGAGCTCGAGGGCGTAGCCCTCGATATCTTCCAGCGCCCATATGTTCACTTTTTGATACGAGCGACTATGAAAGAGACTGGAGCTTTGCCCCAGACCCCACGAGGGCGCCGCCCGGGGCCCGCCAGGGAAATGATTTCCCTGGACCCTCGTGAGTTTACCTGCGTGCGTGATTGAAGTTTTGTTGGATTTCAATGGGCTCTTCTAAGACGTGGTGGCATTGATTTGAAAGGTGAGAACGCCATGAGTAGCGGGTGGAGACTCAATCTCATTCTGTTAGCGGTGGTGGTGGTCGGCTTCGGCGTGCTGCTAGGGCTGCAGCGCCACGAAGAGGGGGAAAAGCGCGCCGATGAGCGCTCCCGCGCCCTCTCCGCGCTCAAACCCGAGCAGATCGCCAGCATGAGCTTTACCGATCGTGAGGGGACGCAATTGACCCTCACGCGGCAGCAGAGCGGCTGGGCCATCACCGCGCCCAAGCCTCTGCGCACCGACGCCGATTCCGCCGCGCGTCTGCTGGAGCCGCTGGAGAAACGCTACGCCCGTCTTGTTGGCAAAGTGGAGGATCTGGCTCCGTTCGGACTGGATAAGCCCAGCGCCAAACTGACCGTTTCCACCAAAGAGGGCCAGAGCGAAACGCTGATCCTGGGCGGCGTGGCGCCGGTCTCCAGCAAACGCTATGTGCAGTTGGGCGAGGGCGGCGATGTGGCTTTGGTCGCCGCGGCGGATCTCTCCGCACTGGTGCAGACGGCGGATGATCTGCGCGATAAACGTCTGTTTCCAGCGTGGCGCAGCGATGATGTGACCCGCATCGCCGTCTTCGGTAAGCAGGGCGACGTGGTGATGGTCAAGAGTGATAAAGGGGAGTGGGCGTTGCAGTCCCCTTATAAGGATCGCGCTTCACTCAACCGCGCGCCGATCTGGGTGAATACGGTGACCAATAGTGTGGGGATGTCGTTCGTTCCCGCGCCGCCGCCGCCGGAGAATCCCGAGTGGCGCGCCGAGTTGACCAACGCCAAGGGCGACAGCGTGGCGGTGAGCGGCTGGCAAGTGGGGGACAAGCTGCTGGCTCTGCGCCCCGGTGAGGATGACGCCATTGTCATCCCTGAATATGTAGCCGAGGATATCCAGCGCGATCCGCTGTCGCTGTCGGCGCTGCGTCCACTGTTGGGCAATAACGTGACGCAACTGGCCCTGGCCTTTGTCAATAACGAGAACTACCGCGCCGAGCGCAACGATAAAGGCCAATGGGAGCGCCCGTTGTGGAAGAGCTTCGAGGAGCTGGCCACGCGCGAAGCGTTCTCCGCCGTCAAAGCGGGCGCCGAGCTGCCCGACCCCTGGTTCGTTATGACCGTGGGCAATGCCGAGACCGCCCAGGCGATTCCGGTGTGGAAGCAGGGTGAGGCGATCTACCTGGCCCCGCCGCAGCGTCCGGTGTGGCTCAAGGCCAGCCCGTTACAAGTTGAGGAGATCAATAAGGCGGTGGCAGCCCTGCGTAAACAAGATGGTGCGGCAAAGCCAACGCCCGTATCGACCGAGTCCGCGTCAAATGCGGATGACGCTCAAGCCCGGTAGCTGTCGTCACAGATTGTCGCGTTGCTTCCCCATTGAGGCGCATGCTAGCATGATCCAATATGTGGAAGGTGCGCCAAGGACGCGGCGTACGTCTGCTCAGATGAACCGGCTGTTCTGAACCTGCTGTCTAACCAAAGAGTTGCCAAGCACGAACCGCTCCCCGGGCGGGGGGCTGGCTGGACAACTTAATGGATGGCGCAGTGATTGCACCTTAACGGCGCAATGTTTCGGGTTCGCAGCGGAGATTCTCAAGGTGGCGGCATGGGTAAGAAAGAGTTTCCCTCTCAGTGGGTGCTGATTGGCCTGGTGGTGGTTGGGGTCGTGATCGGCGCAGCGGTGTTCGGGGGGCTCTCCATGCTCACCGACAGCGTCAGTCAAAAACCCGCCAAGCAGATCATTCTCAGTCCTGCGCGTCGCGCGCCGTCCTCCGGCAGCGCAGCCAGCGTCCTGGACGATAGCAAAGTCACCGCCGTTCAACCGAACGCCATGACGGAGTCTGATGCGGCGCCCGCCGGGCCGAAAAACGTTCAAACTGCGGCAGCGGATAAAGACGTTCAGCAGAATATGGACGATGACGCGTTTGGCCGCATCCCCGCCGGACGCGTGGCGCGCATCCATGGCAACGCCACGGCTTATTACAAAGATCAGGCGCGCCAGCTCTCCACCAATGACGGCGTCTATCCCGAAGAGCGCATTGTCACCGGCAAACGCGCCCGGGTCATCCTGGAGATGGCCGACGACGCCCTCATCGCTTTGGGCGCCGATACCGAATTCATCATCCGTCAATACAGCTACTCGCCCGACTCCTCCAACGAGCAGACCTACACCAATAGCAAAGGCCTGATGGAGCTGACCCGCGGTCTGTTCCGCGCCAACTCCGGTAAGCTGGCCAAACTCAAGGGCCAGCCGTTTACCCTGAAGACCCCTGTGGCCTCCATGGGGGTGCGCGGCTCCAGTTACTTCACCAGTTTGACCATCGGCGAGAATGGCAAACCCGAAGCGGTGGTGATCGCTTTGGAGCCCACCATCGTGGCGCAGAACGAAGCGGGAACCACGGTGATGGATAAACCCCACACCGGCGCGGAAGTGAGCGACGCCAATACAGCGCCCACCGCCGCCAAGCGCGTGTCGGTGTCTGAGGTCGCGCAGGCGCAGTTGGCCACCATGACGCCCAAGCCGGTGTCGGCGGAAACCAAAGCGCAAGTCAAAGAGCAGATCGTCCAGGAGTTGATGGAGAGCGGCGCAGCGCCCGATGCCGAAACCGCGCAGAAGATGGCGGACGCCTCCATTGACGACGTGATCGAAAAAATGCAGTGGGATCTGACCGCGCAGGAAGTTGAAGCGACGGTCAACAAGCAGGATAAGATCTATCAGCTGGATGAGAAGATCTCCAACCTCCAGAGCAGTTTGGACAGCGATCCGCGAGCGAGCGCCGCAGTGGCCATGGCCCAGAAGCGCCTCGAAGCCGCGCAGGCGAATGTGGATCAGGAACTCAGCGCCAAACTGCAGGACCAGTTGGGTGATGAGAACGCTCAGGCGGTGCTGGAGGAGATGAGCAAGCGCAACGAAGAGAAGGCCTTGCTGGAGAACGCCTTCCTCGACGCCGTAGGCGACTCGGTGACGCCCGCACAGTTGCAGCAGGCCGAGAAGATCGACCTGCTGAAGAAACAGGCTGATGCGAAACTGGCCAATGAAATGGCCAGCGAACTACAGCAGACGCTGGGAACGGAAACCGCCAGCGCGCTACAACAGTTGGCGTTGGAGAATGCCGCCCAGCAGGCGCAGTTGGCGTTGCAAACGGAGCAAAAACTCAGCGATGCGTTGGGCGACGAGACGCAACTGCAGGCGCTCAAAGAGTTGACCACCCAGGCCGAAGCGCAGCAGGCGCAGTTGACGGACGAGACCGCTCAGTTGTTGCAACAGAAAGCCAAGTTGAGTGACGCACAATCGCAAGCTGCGCTGGCCTTGGCCGAAGCGCAGAGCAATCCCAGCCCCAGCCAGATTAAGGCGGCCACCGAGGGCTTGACGGAGCTGCAAGCGTTGACCGTTGCGCAACTGCTCAAGGATAAGGCTGCGCAAGCCCAAAAGATTGATGCGCAGTTGGCGGAGAATCTGGCGACGCAAACAGGGGATACGGCCACCGCGCAGCAGGTGTTGTCGATTCTGGCCGACCAAGTCGCCCAGAGCAATCAGCTCAATCAACAGTTGGCGCAGAGCGCGCAGCAGACCCTGGCGAAGCAACAGGTCGCCCAGCAGCTGGAGCAGAAGGCGCAACTGAACACGACGCAAAACGAGCAAGTCCAGGCGATTGCCGAAGAGGCAAAGGCGCAAAAATCGCAACTGGATTCGGATCTGGCCCAGGCCCTGGCCGATCAGGGGTTGTCCCAGGATCAGGTCGATGCGGCGCTGAATCTGAAACAGGCTGACAGCTCGATTACCGTTGGCGATGTGCAGAAGACCCTGGATGGTCTGAAAGGCACGGAAGCGCAACAGGTGCGCGATCTGTTGAGCGATGCGCTGTTGCAGGCCACGCAAGTGGATGCGCAGGCCAAACAGGATATTGCACAGGCTGTGGGCGACCCTGCCAAGGCGGATACGGCAGCACAAATTGCGCTGCAACTGGATGGCGTCGCGCAGACGCCGACATTGACGGCGGCTCAGTTGGCGGCGTTGGCGCAAACCACCCAGCAGGCGGCGGAGAAGAAGGCGCAGAGCGACGCCAACTCCCAGCAGGCGATGGTTGCGGCCGTGGGCGATCAGGCGGTGGTCATCCAAAGCCTGTTGGATCAAAAATCAACCAAGTTGCAGCAAATTGAGCAACAGTTTGCGCAGACTCTGCAAGAGAATTTACAGCTGACTCCAAGCGAGGCGCAGGGCGTGGTGCAGACGGCGCAGGACGCTGATCGGCTGAATCAGGCGATTCAACTATCTATGCAGCAAACTTTGCAACAGATGGGCATGAGCGCAGAGCAGGCCGCCACGGCGACGCAGCTGATGAACCTGACTGACGCCAAAAAGGCGGTCACTGTTCCGGCCTCGATAGATGAGATCGTCACTACGCCGATTCAAACATCCGACCCCATGACCCAAGCGGTGGGCGACGCTGTGGTCAGCGATGTCGTCTCCAATGTGAAGCAGGCTATCGCGCAGGGAGAGGATCCCGTGCGCGCCGCGCAACAGGCTGCTCAACAGGTGGTGTCGAACCCCAATCCGGTGGTGGTGGTGCAGACTACCGCAGGCGCCGCTAGCGGCGGCAGCGGTGTGGACACCACCTTCACCAAACCGACAACTGCCGATAGCGGCGCGAGCGGAGCCTCTGACGCCGGGCAGACCGGCGCAGGCGACGCGGCGGGGCAAACCCCAGCGCAGTCAACGGGAACCTCTTCGAGCGGCGCAACCGGAACAACTGGGTCCGGCACGCCTGCCGGTACAGGGAGTACTGGCGCCACGGGCAGCACAGGCGCCACGGGCAGCACAGGCGCCACCGGCAGCACGGGTTCCACCGGCAGCACGGGAACAACCGGCAACACGGGAACGACCGGCAATACGGGCAGCACTGGGACCACCTCACCCTCGACAGGCAGTGGCGGCGGCACGACGGGTGGATCAACCGGCGGCAGCACCACCACCAACCAGGCCCCCACCGATCTGACGCTCTCCAATAATGCGATTCAGAGCGGAAGCGTGACCAATGGCGATACCGTTGGCCTGTTCACGGTGACCGATCCTAATGACTCCTCGGGCTTCGTGTTCGCCTTTGCCTCTCCCTACAATGACGCCTCGGGACGCTTCAGCATCGATGCGGGCGGTTTGGTGGTCAATGACGCCACGGCAGTGGAGAAGTTTGATACCTATGACCGTCAGCACAACATCACCGTCACGGTGACCGATAAGAACGGCACAGGGCTGTCACTGACCAAGAACTTTGTGATCTATCTGCAGAATTTCAACGGCTCCATCGATATCGTTGGCGTTTCCGGCGCCGATTCGACTCTGCGCGATAGCGGGCGGGTGGTCTATCAAGGCATCGAGGAGCAGTTGGCCGCAGGGCAGTCGGTGGCGCTCACGGAGACCGATGTGCGCAGTCTGATTCTGGCTAAATTGGCGCAGCAGATGAGCAGCGGCGGGCAGGTGACGCAGTCGCTGTCGGACATCGTGCCCAATCTGGGGGTGAGCATCTCACCGGCCATGGTGGAGGTCAGCGCTGACCTGAAATCCGTGGATCAGTTGGTCTCGCGTCTGCCGCAGAGCGCGCAAACCCAATTGACCAGCCTGTTCCAGGATCTGGCCTCTTACGGTTCGGACTACACCGCCTCGGTGCGTTTCCGCGTGGTTCCGGTGGTGACCGACACCACCATTGGCTTTAGCGCCACCGACTCCTATGTGGACGTGGTGCACTCGGTGGACTACCTGCCCAACCTGACCATTCCGTTGGATACGGTGATTCAGCAGTACAATGACATCGTCTCCGTCATGGCGGGCGGCGGGCTCTCCTTCTTTACGGGTGATAGCGCAACCAACAGCGGACAGAGCGCGCCGACTTCGGTGCCCATTGACCAGTTCTACACCGGGCAGATCGCCGGGGTGACGCTCAATCAGGGCAGCGTGACGCTGACGCCAACCGCGACAGCGACCACGCAGTAACGCGACTCTGGGAAGATAACGTTGAATCTGAACCAGATGCGCTATGTGCTGGCGGTGGCCCAGGCGGGCAATTTCAGCCGCGCCGCCAAGCTCTGCCATGTGAGCCAACCCTCCTTGAGCGTGGCCATCAAAGGGCTGGAGGAGGAGTTGGGGCTGCCGATCTTTGAGCGCCATAAGAATGAAGTCTCGGTCACCGAGCTCGGCGCGCAGATCATCACCCAGATCCAGAAGGTTCTGGAGGAGATCGACCAGATCAAATGCATCGCCCAGGATGGGGCCGACCCGTTAAGCGGCGCGTTGCGCATCGGCGCCATCATGACCATCGGCCCCTATCTGTTCCCCAACATGATTCCGGCGTTCCGCAAACTTGCGCCCAATATGAAGTTGTTGGTGGAGGAGAACTATACCACGGTGCTGACGGAGCGCCTCAAACGCGGCGATGTGGACGCCATTATCATCGCGCTGCCATATCAGGAGCATGGGGTTAAGATCCAGTCCCTGTATGATGAGCCATTTATGGCGGCGGTGCCTGCGGGCCATGCCTGGGAGCATCGCCCGCACATCGAAGGGCAGGATCTGGCCACCGATGATCTGATTCTGCTGGGTAAGGGCAACTGCTTCCGCGATCAGGTGTTGGAGATCTGCCCGGACTGTATGAAGATGGCCGACACCGCCGAAGGGGCGGGCGGCAACATCATCGAAGGCAGTTCATTGGAGACCATCCGGCACATGGTGGCCACTGCGGTGGGCGTTTCCGTGCTGCCCGCCTCCTCAATCCATTCATTGATCTGCAACACCGCCGACTGCCCCGCCAAGGAGAATCGCTACGTGCGCTACGTGCCGTTCTGCGAGCCCGCGCCCAAACGCCGGGTTGCGTTGGCATGGCGCAGCTCCTTTCCCAACCCCTCCGCTCTGCAAGCCCTGGTCAAGTCCATCTATTCCGCCCCGCCCGTTGGTGTGACGCTGTTGCGTTGAGGCAATTGATTCCCTCTGCAAACAGGGATAGCGTGGGCCTATTCATTCAATAGATAAATGATATTGGACCAAGCCATTAAACCTCTCTATGGTTCTCTCATTGGCTGTTTCTCCCCATGCACTGACATGGGCAACGACCTGGAGAAGAGATCATGAAAAAGGCATTGGCGATTGCGGCGTTATTCACTTTGGCCCCGATCAGTTCGGCGCTGGCGGGAAGCGACCTGATGGCTCAGGCGCGCGAAACCTTCAAGCCCATTCCTTCGGCGCCGCCGGCGTTGTCGGGCAATGTGGTGACCCGGGAGCGGGTGGAGTTGGGCAAGATGCTGTTCTTTGAACCGCGTCTGTCGGCCAGCCATCTGATTAGCTGCAACACCTGTCACAACGTCGGCATGGGAGGTGATGACAATCTGGAGACCTCCATTGGACACGGCTGGGCTAAAGGCCCCCGCAACGCCCCCACGGCGTTGAATGCGGTGTTCAACGTGGCGCAGTTCTGGGATGGTCGCGCCGAAGATCTCAAGGCGCAGGCCAAAGGTCCGGTGCAGGCTGGCGTGGAGATGAGCAACACCCCCGCCATGGTGGAGAAGACCCTCAACAGCATCCCGGAATATGTGGAGCGTTTCGGTAAGGCGTTCCCCGGTGAGAAGAGCCCGGTGAGCTTCGATAACATGGCTAAGGCCATCGAATCGTTCGAAGCCACGCTGATCACCCCGGCTTCGCGTTTTGACCAGTTCCTGGAGGGCAACGCCGCCGCCATGACCGATCAGGAAAAACGCGGCCTGGCGCTGTTCATGGATAAAGGCTGCTCCGGTTGCCACTCGGGCGTCAATGTGGGCGGACAGGATTACTATCCGTTTGGCGTGGTGGAGAAACCGGGCGCCGACGTGTTGCCGCAAGGGGACAAAGGGCGCTTTGCGGTGACCAAAACCGCTGACGACGCCTATGTGTTCCGCGCCGGTCCGCTGCGCAACATCGCTTTGACCGCGCCCTACTTCCACTCCGGCAAGGTGTGGAACCTGGAGCAGGCGGTGGCCATTATGGGTCAGAGCCAGTTGGGGGAAAAACTCTCTGATGCGCAGATCAAGGATATCACCGCGTTCCTGGAGACCCTCACCGGCGAACAACCGGATGTGACCTATCCGATTCTGCCCGCCAGCACGGCGGCCACCCCGCTGCCGGTGGCCATGGCGACTAAGTAATCGAAGAATCGCTTAGGTGAGTAGATGTATGGAGGGCCACGACAGTTCGTGGCCCTCTTTGCGTTTAACACGCCGAAGCGGCGCCTGCGTGATGCTTTGAAGGCATTGCGACAGTTCTCCGACGCGTAGGAGTCATGTGTGCGACAGCGCCGATTTTCTCTTCACACAGCAGACATTTGCCGGGATGAAGCTGGCGTCTATACGCCGGTTGTGATGGAATAGAGTTGTCGATGCTGATGTAACGGATTGGTGATGGGGGATCTGAATCAGATTATCCCGCGAGGCTCACAAGGGAGTGCGCTGATATGTTTATCGACCTGCTAACCCCTGAGCAGACGCGTATGCTGCAGGCGCTGTTAATTCATCTGGCGCGGGTGGATGAGTTGGTGGATAACAACGAGGCTGCGGTGCTGGAGCGGATCGCACACGAAACCGGCGTGCCGCTGCATGAGGCGCCGGGTTACGCCCCCCCTTGGCCAGAGTTGGAAGGACTGTTTCCCCAGCGTCGCGAAGCGCTGGTGCTGATATTGGAACTGCTCGGGTTGGCGTATGCCGATGGAAATTATCACCCGGATGAGAAGGCTCTGATTCAGGAGATTGCCGAACGATTGCAGATCCACCAAGTGGATCTGGCGCTGTTGGAGAACTGGACCACACGGCAGATGGATCTGTATGGTGAAATCCTGGAGATGTTGGGTGGGATGAGCCAGGAGGAGTAGCATGTTTCCCGCACGCTTGATCGCTGGCGCCTTTCTGACCAGCGCGGCGCTGTCCCGTCAGGGGCGTACCGATGCGATGTTCAAACGCGCCAAAGAGGAGGAGGCGCTGTCCGTCTCCTTCTATCAGGAATCCCGCAACGATCTGAAAACCGCCAGTCAGGACGCTGTCACGGCGTTACGTGAGTTGGGAGAAACCCGCCTGAAAATGGTGGGTGAGTCGCTGTGCCGCACGGCGGAGCGGATTCTCTCCGAGCCACAGCTTACCGCCGCGCTCACGCCCGCGCAGCATGAGCATCTGGTTACTGTGCGCGAGACCGGGCGACAGGCGCGCACGCTGCTCAGTTATGGTCAGGCGGCCAGCCCCTGCATGTTGGTGGGGGTGGGGGCATTCGGTATCGCCAATCTGGTTAAGCCTGCAGCGGGCGAGACCTTTATGGATTGGATGCGACAGCGGGTGGAGGAGAGCTGCGCCATTCGCTTCCTGATCAGCGAAGAGCCCTGCGCCACCAATCTGCCCAAGCCCAGCGGCGGCTTTTTGGGCGTCGATTGCGAGCAGCTCACCGCCAGCTTCATGCGCAACACGCTTTCGCGCGAGAAGATGGCCGAGCGTAAAATGGAAAACGCGCACAAGAACCGCGAAATGACCAAACGTGCGGTCTCCTCCATGGACAAGCAGGCGCAACTGTTCAGCGGTTTTGCCCAGGTGGCCAACAGCTATCGGGAGCACATGGAGCGCACCGACCGCGACAATGGGATTCTGATGCGCCGATTGACGCCAACGCGCATCGCCACGGGGGATTGGTCGCCGCAACTGCTCACCTGGTGTCTGGATGCGCTGGAGCTGCTCGATGAGTTGTCACAGCGGCCCTTGGTCACCGCCGATGGCGGCTTTCATATCGAAGTGCGCCCCATGCTGGCGCGCGGGCGTGCGTTGAGTAAAGAGATGAGCGCGCCGCAGACCTCGGACGCGTCCGCCTAGGGGGATGTCGACGCGAGTTGGCGCTCCGACGCTGACTGCTTGTTACGACTTACTGCACGCCGTCGGAGGCCGCCACGCAACAGCGATTGCGCCCAGTCGCTTTGGCGGTGTAGAGCGCCTGGTCGGCCTGTTTGACCAGTTGCTGCACGCTTTTGGCGTTGGCTTCCCATAGCGCGGTGACGCCGATGCTGATGGTGACCGGACGGGTGCAGTGCGGCGACAGATCCAAGTTGGCGATGGCATCGCGCATCTTTTCGCCCAGCGCCTTGGCGCCCGCCAGATCCGTTGACGGCAGAATCGCCACAAACTCCTCGCCGCCAAACCGGCCCAGAATATCGATCTCCCGCGCAGTTTCCCGCAACGCTTCGGCCACCGCCACCAGCACCACATCCCCCTCCGGATGGCCGAAATCATCATTGATCTTCTTGAAGTGATCTACGTCCATCACCAGCAAGCCGATATTGTGGTGATGGCGCAGCGCTTTCTTTACTTCGCGATCAAGGAACTCATTGAGTTGGCGACGGTTATACAGTCCGGTGAGGCTGTCGATGGTGGAGAGCCGCTCCATCTCCTCATTGGCCAGGGCGTTCTCCAGCATGATGGAGATCTGGTCGGCCATGTGGGAGAGAACTTCGATGTCCTCTTGAGCAAACCCATTGATGGAGCCCAGGGTGATCATGCCCAGCGCGCTCTCTTTGGAGAGCATGGGCAGCATCAACAGCTCCTTGGGACAGCTCTTCCACAGGCCGAAATCCACTGTTAGCGCGCACTCATTGGGTAGGGTGCGGATGTGGCGCGGCTTACGGTCGGCAATCACCTGAGCAGGGAGACTCTCGCCCAGCCCCACTGCGGACATGCTCTTGGCGCTCACACCGTGGAAAACGTAGGGGCGCACCTGCTGGCTCTTCTCGTCATACAGGAAAATGCCGCCGATCTGGCATTCACTCAGCTCCACCACGCGATCCAACGCCTTCTGCAGCAGCGCTTTGGGGTTGAGTGTGGTGATCAGCAGCGAGGTGAGTTCGTGGAACTTGCGGATCTTTTCCAGATGCTGCAGGGAGGCGGTATTGCGGATCACCTCGGCGCGCAGCGCCTCGCCGCGCTCGGCCAGCTGCTTCTCCGCGCTGATGCGCTCATTCACCTCCACGGTAAGTTTCTTCTCCGAGGCGGAGATGCGGCGGTTGATCTTGATGATGTAGGAGAGCAGCCAGATCAAGAAGGTGAGGAACACGGTGAAACCGGTGATCCAACGCCAATATTCGGTCATCAACCGCTTCAGAGAGGGTTTGCCGAAGTCGCGGAACGGGCCGATGCGCAAATCCTGCATCAGGCTGCGCACAGGTTGGTAGTTCAACGGCACAGTCCAGCCGGCATTCTTGCCAAACTTGGCGGCGTAGGAGTCCGGCTGCATCTCCAACAGCGCCACGGTGACCTCTTGAGAGATCTTGTCCGGGGTGTGGTCCAGTTTGGCGAAGGGCCATTCGGGCATGAGAACGGTGCTGACTTTATACGGGAACTCCTGAATCTTCTCGCCATAGCCGGAGCCGATGACTTTGAAGTCGTCGATGTTGATTTTGCCTTCGGCGTGCATGCGCTCCAGGGTGTCGGTGCGCACTGTGCCCGCATCCACATCGCCGCGCCCCACCGCCAGCACCACGGAGTCGTGCTTGCTGCGGAAAATCAGTCGTTTGAAGTCTGTATAGGGGTCAATGCCGTATTTGGTCAACTCGTGCCACGCCACCTGGAAACCGCCCAGAGAATTCTCCTTCACCGCCATGAAGGCGTTGATCTTCTTCAAGTCGGCGATGGTGTGGATATCGCTGCGGTTGGCTTTGGTGAAGATAACGCCGCCGAACACGGTCAGCGCGCGACCATCGGGACCCAGGTTCTTGAGCGTGGCCAGACGGCTGACGCCAAACAGGGTCTCCATCTCCACATACATGGAGGGGTTGGTGATCAGAAAGTCGATTTCACCGGCTGAGACCTTGGGGGTGACCTCATCGAATCCCAGTGGGATCAACTCAAAAGTCGCATGTGGAATTTTCTCAGTGAGGTAGTCAGCGGTGGGTTTCCACTGGGTGAGGGCTTGATTGACCCCGCGTTTGGCCAGCACGCCGATGCGATAGGATGTGGTTTCGCTCCAGCCTGGTTGCGGCAGAGTGAATCCGATCAGAAGCAGACAGAGCAGAAGTATGTGATGGTGGCGGCGCACGCGCTTGCCCTTCCGTAGAGACTTACAAATCGTGATGCATCAAATAACAACAACTTAGAATAGCGCGTTTAGCCATGTGGCAAAATGGGCGCTGATTGTGTCAGCTAAGAAAGTTGAAGGTGTGAACAAAAGGTGAGAGTTTTGCGCGCGCGCTGAAATCTGGCGCATATAGTCGCTAGCATTCAAAAGTGAACATATGGGCGCTGGAAGATATCGAGGGCTTCGCCCTCGAGCTCCCCAAGATCAACAACCACACCGTGATTCGGGCCATCCATGGCCCTCACCCTTCGGGCTCGCTGCGCGAGTCCGATTCGGCAATCCTGCCGAATCGTGGGCTCCGCCCATGTATGGTCCGCTCCGCCACGGCAAGAGAAAATGTCCACTGATGTGTGAGGCTTAGTCGCGCCCATGTATCCGGCCTGTTGATGAGGGGCTTGTCGCCCTCTGGCCCTGATGGAATTTGCGCGTGGCCCTCCTCAACACACCCTCGGCCTCTATGGGCCCTTGGGCGAAACAGGTTCTTGACCACGCAGGGCTATGCCGTTTCACGCCATCAATCTCGACTCTCTCTCGCAACCTGGCTGGTGGGATCTCTTTCTCTTTCCTTATCGGCCTGTTTTTCTTTTAGAGTTGTATTGCGCTCTCTCTACACAGCGGCGCTGGCCCCATAGGCCTCCTGCTTCACCAGCATCGCCCACGCGCTGCGCGCCATGCGGTTGGCCAGCGCCACCACTGCTCTATTTGCGCCGCGACGTTCCGACACCGACACTGCCCACTGGCTGCGGCGATCCGGCTTGTTTTCACACACGCGCAACGCCGCCCGCGCCCCATGAATCAACAGGGTGCGAAGATAACCGTTTCCCCGCTTGCTGATCCCCGTCAGCCACGCCTTGCCCCCTGTGGAGTGCTGATTCGGAACCAACCCTATCCATGCCGACAGCTCCCGGCCATTCTTAAACGCCCGCACATCCCCCACCGACGCCAACAGCGCCGTCGCCGTGATCGGTCCCACTCCCGGGATCGTCATCAGCAATCGACACTGCGGCTCCGCCTTGGCCAGCGCCTCAATCTCACGCTCATATTTGCCGATGCGCTCATCCAAATGCGCCAGCTCATCGCGCTCATCCTCCAGAATTACGCGAAAATTGGCGCTCATTTCCGAGCTCTCATCACTCAAAATCAGCACAATCGCCCGCCGCGCCTGCTTGATGCTCTTGGGAAAGACAATCCCATACTCGGCAAGCAGTCCGCGAATCTGGTTCACCAACGCCGTGCGGTTCTTCACCGCCAGACTGCGCACCCGATGCAACGCTAGAATTTCTTGCTGGGCAACGCTTTTGATCCCCACAAAACGCATATTCGGACGCTGTACCGCTTCGCAAATCGCCTCTGCATCCACGCTGTCGTTCTTGTGCCGCTTCACGTAGGGCTTCACATATTGCGGCGCCATCAAACGCACATCATGCCCATATCCCTGAAATTTCCGCGCCCAATGGTGGGCGCCGCTACTGGCTTCCATCCCCACCAGGCGCGGCGGCAGTTGCGCCATGTACTCCAGGAGCTCGTCTCGTTTCAGTCGCTTCTTGAGAACGCTTTTGCCGCGCGCATCCACGCCATGCAACTGAAACACGCTCTTGCCCAGATCAATCCCCAGTACCCGTACCTGTCCGTTTTCGATATGATTGCTCATGGTCCGCTCCGACTCCGTTTAGATGGAAAAACACACCACCATCTTGGCCCATTGCGAGGCCGTTTGGGTAGCGGAGCGGACCATTCCATTACACACCCGCTTAAGGGTCACAGACCCTATGACGATTTGGCAGGATTGCCAAATCGGACTCGCGCAGCGAGCCCGCAGGGTGAGGGCCATGGATGGCCCGAATCAATCCCGACAAATTTCCTCTGGAAATTTGTCTCATAGTCAGCGCAAGCTGAACCAACGTCAAGCAAACATTGAGATCTTTGGATTTGTGTCATTCTGGATTCAAGCGACTATAGGAAATCATCGGCTGGTTAATCGCGACAGGGGGAAGGGATCGATATCGACTCGTGTTGCAATTTGGCCGATGGCCAAATGGTGGCGCAGTTGTATTTTACATTGCTGAGATCGGAGCGGCGGAGATCCGCTTCGGTCAGATCAGCCGATGCGAGAATGGCGGGCTTGCAATGATGTCGAATTCGTGACCCGCGCAAACTCGCGCCGGTGAGATTTGCGTAACGGAGATTGGCCCCGCGCAAACTGGCGCCGGTGAGATCCACGCCGCCCAACACGGCGTCGCGTAGATCCGCTTGATCCAGAATTGCGCCCTGTAGGGAGAGGGTGATCAGGGTTGCGCCGTAGAGGTTGACGCCGGGTAGGTTGTGCCGGTCCAGGCTGCAGCCGGAGAGGGTGGCGTAAGAGAGATTGGCATGCGCCAGATTGTCGCCTCCCACAGTGGATGGCGTTCCTGCGGTTTGTGATGCTGCGTCACGTGGCAATCAAAGGGCGCAGTCCACAGGCGACAGAGAGTAAAAAGCGGCAATAAAAAAGGCCGACGAAAATGCGTCGGCCTTTTTTAGAATGTCGGAATGGTGGGCGGTACAAGGATTGAACTTGTGACCCCTACCGTGTCAAGGTAGTGCTCCGGGTTTCACCCTCCAAGAAGCAAGCTTCTCTATCCCTGGCTGAGCTAACAAAATAGCCCAGTAAATTAAATACATACTGACACAAGACACACACGCCTGTCAAATCCAACGCTCGACCAATACCTCCAGAAAACGACTCTCAGTGAACCAGGATTGAACCAGGATTGAACCAAACCATCTGCAACTAAATCGGTGGGGTGGGGTAGGGTGGAAGGGGGGAGTCTTTACAATCAATGCATTTCACGTTCTAAAATTCTCGCCAAAATTCCTGCAAATGCCGTAAAGTGAAATGGATGGGGTGGTGTTGCATGAAGAGCAAGTGAGAGTCGTACACGATGAGTCTATTAAATGGCCGCTTTCAGAGTGGCAGCCAAATTCGGATTTTTCTCTATCTAAGCCTAGCCTTGCTGAGCTCAGATTTTCTTTTTGTCAGCTATAATTATGTTGCGGCTCAAAATGCCTTGATGGAATCTTTTTCCAAGCGAGGCAGAGAACAGAAGTCCGCTTTCCAACTCCTGTTGAATTCCACTCTGGCCAATATGCAGCAGATGGCCACATTCATTAGTTTGGATCCGAAAATTCAGCAACTGTTTTTAAAAGGTAAGCAAGCAGTTGAAGCTGAAGGGGGAGGTGCTGGTGGATCAGGAGCGGCCCGCATTCGTCAGGCATTGCTTGAAGAGGTAGGGCCGCGCTGGGAACAGATGACTGCCAAGTACGATGTGCGCCAACTCCACTTTCACCTAGGCCCTGGATCACTCAGCTTTTTGCGTGTGCATCAGCCTGACAAGTTCGGCGATCGTATGGATGGTTTGCGCTACATCATTGAGGATAGCTATAAGCGGCAGAGCACACTGACAGGATTTGAAACCGGGAGAATCTACTCTGGGCTGCGCGGTGTAGTCCCGGTGTATGCGGATGATCCTGCAAATGGTGCGCGCATTCATGTGGGTACTCTAGAGGTTGGCACCTCATTCGAGAGCATGTTCGAGATTATTGACCGCCAATTGAGTAGTGGTATCGCAGCCTTGCTCAAAAGCCAGCATGTGAATCAGGCCATGTGGGAGGAGTTTGTAAAACGACAGTTTGTATTTTCAAACTTAGGTTGCGATTGCAAGGTGGAAGCAGCCTCCCGCCCTGTAAAAGAGATTCTGCAAGCCACCATGCCCTATCTTGAAGGGGGACGGTTCAGTGATGATCATACCCACTGGGTTGAACATGCTGGCCATAACTACTCGGTCACCCACTTTCCATTGTTCGATTACATCGCACGGCGAAATCAATCTCAAACACCGGTAGGGGTGATCTTACTGTGGACTTCTGTTAATGAGGAGGTCCAAGCCTATCACAAAGCTATCCGCAGTAACCTTGCCATTGGTGCTTTTGGATTTATCATTTTGGAACTGCTGATCTGGGGGGCCATTCGCGTGGTCTCGAGTAGTTTGCATCGGCAGATTGATGAACGGACCCATGAATTGGACGAGGAGGTGAAAAAACGAAAGCATCAACAATATTTTCTGCAAACCGTGATTGATGCCGTACAGGATCCCATTATGGTGATTGGCGGCGATTATCAGGTGAAGTTAATTAACAAGGTTGCTAGAGAAAGTGCTCTATGCCAATCGACAGAGGTAACCTCCTATTGCTATTCCATTTCCCACAATCAGCCTGAACCATGCAGCGGCGATGGCCACCCTTGTCCGTTGGAAATTGTGTTTAAAACGGGCAACGCTACCTCAGTGGTTCACACGCATTACGATGCCCAGGGTGAAGAGCGATTGATAGAGCTTTCCGCCTCGCCGTTAAATGATCACGACGGCGCGTTGATTGGTATTGTAGAGACGCAGCGAGATATTACAGAGCGCAGTCGTGCTGAACGGGAGTTGGTCATAGCAAAGGAGGAGGCGGAAAAAGCCAATATGGCGAAGAGTGATTTTTTGGCCAATATGAGCCATGAAATTCGCACTCCTATGAATGTTGTATTGGGAATGGGTGAGCTCCTGTTAGAAGAGGAGACGGATAGCCAAAAGCGTCACTATTTGGAGGTGGTGCAAAGCGCCAGCGAAGCCCTGCTCACAATTATCAATGACATTCTGGATTTATCCCGCATTGAAGCAGGAGAGATTAGCCTTAGTATTGAGCCTATAAGGACATCCTTAGTGGTGCGTGATGTGGTGCGTATTTTTGCACATCAGGCTGACCAGAAAGAGTTGGCGCTCAATTATGACATTTCTGAAAATGTCCCAGAATGGGCATACAGTGATCGAACTCGATTGCAGCAGATCCTGATTAACTTGGTTGGTAACGCTATGAAATTCACTGAAAAAGGTTCTGTCACTCTAGCAGTTATTGAGAAAGAAGGAGATAGGTGTCAGTTCACTGTGTCGGACACTGGTGTCGGCATTTCAGATAAGAAGCAGGCCGTCATTTTCTCCCCTTTCGTACAGGCAGACACTAGCGTTACGAGGCGTTTCGGCGGCACTGGTCTGGGTTTGGCTATCTGTAAAGCGATTGTTCAGCGAATGGATGGTTCAATCGGAGTTGACAGCAAAGAGGGCGAAGGCAGCAAGTTTTATTTTGAGATTCCCCTGGTTCGCACAGAGGCTCCTGACAGTCCTATCTTGGCTGGCAACAAGGCAGAAGAAACTCAAAAAGTCACCCGGCTGAAGCTCCTGGTCGCTGAGGACTCAGAGGATAACATTACCCTGCTGAAGGCCTATTTGAAGAATACTCCTCACCAGATTTCATTTGCCCGTACTGGAGCACAGGCTGTTGATGCCTTCAAGTCAGGAGCGTTTGATCTGGTGTTGATGGATGTGCAAATGCCGGAAATGGACGGCTATGCAGCAACTCAGGCAATTAGGCAATTGGAGCAGGAAAAAGGTCTCGCAGCCACACCGATTTTTGCCTTATCTGCTCATGTTTTAACCGAGGCCCGAGAACAGAGCCTTAAAGCTGGTTGTGATGGCCATCTGAGTAAACCGATCAAAAAGAAATTTTTGCTAGATTTTCTGGGTTCGCTGACCTCAAGTTCTTGAATAATAGTCTCGATTCATGGGTTGGAGGTAGCTCAGTTGGCTCTGCTCAATTCCAAAGGAAGCCACCCATCCCCTCTACTAGGCAGCGTTCCAGGTGACTGGAAGTCGTTAAGTTTGGGGATGGTCACAGTGGTCATAGTGGTCACAGTGAAATTGAGATTCAGATGAGAACAGCAGGGGCCCAGTCACCCACACCCCCACCGTTTCATCTCTGGATCATAAATCTTCTATGACCACCCTGACCACCCTGACCACCTACACAGCATTCCAGTCGATAGGCGCGCCTCCCATAGCCAACTCAAATGCATAGCGGCACTCATCCAGGACTGGAAGGGTATAGTGCTGTTTGCGTTTGGAATTGTTTGTACGGGGTCGCGTCTTCGTCATGCCAGGGCAGAGCTGGTTGAGTGTCTTCCCAACCTCAGCGGGACTCGGTGTGCGCGTAATCCCATGCTCCTGGCAAAACTGCTTCAGCAAGATACGCAGCTCGTCCGTAGCAATGGAAACTGGTTCGTCATCCCAGGGTAATTCTTCGCCAACCTCTTCGCCCGGAAGAAATCCGTCTGCCAGCAGCTGTTGCCAGAACCGCTGAAGTGGGCTCATCGATAAATCCTTCTGGAATTTCAGCGCATCCGTTTGAGGCACCTGCCGCAAGTTGACTCCTTCCAGAGGCCACTCAAGCAGGAATCCTAGCAAAGCCTCAATTCCACCGTTCATCATTGCTTCATCAAGCGCACCAAAATATTCGTGATCTTGCTTCATGCTGTCAGAGACCTCCAAGCAGAAGAAGCGGCGCTCATCAATTCCAGCAGGAACAGCCCATGCGTTGTTGGTCGCCATGATGAGGTGTATGTGATTCTGGATGGCGAACGAGTTCACCCCCTTGGGCTCAATCATCAACTGGTCCTCAGTGATCAAAGCTTTCAGCGGCCCCTCCTCCTTGACGTTGCCTCCCCAAAAAGCCTCATCTGCAAACACCATCAAGGCGTCCTTCAGATGCGAGTTGAAGTTGCCCGTTAAGTGCCGTGGCTGAACAAGCTGGCGATAGTGCCCCCCAAACAGAGATCCGAAGTGCTTGGCGAACATTCCCTTGCCTGTGCCTCGTCCTCCTAGTAGCACGACAGCAACACCAGGGCGCTTGCCTGGATTCTGAACAGCATCAGCCATCCATGAGATCAGATAGTTGTAATGCACATCATTTCCGCTGCAAATCACGTTCTTGATGTGGTCCAGGAAAGGTTGGCAAGCCTCATGATTGCCTGAAGGCTCGACTGCAAATCCTCGCCAGAGATTGTAATGCTCCACTGGACATTTCTCGCTCGGATCGAAGACTACCCGCTCGTAGAAACGACGGAACGGGCTCTTAATCCAAGCATCTGCTGCCGAGATCGTTCGATTCGGATTGTGCGGATCTGGTTGAGGTTTCATGCTCGCTGTGGCGACATTGAAATCAGCCTTGCTGCTAAACGATATAGCCCCGTCTGAACCCTCGTTGATGATCACTGCTTTCCCTTCGATCATTGCGATGGCGTGCTTATCGTTCAGATCCTCTTCCCCTTTCTCCGGAACGGACCTCTGAGGAGAGCCCTGACCAGAAGTGAAGCCGCTTTCTATGGTGGCGTTAATTTCACCGTCATCCAGCCCAATGGACTTGGCGATCTTTCGCAGCTCCTCCCTGGGATCTGTATCCAGTGATGCTGATTGTTGGCCGCAGGCGTACGCCACTCGGTTGAGCGTATTGTTGCGATCTCCAGGTTGAGCGTTGCGGAGTTCATCAAAGATCGTCTGGATGCTCTCAGGCAAAGAGATTCTCTCAACCCGCTTGAGTGCAGCCTCGATTTTCGCAAGGGGGTAGGGGGGCAGGTCATCCTCCACCATCTCTACTTGAAACGGGCTGTCCGTCTTTCGATGCCATGAGCCAGGGACTCGCATGACTCGCGACAAATCACACACGCTCGGGTCGGTTCCAAATGCATTGGCCAATCGTTTCTGCACTTCCTTGAAGCTGTCCAGTGGACAATCACTCACCCGCCAGTAGACGTGGTATTTGTCTGGGCTGCTCTGGACCAGAATATGGGGAGTGGGCATGGCGTCTAAAATAGGCTCAAGTGGTGCGCCGTCCGTATCAACAAAGAGGGCAGTGACATCAGTGATGTGCTGATTGCCACGCTCTGGCCCTTCGTTGATTTGCAGGAAAATTCCAGCGCCAGCCTCGTCCAGATTGCTCAGGTCAGGCAGAAGGTTGTCCACGTTGCCCGTTACTGCCCTAGCCAGAGGGTCTCCTCCACCAGCGCCCTTTTTGTCACTGAAGGTTTGAAAGACGCAGCTTTCTTTTCCAAGAGTAGTCACAAAATCTCGGATTGCTAACTTATTGATGCTCATAATGTGTCTCCAAAAAAAAGTAGAGCAAAAGCTCAGAAAATGGTTGACAGTGTGCAGAAGCTTGGGCAAAATACGCATACTGCCAAGACTGCAACGTCATATTTTTGGCGAAGTGTCACTGCCTTGACGGTTCCTCCTCCTTCCTGTGGCAGATTCCTTTCCTGTTTGGGCGCAAAATTCAGCCCGATGAAACTGTCATCCCTCCTTTCTCGTCTCCTGTGAATTCCTGCGCTGAGTTTGGCGGCATAAATTGCTCACAATATCAATAACTAACAGCGAAAGTCTGATTGCGTGTAGTGCTGGCAGGGGTTGACGAGTATTCTGGCGCAGCAATGAAAATGTCATTGGCCGCCCTTCCCGCAGAAAGCGCACTTCACGCATCTAGTATATGCAAGCACGTTGTGTGCCATGTTTTTTCGTTAGGTGTTATTCGGGTGCTTGTCCAGTTCATTGTAAGGTAGGAAGCGAGGTGTGGAAGAGGGGGTGACCTTTCTGGGAGAGATAGTCAGGAAAGGCGCAGCAATCAAGGCTTTGTGATTGATTTGATGGTCAAAACCCCAATGCGCTGCGCCATTCCAATCAACCGATCATTTCAACAAGGTTCTCGGCTTTCAGGTGGGTGTAGCGCATCAGCATCTTGATGTCCCTGTGGCCTGTGATTGTTGCAACCTGCATGTGATTGAGCCCCTTCTCAAAGAAGCGTGTGGTTGCCTCGTGCCTCAGATCGTGGAAGTGCAGGTTCTCAATTCCAGCTTTGTCGCATGCCTTCTTGTGTGCTGGTTCAGCGGAAACATGACAACCGTCTAAACCAAAATATCAGTTAGCTGTTCGCCTTTTCAGCCATTTTTTGGGATGGCTGAAAAGACTGCTTTTGGTGCGTCGTCCGACGCCGTTCTCTGGCCGCCTCAAGCTTTTGATCTCGTTCGGCCAGGATCTGCACATGCCGCCCTTCCAGGCGATCCTGTGGGGTGACGTAGTCGATGGCGCTATGGAGCCGCCGGGTGTTGTAATGCTCGACGTACTTTCCCACAACCCGCTGGGCATCTTCCAGCGATAATGGCGTCTGAGGCCGAATGCACTCACGCTTCAAACTACCGTGAAAACGCTCCAGCTTTCCGTTGCTCTGCGGATAGTAAGGCGAAGTCCTCACATGCGTCATGCCGGATTCCCGGATGAACGCCTTAAAATCGTTGGCAACGAACTGCGGCCCATTGTCTGAGATCAGCCGCGGCTTAGCTTCCGGATAGGCCTCCTGAGCTCGGAGCAGGACCACTTCAACCTCATCTTCCTTCATCGACTCACGAATCTCCCAGTGGAGGATAAACCTGCTACATCCATCCAGGACACTGCACAGATAGTAGAACGTCCCCTGGATATTCAGATAGGAGATGTCCACATGCCAGTGTTTATGCGGCTCCGAAGGCTGTTTGAACCCTGTGCCCTTCTGCGAGGGCGGTGGGCTCCAACGACGCATCAGCCCGGCAGTTCTGAGCACACGCAGCACTGAAGAGGGGCTGACCGCCACCACGCCTGCATCCAGCATCATGTAGGTCAGGCGCCGATAGCCCTCTGACGGATGTTCATGGAAAAAGGCGACAATCGCTTCCCTTTCCCAATCGTCCAGCCAAAAATCTCGGGGAATACGGCCATTGTGGTCGTTAACCATTCCATAGCGCTTGCGCCATGAATAGAACTTGCCCCTTTGCACGCCTATCCAGTTGATAATTCGGCTCGTGTCGATTTCGCTCTTGTCTGACCAAAACGCCACGAAATCCACCACCGAATCCCGTATGTCCGGCTCCACCCAGCAGCCGTTCAGCTCACCCCAAGACTTTTTTTTAGCGCAACATGCGCCTCAAGAAGCTCGGACATAACTTCATTTTTGGTTGCCAACTTCGCTTCTAGTTCGGCAATCTGTCGGTCACAAGCCTTTTGGCCGCGTTTGTCAGACAAGGCCGCTTCGCCGTTCTCAAACAAAGCCTTTTGCCAGCGATAGTACTGGCTGGGCTGAATGCCCGCCTCGTCACACAGATCCGAGAGAACCACCTTCTCGACCAGGTGACGGCGCACATAGCCTACCTTCTGCTCAGCCGTAAATCTCCGCTTCTTCCGTTCCATACAAACCTCCGCTTATTATCTACACATTATAAACGGCTTGTTTGTCATTTTCCAACTGAACCGAAACACTTGAACGCATGGCTCACGCCCCCTGGCTGGATGGTGAATATCCTCCCGGCGATGGCTGGGCTCTTCTCCTGGCGGTGCTTCAAGATCTCAATGGCTGTAGAGGAGAGGGGGATAGTGCGTGGAATAGCGGTCTTCGTCTCTGGGATATGCAGCGTGCGTTTCTTCCAGTCGATATCACGCCAATCCATCTTAGTGATCTCCTCACGTCGCATGGCTGTCTCCACTGCAAGGAGAACGATCTCTCGTACAGGACCGCGCTTTGGAAGGCAATCAATCAAAGCTTCCAGTTCTCCAGGCTCCAGTCGTCTGTCACGTCCTTTGGAGGGTTCTGGTAATCGTACCTGTTCAACTGGATTTCCCTTGGGCAGCGTGATTCCCCATTCACTCATAGCCAGCTTGAAAATGCGTCGTAAAATACTGAGCTCATCCCGCACAGACTGCTTGCTGACGACTTCTAACCGAGCTTCTCGGTATCGTGTGACAAGGTGTGGCGTGATTTGGTCCAGTGTTCGATTGCTAAAGTATCGTACAAAATGCTGGAGTCGGTAAGCCTGAACAGAGCCGGATTTCTTGGAGGGAAGGATCTCTTGCGTGTAGCGTTCAGCCACTTGTGAGAATGGCGTTGTCTTCGCTGAGGAGATATCCAAAAACAGACCGCGCTCAAGCTCAGACTCAATCTTTCGAGCCCATGCCTCTGCGTCAGTGCGTTTCAGGAATGTTTGGGAGAGTGGTGGCTGACCCTTGCGACGGATCAGAACTCGATACTTGCCGGTACGTTTGCTGATAGAAGCCATCCTGCCCTGCTCCTCTTAGTGAACCAAGAGTGAACCAAGGACTATTTGTTTCTAGCCAGGACAGGATATGATTGCTTCTAAGCTACTGAGATTTCAGTAGAAAGAATGGTGGGCGGTACAAGGATTGAACTTGTGACCCCTACCGTGTCAAGGTAGTGCTCTCCCGCTGAGCTAACCGCCCATACTCACAAGGACGCACATCATGCCGTTAAAGCGGATGTGGGTCAAGGATTTTTTGACGCGCCGATGACGTTCCCATCGCAAGCGGACATTACGCTTCGCCTTCGGTGTCCACCATGGCTGCGGCGATGGCGTCCGCCGGGCTCTTGCCGCCCCAGATCACCCACTGAAAACAGGGGTAGAAACGCTCGCACTCCTGATACAGGGAGGCGAAGATGTCATCCACCTGCTCGTCGCTCAACTCCGCCCCGCGCATGGGCATCACCAAGCGAAACACCGGCGTGGACTCCTCGCCCCAGATCTCAAAATGCCCGATCCAGATGCGCTCGTTGATCAAGGTGATGGTCTGCGCCACGGTGTTGGTGAAACGGGTGGGGATCTTCAGGTTCAAATAGGCGTTGAACTGCAGAAACTCGGTGTCTTCGTGGAAGATCACCCACAGTCGATAGCCGCCCCAGTTGCCGAGGATTTCGCCCCACAGTTCGTTGTCATTGGGGCGCTCCACCTGCCAATCCTGGTCGATGCAATACTCCTCCACAAGGCTGATGGGATTCTCCAGCCAGGAGGGTTCGGTGGGGGTACGGTCGTGGAATCGGCTCATACTGGACAGTAACGCGGCGTGCAGTTGGGAGGATCGTTAATACTATCCCCGCACGCAAAGAGGAAGCAAGTGTTGATGGCCGCACGCAGCGATTAAGGTCCGGCGCGGCGTCTGGGAGCACTGGTCAGGGGGGCGGGCAGCGGCGGGTTGACCAGGGCTGTCTCCGGCTCCCATGGTTGCCCATCCACCAGCACGGTGCGGTTGCGGGTGGAGAGCCGCCCTTCAGCAAACAGCTTCACCGCCAGAGGGTAGATGCGATGCTCCTGTTTGAGGATGCGCCCGGCCAGCGCGCTGGCGTCGTCATCGGGGAGAATGGGGACCACCGCCTGGGCGATGATGGGGCCGGCGTCTACTTCCTCTTCGACAAAGTGCACGGTGCAGCCGGAGAAGCGCACGCCGGCATCAATGGCCTTCTGCTGCACTTTGAGGCCGGGGAAGGCGGGCAGCAGCGAGGGGTGGACGTTGATCAGGCGACCCACATAGTGGCGCACAAAGCCGCCGGTGAGCACGCGCATGAAGCCCGCCAGGCAGACCAGATCGGCCTCGTCGGCGTCGATGGCTGCGATCAGCGCGGCGTCGAAGGCTTCGCGGGAGTCGTAGGCTTTGTGATCGATCACCAGGGTGTCGATGCCCGCTTCCTGGGCGCGGGTGAGGCCATAGGCGTCGGCCTTGTTGCTGATCACCCGCACGATGCGACCCGGAATGGTCCCATCCTCCACGCGATCCATCAGCGCCTGAAGATTGCTGCCGGAGCCGGAGATCAGCACGGCGATGCGGCAGGGGATGGCGTTGGACTCAGTCAAGGATCGTCACCTGCGGTCCGTCGCCCTCACGAGCGTGGCAGTGGCCGATAAGGTAGGGGGTTTCACCCGCTTGCTTGAGAATCGACAGCGCGTTATCCGCCTGCTCCTGGGGAACGATAACGATCATGCCCAGGCCGCAGTTGAAGGTGCGCAGCATCTCCTCCTCGGAGACGTTGCCGAGCTTCTGCAGATAATTGAAAATCTCCAATCGCTCCCAGGCGCTCTTGCGCAGGGTGACAGCGATGGCGTCGGGCAACACACGGGGAATGTTCTCCCAATAGCCGCCGCCGGTGATGTGCACCAACCCCTTGACGTCGCATTGTGCCGCCAGCGCCAACAGCGCGCGCACATAGATGCGGGTGGGAGTGATCAGCGCGTCGCCCAGGGTGGCGTCGCCGAAGGGCGCGTCCAGACCCGGACCGCCTTCGGCCAGCACCATTTTGCGAATCAGCGAATAACCGTTGGCGTGGGGGCCGGAGGAGGCCAGACCAATCACAGCGTCGCCTGGGGCGATGCGTTGGCCGTCGATGAGACGGTCGCGATCCACCACGCCCACGGCAAAGCCCGCCAGGTCATACTCGCCCGCTTGGTAGAAGTCCGGCATTTCGGCGGTTTCGCCGCCGATGAGAGCGCAACCGGCTTGGCGGCACCCTTCAGCGATGCCCTGCACCACCGTGGCCGCCGCCTCGGGGTCGAGCTTGCCGGTGGCGAAGTAGTCGAGGAAGAAGAGAGGCTCGGCGCCCTGCACCACCAGATCGTTCACCGACATGGCCACCAGATCGATGCCCACGGTATCATGCCGACCAGTGAGGAACGCCAGCTTCAGCTTGGTGCCCACGCCGTCGGTGGCGGAAACCAGCAAGGGGTTGCGGTACTTGCTGATGTCCAGGTCGAACAACGCGCCAAAGCCGCCCAGATCCGAGCGCACTTCCGGGCGCGCGGTAGAGGCCACAGCGCTCTTGATGAGGGAAACCAGTCGGTTGCCCGCGTCGATATCGACTCCAGCGTCGCGGTAGGTCAAGCCGCCCGCGCGCGGTTCTTTTGGGGATTGCGTTTCCTGGGTCATGGCCGCCCGTCTTGAAAGCACTTTGTTCAAGGGTTCAGGCGGAGTACTATACGATTTTGTCCGCCACCATCGCAATGTGGAACGCACGCTTCATGACTGCTTCACCGCCGCATCCCGGATTGATCAGGCTCAGCGTCACCTTTTTGGTGATCTGGCTCAGCACTCTGTTCATTGCGCCAACCTCAGTGCAGGCCGAAGAGATTCTGTATGAGGTGGACGGCGTGCGCGTGCGTGTGGACCTGCCCTTGGCGGAGAATAAGACTCCGCGGGCGGTGGCGCTGTGGCGCGCCAAACGCATCGCTTTCGATCGTCTGTTGGCGCGTCTGGCGCCGCAGAACGTGTTGCAGGAGCAGGAGAAGGCCATCGGTGAGATGCGCAATCTCACCGACTCCCTGGTGCGGCGAGTGGTGATTCAAAGCGAACGCTACGCCACCGACAGCTCCAGCTTCGCCATTGTGGCCAATATCGCCTTCGACCGGGAAAAAACACGCCAGATGTTGCGCGACAATGGCGTGTTGTTTACCGACTCGCCCATGCCCAAAGTGTTGGCGCTGGTGGGGTTGAGCACCGCCTCCGGATGGCGCTATGCAGGAAAAAACGACCCGCTGTGGCGCGCATTTTCCAAGCAGGCGCGGGCGCGCGGGTTGGATGTGGCGATCCCGCTGCAGGATGTGGAGGATCTGGTCAATCTCAAGTGGGGCCAGGCCATGGCCGGGGATGAGAAGACCTTTGACTGGGTGATCAAGCGCTACGGCGCCGCGCGCATCTGGTCGGTGCAGGGGCAGGTGGGCGAGTATCCTCAGCAAGCGGATCAGAAAGAGCGGCGCTTCTATGCGGTGGGTCGTCTCGACGCCGCTTCGCGCGGCGCGGACGCGGTGGAGATCAAGGCCCAGAGCGTCGGCTCTTTCAACTCTCTACAAGAGGCCGAACAGACGCTGCTGGAGCAACTGGCCGAGAGCCTGCTGGACCAAGTCGCCAAGGAGTGGATGAGCGCTCAGCTTTCCGGCGCCAACGCCGACGCCTTTGTGGATCTGGATGTGCGCTTTGGCGGCGATTTGACCCGCTATGCGGATCTGGAGTGCAAACTGCGCGATATGGCCGAAGTCCGCCGTCTTGAAGTGCGCGGCAGCCGTTGGGATATGGCGAAGTTGCGTTTGAGCCTGCAGGGCGAACCGGCGCGCCTGCGGGAGTGGCTGAGCGCGCAGGGGTGGCGCGTGTCCGAAGATGCGGAGGGCGCATGGCGGGTCCAGTTATTCTGAATGTGCCCAATACCCTGTCGTTTTTGCGCATCTTCTCGGCGCCGCTGTTTATCTGGTTGCTGCTCAACGATTGGATGAATGCGGCTCTCTGGCTGTTCCTGGTTGCGGGCGTCACCGATGCGGTGGATGGCTTTATCGCCAAGCGCTTTGGCTTGCAGACCGAACTGGGCGCCTATCTGGATCCTCTGGCGGACAAGCTTCTGCTCCTTTCAGGTTTTATCACCCTGAGCGTGATCGATGTGATGCCGTTGTGGATGACGCTGCTGGTGGTGACGCGGGATCTGGTCATTGTCGGCGGCGCGCTGGTGTATCAACTGGCCACCGGCGCGTTGCGCATGGAGCCGCTGATTATCAGCAAGCTCAATACCGTGGCGCAGATCACCCTGTTGGTGGCGGTGCTGGCGGAGCAGGCGTTTGGCGCGTTTGAGTGGCTGTTTACGCCACTGCTGATTTTTGCCGCCCTCACTACCGCTGCCTCCGGGTTGGCTTACACCATCGAGTGGACCCGCCGCGCCACCTCGTCTGATCCGGGGGGCGCGCCATGAGCGACTCCCCGGGCGAGGGCGCCAGCCAGTTACTGCTCAACTACCCTCTGGATCCTGATTTCACCTTCTACTCCCTGGTGAGCGGCCCGCATAATGCGGAGGCGGTGGCGGCCCTGCGTGATCCCTTTGCGCTGGGTGTTTCCAGCTTGGTGATCGTAGCTGAAGCGGGGTTGGGCAAAACCCATCTGCTGCAGGCGGCGGTGGGCGCGCATCAGGCGCGCAACGGACGCAGCGCCGGGGCGTACCTGGATTGCGCTGCGCTGTCGGCGCAGTTGGCCGGGTGTGATGACCTGGAGCAGGCGTTGAGCGACTTTCTGGCGCAACAGGATGCGGGCGGGCTGATCGCCGTGGATGGCCTGGAGCGGCTGCAATTGGACCCGGCGCTGCAGGAGGCGACGCTATTTCTCTACAATGCGTTGCGCGCAGGCGGCGGCGTTTTTGTCGGCGCTGCGCAGGTGGCGCCGCAGGAGATGCGTAATCTGCGCGATGATCTGAAGTCCCGCCTGCTGTGGGGACCGGTGCTGAATGTCGAGCAGCCCGACGAGTCCGAGTTGGGAGCGATCCTGGACAAGTTGGCGGCGGATCGGGGCGTGCGGTTGAGCGCCGAGTTGCGCCATTTTCTGCTGCTGCGTCTGCCGCGCAGCATCGGCGAGGCGTCAGCGGCGTTGGTGCGTCTGGACCGGGCGGCGCTGAAGCTCCAACGCCCGTTGACGGTGCCGCTGGCCAAACAGGTTTTGGAGCTGTAGGCGATGATGCTGTTTCTGCTGGGCGCGGCGGCCACGGGGCTGTTTGCGGGGGTGATTGCGGGACTGTTCGGCGTAGGCGGCGGGGTGATCATCGTACCAGCGCTACTGGCCCTGTATACCTGGCGCGGGGTTGACGCCAGCATCATGATGCAACTGGCGGTGGGGACCTCTCTGGCCACCATTGTCATCACCAACCTGTCTGCGGTGTGGCACCACCATAAACGCGGCGCGGTGCGCTGGGATTTGGCCACATGGTTTGTTCCGGGCGTGCTGTTGGGGGCGTTGGGCGGCGCGGTGGCGGCGGCGCACATCGACGGCGCCGCGTTGAAGACGGCGTTTGGCGCCTTTGTGGGCATTATCGGCGTGAAGATGCTGCTCAACATCGGCGAGAACGGACGCGTCACCTGGCGTCCCTCTGCGTGGGCGCAGTCGGCTTTAGGCGGTGTGATTGGCGGCGTCAGCGCGCTGTTTGGCATCGGTGGCGGCACCATGAGCGTGCCCACCCTGACCATCCTCATGCGCGCCAGTATGCGCGAGGCGGTGGCGACTTCGTCTGCGCTGGGGGTGGGGATTGCGCTGTTGGGCGCCATGGCCTTCATGCAACAGGGCTGGGACGCAGCGGCGCTGCCGCCAGGCAGCTGGGGCTATGTGTCGTGGCTGACGGGATTGGGGGTGGTGGCCGGAACGCTCATCACTACGCCGGTGGGGGTGAAGCTGGCGCACAAGCTGGATCAAACCCTGCTCAAGCGCGCGTTTGGGGTGCTGTTGGTGATCATGTCCTACAAACTGATGTTCGCCTGACATAGTGTGAGGCAAAACCAAAACTGCACAGAACGGCTAATGTTTGTGTGACGCAGGTCCGGCTTGCGCTGACTATGGGACAAATTTCCAACGGAAATTTGTCGGGATTCTTAAGGGTCTGTGACCCTTAAGCGGGTGTGGGCGGAGCCCACGGTTTGGATGTTGCCTTGGGAGCTCGAGGGCATAGCCCTCGATATCTTTCAGAACCCATATGTTCACTTTTGAATGCTAGCGACTATTTTGGCCGCCGACTGCTCGGCGGCGGGGTCTGGGGGCGCGCGCCCAGCGCCAACGGTGTGTAATCCAGGGCGGACCCACGATTCGGCAGGATTGCCGAATCCGAATCGGACTCGCGCAGCGAGCCCGAAGGGTGAGGACCATGGATGGCCTGAATCACGGTGTGGCTGTTGATCTTGGGATATCGAGGGCAAAGCCCTCGATCTCTTCCCTTTTCAAAATCGCCAATGTCCAATATTGAATTCGATTGACGATAGCGATCAATTCACCCGACGCGGGAATTTCCACCCCTGCAGGATCATCTCCAGAGTTTCGCTGAAACGCTGCGGCGCTTCCATTGGCACAAAGTGGCCTACGCCTTCAATCCAGAAGATCTCTTCGTTATTGCGCAAGGAGAGGGGCGGCGTCTGACCAAAACGCCCCTTGGCGTTGATGTGGGCGATGGGCGCAGCCACGGCGTCGAAAGCGGTCGCCGGATCCCTGTGCCACTGGAACAGATGGCGCATGGCGCTCATGCCCACTGTTTTCGGCGCCTGAGACATATCGCCGACCACCCACTCGATCAGCTCCGGATCAGCGCCAATGCCGAACATGTCGCGCACCATCTTCTGCGCGGCGCCGTGAAAATCCTTGTCGAACTGAGTCAGGAACGGCGTCATGCCTGCTTCGTCTTGCGGCCAGGGGAAGCCGGTGTGAAACGAGTCCACCGCCACCACGCCCGCCACGCGATGGGGCAGCAGACGCGCCGACTCCAGCGCCACCGGTCCGCCCATGGAGTGGCCGACGAGCGCCACCTGTTTCAGCTGCAGGCGCTCGACCACCGCCGCCACATCCTGGGCAAAGGCGGTGATGGGATAATCGTCGCGCAATCCCGACTGGCCATGTCCGGCCAGATCCAGGGTCACCACACGATACTGGTTGGCCAACTCAGGAATCTGCTTGCGCCAATAGCGTTCATCGCATGACCAGCCATGAATCAGCACGATCGCCGCATCGCCGGAGCCGGAGTCGGTGTAATGGATCATGGCGCCGTCGGCGGAACGGGCTTGCCCGGAGCGCGCAACGGTCGATTTTTCACTGGGTGCGGATGGCGTTGTGGTTTGGCAAGCGCTCAGGATGAACACGCAGGCAATCAGGCTAAGCAAACGGCGCCAAGGGCCGAAGCAAAGAGCGGGGGGGATGGTCATTGCGTTGGTCCCAAAATGTGGGCGGCGCGGGGCGTGCAGGTAAAATAGCGTGACATTAAAGCAGGTTGAACAGTTCAGGCTTCGTCGGCGCCTTAGTCGTCCTCGTCATACTCCTGTTCGTCGCCCTCATCCTCCTCTTCGGATTCGACGTCGAAGTGGAGGCCGACTCCCGCTTCGGTGACCCGCGCCACGCGGCAGGGGAAGGACATGGTCACTTCCGAATCGCCTTCGCGCACGGTGATCTGCGCCACGCCGCTCTCCCCCTCATCGATATTCTGTGCTTTTCCAGGGGTTTTCAGGAATGCGCCGCTGAGGCTGACATCGTTGGACTGGCCTTCGATGCGCAGTCCTTGCGCGCTATGGAACACCAAGCGGGTAATGAATCGAATCCGGTCGGATTGACGAGCGGCGTCTATACTCATTGCAAACTATCCTGACATAAGCTGGCGTACGCAGGGCGCACATCAGGTAAATACCTGATGTTCAGAATACTGATTCGAAGCGCTGGCGCCAAGTTTTCAATCATCCGCTGGCGCGTTGAGACTCTTGCTGACGATCTCATACACGTCATTGGACAATTTGTCCTGGGTCAAAATCCGCTGCAACTGTTTTTGCATCAACTCCGCCAAATCGCGACGGAAGCGCCGCCAACGACTCATCAGCGCCACCATGCGCGCCGCCGCTTGCGGATTGGCGGCGTCCAGCGCCAGCACCTGCTCGGCCAGGAAGGCGTATCCGGCGCCGCTGGCATCGTGAAACCGCACCGGATTGCCGCCGCAGAAGGCGCCGATCACCGCGCGCACCTTATTGGGGTTGCGCAGGGAGAAGTCTTGGTGAGTCATCAATGCGCGCACGCGCGGCAAAGCATCTGGCAACGGCGCGCTGGCTTGGATGGAGAACCACTTGTCCAGGGCGTTGGCGGAGCTGGCGCAGTGGATGTAGAAATCGGCGATCAGTTTATCCGAGTGCGGTAGGCCGCCATGAATGATGGGCGTGATGGCCGCCAGCCGATCGGTCATGTTGTCGGCGTTGTGGTAGTGATTGAGCGCCAGCGTCTCGGCGGCGGAGTCCTGCCCCGCCAGCAGTAGATCCAGGCACAGATTGCGCAGCGCGCGGCGTCCGGCGTCCAGGGGGGCGTAGCGATAGGCGCCCGCCACGCGGAAGGCGTGATAGGCGGTGAGCAACTCCGCCTCCAGACGCACGCTCAGTTGCGCGCGCACGAAGCTGCGGATGGCGTGGGCGGCCTGGGGGTCGGCCAGGGTCATGCGCTCCATCAGGTGACCCTCGGAGGGGAGGGTCAACGCCAGGGCGCGCAGGGCCGGATCCAGCGCGTCGTCTTGCAGACAGGCGCGGAAGGCGTCCACAAAGTTCTCATCCAGATTCAGCGAATCGCCGCGCGCGCGCGCCGCCACCAGGCCCAACATGACCCGTGTGGCGTACTCCTGGCCGCTCTCCCAGCGATTGAACGGGTCGCTGTCGTGGGCCCACAGGAACGCCAACTGTGCATTATCCAACTGGGCGTCCAGTTTCACCGGCGCGCTGAATCCGCGCAGCAGCGAGGGGGTCGGCATTTGCGCCACGCCATCGAAGTGGAAGCTCTCCTCGGTGGCGCGCAACTCCAGCACCCGCTCCGTGGGCGCCGGGGCGGCATTGGATTCGCCCACTAGACGCAGCGGAATCGCTTGGCCCTGTTGATCCAGCAGCGCCGTGGCGATGGGGATGTGGAACGGCTGCTTGAATGACTGCCCCGGCGTGGCGGGGCAGGATTGGCGCAGCGTCAGGGTGAGGCGCTGGCTGGCCGCATCGTGGCTGAGGGCGGCGCGCACCTGGGGCGTGCCCGCCTGTACGTACCACAGGCGGAATTGGGTCAGCGCGCGGCCATTGGCCGCCTCCATGGCGCTGATGAACTCCTCCACTGTGACCGCCTGACCGTCGTGGCGCTCAAAGTAGAGATCCAACCCTTTGCGGAAGCCGTCGCGGCCCAGCAGGGTTTGTAACATGCGCACCACTTCGGCGCCCTTGTTGTAGACGGTGTTGGTGTAGAAGTTATTGATCTCGATATAGGAGTCCGGTTGCACCGGGTGTGCGGTGGGGCCGGCGTCTTCGGGAAATTGATGGCTGCGCAGAACCCGCACATCGTTGATGCGCTGCACCGGTCCGCTGACAATGTCGCTGGAGAACTCCTGATCGCGGAACACCGTCAGCCCCTCTTTGAGACTGAGCTGGAACCAGTCGCGACAGGTGACGCGGTTACCGCTCCAGTTGTGGAAATACTCGTGGGCGATGACGCTGTCGATGCCCTCATACTCGCTGTCGGTGGCGGTGTCGGGGTTGGCCAGAACATACTTGGTGTTGAAGATGTTCAGCCCCTTGTTCTCCATCGCCCCCATATTGAAGTCGCCCACCGCCACGATCATGTAGACATCCAGATCATATTCGCGGCCAAAACGCTCCTCATCCCAGCGCATGGATTTCTTCAGCGCCGCCATGGCGTGATGGCACTGCGCCACATCCTGCTCGCGGGCGTACAACTCCAGGGCCACGCGGCGGCCCGATTGGGTGATGAACGCATCGCGCAGACAGCCCAAATTCCCCGCCACCAGGGCGAATAGATAGGAGGGCTTGGGGAAGGGGTCCTGCCACACGGCGAAGCGCCGCCCATCGGGCAGATCGCCGCCATCGATGCGATTGCCATTGGAGAGCAGCGTCGGATAGCGCGCCTTGTCCGCCTCGATGGTCACCGTATAGGGCGCCATCACATCGGGACGGTCGGGATAGTAGGTGATTTTGCGGAAGCCCTCGGCCTCGCACTGGGTGCAGAACATGTCGCCGGAGCGATACAGCCCCTCCAGCGAGGCGTTGTCCTGGGGTTTGGAACTGGTGACGATCTCCAGGGTGAAGCGTTCCGGCGGGTTGGCGATCACCAATCGCTCGGGCTCGACGATATAGGCGTCAGTGTCCAGCTTCTGGCCATCCAGCGTCACGCTGTGCAGGGTCATGTCGTGACCATCGAGCATGAGCGGCGTCTGTCCAGCCTCATCCTGACGATGTTGCCGCTGCATCTCCAGCGTGCTGGTGACGCGAGCCGACTCTTCAAACAGCTCAAAGCGCAACTGGATGGCGCTCACCGCATAGGGCGGCGGGGCGTAATCCTTTAGATAGCGCGTCTGCGGCTTGGCGCTGTCGCTCATGGGGACTCTCTCCGGCCACGCGGGCCTGTTAATTACAGCAGGACGCGCTCCAGGCCGCCCTTGTCGCACTGCTCCTTCAACTGCTCGCGCCACTGTGGCCCCAGCAGCTTCTCGGCCAGCTCCACCACCACATAGCGCGGGGTGACATTGACCTCGTCCACATAGCGCGACAGGCCCTGAACACAGGCCGGGCAGGTGGTGAGCAGGGTGCGATCCTGCGCCGCGGGGGCGCCCAGCTTCTCACGGGATTGCATCAGCGACTGCTGTTTGCGGAAGCGCACCTGGGCGGCCACGTCAGGGCGCGCCACGGCAAAGGTGCCCGCCTCGCCGCAACAGCGATCGGTGAGTTGCACGGTGGAGGCGGTCAGTTTGGTCACCGTCTCCATGGGGTCGTGGGCCTTCATGGGGGTGTGGCAGGGGTCGTGGAACAGATAGCCGTCGCCATTGGCCTGAGCCAGTTTGACACCCTTCTCCATGAGGTATTCATGGATGTCCATCACCCGGCAGCCGGGGAAGATGGCGTCGAACTCATACTTGCTCAACTGCGTCAGGCAGGTGCCGCAAGAGACCAACACCGTCTTGATATCCAGATAGTTGAGCTGATTGGCGATGCGGTGGAACAGCACCCGGTTTTCGGTGGTGATGCGCCGCGAGGTGGGCTCATCGCCGATGGAGGCCTGGGGATAGCCACAGCAGGCGTAGTTGGGCGGAATCACCGTCTGCGCGCCCACATGGTTCAACATGGCGATGGTGGCCAGGGAGGCGTCGGAGTAGAGCCGCTCACAGCCGCAACCGGGGAAGTAGAACACTGCATCGCTGCTGTCCGTGACCTTGGCGGGATCGCTGAACACCTGCACTGCGGAGGGATCCTCCACTTGCAGCGAGGCGCGCATGGTCTGTTTGGGCGTATTGATCGGCCCAGGCAATGGGCGTTCGACAAAGTGGACGATCTGCGACGGAATGCTGGGGCGTCCCACAGTGGCGTGGGGCGGTGGCGCGATCTCCACCGGCTTGCGCCATTTGCGCGCTAGATTGTAGATCATGCGCTGCATCTTAAAGCCGATGCCCACAAAGCCCTGACGCAGAATGCGCACGGTGCGCGGGTCGGTGCGGTTGAGGAAGCCCATGGCCACTTTGGCGCTGAGGTTCGTGCGGCGCTGCTTGCGCTCCAGCAGGATGTGGCGCATGCGCATGGTGACCTTGCCGAAGTCGATCTTCACCGGGCAGGGTTTGAAGCACTGGTGGCACACGGTGCAGTGGTCGGCCAGATCGTTCATCTCGGTGAAGTGGCGCACCGAGATGCCGCGCCGGGTCTGCTCCTCATACAGGAACGCCTCGATCATCAGGCCTGCGGCGAGGATCTTGTTGCGCGGGCTGTAGAGCAGATTGGCCTGGGGCACGTGGGTGGTGCAGACCGGTTTGCACTTGCCACAGCGCAGGCAGTTGCGCACGTCGTCGTTGAGGGCGCCCAACTCGCTTTCGCGCAGGATCAGCGCCTCCTGCTGCACCAACCGCAATGAGGGGGTGTAGGCGTGTTCCAGATCGAACCGCTGGGTCAGTTTGCCGCGGTTGAAGCGATCCTTGGGGTCGACGCGCTTTTTATAGGCGACCATCTCATCGATGCGCTCCTGCGGCAGATATTGAATCTTGGTGATGCCGATGCCGTGTTCGCCGGAGATCACCCCGCCCAGACCGGTGGCCAGCTCCATGATGCGGTCGACGATCTCCTCGGCGGTCTGCAACATCATGTAGTCGTTGGAGTTGACCGGGATGTTGGTGTGGATGTTGCCGTCGCCGGCGTGCATGTGCAGCGCCACGAAGATGCGACTGGTGCGGATCTCGGCGTGGATCTCATCGAGCTTGGCGCGCACGCCGCTCCACAGGTCGCCGCCAAACAGATTGGCCAGCGGCTTCTGCGCCTCCTCGCGATAGGAGATGCGCAGATCGTGGCGCAGTAGCAGATTGAGCACCGACTCAGTGGGGTCGGCGACCTTGGCGTCGGGCCACTGCGCCAGGGTGTCGGCCATGTCGGCGCAGGTGCGATCAAGTCCGCCCAGAATCGCCTCCCAGCGGCGCGCGGTCTGGTCCATCTGCTTCAGCGCTGAATCACGCTTGTCGGTGATGATCTTCTCCGACTCCTCGTTGGTGGGGTATTCGCTGGGCAGATCGGCATGGAACGCGTTGCCCGCCAGATAGGCGCGCTGACTGTTGAGGATGCGCAGCTTGTTGTGGATCGACTGCTCGATGTTGATGCGCTCAATGCCTGCGCTGTATTCCGCCAGCGCCAGAATCGGGATCACCACGTCTTCGTTGATCTTGAAGGCGTTGGTGTGGGCGGCGATGGCGGCGGTGCGGGAGCGGTCGGCCCAGAAGCGCGCGCGGGCGGCGGGGCTGGCGGCGACAAAGCCTTCGCCGTCGCGGGCTTTGACCCGCTGCACCGCTAACTCGGCGGCGGCGGTGACGGCGGCTTCGTCGTCACTGACGAAGTCGGCCACCAGCACCATTTTCGGGCGCTCGGAGCGGGCGGATTTGGTGTTGTAGCCCACCGCCTTCACATAGCGGTCGTCCAGATGCTCCAGACCGGCGCACTGCACCAGCGGATTGGCTTGCAGATCGTCCAGCACCTCGGCGATGGCGGGCACGGATTTGGACAGATCGTGGCCGAAGAACTCCAGGCAGACGGTGCGGGTCTGCTTGGGCATGCGATGCACCACGAACACCGCGCTGGTGATCAGACCGTCGCAGCCCTCCTTCTGAATCCCCGGCAGGCCGCGCAGCGCCTTGTTGGTGACATCCTTGCCCAGACCCGGCTTACGCAGCTCGGCGGCGGGAATGGTGATCTCCACGGGCGCGCCCAGCGGCGTGTTGCCATCCTTGCCAAAGCGGGTGATGCGGAAGGTGGCGTCGGGCACATCGTGGATCTTGCCCAGGTTGTGGCCCACGCGCTCCACCTCCAGCCAGTGGGCGTGACCCACCTCGCCGTTATCGGGGACCACCATGCGCCAGGAGGCGAGGTTGTCGATGCACACCCCCCACAGCACCGCCTTCTTGCCGCCCGCGTTCATGGCGATGTTGCCGCCGATGGTGCAGGCGTTCTGCGAAGTGGGGTCCACGGCGAACACATAACCGGCCGATTCGGCCATCTCCGCCACGCGCTTGGTTACCGCACCGGCGCCCACGCGAATGGTGGCGACGGGTTTGTCCAGTCCGGGCAGGGCGCGCTCCACTACGGGGTCGACGAACACCAGCTTCTCGGTGTTGATCACGGCGCTGGTCTCGTGCAGGGGCACCGCCGAGCCGGTGTAGCCGGTGCCGCCGCCGCGCGGCACGATGATCAGATCCAGATCGATGCAGCCGGCCACCGCCTCCAGCATCTCCTCTTCGCTGTCCGGGGCCAGGCAGACGAAGGGGTAGGCCACGCGCCAGTCGGTGGCGTCGGTCACATGGGAGACCCGCGCCACGGCGGAGAAGTCCACATTGTCGCGCCGCATGGCGTGGCCAAAGCGTTTGATCGCCTTTTCCCGCAGCGCCTTGGAGGCGCGGATATCGGCTTCGAAGCGGTTGACCAAACCGGTGGTCTTCTCCACCAGTTGCATGGTCAGGGGGTTGTCTTCGGCGCGTTCGCTGATGTGGCGCAGACGCTCATGCATGGCGCCGGTGAGCGAGAGCAGGCGCTTGGGGTTCTCTTGCAGGTCGTCCTGGATCAGCGGGTTGCGCGTGACCATCCAGATATCGCCCAGAATCTCAAACAGCATGCGCGCCGAACGCCCGGTCTTGCGCGTGGCCGAGAGTTGGTCCAGTACGCGCCACATGGGCTCGCCCAACAGGCGGATGACCACTTCACGGTCGGAGAACGAGGTGTAGTTATAGGGGATTTCACGAATGCGCATGACGCGGCTCACGAGGATTTGAAGCGGGCGTTGAAGAGGAAGATCGGCAGTTTAACCTATAACGCGCGCCAGACCCAATGGTCGATGACGCGCGTGAGAAACCTTATTGCGGCGGCATCGCGTAAGCGAACGCCGTTTGGGGCGCTGGCGCGCGATCTCCAGACTCAGACAGTTGCGAACTTAATAAGTTGGCTTATCCCTGCGCATCAGTCAAGCGCGTGCGGTTAGATACGGCGAGCGGGACGCTAAGGAGAGTGAGAGGGGGGTGGAGGAGAGCGGACGCGATGAGATGGGAGTGGATAGGAAGCCGGATGGGTCATGCTGCGGCAATTTAATAATATTGGTTAATTTGCGGTGGTGATTGGCGATCAGGTGAACTACTGTAATCCACATAGCGTGTTGAATAACTCAATGTATGTTGTACGCATAATCATATCAAGAGTCTGGCGGTCATTTATTCTCATGAAAATAGAATCGTAAAGAGAGGGTTCCATGCAAACAGAGCAGATTCTCCACCCCGTCAGCGCAGAGCTGACGCCCCTGGAGGCGGATGATTTCGACACCCTGTTTCAGTTGTTCGAGCAGATTGGCGTCTTTTGGGGCAACATGGCCGACTCACAGAACCATCGCAGTCAACTCTATCGATTTATGCAAAACCGCACTGCGCTGCGGCCAATCTATTACGAATACTATGCGATGGCGGCCAAAACCCTGAATGAATTGATCGCCCAGATGGGCCAGCAGCAAGCCTACGTCTACCTGTTTACCGACCAGCAGATCAATCAGAAGCCCGCCACCACCCCGCAGGCCATCACCCGCCAATATGTCTCCAACGAGTTCGTCGCGCTGCAACTGAGCCTGGGCGGATTCGCCGCCTATGGGGCGCAAAACTATCCGGGATATATCGGCGGTGGTTACATCAGCGGACAACCGGCGCCCTACCGCACGGGAGAGGCGTCATGAGCATCGATACCCTGATTATCGGCTCCGGGGTGGCCGCAGCGGCGGTGAGCCAACGGCTGCTGGACGACGATCCCAACGCCTCGATCCTGATTCTGGAGGCGGGGCAGGCGGTGAAAATGCAGGACGCCGCCATCTGGCAGGACTATGTGATCAGCGGCAAGCTGCCCTATACCAAGTATTACGACGCGCCCTATCCCGAGCGCGACCAGCCGGGGCAGAATCTCAACATCGGCGGCACGGTGATGCCGCTGGACGGCTCGCGGGTGATGACCTACGGCGGCTCCACCATCCACTGGGGCGGTTGGTCCTTCCGTCTCAAACCGGAGGACTTCCAGCTCAAAAGCAACACCGGCTACGGCGTCGACTGGCCGTTTTCCTATGACCATCTGGAGCCCTGGTACGCCGAGGCGGAGCGCTACATCGGCGTGAGCGGGGATAACAATGATCCCACCGTGCCGCGCTCCCAGGGCTACCCCTTTGCCGCCTTCCCCTACACCCTGGAGGATGCGCCGGTGCGCAAGGCCATGGACGCATTGGGCATCGGCTGCTCGCATCTGCCCATTGCGCGCCACGGCATGGGCGACACCGCGTCGCGGCACGCGCCGTGTAAAACCACCGGCACCTGTAAATACTGCCCCTTCGGGGCCCGCTACGCGGCCACCAATTTTCTCAATGACATGCGCCAGTTCGGCGGCTACCCCAATTTTGCGGTCAAACTCAACTGCGTGGTGCAGGAGATCGTCATGGCCGACAAGGCCAACGCCTCCGGGGTGACCTACTACGACAAACTGGCCAAGCGCTATGAGACCCTCACCGCCAAACGCATCATCGTGGCGGGCGGCGCCATCGAATCGCCCAAATTGTTGCTGCGCTCCACCTCGGACTATTGGCCTCAGGGCGTCGGCAATGACGCCGATCTGGTGGGGCGCAATCTGATCACCCACCCGTACTTCATCTTCTCGGGCCGACTCCCCGCCAATCCGCACAAGCTGCAGCCGGAGATGAACTTTCCCACCCTCTGTTCACGCCATTTCGACTCCCCCGCAGAGCAGGCCAAAGGCAAGTTCATCCTGGTCAACCCGCCCAGCTCGCCGGGCGTCAATCTGGCCGCGCTGATGCAGTCCGGGCAGACGCCGGCACAGATGCAGCAGAGCGTGACAGGGGCGCAGACCGTGCAGCTCCACGGCATGGTGGAGATGTTCAGCCACTTGAAAAACCGCGTGATGAACCTCGACGAGGTCAATCAGATCGGCTTGAATGAGACCATCGTGGACTACACGCAACCGGCGGACTTCGACGCCCGCATGGCTGAGATCGGCGGCCACGTCAAACAGATCTTCGACGCCATGGGGGTGAGCATGGTCGGCAAGCCCACGGTCTCCTGGCGCGCCGATCACGCCTCCTGCACCTGCCGCATGAGCGACTCAGCCAGCGAAGGGGTGACCGATGCGCATATGCGCGTGCATGGAGTGGACAATCTCTACGTCTGCTCCAACGCCGCCTTCTGCTCCTCCGGGGCGATCAATCCCACCCTGACGCTGACCGCTCTGGCGCTGCGACTGGGCCAACACCTCATCGATCAAAAGCGCGCTGCGGGAGCCTGACCATGACCACTCTGCAAGAACAGAAACAGAAACTCTATACCCTGTTGCAGGCCGCCTTTGAGTTGGAGCTCTCCACCATTCCGGCCTACTTCACCGCCATGGCCAGCATCCAGCCGGGGAGCAATCAGCACGCCTCGGCCATCATCCGCAGCGTGATGATGGAGGAGATGCTGCACATGGTGCTGGCGGGCAATGTGCTCACCAGTCTGGGCGGCGCGGTGACGCTGAACGCAGACCATATCCCGCGCTATCCGGTCAATCTGGAGTTTCAGGGGCAGAAATTTCAGGACCGCGACTTCGACGTCAATCTGGCGCCCTTCTCCCAGGACGCCATCGAGACCTTCATGAAGATCGAATTGCCCACCGAGTTTGTGCGCAAGGCGCAGCCAGAACATAAACTGTTGAGCAGTGAAATGACCGTGCCGGGCATCACCATCGGCGCGTTCTACCACAGCGTGGAGCAGATGCTTAAGCAACTCTGCGACGCCTATCCCGAAGCCGAAGTTTTCAGCGGCGATCCGGCGCATCAAATCACCGAGAACTACTACTGGGCCGGCGGCGGCCAGCCGGTGGCGGTCACCAATCTGGCCAGCGCCCTGGAGGCGCTCAATGTGATCATTCGCCAGGGCGAGGGCAGCGGCGGCTCCATTGCCGATGGCGACGCCCACTATTTCGATCAACCGCAGGAGGTCGCGCACTACTTCCGCTTCAATGAGATCCACCAAGGGCGGCTCTATCAGCCCGGCGACACACCCAAGGATCCGCCCAGCGGCGCGCCGCTGCCGGTGGACTATGCAGCGGCCTATCCCATCATCGTCAACGCCCAGGCCAACGACTATGGGACGGACGCCAACATGACGGCGTTGAATAATCGCTTTAACGAGAACTACACTGTGATGCTCCAGCAGATCGGTGAAGCCTTCAACGGCGCGCCGCAGACGCTGTACACCGCCATTACCGACGGCATGCGCAGTTTGGGGCCGATGGCGGCGTTGATGATGAGCCAATCGATTGCCGGTGACGCGCAGGGGCGACATGGCGCGCCGTCGTTCGAGTGGCGCGTTCCCGCCGCATTGGACGGCGCATAAGCGTGCTGAACAAGCGGCGGCAAACGGGCGTGTCAGTGACCCGTTAGCCGCCGCTCAATTTCCAACGGAGGGTGGCGATGGAATTCAGATTGGCGACATTCAACGTAGAGAACCTGTTTGTGCGTTTGGACTTCAATGCGTTCACCGATGAGCGGGCGCAGAACTATCTGCCTGCGGTGGCGCAATTCTACGCCCAGGACGCCGCCGCTGATGGCGATTTGAGCCGGTTTGAGGCGTTCAAGGCGATGCTGAGCGGGGTGATGTTGGCGCAGGCCGATGACAAACGGCAATTCACCGCCGCGGCCATGGCCGAAGCCGACGCCCACCTGTTTTGCATGCAGGAGGTGGATAACATCAACGCGCTGATGCGGTTTCACGACGCCTATCTGAAAAAGGCGGGCGCCGGAGCCTACGCGCAGAAGATCCTGTTTGAAGGCAACGACCGGCGCGGCATCGATGTGGCGGCGCTGGCGCGCGACGAGCGCGCGGTGATGAGCCGCTCCCACGCCTGGCTCACCCCCTCCTGGTTTGGCAACCAGGCCGCGCGCGACGCCCTGATTGAGGCGTATCCGCTGATCAAGTCTGAGATCAACAAACGGCGCGCCATCTTCAGCCGCGACTGTCTGGAGATGGAGTATGCCCACGACGGCAAGCGCCTGACGGTGTTCAACTGCCACTTCAAGTCCATGAGCGGCGGGCGCAATAAGAGTTTGGGCAAGCGGCAGTTGGAGGCGCTGGCGGTCAAGCGGATCATCCAGAACAAATTCGCCGACCCGGCAGCGGAGAACTGGGTGGTGGTGGGGGATATGAACGACTACCGCCAGCAGATCAAGGTGACGGCCAAACGGCGCGCCGACGGCTCCTATGTCGAGAACCTCAAGACGCTGGGCGCTGATGATCCCTCCGGGGTCGATCCCTTGCTGGATGATGGCTTTGGCGTCAACGCGCTGGATGCGTTGGATGCGACCGCGCGCTGGACCCACTACTACCCAGGCGACAGAACCAAGACCCAACTGGACTATATGATCGTCTCGCCTGCGCTCAACGCCAGGATCAAGGGCAAGCCGCAGGTGATTCGCAGCGGCCAGCCCTATCGGGTTCCCAACAGCGATGAGATTCAACGCTACCCGCGCATTGGCATGGATCGCCCCAAGGCCAGCGACCACTGCCCGGTGGCGGTGACGTTCAAGCTGTAGAGTTTGCTAGAGTCAGTCGAATTCAAAATTGGACATTGGCGATTTTGAAAATGAAAGATATCGAGGGCTTTGCCCTCGAGCTCCCAAGATCAACAACCAAACCGTGATTCGGGCCATCCATGGCCCTCACCCTTCGGGCTCGCTATCGCGAGTCCGATTCGGCAATCCTGCCGAATCGTGGGTCCGCCCACACCCGCTGGGGGCGCGGCCCCCAGACCCCGCCGCCGACCAGTCGGCGGCCAATAGTCAGCGCAAGCCGGGCCTGTGTCACGCAAACATTGAGCATTCTGAGTTTGTGATATTCTGGTTTCAAGCGACTATACCGGTCAAATGCACAGGGGCGGCCCCGTCTGGGACCGCCCCTGTTTTTTCTACACTGCGTAATCCGAGCGGATTACGCTTTGAGGATTTTGCTCACTTTGGGCGACAGCAGACGCGCGGCGTCCAGCGGCGCAGCGCCCAGCAGCGGACGCAGGTAGTCGCAGAACGCCGGGGTGACGTCGTTGGCTTCGGCGGTGATATACTCGTCGGCCATAACCTTGGTTAGCGCCGCAACCTCCTCCACGCGGGCCAGTTGGAAGTCCACCGCATAGTTCCCAACGCGCTTCATGGCGATGGTGCCGGAGTTGCCGTGGCCGATGGCCTGAATCGCCGCCATCTGACCGGCTTCGCGGGCCTCCTTCTGGTCCACTTCCGAAACCACCCCCAGGAACGAGCGCTGCAGGTAGCCGAAGGTGTCGCCGCGCACGCGTTTGATGCCCAGTTTGGACTTGATCTCGTTGACCAACAGGTCGGCCAGGGCGCCGGTGCCGGAGAGCTGCACGTTGCCGTGGGCGTCGCGCTCCACCTCTTCCTGCAGCTTGGTGATAATGGGCGCGCCGGTCTCGTCGTGGATGCCCTCGGAGACGGCGATGATGCAGCGGCCATGTTTCTCATACATGGATTTGACGTCGCCAAGGAACTTGTCGATGTCGAAGGTGCGCTCGGGCAGATAGATCAGGTGCGGACCATCATCAGCGAAGGTGCGCGCCATGGCCGAGGCGGCGGTGAGGAAGCCCGCATGGCGGCCCATCACCACGCCCACATAGACGCCGGGCAGGCTGCGGTTGTCGAGGTTGACGCCAGCAAACGCGCCCGCCACGAACTTGGCCGCCGAGGGGAAGCCCGGGGTGTGGTCGTTGGCCATCAGATCGTTGTCGATGGTCTTGGGAATGTGCATGGCGGTCAGGTCGTAACCCGACTCCTTGGCGAAATTGCCGACGATGCGGCAGGCGTCGGAGGAGTCGTTGCCGCCGATGTAGAAGAAGTAGCGGATGTCGTGGGCCTGCAGGACCTTGGCGATCTCCTTGCAGTAGTCGGCGTCGGGTTTGTCGCGGGTGGAGCCCAGGGCCGAAGAGGGGATCTGCGCGATGCGCTCGAGGTTGAGGTTGGTCTCGTAGGTCAGGTCGATCATCTCTTCGTCGACGATGCCGCGCACCCCGTGCAGCGCGCCATAAACGGCGTCGATATGTCCGTAGCTACGCGCCTGCAACACCGCGCCAACCAGCGATTGGTTGATCACGGCGGTGGGGCCGCCGCCTTGGGCGATCAAGGCTTTTCCCGGTTTCATAACGCTCGTTCCTTTCGCAAATGGGTTCCTGACTGCGCGCAGAAAAGCTGCGGGTGACATTGCGTGCAGGCAGATTAACTCGGCGATAGTTGGATGGGAATGGTTTTCCGCTGCGGAAACGCCTTCTTGAGCAGGGCGTGTCCGCGATCGTGCAGATACTCGCCCCACTGCTGCGCCATCAACTGCTCGGCCTCATCCTGGGCGATCTCGAGGAATTGGGCGAACTCCAGGTAGATGCGCAGCTCCTCATCGGCGTCGGGGGAGCCCAATTGCTGGTCGATACGGTAGCACACCCCCACCAGCTGCATCGCCTCTTCCATCTTGTCGCGCTCTTTGGCCAGACGCGCCAACTGGAACAGCGCCGCCGCTTCGCCGCGCCGATCCTCCAGGCGTTGTTTAAGCTTGAGCGCCTCCAACAGACGCGGCTCGGCGTCGTCGAGCTTGCCGTCGCCCAAGTCGATGGCGCCGAGCTGATGCAGGGTGTAGCTGCGCTGCTGTTCAAACGGTCCCAGCTCCAGCATCGGCAGCGCCTCTTCGTAATACTCCCGCGCCGCCTCGGTGTTGCCGCGTTGGTAGTAGAGCGCCGCCAGTTGCGGCAGCAGCATGGCCAGCTCCTGCTCGGCCCCCGCCAGTCGATAGAACTGTAGCGCCTTCTCCAGATGCTTCATGGCGATGTCGCGCTCGTCATCCTCCAGCGCCAGCATGCCCAACTGGTGTAGAGTGGCGGCCCGCGCCGGATAATTGCGCGCCTTCTTCCACAGCCGTTCGCTCTGCTCCAAACGGCCAATGGCCGAGGCGCGATCCCCCTGGTGCAGCTCAATAGCCGCCAATTGGTTGAGAATCGCCGCCTGCCCGCTGGAGTCCTGCGCTTCGCGCATCAGCTCCAGAGCGTCTCCCAGCAGATGCGCGGCGCCGCCGATATCCTGCGCCGCCATCTTCAGCGACGCCAACGCCTGCAGCGCCTCGCCCTCAATTCCTGGTTCAGCGCGTTCACGCCCCTCCTTGAGCGCCAATTCAAACCAGCGCTGCGCCTCTTCCGGGCGGCCCGTCTCCAGGAAGATGCGGCCCATACGCAGCAGCGGCAGGGGGTGGTTGGTCAGTCGCCGCGACTCGTTGTTCAGACGCAGCGCCTCATCCACATGGCCATGGCGCAGCAGCGCCGAAGCCAGGGAGTCGGAGAGCTCCAGGAACTTGGACGCATCGCCAGCGCCATGGGCGTGGCCGCGGGCTTCAAACAGCAGATCGAACCAGGTGTGGCCATAGGCGCTAGCGCGCTCGGAACCGACCCACTGCAGGGTCATCTCCGCCAGTTTGGCGTGCACGCTCTGGCGCAGGTCCGCCGCCAAGGTGTCCGAGGCGTTGAGCGCGTCGCGCAGGAACGGCTCCAACATCCACAGCGCCGCGCCTTCGGGTCCGCTGCCCGCTTCGCATACCCAGCCGGATTCGCGCCACAGCTCCAACTCGGCGTCGCTCAGGTCGCGGCTCTCGTCGCACATGGCGTTGAGGGAGGCCACATCCATCGGCGTGCGCGCCAACGCCCAAGTGGCCAAAAGCTGTCTGTCTTCGGGGCTCAGATCCGCCAGCACCGCCTGCGAAAGGATCTGCCCGGAGGGATCCATGCCCGGGGTGAGGGGGCCGCTCAGGTCCAACGACACCTGATCCACTGACAGCGCTTGCTGACACACTGCGCGCAGGCTCTCCGCCGGTTGCGAATCGGCCCAGCCCAGAATGAGCGGCGCCGGGGCGAAGGAGGCGATCTGCAGTTGGCGCAGCGCTTCGATGTCGTCCCAGCTCAGGTCGCTGGCGTTGATGCGCCGCATCAGCCCGTCGTGTCGGCAGGCGCGTTTGTAGAAAGCGCTGTCCTCGGGCTCCTCCAACGCTTCATGCAGGAAGGTGGAGGCGGGTTTGGCGCCGCTCTTGAGCACCGGCGCGCAACGGCTGCTGAGCAGCAGGCGCGAGCGGCCCGAGATGCGCGTGATCAGCATCTCATACAGCGCCGCCATGGCGGGCGAGAGGAAGTGGCGGCTGTCGCCATCCATGCCGTAGTCCAACCCATCGAGCACCAACGCCAACGGCAGGCGCTGATTGATCAGGCCAACGACAAACTCCAGCCGTTTGCTCAGATCCAGGTCGGGACTGTCGAGAATGGCGAACTCCTCATCAAAGCCTTTATCCAGCAGCTTTTGCGCAACCGCTTCAATCACCCGGTGTACGCTGATGGGATTGGCGGGGGAGCCCTTGACCACCATCGGCTCCAGCCCCTCCTGGGAGAGCGACCAGGCCATGCGCGCGGTCAAGGCGCTCTTGCCCAGCCCCTCTACGCCGGTGAGCAGAAGCACCTGCAAACCGCCATGGCGCATGCGCGCCAGCAGCGGACCCAATTGTCGTCGGCGGCCAAAGAAGGGCGCCGGGATCGGCAAAATCACACCGGGCGGCGGCGGGTAGGCGGCTTGATCGAACTCCGGGCGCACCCGTGGGGCGGCGTCGGAGACGTTGTACAGACCATCGCCAACAGCGCTGGCGAACAGCGCCGGAGCGGCCCAATCTGCCGAACAGACGGCATCGCGCGCGGCGCGCACCGCGGCGTCCACGCCACTGCCGCCGATGAGTTTGCCATACAGCGCGGTGAGGAAGGCGCGGCTGCGCTTGTCGCCTCCATCCCAGGGCAGCACTACCACCAACGGCGCGCCCAGTGCGCTCAGCTGCGCGCCCAGCTCCAGCAATGCGCCCTCAGGGGCGTGGCTCTCATCACGCGCGGTGGCGCCGCTGAGGATGATGCCGCGCACACCGCTGGATTGCAGCGCATCCTGATTCAGTGTGTGGGCGTCCACAAAGCGCAATCCGCTGGCGTCATCGGCAGCCAGCCCCAACAGCGCAGCGCCGGATTCATCGCGTTTGACCGGCGCGGAGAGATGCAACAGTTGCGGCTGCATGCGATTGATGCGGCTCTTCAGATCGCTCAGGTCAGCGCGTTCGCACGCCTCCAGATAGCGTTCGCCACGGGCTGCGCCTGCGGTTTGGAAGAAGAGTTGTTCGGCGGCGATGTGCCGCTGCGGGGCGCTGACGGGATCAGCGTCCACCGCGCACAGCAGGGCGCGCAGCGGGCCGTTGGGCAGGGTGATGCAGCAGCGCGCAGTCTCTTTTACGCCCGTAGCCAGACGGCGGAATTTGACCTGAGGATTGCGGCTCAGCGGCGCGCCATTGGCGTCGGCCAGCGTCTCCCAGGGCCAGCTCAGCGATTCCGGGTCGGTGGTTCCCACACCCAGCAGCACGGTGCTCTCTGCGGCCAGCAGGGCGTCAATGCGCAGTGCGGCTTCACCCAGGAAGGCGGCGCGCAACTCCACGCCCACGGCGGTCAATGCGTTATGCGCCATCTGCGCATCGCCGCGTTCGGCCATGCGTCGGGCCTGGGTCCAGGCCTCCAGCGCCGCGCGCAGAGGTTGCAGCGCCGCGCCATCGCGCTCCATGCGCGCCAGCGGCTCGGACTCCTGTAGGATCTCCACGCGCCAACCGCCGTTGTCGGTGCGCGTGATGGATAGAGAGATACGGGTTTCGGCAACAATCATAAAATCGGCTCCTGGCGCTTTATAGCGCCTCGCACAGGGCGCGGGCGCGTAAAGCCGCCTCGCGCCGCACCTCCTGCTCGCCCTCGATGTGACGACCGCGCATCAGAATGCGGCCATCCACCACCACGGTGTCCACCATGTGGCCGGTAGCGGCGTAGGCAAGGTTGGAGGTGAAGCAGTGTTCCGGGGTCATCTCGGGATTCTCCCGGTGGATCAACAGAAAGTCCGCCGCCTGACCCACTTCGATGCGGCCGCTCTCGCCAAAGATGGGCGCGCGCGCGCCGCTGGCGATCTCCCACACCAGTTTGGCCGGGGCGGCGGTGGGGTCGACATCGGCGTGTTTTTGGATCAGCGCGAAGGTTTTCATGTCCTGGAACAGGTCCAGGGCGTTGTTGGAGGCGGCGCCGTCGGTGCCCAGGGCGATGGGGATGTCGCGCTGGGCCGCCCGCGCCAACGGGAACACGCCGCCCACCGCCAGCTTCATATTGCTCACCGGGTTGGTGACCAGGGTGGCGCCGGCTTTGGCGATCATGTCCAGTTCGGCGTCGTCCACATGCACCGCATGGGCGAGGAACGTGCGCTCGGTGAGCAGACCCTGATTGGCCAGATGTTGCGTGGGGCGGCAGCCGTGCTGCTGCAGGCAGGTATCCACCTCGTGCTGGGTCTCAGACAGGTGAATGTGCACCGGCACATTATGCTTCTCCGAGAACTCCGCCACCCAGCGCAGGGTCTCGGGGCTCACGGTGTAGATGGCGTGGGGGGTGAGGGTGTAGCGCACCCGGTCGGAGTAGCGCGATGTCTCCTCCCACAGGGTTTCGGCCTGCTGCTTGAATTGCTCGGCCTGCTCCTTGCCCGCCACGTCGATGAAGATGGCGCCCACTCCGGCGCGCAGGCCGGAATCCTCCACCGCTCGCGCCACGCCGTGATAGTGCCAGTACATATCCTGAAAATTGATCGCCCCGGAGCGGATCATCTCCAGGCAGGCTAGACGCGTGCCCCAGTAGACGTCCTCTTCGGTGAGTTTGGCCTCGGCTGGCCAGATGCGCGTCTCCAGCCACTGCATCAGCGGCATGTCGTCGCCAAAACCGCGAAACAGGGTCATGGCCGCATGGGTGTGGGCGTTGACCAGTCCGGGAATGATGGCCATGCCGCGGGCGTCCAACACCTGCACGTCCAGGGAGGCGACCAGATGCCGACCCATGGCGCGGATGACGCCGCCTTCAATCTCCAGATCCACCTGGCCATGGTCAGGATGCCAGGCGTTTTGTACGAACAGATCCATGATTTTCAGGCTCCTATGACAGGTCCAACGCGCGCAGGGCGGGCAGCAGCGTCTCCATGGCCGCCAGCAGATGCTGTTCATTGGCCCGCACCTGCGCCTTGAACGCATCGAAGGTCAGCTCTTCATCGCCGATGCCGTTGGCGAAGTTGTCCACGATGCCGATGGCGGCATAGGGCAGCCCCAATTCGCGGGAGAGGATGCACTCGGCGGCCACCGTCATGCCCACCAGATCGCAGTGGGGCTGATGGGCGCGGATCTCGGCGCGGGTCTCAAAGCGCGGGCCGCGCGTCTGCCAGTAGACGCCGCCGTCGCGCAGCGGCTCGTTGGGGTTGACCGCGCGCCACTGCTCGAGGATCTGCGCGCGCCAGGGGGCGTCGAACCCCGGCGGCTGATGACCGCGGGCGTCGTCGAAGATCGATTCGTTAACGTGGGGGGCGTAGAAGTCGTCCGGCAGCACAAAGGAGCCCGGGAGGATTGACTCCTGCAGACTGCCCACCGAGCCGATGGCCAGCGCCCGCTGCGCGCCATACTGCTTCAGCGCCGCCAGATTGGCTTTGTGGTTGATGCGGTGGGGCGGGGTGTAGCCGTCCAATCCATGGCGTTGCAGAAAGATCAGGCCATCATGGTCCAGCAGCGCCGCCGCGCCATACTCGGTCTCCACATCCACCCGCTTGGCGTCGCGAAACATGGAGGAATCCAAAAAACTGGTGCCGCCGATCAGGGCGATAGGGGCGGGGGTCGATCCCATGCGGGCTCTCCTTGGCGCTCACGTGGCGCAGAGTTCTCAGCGTCGCCGGTTTGGGCGACGCCAGGCGAAACAAGTTCCCGCTGTGGACTATTTCTTCATCCATGCGGGCAGATTGACGTCGGCGTTTTCAATCGCCTTTTTCTCTTTGAGCGCCTCTTCATAACGGTAGTCGCGGGGCTCGGTCATGGTTTCGCCCTTGGCCGGATCCCGCGCCAGCACCGAGCGCCACCAGTTGGGGTCTGTGGGAGGGGCGACATCATCCGCAGGTTGCGCAGGCGACTGTTTGTCCTCGCCCCACCCTTTGGTCAGACTGGGGAATTTCAGTTTCAACGCGTCGGTGAGGGTGTCGCCGGTTCGGTCCAGCAGCGACTTCTCCTCCGGCAACAGGGCGGCGACCTCATCCTTGCCCCCTTCGGGCGCAGGGATCAGCTCCCAGGTCTCTTTGCCCCAGGTGCGCCGCCACCAACTGCGTTTTCCCTTCTCCGCCACCATCTGTTCGGGGTCGCGCAGTTTGTCATCGAAATTGCGCTTGACCTCATCGATGACGCCGCCGCGACGTAGGGTGATCTCCACGGTATTGACCGTCTCGTAGCCGCCTGCGCGCCGATCCATCACATAAATCCAGCGATCGGGCCGCACCGGGTTGACGATGGTGGGAGCTCCCAACATCTCAATGACTTCGCGGGCGTGAGTCTGTCCGGGAACGATGCGATTGACCAGCTCCACATCGAGAATGTTGCCATGATTTTCCGGCATGGACTGGCAGCCGAAGGTGAGCATGGGTATGATGAGGCCCCAAAAAAGGGCGCGTACTGGTTTGGGCATCTGGCCATTTCCGTAAAAAGTGATGGTGGGCGCATTGGACCGGAAGAGCGCTATGATAGTCGCACTCAACTCAAGGAGCAAACCCGCCATGTCGTGGTTGCAACGCCTTTTTGGCGGATCCAACGCCGAGCAACGTCTCAAACGCGGGGCGCTGGCCGCTCAGAAGTCCCTGGCCTCCGCTGCGCTCAAGCTGTCGGAAAACAACGCCCTGGGCGTTGAAGATGACTTCGATCACCGCTTTGAGACCATGATTCTGGTGGGCTCGGCGCTGTCATTCCATGTGCGCCGCCAGGCAGGCAATGACGCCGCCAGAATCAATCAGGCGCTGTGGGATGCCATCTTTGAAGGTTTCGACTATAGTATGCGCCAGCGCGGGGTCAATGATATCCGCATCGGCGCGCGCATGGAGAAGCTGTTGCAGAACGCCATGGGGCGCCGCGACGTCTATCTCAATGCGCTGGAGAACGATGACGAGCCAGCCTTGCGCGCGGCGATTCGTCGCAACGTGCTCGATTCGAATTGTGAAACCGACGATCCGCGCATCGACGGATTGATCGACGCCATGCAGAAGATGCGCGACTATGCGCCGAACCTGATCAAAGCCTCCTGAACCGAACAGACACAAGGATTGAGTAGATGAACAAACGCACCATCGAAGATCTGGATCTGACCGGCAAGCGCGTTTTCATTCGCGTCGACTTCAACGTGCCCTTGAACGAAGACGGGACCATCCGTAAGGACACCCGCATTCGCGGCGCTCTGCCCACCATCCAGCATGCGGTGGAGCAGGGTGGCAAAGTGATCCTGGCTTCGCACTTGGGGCGGCCCAAGAATGGCCCTGAGGAGAAGTTCTCCCTCAAGCCCTGCGCTGCGCGTCTGGCCGAACTGCTGGGCAAACCGGTGGCTATGGCGCCCGATTGCGTCGGCCCCGAGGTGGAGGCGATGGTGGCGGCCATGAACAATGGCGACGTGCTGCTGCTGGAGAACGTGCGCTTCCACAAAGGCGAGACCAAGAACGACCCCGAACTCTCCAAGCAGTTCGCCAAGCTGGCCGATGTGCATGTCAACGACGCCTTCGGCACCGCCCACCGCGCCCACTGCTCCAACGTCGGCGTCACCGAATTTGTGCGTCCGGCGGTGGCGGGCAAACTGCTGGCGGCGGAGATGGACTACTTCAACAAAGCGTTGGGCGCGCCCGAGCGTCCAGTGTGCGCTATCCTCGGCGGGGCTAAGGTCTCCGGCAAGATCAACGTCATCGAGGCGCTGCTGGACAAAGTGGATACGGTCCTCATCGGCGGCGGCATGGCGTTCACCTTCTTCAAGGCGATGGGTTATGAGATCGGCGCCTCCCTGGTGGAGGATGAGATGATCGACATCGCCAAAGCGGCCCAGGCCAAGGCGGCGGAGAAGGGGGTCAAACTGCTGCTGCCGGTGGACGCGGTGGCCGCCGACGCCTTCAAAGAGGACGCCAATACGCAGATCGTCTCGGTGCAGAACATCCCCGCCGGTTGGATGGGTCTGGACAACGGCCCCAAGACCACCGAACTCTATAGCGAGGCGGTGAAGAGCGCCAAAACCATCGTGTGGAACGGCCCCATGGGCGTGTTCGAGATGCCCGCCTTCGCCAAAGGCACCATGGATCTGGCCAAAGTGGTGGCCGAGAGCGATGCGCTGTCGGTGATCGGCGGCGGCGATACCGACGCGGCGATCCAGCAAGCCGGCTACGCCGATCAGGTCTCCTATATCTCCACCGGCGGCGGCGCCTTCCTGGAGCTGATGGAGGGTAAAACCCTGCCTGGTCTGGCCAGTTTGGACGATAAGTAATCCATGTCTCTGATCACCGCACAGGAGCGCCCGGCAGGGCTGTCGGCCATCATCATTGGACGCAACGAGGCGGCCAATCTGCCCCGTTGTCTGGGCGCTCTCGGCGGTGTTGTGGATGAGATCGTGTATGTGGACACCGGTTCGACGGACGACTCGGCGCAGATCGCCGAGTCGTCCGCGGCGCGGGTGTTCCATCGGCCTTGGGATGATGACTTCTCCGCGGCCAAGAACCACGCCATTGCGCAGGCGAAATTCCGCTGGCTGCTGAGTCTGGATTGCGACGAGGAGTTGGTTCCGCACTCGGCGACCAATCTGATCCTCAAGGAGTGGCGCGCCAATCTGGACTCCCCCGGGGCCATTGTGCGCATTGAGAATATCATGGGCGACAGCGCCCAGCGTGTGCCGCAGAACGCTCTGCGCCTGTTTCTCAACGATGACCGCATCCGCTTTCAGAATCCCATCCATGAGGATGTGAGCGGCTCCATCTATCGGCATTGGCCGCAAACGCCGTTGCCGCGTCTGCCCATCACCATTCTGCATCACGGCTATGCGGCGGGGCGTAATCAGGAGAAGTTGCAGCGCAATATGGAGATTTTGGGCAAATGGGCCGACGCCGAGCCGGATTACCCCTTCGCCCAATATAAATACGGCAAGAACCTGCTCCATGTGGGGCGCGCGCAAGAGGCGTGGCGCTATCTGCAACGCGCGGTGACGTTGATCAACAACGATGCGCAGCCTGCAACCTACGCTTTTTTGGATGCGCTCGTTGAAGATTATCGTGAGGCGGCGCAACTCTTGGGAATTAAAGAGAAAGTTCCTTTGCGTCTGATCGAGGCGCTGCGTTTGCAGGATCGGTAAGCGCGGTGCGGAACCCTGAATTTTCATTATCTTATTGAAAATCAGCCCCGGGTCCATTTAACATACATCCACATAACCGACACGATTCGGCGGGATCAGTCGAAACGTCCTCGTCGCTCGAGAGGCTCAGGGTTGAGCGCGCCTCGGGCGAGTGTAAACAGATTGGGTGACTGATTATGGCGATCTCCAGCATCAACAGTATCTCCAGCTCCATGCAGGTGGCGCAGAACACCCGCCGCATGGAGGGCAACACCAGCGTCGCGGAAATCACCACCGCGCGTGAACAGACCATGGCTTCCGACAAGAGTGGGCTCAATGCCATGACGTCGCGCATTCAGAGCGTTAACAGCGCCCTGGATCAGAACTACAATGGCGAGGCGCAAAAGTATCAAGCCAACAGCAACGCCGACTATAGCAAGCCGTCGCCCAATGCGGCGGGCATTGATGTGGTGGTGTAAACACAGCATTGCTCAATCGCATTGCTGCGTCTTCTCATCCTGGTGAGCGTTTGAAAAAGCCGACCGGGCCTTAGGCCGGGTCGGCTTTTTTGCGTCTTGTGTGATGGGCCTGAAGAGGGAGCTATGGCTGAATCCAGACGTTCCGAAGGCTATTTGCCGCTGTTTCCACTGCACACCGTGCTGATGCCGATGCAACGTATCCCGCTGCGCATATTTGAACCGCGCTATTTGGACCTCATGCGCCGGGTTGGCGATGATCCCTGTGGATTTGGCGTGGCGCTGATCGTGCGCGGCGGCGAGGTGGGGCCGATTCCGGAAATCGAATCCTTCGGCTGCTGCGCGGCGGTGGTGGATTTTGAATCGCAGCCGGATGGTCTGCTGGGCATCACCATTGAAGGTTCGCGGCGCTTGACCATCCATGAGACCCAGGTAGAGGCCAGTGGTCTGCTCACCGCCCGGGTGACGCTGCGTGAGGAGATTCGCGCGCAACAGACGCCGCCGGAGTGGCTGCATGAGGTCGGCCGCTTGATCGAACAGCAGTTTCCCGATGCCCTGCGTGGGGCCGTTGTGGGTGACGCCGCCGCCGCCCTGTTTTGGCGTGTGGTCTCCTATCTGCCGCTGACCAATCCGCAAAAAATGGCTTTGCTCAAGGAGGATAGCGCCGATGAGAGAGTATCGATGCTGCACGAGATGCTGTTTTCACCATCGGTTCAGTGACTAGGCAGACAACGATGACGGCATGGACATGGCTGAGATTCTTAGCTTGGAAGCCGACTCGGGTTTCGGTACTATAGGGAATTTACAGGGGTTAAAATAAATATTATTCCCACCTGTTGTGGCGGCGCTGATCCCTGTCGGCGCGTGGGGGGGGAGTGGTCTGTCGGCTGCGTTGTGGGCTGGCCGATGACATTGGACGGGTTATCTTCTTTTGGGGGGCATGTTTCCATGGCGGACACGGTCGTTCTGTTAACCGACTCGGCGATTCTCAATAAAATCATCACCTCGGCGCTGGACGAAGAGCGCTTCGAGGCGCGTCTTATCGCCTCTTCGGAAGCGGACTTCTACGATCAGATTGTGGAAGCGCGGCCCAGCCTGATTTTTGTGCGCACGGAGTTGAAGAACGCCAACGGCATCGAGGTGTGCGAGCGCATCAAAGGCGACAAACGCCTGCGCGAGGCCAAGGTGGTGTTCCTCTCCGGCAACCCTCAGATTCGCGAGCAGGCGATTCAGCACCGCGCCGACCAGTTCCTGACCCTGCCGTTTGAGAAAGAGGACGCCGAGGCGCTGGTGGAGTCCCTGTTGCCGCAGGCGCCCACAGTGCTCTATGTGGATGATAGCGAGATGTTCCACCGAGTGGTGGTCCCGGCGCTGCGCGATGAGGGCTATAACGTGGTGGAGGCCTATGATGGCCGTGAGGCCCTCACCATGGTGGACACCAACAAGGTGGACATCATCGTCTCCGACGTGGAGATGCCGGAGATGGACGGCATCACCCTATGCCACAATGTGCGCGCCACCATGGAGCAGGATATCCCCATCCTGCTGCTCACTTCGCTCACCTCTGAAGAGGCGGTGGCCAAGGGTTTTGAGGCGGGCGCTGACGACTATCTGGCCAAGCCCATTGTGGTGGCCGAGCTGATCTCCCGCATCAAGCGTCTGCTCAACACCTCGTCGGAACAGGAGCGCCCGGAGCGCATTCTCATCGTCGATGATCAGGAGATGATTCGCACCGCCATGCGCAATGCGCTCTCCGCCCAAGGCTTCCGTCTGGATGAAGCCAAGCATGGCGTCGAAGCGCTGACCATGGTGATGAAAGAGAAGTACGACCTGCTCATCACCGACTATGAGATGCCCAACCTGGATGGTCTGGAGCTGTGTATTCGCATCCGCAACAATGAGAAGGGGCAAGAGCGCAAGCTGCCCATCATCTTTGTGACCTCACGCAACTCGCAGGCGGATTTGGTGAAAATCCGCTCCATCGGCATTCAGGCGTTCGTCTCCAAACCGTTTACCGGCGACCGTGTGGTGGCGGAGGTGGAGCGTGTGCTGGCGCAGCAGCGTCTGGAGAGTCAGCGCAAAATGTTCCAGAACTACCTGACCCACCTCTCCAACCACAAAGTGGTGGATCTGTACAATCAGGATGGCGGTGTGGCCGATGACCAGTTCCGCACCATCCTGTATGTGGACATGGTGGGGTTCGGCGGAATCAGTCGCGAGTTGCCTGCGCCGGAACTGGTGCCGTTTCTCAATCGCTATTTCGACGCTATCTGCGGCATTCTGGTGCGCTACGACGCCACCATTGACAAGTTGATCAATGACGGCGTCTACGCCAGCTTCGATCGTCAGGCCGACGGCGCCAAACGCGCGGTGCAGGCGGGTTTGGAGATCGTCAACAAGCTGCCGGATCTGCATCAGAAGATTGGACGCACGTTCAAAGTGCGCATCGGCATCAACGCCGGGCGCGTGATTCTCGGGAATATCGGCACCAACTATCGTGACCGCAACATCACCGTGATTGGCGAGAATGTGGAGATCGCGCAGCAGGTGGGGCGTCAGGCGGGGCCAAATCAGGTTGTGATCACCGATGAGGCGGCCAAAGTGCTCGAGGGCGCCATTGGCGTGGAAAAGCTGGGAGAACAGACCCTGTATGGGGGTGAGACCATGCCGATTTACGCGGTGAAATCGCTCCAGGCCGCTGAAGAGGAGTAAGCGCGACAAGCGCAGACGCACAGGATCCATATGAGCGGCGCACAGCAAAACGCCGGGCTCTTGTCGCCCGGCGTTTTGCTGTGCGCCGCCTGGGGTTTGGCGTTGGCCAATCGACAGAAATTAATCGCCTTTGCAGTAGTTCTGCAGGGTTTCGAGCAGTACCCGCTTGCGAATGGGCTTGGTTAAATGCGCATCGCAACCGGCCTGCAAGGATTTCTCCTCGTCGCCGCCCATGGCGTGGGCGCTCAAGGCGAGGATGGGCGTTGGCGCTTTGTGTTTCTCCTGCTCCCAGGCGCGCATGTGGCGGGTGGCGTCCAAGCCATCCATAACGGGCATTTGGATATCCATCAGCACCACGTCAAAGCTCTGCTCTTGAAACAGCGTCACCGCTTCAGCCCCGTTCTCTGCAATGCTGAGTTTGTAGGGCGCCCCTTGGAGGAATTTCTGCATCAGCAGTCGGTTGTCTTCGGCATCCTCAACCAACAGCACATGATGCTCTGCCGTGTCTGATGAGATCGCTGCGTGCGACGCTTGGGCCGGTGGCGTGGTGGGGTCAACCACATCCACCTGACACATCTCTCCGTTCACGTTATGGGGCATGTTTGAGGGCGTTAATCTCAGGTCACAGCGATCAAAATTGGATTGTGGATTCAAGGGCAGCACGAAGAAGAAGCGCGCGCCTTCTCCTGGAGCGCTCTGCACACACAAGCTGCCCCGCATGGCGTGGGCCAGACGTGAGCAGAGCGATAAGCCGATGCCGGCGCCGCCATAGGCGCGGGTCATGCTGGTGTCGGCTTGGTTGAAGATCTCAAAGATCTGCGTCTGCATATCCTGGGAAACCCCAATGCCGGTATCGGCAACGGTAAAACAGACCTTGTCTGATCCGTTGCGCTGTATCTCCAACGTGACCGAGCCTGCGTCGGTGAACTTGATCGCATTGCTCAGAAGGTTGTGCAGTACCTGTCGGGTGCGCAGTTGGTCCGCGCACAGAGTTTGCGGCAAGTCGGGCGCAATGAGGAGCCGAAGCTCCAGGTTTTTGTTGTGGGCGTTAATGGCGTGCATGCGCACCATCTCTTCACCAACTTTGGCCAAAGAGAAATCGCTGCTATGCAGGGTTATGCGTCCGGCTTCAATGGCCGAGAGGTCAAGCAGGTCAGAGATCAAACAGAGCAGGCTACGCGCAGAGCGGGTGAGAATTTCCAAAAACTCTTTCTGCTGCGAATCCATGTCGGTATCCGAAAGCAGTTCCGCCATGCCCATGACGGCATTCAACGGCGTGCGCATTTCATGGCTCATAATGGCCAGAAAATCGGATTTCACCTGGCTGGCGTGTTCCGCTTTCTCTTTCGCCAAACGCAGGGCGCATTCAATCTCTTCCTGATGCGTAATGTCGCGCAAAATGAATTGCGCGCCGGTCACTTTGCCCGCTTCAATATTGACGGCGCCGCTCATCTCGGTGCACAGCGTCTTGCCGCCTTGTCCCAGCAGGAGAATGCGTTCTCGCAGAATCGGCTTCTTGCTCTGCAGCAGAGCGCTGATCAGCTCCAGATAACGCGTGCGTGAATTGGGGTGAATGATCTGCTCGGCGGGCATGCCCAGCAGGGAGTGTCGGGTATGGCCAATGGCGTTTCGTTGCGCTGGATTGGCGTCAATGATGCGCATCTCATTATCGATGATGTGAATCATCTCCGACGCTTCATTGAATAGCGCGGTGTAGCGGCGTTCTGAACGTTCCAGTTGCTGTGTGCGATCACGCACTTGATCGGATAGATCACGACGTCTGCGCGCCAACTCCAAATGCGTGCGCACGCGCGCCAGAACCAGTGCAGGGGTGACGGGTTTGACAATATAGTCGGCCGCGCCGAGAGAGAGACCCAGGGTTTCGTCTTCGATCTCGGACTTGGCGGTGACAAAGATGACGGGAATGTCGCGCGTGGCGACTGCGCTCTTGAGGGTGCGGCAAACATCGTAGCCATTGAGGCCTGGCATCATGATGTCCAACAAAATAAGATCAGGCGATGGCGTTTGCGTTGCAAGCTCAAGCGCTTTCTCTCCGCTCTTGGCGATGAGAACGCGATAGTGCGAGGCAAGCGTTGATCGCAGAACATCAATATTTTCAGCGATGTCATCGACGATCAGTACGGTCTCCCGCAATGTGTGCTGGGTCGTATCTGACAAGGCGTTACTCCACGCGACACAATATTGCCGCGATTTGCTCTCTGCAGTGGTTGTGCTGGCGCGTCGTAACAGGCTTGGTTATGCAGGAAAAGCCTGTGGTTACGCAATGATTTGTTATAGATAACTCATTGTATAACATTCACCATAATCACTAGGCGCAGGAAAATCACCTGAAATATTTCTTCACCATCACTCAAAATTGGCCATGGTAATGCATGGTTACAAGCAATTGGCGATCTTCTCGCCCACAACAATTGCTTGTTTGGAGCATGCCATGCGCTTTCGAGTTTCCCTACATGATGGATTTCAACGGGTGGATGTGACCGTGGATGAAGCGGCTCTGCCTCGGGTCATGGACATGTTTGGATCTGCCGCTGAGGGCTCTGCACGGCGCGTGTTGGACGTGACGCCTGAAGAGATCTGCCTGCCGCAAACACAGGATTTTGGCCTGTCCGGGCCCAGTGCGACATCTTCGAGCGCGCAATAAGAAAGCTCTTCGACAGTTGCGCGGCGTTACGATGAATGCCTTGCCATACATCGATTAACGGCGCCACAATCTGCGCGCACGGTGATATAACGCCTGGGTTTCCCAGCGCGTCACTCGCCGCGCCCAGCATTCAAAAGGCGGCGGATGCGCCGCCGCCAAACCTCAAGGCGCAGTCAATTATGAGTCAATCCATTCTCATCATCGAAGACGAGCAGGACCTGGCCAGCACGCTGGAGTACAGCCTCAAGCAAGAGGGGTTTAAAACCCGCGTGGCGCTCACTGGCGAAGCGGGGCTGCCCATCGCGTTAAACGAAGGCTGGCCCGACCTGGTGGTGCTGGATCTTATGCTGCCAGGCGTTTCCGGCATTGAAGTGTGCCGTCGTTTGCGCGAAAACGAGCAGACGCGCACGTTGCCGGTGATCATGCTCACCGCGCGCGGTGAAGAGATTGATAAGGTGATGGGGTTTGAAGCCGGCGCCGACGACTATGTGGTCAAACCCTTCAAAGTGCGCGAACTGATTCTGCGCATTCGCGCTATTCTGCGTCGTATTCAACCAGAGCGGGGGGAAGCCTCGCCGCTGGTCACTTTTGGCCGCCTGAAAGTGGATTATGATGGCCACCGTGTGTGGGTGGATGGCGAAGAGACCAATCTCACCGCTATGGAGTTCAAGCTGCTGACCACCTTTCTGTCACGCAAGGGGCGGGTGCAGAATCGTGACGCCCTGCTCAACGATGTGTGGGGCGTCAACGCCTTTGTGCAGACGCGTACGGTGGACGCCCACGTCAAACGTCTGCGTGAAAAGCTCGGTCCGGCTGGCAAGTATATGGAGACCATCCGTGGCGTGGGGTACCGCTTTCGTGACCGACCCGATGATGGTGATGAAGCGTGAAGCTGCGCGTTCGCGGCAAACTCTTCCTCCTCTCCCTTCTGCTGATCGTGGCCGTGGTGCTGTCGGTTGGCTTCTATCTGGAATACGCCCTGCGCGAATGGCTGGTGGATCGCGTCACGGATGAGTTGATCAGCCACGCGCGCATGGGACGCAATCAGTTGCTCAACCCCGCTCTGCCTCTGCGCGCTGAAGAGATGGATCCCATGGCCGACGCCATCGGCCATGCGGCGGGCGCGCGCGCCACCATCGTGGTGGAGTCCGGCGTGGTGGTGGGGGATTCGGAAATCCCTCTCGACAAGCTCAGCCAACTCGACAACCACGCGGGTCGGCCTGAGATTATTCGCGCCTTCGCCGACGGCGTTGGCGTCTCCCAGCGCTACTCCAAAACCCTCAGAACAAATATGATCTATGTCGCCGCCCGCTTTGATCGGACCGATGGGCGGCGTGGGGTCATGCGCATGGCCCTGCCACTCAAAACCTTTCGTGAAATCAGTTGGCGTTTGCGACTGACTTTGGCGGTGGCGGGGTTGATGGGGTTGATCATTGCGGTGTCGGTCAGCGGCTTGGCGGCGCACTTCAGTACGCGCCGTTTTCGACAGTTGGCGGCCCACGTGGTGCAGAGCGCCAGCACGCCGCAGCGCAACCGGTTGGAGGTGCGCAGCCAGGACGAGATCGGTTGGTTGGCGGGTACGTTCAATGAGATGGCCGACGAGGTGGATACCGCGCTCAGCTCCTTGACCGCGGAGCGGGACCGATTGGCCGCCGTGTTGGAGGGGATGGCCGAAGGAGTGGTTGTGCTGGATGCGGAGCATCGCATCACGCTATTCAACCCCTCGGCGCGGGACATCCTCGGTTTGGGTCAGATGTGCCTGCATCAACCGGTTGAGAATGTTCTGGACGAAGATGACCAAGCGCCTCTGTTGGAGTTGTTGGAGAGCGAACTGGTTGGCCATGTGGAGTTGAATCTGGAGCGTGATGGGCAGGCGCGGTGGATTTTGGCCCAACTCACGCCCACAGCTTCGGGGCATAGCGCAATTCTCACTTTGCACGATGTCAGTGACCTGCGGCGCCAGGAGAAGATTCGTCAGGATTTCGTCGCCAACGTCTCCCACGAGTTGCGCACGCCGGTGAGCATTCTACAAGCCAATGCGGAGACTTTGGTTAGCGGAGCGATTGAAGATCGCGTGTATGGCCGAAAATTAGCGGAAGCTATGGAGCGCAACGCGGCGCGTTTGGCGGATATCATCTCCAAGCTGCTGGACCTGTCGCGCATCGAGTCCGATGGCTATGTGATCCGCATGGAGGCGGTCAATATCAGCGCCTGTGTTGAGCATGTCATTGAGACGCTTAAGCCCATCGCCTCGGAACGCTCGGTGTTTTTCCGCAATCGGGTGGAGGCGCAGAACTACGCGGTGGGCGATCGCGAAGCCATTGAGGAGATCCTCAGCAATCTTCTGGGCAATGCGGTGAAGTATATTCCTCCTGGCTCACAGGTGACGGTGTTGATGCGTCCGTCGCCGCCACACCATTGGCGGGTGATGGTCACAGACAATGGCCCAGGTATCGATCCCATCCACTTCGACCGTCTGTTTGAGCGCTTTTATCGCGTGGATAAGGGGCGCGCGCGCGAGATGGGCGGAACCGGATTGGGTCTTTCCATCGTTAAACGCTTGGTGATCAAGCTCGGCGGCGAAGTGGGCGTGGAGGGGGTGAAGCCCAATGGGGTCTGCTTCTGGTTTACCCTGCGGCGATTGGAAACGCCAGCTAAACGGAGCGCGGATGACGTCGATGAGGAGTTGATCTCCATATAAGGTTGGGTTGAGCGATAGCCGGTCAAATTTACAATCGGACACAGAGGCAAAGGGTCGGAATGCTGGAGCATACTGGGGCTTCCCCCCAGACTCCATGAGGGCGCTGGCCTCCACCAGAGCCCTCGATATCTTCCAGTACCCCTGTGTTCATTTTTGAAAGCTATAGTCAGTCGAATTCAAAATTGGACATTGGCGATTTTGAAGATGGAAGATATCGAGGGCTCCGCCCTCGAGCTCCCAACTTCCACACCATGGGGCGCTGCCCCTTACCCCGCTGGGGGCGCGGCTCCCCTGACCCCGCCGCCGACTGGTCGGCGGCCAATAGTCAGCGCGAGCTTCACTTGTGTCACGCAGACATTGGTCGTTCTGTGCAGTTTTGGTTTTGACTCACCATAGCGACGATATTGCCGCATTGTGTGAAGATTGGTTCCTGTGTGATTTTGGTTTTGATTGGCGATAAACAATACCACAGTAAAAAAGGGCGCGACTGTGAAACAGTCGCGCCCTTTTTGCATCGTGCAAGATCAATAAAACCCGACCAGTTCACTCGTCGCCGGAAGAGCCATCCGGTTTTGCCGAGGGGGGGGCGGACGGTTTGGTTTCGTCGCTGCTGGCGGTGCTTTTACGCGAGCGTGAGCGGGTTGCGCCGCTGCTGCGGGTGCTGGTGCGACGCTTGCGCGGCGCGCGTTTGGGCTTCTCAGTAGGCGGCTCTTCGGCGACCAGTACGTTGCCGTTGACGTCATCCTCCTCCCGAGGTTCGGGGGGCAAAACATTGCCGTTGGGTTCGTCAACCGGCTCACTGGGCGCCACATTGCCCACATTGTCCGCGACGACGCGCATATTCTCCATGCCGGGCATATCTGGCTGCGGCGCTTCAGCGGGGTCCATCATCGGCGGTTGCTGATCGCCTTGCGCACTCTCCTCAGCCCCACTGGCGCGGCGCGAAGAGCTGCGACGACGGCGCCGCTTGCGTTTGGGCTTGGCGGCTTCATCGCCCTCTTCTGTGGGGGCAGCCTCAGGCGTCGCAACGGTATCGTCGCCTTGCGACTCGGTTTGCGCTGTGACATCAGCGGGCGCGTTGTCTCCGCCTTCGGCGGAATCACTGGATTCTGTAGAGGACTGGGCAGTCGACTGCGTTGCGGCCTCCGCGCTATCGCCTTCGCCGCCGCTCTTTCTGCGACGCCGACGCCGACGCTTTTTACGCCCGCTCTTCTGTCCATCCTCATCGGTAGCCGACTCGTCAGCCGCGGGTTGCTTGGCCTCGGCAACGGGGCTGGCCTCTGCGCTGCTCTCTTTGGCTGGCGGGTTCTCTTTTCTGCGATTATCGCGCTTATTGCTGCGCGCGCTGTTGCGACTGTTGTTCTCTTCGCCGGCGACGCCTTCGCCCTTTTCGCGGCGGAAATTGGGCGTCTCCATGGCGGCGTCGCCCTGGATGATGATCTCCAGTTCGTTGGCGCTCTCCATCTCCGCTAACTGCGCCCGCTTGTTGTTGAGCAGGTAGTTGGCCACCGCTTGTGGGGCGGTGTAGACCAGGCGCTTATGGCGACCGGAGTAGGCCTCCTCTTCCAGGCAGCGGAATAGGCGGATAGCGGTGGACTCCACCGAACGGATGGTGCCCAGACCGCTACAGCGGGGGCATACCTCCCGGTTGCTCTCGGCAAATGCCGGTTTCATGCGTTGTCGGGAGAGCTCCATCAAGCCAAATTGGGAGATTTTTCCCAATTGAATTTTGGCGCGATCGTTCTTGAACGCCTCCTTCAGGCGCTTCTCCACGTCCAGATTGTGCTTGCGCTCCTCCATATCGATGAAGTCCAGCACCACCAATCCGCCCAAGTCGCGCAGACGCAACTGCCGGGCGATCTCATCCACCGCCTGCATGTTGGTTTTGAACGCGGTGTTCTCGACGTTTTTCTCCTTGGTGGAACGACCGGAGTTGACGTCGATGGAGACCAGCGCCTCGGTGGGCTCAATGATGATATAGCCGCCGGATTTGAGCGAGATGACGCGATCGTGCATCGACTCAATCTGATTCTCCACCTGATAGCGGGAGAACAGCGGCAGTTTGTCTTTGTAGGGCTGCACCACCTTGACGTAGCGCGGCATTAGCAGTCGCATGAAGTCCTTGCCGCGTCGATAGGCGTCGTTGCCTTCGATGAGGATCTCTTCCATATCGGTGGTGTATAGATCGCGGATGGTGCGGATGATCAGTTCGCCCTCTTCGTGGATCAGAGCGGGGGCTTTGGACTTTTCACACTTATCCTGAATGGTCTTCCACAGTCGCGTCAGGTAGCTCATGTCGCGGCTGATTTCGCGCTTGGTGCGCTCCAGACCGGCGGTGCGAATGATCAGGCTCATCTCCTGGGAGATCTCCATGGTGGCAAGCATCTTTTTCAGCGTTTTGCGCGCTGCGCCATCCATGATTTTACGGGAGATGCCGCCGCCGCCTACGGTTTCGGGCAGCAGAACGGTGTAGCGACCGGCCAGGGAGATATTGGTGGTCAGGGAGGCGCCTTTGGTGCCGCGCGCCTCCTTGATGACCTGCACCAGGACGGTTTGGCCTTTGGTCAGAATCTTCTGAATGGGGATGTTGCGACGGCGACGGGTGCGCGTGGGGCGGGCGCGGGAGGGGCTATCACTCTCTTCAGCCCCATCTTCGTCATCCAACGCGGCATCATCATCATCGTCAACCGGGGACTCGTCGTCTTCCTCATCGGAGTCGTCGTCATCGGAGTCGTCCTCTTCCGACTCATCCGCGGATTCGTCGGCATCCTGCTCGGAGTCGGACCCACCCGCACCCTCTGCGCTATCTTCGTCGGCGTTGGGCTCGGCGTCAGTACTGGCTTCGACTTCAGTATCAACGCTTTGCTCAGCCTGATCGGCGTCACTCTCCTGCGGCTGCTCCTCAGTGGACTCCGAGGCTTCTGTCACCGCCTCCAACGGCGCCTCTTGGGCGCTGCTCACCGCCTGATCATCGGGCGTGGCTTTGGCTTTGGCTCTGCTCCGCCCAGGCGGCGGGGCGTCATTTTGGACCTCATCCTCAGGATAGTACTTGGGATGAATGTCATTGATGGAGAGGAAGCCTTGGCGTCCGCCGTTGAAATCGACGAAGGCGGCTTGTAGGGAGGGCTCCACCCGGGTCACGCGGCCCAGGTAGACGTTGCCTTTGATCTGTTCTTTGGTGGAGGTCTCGATATCCAGATCGAGGAGGCGTTGATCTTCAACAATGGCGACGCGCACTTCTTCATCATGAGTGGCGTCCACCAGCATGCGCTTGGTCATGTGGGGGGATAACTCCGTGTGTTTGGCCCACGCCACCGCACCGCTGGCGACTGCAAGCTGGTGGCGATAACGTGGACGTCGTAAGGGCGAATCCGGCGGCGCAAGGGCGCTGCGTCGGCTTCGGTCTAATCTCTTAATGAATTCCAACAAACCCGCGCGTTTTCACTCAGGCTTCGGACCTGGGACAACATGAGCGGGGAAAAATGTGTCTGAACGCGCAACGCGCATATGGCGCAAAGGCTGCGATGCCAGTATGCTCGGGCCTGCTCAAGCCACATCGGCGAGCAGAAAATTTCGAACATTGTACGGATCTCCAATCCCAAAAGCAAAGAAGCCGTGAACGAACCTGTCAGAAAAACGCCCGCCCGGCAGGAACCCGTAGACGCTGAGTTTGATGGTCAGCGCCTCGATCGGTTCCTAACCCATCACATTCCCGGCATGCCGCGCGGTGAAATTCAGCGCTTGATGCGCACCGGACAGGTGCGCGTTAACGGTGGCCGCGCCAAGGGGGACCGCCGCCTGGCGTTGGGCGATCAGGTGCGGATTCCGCCGCTCACCGAAGCCGATCAAAAACCCCGCGAGCGGGGCGCGGCGCCGCCTGCGGCGCTGGTCAAACGGTTGGCTGAGCGCATTATCTACCGCGATGGCTGGATGCTGGTGCTGGACAAGCCGGTGGGCGTGCCGGTGCATGGCGGCAGCGGGCACGAATGGGGGGTGGTGGACGCCATGCGCGTCTATCTGGATGAGTTGGGCGTGGTGGCCAGCCCGGAGTTGTGTCACCGCCTGGATAAGGAGACCTCGGGGTGTCTGGTGTTTGGCCTGACCCCGAAAGCGGTGCGCGAGTTGACGCGGGCGTTTCGCGACGGCGAGGTGGAGAAGCAATACCTCACCCTGGTGCAGGGGGCGCCCAAACCGCAAGGTCGGATTGCGCGCAATCTGGCCAAAGGTCAAGTGCGCGGTGGAGAACGCATGGTCGCCGCTTCTGATGGGGAGGGGCAGGAGGCCGCCACCCGCTACGCGATGCACGAACGTTTCAGCTTCTGCGCATTGATGGAGGCGACGTTGGAGACCGGGCGCACCCACCAGATTCGCGTCCATTTCCAGGATCTGGGCCACCCGGTGGCCGGTGATGGCAAATATGGCGATAAAAGCTTTAATCAACAGATGAAGTCGGTGGGCCTCAAGCGCATGTTCCTGCATGCATGGCGTCTGCGCCTCAAGCACCCGCATGAAGGGCGCTGGATGGAGTTCACCGCGCCGCTGGATGATGGCCTGCAAAGCGTGCTCACAGCGCTGCGTGACTCTGCGCCCAAAAGCAGTCGGCCGCGCCAGACGCAACCGGCGCAACGCGTCCAGGGCAAGGGCGCACAGCCGAGGAGTGAACGACGCGGCGGCGCGCCCAGCGCCCGACGTCGTGGAGGCAAATGATGAGCAGCAATCGCTATGAGTTGGTGATTTTCGATGTCGACGGCACCTTGATGGACTCCTTGGGGGCGATCTCCCATGTGGTCAATCTGTCGCTCAAGGAGCTGGGGCTGCCCACCATCAGCCACGCCAGCGTGGGGGCCATTGTTGGCCTGTCGCTGGACGCCGCCGCGCAGCGCCTTCTGCCCAGCGCCACTCAGCAGACCCGCGACCAGTTGGTGGCGCTCTATCGCCAGCACTATAAAGCGTTGGCCGACGCCAATTCGTTGGACCATGAACTCTTTCCCGGCGTGCGCGACACTCTCTACGAACTGAAGGGGCGCGGCGTCACCCTGGCCCTGGCCACGGGAAAATCCATGCGCGGGGTGGAGCGCATGATCGAAGAGCAGAACTTCCATGGCCTGTTCGCCGCCATCAAAACCGCCGATTGCGCCCCCTCCAAACCCCATCCCGGAATGCTGGAGCAGGCGTTGGCGGAGACCGCCATGCCGCCGGAGATGGCGTTGATGGTGGGCGACACCGATTTTGACCTGCTTATGGCCAACAGCGCTGGGGTGGACGCCTGCGCGTTCCCCTCCGGCGCGCATCCGCGTGAGCGTTTGGCCGCCGCCAACCCCAAATATTGGATCGACGCCATTCCGCAGGTGTTGGATATCGTCAGCGGCAAGCGCTAAAGTCAGTCGAAATCAAAATTGGACCTTGGCGATTTTGAAAATGGAGGATATCGAGAGCTATGCCCTCTAGCTCCCAAAGTCAAAATCCAAACCGTGATTCGGGCCATCCATGGCCCTCACCCTTCGGGCTCGCTGCGCGAGTCCGATTCGGCAATCCTGCCGAATCGTGGGCGCTGCCCATGTATGGTCCGCTCCGCCACGGCAAGAGAAAATATCCATGTATGGTCCGCTCCGCCACGGCATGTATGGTCCGCTCCGCCACGGCAAGAGAAAATGTCCACTGATGTGTGAGGCTTAGTCGCGCCCATGTATCCGGCCTGTTGATGAGGGGCTTGTCGCCCTCTGGCCCTGATGGAATTTGCGCGTGGCCCTCCTCAACACACCCTCGGCCTCTATGGGCCCTTGGGCGAAACAGGTTCTTGACCACGCAGGGCTATGCCGTTTCACGCCATCAATCTCGACTCTCTCTCGCAACCTGGCTGGTGGGATCTCTTTCTCTTTCCTTATCGGCCTGTTTTTCTTTTAGAGTTGTATTGCGCTCTCTCTACACAGCGGCGCTGGCCCCATAGGCCTCCTGCTTCACCAGCATCGCCCACGCGCTGCGCGCCATGCGGTTGGCCAGCGCCACCACTGCTCTATTTGCGCCGCGACGTTCCGACACCGACACTGCCCACTGGCTGCGGCGATCCGGCTTGTTTTCACACACGCGCAACGCCGCCCGCGCCCCATGAATCAACAGGGTGCGAAGATAACCGTTTCCCCGCTTGCTGATCCCCGTCAGCCACGCCTTGCCCCCTGTGGAGTGCTGATTGGGAACCAACCCTATCCATGCCGACAGCTCCCGGCCATTCTTAAACGCCCGCACATCCCCCACCGACGCCAACAGCGCCGTCGCCGTGATCGGTCCCACTCCCGGGATCGTCATCAGCAATCGACACTGCGGCTCCGCCTTGGCCAGCGCCTCAATCTCACGCTCATATTTGCCGATACGCTCATCCAAATGCGCCAGCTCATCGCGCTCATCCTCCAGAATTACGCGAAAATTGGCGCTCATTTCCGAGCTCTCATCACTCAAAATCAGCACAATCGCCCGCCGCGCCTGCTTGATGCTCTTGGGAAAGACAATCCCATACTCGGCAAGCAGTCCGCGAATCTGGTTCACCAACGCCGTGCGGTTCTTCACCGCCAGACTGCGTATCCGATGCAGCGACAATATCTCTTGCTGGGCAACGCTTTTGATCCCCACAAAACGCATATTCGGACGCTGTACCGCTTCACATATCGCCTCAGCGTCCACGCTGTCGTTCTTGTGCCGCTTCACGTAGGGCTTCACATATTGCGGCGCCATCAAACGCACTTCATGCCCATATCCCTGAAATTTCCGCGCCCAATGGTGGGCGCCGCTACTGGCTTCCATCCCCACCAGGCACGGCGGCAGTTGCGCCATGAACTCCAGTAACTTATCTCGTTTCAAGCGCTGTTTCAGAACGCTCTTGCCGCGCGCATCCACGCCATGCAACTGAAACACGCTCTTGCCCAGATCAATCCCCAGTACCCGTACCTGTCCGTTTTCGATATGATTGCTCATGGTCCGCTCCGACTCCGTTTAGATGGAAAAACACACCACCATCTTGGCCCATTGCGAGGCCGTTTGGGTAGCGGAGCGGACCATTCCATTACACCCGCTTAAGGGTCACAGACCCTTAAGAATCCCGCCTCCGACCAGTCGGCGGCCAATAATCAGCGCGAGCTTCACCTGCGTCACGCAAACATTGGCCGTTCAGTGCAGTTTTGGTTTTACTCACTATCATCGCTGGCCATCGTCCGAATCGCCGGGGGCGAGAGGGCAATAGTAGCAATTTCATGCATTATATTTATTTATAGCGATTGCGCCGGAAACACATTTTATTGCCGTTTAATCGGAAAATACTCTTTTCAGGCAGGAGCTCGCCATGGCCACGGCAAAAATCTTCAATCTGCGCGGCGCCATCTCACTCATTGTGACATGGGCGTTTCTCATCAGCGTCATCACCGGCATTGTGCTGTTTGTCGTGCCGCAGGGGCGTGTGGCCTATTGGGTCAGCTGGACCCTCGGCGGCATGAGCAAAGAGCAGTGGGGGGTCATTCACATCGTCTTTGGTCTGTTGTTTGTGGTCATCGGCGTGTGGCACCTGATCTATAACTGGAAACCCTTCGTCAATTATCTCAAGACCAAGCGGCGCGCCAATGACGCGGGGGGCAAATCCGGCGGCGTCAGCCGCGAACTGCTCACCGCATCCGGCTTCAGCGTGGTGTTGGTGGTCACCGCCATCGCCGATCTGCCTCCCACCAGTTGGTTGATGGCGCTCAACGACTGGTCCAAGCAGGCGTGGATTACCGATCCCGCGTTCGAGCCGCCGTTCGGCCACGCCGAAGATGTCTCCCTCAATGGCTTCTGCCGCAAGATGACGATCGATCCGGTCGTTGCGCGCACCGCACTCGAGCAAGCTGGCTGGACTCTGCCGGACAACGCCGGTCAGACCAAGCTCAAGGATTTGGCGCTATTGAACCAATCCAACGCCATGGCGCTCTATGCAGTGATCAAGCCGTTGGAGAAGAGCTCGGCTCCGCAGCAGGCGGCGCCGGTCGCTTCACTCTCCACAGATGAGATTGAGGCGCGCTTTGCCGGGAGCGGTATTGGTCAAAAGAGCGTGGCGGAGGTGGCGCAGATGCTGGGAGTGAGCCCTGACTATGCGCTACAGGGCTTGCGCGCCATTGGCGTCGAGACCGACACAACCGGACAACTCAAGCCGTTGGCCGAACAGGCGGACAAAACCCCCATGGATCTGCTGCTGGCCATGGCCAAGGGGGGCGGCGCCCAGTAAGGGGAGCGTATGAGCGCACAGGACGACACATTCGACGACTGCCCGGCGGGCGGCGAGGCCGATGAATTCCATCAGCGGATTCTCAGTGGTTTGGAGGATGCTTTTGATGAACTTCGTCCCCGCTGGATAGAGGTCGAGGCCATGGCGCCCGATGCGCGTGGCGAGGATGAGCGGGAGTTCATAGACGCAATGCAGCGCACGCGCGAAGAGATGGCGCAATTGCGGGACGATCAACTCCCTTATGATCGCAAATATGAGCTGGCGCGGGAGGTTCAAGCGCGGCTGCTGGATCTCAGTTTGATGTAAAAAAAAGCGCGCTTCCCGCGTGAGGAAGCGCGCTATTTTCAACTCGCCGTTTTGTGGCGTTACTCTTTGACCACCGCATGAGGGTTGAAATCTTCGCTCTGTGGCTCGTATTTGTTGCGCACGTCCGCCACCCACTTCTCATTGTCGGCGCGCCACTGATCCTCTTCAGCCAGCGAGCCAAACTCCACAGGCTCCATGGAGACGATCACATGGGAGGGGTAGGCGCTGGTGTTGCCGGTGGCGGCGTCCACCACCAGACCAATGACCCCACCCAACAGAATATTGCCCACTGTCGCGCCGTTGAATTCGGTATCGATCTGTTGAGTCATATCCAGGAAGCCATCTGCGTGGCACATGACAACGCCCGGCCCAGAACTGGCGTCGGCTTTGATTTGACCAGGAATGGAGAAGGTGCGGGTGCCCATGGCGTCAGTGAATTCACACTCCGCCGGGGTGTTGGAGTGAACTTCGATCATGCCGCCATCCATGCCCTTGGCCATGGTGGCGCAACCCGATAGCAGCGCTGCGCAGGCAATTAAAGAAAGAGTCTTTTTCATCGGATTCTCGCACTCATGTGGTTATGAAAGAGGGCTCGGCGTTGCATCGAACAACCCGCACAGCGACGTCCCTTTAAATTCGGCAGTTAGCGCCAGCTTTTGTCGTTGCGAATAGTGTGCGAAGGGTGACTGCGCACGGCTGCTGTGATTGCAAGATGATATAAATATTGGCATCCCAACACGAAACAGATCATTTGGTCTGCAAATTTATAAAATATATATCATGAATTTTCTCTCACTGAAATGAAGAAACTCTCGGTGGTTAAAAGGTGATATCGAAAAAACTTCCGTGGGGCAGGAGGTTGGGCAGCACAGCGCGCCAAACGCCAGTCAGCGCAGCCAATTGAAACAGCGCAGGCGCAGGCGGCAACACGAACCATAACGCCCCCAGGGCGAGATAAACGCCAGCGGTGGCGCGCCAATCGTTGGAAAAGAGTTTGAATGCCGTGCCCAGGGATTTGCGTGGGCCGCTGGCCTTGAGCAGATTCAGGCTCACCAGCTCATCGAGCAGCAGGTGCGTGAGGAATCCCAGCAGCACAAACAGGCCGCTGAGCCACGCCAGCGTGATCCCCAGCAGAAACAGGCGGTCCGCCAGCACAATGGCGATGGCGGCGAACAGCGCCCCTGCCGGGACAGAGTGGATAATCCCGCGATGCTTGGTCAGTTGCGTGAACAGGGCGAACACGCCGTAGCGAATCATGAGGAATGCAGCCCACCATAACAGGATCAACTCCAGCACCGAATAGCGCCCCACACCCACGCCGAACATCACCACGAAGCCGAACAGCGTGGCCAGAAAGGTGAAACCGGCTTTGAGCGGCGTGGAGGTATCGCTGTCCAGATCCGGCAGCAGACCGCCAATGGTCCCCAGAGTGAACAGCAGCAGGGTTTGGTCGGCGTTAATCACGCCTGCGGCGTTGACCAATGTGGCCGCCGCGCCGGAGACAGCGGCGCCGACGCTCAGATGGGTGGAGAAGTCAGCCATGGGAGATTACGGCGTCTCTTCCTTATATTTCTCCACCGTGTAGAGCTGAATCTGGGGCCCGTGGCGCCAGCAGTCGCCAGCCAGCCCCGCCTTGCGGCACAGGTGAGAGAGAAACTCCGTGGGCGAGGGTAACTGCTCCCACACCTGCGGCAGGAAGGTGGCGCGCGATCCGCCAACGCTGAGAATCACCCCGTGCACGTTGGGTTCAAGCTTGCACAGGAGGTCGTCTGCGCTGTCATAGGGGAGGGGTTGCGGCGCCGAAAGCAGGGAGACCTCAACGCGAATTTGCGCCAATTCTTCGAAGTTCACAGGGGGAAAACGTGGGTCGCGGAACGCCGCCGCCTCGGCGTTGGCGATCAGATCCGCCGCCAGGTCGCGATGGGCGACCAGGGAGCCGATGCAACCGCGCAGAGCGCCCTGCTTGGTGAGGGTGATAAAACAGGCGCCGGGTTCGGCCAGTTCCGGGAATCTCTCCCGCAGCGATTGCGCCGACTGCAGCGGCTGGTCGCTCAGCTTCGCCGCCAAATGCGCACGCGCCAGTGCAGGGAGTTGCGGTCCCGCTTTCATGCCGCCTGCTCCGTGTGGTCAAAATAGAGGTAGCTGGCGTAGCCCACCACACGATTTTTATCCCCGGCGGTGTCGCCGGAGTTGCGGTAGTCGGCCAACTCCGAGCGCCAGCCGCGCTGTTTGGCCAGCATGATCAGCGCCGCCACGCCGGTGCGGCCGCACGCTTCGCATTCGCTCATTTGCTCGGCGCTCTGTTTGGCCACGGCGTCATGGCATTCAGAGTCCAAGCGGCGCGCGGTGTCGTAATCATGGAAGTGGGAGAGGTCGGAACTGACCACGATCAGATCATCCTCAGACGCATAGGTTTGCAGAATCTGCGCCAGCCGCTCATGGCTGATGCGTCCATACACCATGGGGATGAGTCGCATGTGCTGGACGCTCTCCAGCAGAAACGGCAGTTGCGTCTCCAGCGAGTGCTCCATGGCGTGGGGGTTGGCGCTGTTGCTGACATCCGGCTCAGTGAGCATCCAGCCGATGGTCTGCAGGTCAAGAGGGATATCCCCCATGGGGGTGGCGAAGGCGCTGTAGTCGCCCACCGACACCCCGTCCAGATAGACCCGATGGCTGGGGCCCACCAGAAACACCCGGCGCGGATTCTCCTCGGTGGCGGCGGGCAGACCGTTATAGGCGTAGCCGGCGGTGACGCCGGAGAAGCGATAGCCTGCATGGGGGGCAACCACGGCGCATGGCGTCGTTTGCGGCTTGGGCGCCGAACTCAGGAAGTGCGCCACGGTGCGGCGCAACAGGTCGGGCTCATCGGGATAGAACATTCCCGCCACCGCAGGGGGGCGTGCAGAGAGGGTGGTCATAACAGCGGCTCCTGAGAGCTGTGGCGCGCATTGCTGTCGGCGCTCGCCCTGGACAAGCCATGTTTGGCGGGCCATCATCAATGCCGATCAAAATTGGTCATGAAAAATTGCTTACTCAAACAGTTTACCGGGATTGGAGCGTTGGGCGCCATGAAAAGATCGTTGTGTGTCTTTGTCTTGCTGTGGGGCTTGTGTCTGCACGCCGCCACAGCGCAGGCCGCGCACGGTCTGAGCCTGGATGGCGAATTGAAGTACCCGGCAGAGTTCAAGCATTTCGACTACGTCAATCCCCAGGCGCCGGTGGGTGGGCATCTGACCCTGCAGGATATGGGCGGCTTCGATAAGCTCAACCCCTTCACCCTCAAAGGCGCCGCGCCGGCGCTGCTGGGGGCGTTGGTGTTTGAGACCCTGATGACCTCCTCGCTGGACGAGCCCTTCGCGCAGTATGGCCTGCTGGCCGAAGATGTGGTTGTGGCCGAGGATTGGATGTCGGTGACCTTCCGCCTCAACGCCAAAGCGCAATTTTCCGATGGGACGCCAGTTACTGCGGAAGATGTGAAATTTAGCCTGGAGACCCTGAAGTCTGATCAGGCCTCGCCGTTCCACGCCAGCTACTACCGCGATATCGAGCGCGCCGAAATCATCGATGCGCGCAGCGTGCGTTTCCACTTCAAACAGTACAATCGCGAACTGCCGCTCATCGCCGGGCAACTGCCGATTCTCAGCAAGAAATTCTTCGCCAAGCACAGCTTCAAGGATCTGGATCTGACCATCCCGGTGGGCTCTGGCCCCTATGTGGTGGAGAAGGTGGAGTCGGGCAAGAGCGTGCTCTATCGCCGCAACCCCAACTATTGGGGCTGGGGTCTGCCGGTCAATCAGGGCTTCTACAATTTCGACTCCATCGGCTTGAAGGTGTTCAAGGATCCGGTGGTGGCGTTGGAGGCGTTCAAGGCTGGAGAGTTCGACTTCATCACCGTCTACAACTCCAAACAGTGGGCGCGGGATTATGAGGGCAAGCAGTTCGACTCCGGCGCCTTGATCAAGGAGAAATTGCCCCATCGCAACAATCAGGGCATGCAGGCGTTCATCTTCAATCTGCGTAAACCGCTGTTCCAGGATCAGCGCGTGCGGCAGGCGCTGGCGCTGGCGTTTGACTTCGAGTGGAGCAATCACAATCTGTTCTACGATCAATACACCCGCGACGGCAGCTTCTTCTCCAACTCGGAGATGGCCGCCCGTCCCGGGCCGCCGCAAGGGGCGGTGTTGAATCTATTGGAGCCGTTTCGCAAACAGCTCCCCGCCGAGGTGTTCGAGGGCGTGCGTCCGCCGCCCAGCACAACGCCGCCGGGCTCCCTGCGCGGCAATCTGCGGCAGGCGATGCGGCTGCTCAAACAGGCGGGCTGGAAATTGGGACCGGACCGGGTGCTGGTCAACGCCAAGGGTGAGCGCCTGGCGTTCGATTTCCTGCTGGCGCAACCCGCCTTCGAGCGCGTCATGGCGCCGTTCAACGCCAATCTGAAAAAGCTCGGCGTGGAGATGACCTATCGCACCGTGGACGCCTCGCTCTACCAGCAGCGGGTGCAGGATCATGACTTCGACATGATGGTGGGCTCGTTCCCGCAGTCGCAGTCGCCGGGCAATGAGCAGATCGGCATGTGGACCAGTCAGAGCGCCGATGTGAAGGGCAGCCGTAACTTGCTGGGATTGAAAAACCCGGTGGTGGATGCGCTGGTGGAGCAGCTGATTCAAGCCAAGGATCGCGATGGCCTGGTGGCGGCGTGCCGCGCGCTGGACCGGGTGTTGATGGCCGGGGACTATCTGATCCCCAACTGGCACATCCCCTACCACCGCGTGGCCTACGCCAGCAAGCTCAAGCGCCCGGCCAAGCCGCCGCTCTACTACACCGCCGACGGCTGGTTGCTCTCCTGGTGGCTGGCCAAGCCGTGAGCGTGGGAGCCTGATTCGCCATGGCCGCCTATATTCTGCGCCGTCTGTTGCTGATGATCCCGACGCTGCTGGGGATTATGCTGCTTACCTTCGTCATCATCCAGTTCGTCCCCGGCGGGCCGGTGGAGCAGATGATTCACACCCTGGAGCAGGGGCGTGCGGCGGCGGGCGGAACCCTGGGCGGCGGCGGAGCCGATGTGACCGGGGCGATGATGAGCAGCGGGGAGGGGAGTTATCGCGGCGCCAAGGGGCTTGATCCGGAGCAACTGGAGCAGTTGAAACGGCTCTATGGCTTCGACAAGCCCGCCCATGAGCGCTTCCTGCAGATGATGGGCAACTATCTGCGCTTTGAGTTTGGCGAGTCCTACTACCACCACCGCAGCGTGGTGGAGCTGGTGGTGGATAAACTACCGGTCTCCATCTCCCTGGGGGTGTGGACCTTCCTGCTTACCTATCTGATCAGCATCCCGCTGGGAATAAAAAAAGCGGTGCGCCACGGCACGCGCTTTGACGCCTGGACCTCCCTGGTGGTGCTCACCGGCTACTCCATCCCCGGTTTTGTGTTGGGGATTCTGCTCATCGTGCTGTTCGGCGGCGGCAGCTTCTGGGACATCTTCCCACTGCGCGGTCTGGTGTCGGACAACTGGGCCGATTTGAGTTGGCCCATGAAGATCGTCGACTATCTGTGGCACATGGTGCTGCCCATCGCCGCCTCGGTGGTGGGTTCGTTCGCGGTAATGACCATGCTCACCAAGAACAGCTTTCTCGAAGAGATCGCCAAGCAGTACGTCACCACCGCCCGCGCCAAGGGGCTGTCGGAGGAGGCGACCCTCTATCAGCACGTGTTCCGCAACGCCATGATCCCGCTGGTGACCGGCTTTCCCGGCATGTTCGTCGGCGCCTTCTTCTCCGGCAGTCTGCTCATCGAAACCATCTTCAGCCTCGATGGGCTGGGGCTGCTGGGCTATGAGAGCGTGATCAACCGCGACTATCCGGTGGTGATGGCCACCCTCTACTTCTTCACCCTGCTGGGACTGCTCACCAAGCTCATCACCGACGTCACCTACGTGCTGGTGGACCCGCGCATCACCTTTGATTCCGCGCAGTAGCGGGTTACACCGAACCCAAGCTCGACAGGCAATCCGGCCACCAGTAGAGGGTGTCGCCATCCTTGCCGGTGATGCCGGCGATGGGGCCGTCCTGAGACAGAACGAACGCCACCGCGTCATGATTCTTGCCGATGAAGTTCACTGCCGAGTTGTGGCGTGTGCCGTACTGGTGCAAGTCCACCTGATAGGCGGGATAGGCGTCGTCGTCGGGTCCATAGATGGTTTCGCCCAGCCAGGTCGGCGCTTCGAGAATGGATCCAAAAGAGAGCGCGCGCAGGCGCGAGGAGAGAATCAGCGCGCCATCCACCCGGGTCATCTGCGCCAACAGCTCGACGTGCTCCACAATGCGCCGCTTAACCTCCTGAATGGCGCGCTCCACCACCAGCACGTCAGGGCCTTTGACCCCCTGCCGGAACGCATCTTCGCCCTCTTCACGGGCGATCTCCAAGCGACACAACTCTTGCAGTAGCGGCGCGCCCTCGGCGCCTTGTTGCAGGGTGTAGCGGGGGTTGATCCAATCCTGGCCATCTTCTAATAAGTGTTCAGGCAGCCATACAATGGCGCCGCCGTGCCCGCGCTTGTTGGCCTCAACCAGCAGACGGTCGATGAAATCGCGATAGCAGCGCCAGTAGCGCGTGCCGTTGGTTTGAAACTCTGCGTGGGATTTTATTCCCTGCAACAGACTCCAACCCATAAGACTGGCGGTAAACGGCGTCGGCGTGGGTTCGTTGAAGCGACCGGAGTTGAAGCGGGCGATCACATTGCCGCCGCGAAACACCGTGAGCGAGCCGGTGGAGAGGGTGGAGATGACCAACGCATCGGGCGGGGTGAGGCTGAAGGGTTCAGGGTCGAAACGGGTGCGTCCCCGGCGCGAAGTGAACACCGCGCCCCACACGGAGAGCGCCTGGGTATCCACATCACACGCGCACACCGCCAGTGCGGTGGTGACCGGGTCAAAAGCGGGAGCAAGTTTAACTAAAGAGTCCACCGTAAAGGGGAGGCGGCGGTCCATGCGCACCAGCACCGGTTCGCCAGAGAGCTCGCGATGAGGGAACATCTCAGGCTCGAGGAGAATCACACTCACTTGAACAGGTCGATCCTCTTCGCGCTTGAGTCCAGCCAGGAACACCGTCTCCATGGCACTCTTCACCTGGTCGAAGCGCAGCGAACCGCCGACGCTCTCGTGCCGGTTCCATAGCTCAATCACCTGGTCAATGATGTGATAGTCGAACAGCACGGCGATCTCCTTGGCGGGTCCCAGGCGAGAGATTTACTTGACGAAATTGCGAAATAAGAATATCAATATGAGCATTCAACCTGACAATGGCCAGGGTTTTACACAAGCTACCACACATATTCACTGTGTAAATATCCTCAAGCCGTAACGATTGCCAAAATCGCATTTCCGCAGTGTACGCTCCTGGCGCGCATTAGCCAGTTGAGCGTCTGATTCAAAACAGGAATTTGCTCTAAGGATGGCGCGCTCCAGTCCAGAGAAACACACTGACGCACTCCCGCCAGAATAGCAGATCCACCTGTTTCATAAAGCAATTTTTATACGATTATGGCGCCCAGCCGAGAAAAAGCTGGCAATGCCCTGGGGCTTGCCGGTATATTCGGCGGCTGAATCGTAAATATGTCCTTTGATAATGCGCGCCGAGTGTAGTAGCATTTCATAATATTCGGGAATACGATCATCGTCCGAGTCAGAGCCTGAACGCTGATCGCCTTACCACGTTGGGAGAGAAAAACCATGGCTGAAAATGAGAACACGCTGAATCCGACGCCTAACCTGGATCAGCTGGAAACCGGCCCCTGGCCCAGTTTCATCACGGGTTATAAGGACTACTTCAAGCGCACGGGCAAAACCATGGTGCGCGGCGTTCTGGACCAGCTCAACTACTCCTATGAAACCAAAATGGGTTACTGGAAGGGCGGCGTGGTCGGCGTGCACGGTTACGGCGCTGGCATCATCAGCCGCTACTCCATGATCCCCGAGCTGTTCCCCGAAGCCAAAGAGTGCCACACCATGCGCATTCAGCCGGCCCCGGGTCTGCACTACACCTCCAAGCACCTGCGCGAAATCTGCGACATCTGGGAAAAATACGGCTCCGGCATGATCTCCATGCACGGCCAGACCGGCAACCTCCAGCTGCAAGGCATCGTGCAAGACAACGTGCAAGAGTGCTTTGACGATCTGAACAAGCTGGGTTGGGACCTCGGCGGCGCTGGCGCCACCGTGCGCACCGGCGCCTCCTGCATCGGCCCCGCCCGCTGCGAAATGGCCTGCTACGACACCCTGGAAGCCCACCATCGCGTGCTGACCTACTTCACCGACCTGGTGCACCGTCCGCAGCTGCCCTACAAAGCCAAGTTCAAGTTCTCCGGCTGCCCCAATGACTGCTGCAACTCCATCCAGCGTTCCGACTACTCCGTGATCGGCACCTGGCGCGACGATATCCAAGTCGACGAGGCGGAAGTCAAGAACTACCTCGACGACGTCGGCGTCGCCTACTTTGTCAACAACGTTCAGATGCGCTGCCCCACCAACGCCATTACTCTGAACGAAGACCAAGCCTCCATCACCATCGACAACAGCTCCTGCGTCCGTTGCATGCACTGCATCAACGTGATGACCAAAGCCCTCTCCCCGGGCAAGGACAAAGGCATCACCTTGCTGGTGGGCGGTAAAGGCCACCTCAAAGTGGGCAACATGCTGGGCTCCGTGATGGTTCCCTTCATGAAGCTGGAGACCGATGAAGATTACGACGCCTTCACCGATCTGATCGACGAAATGATCGACTACTGGGCCGAAAACGGTCTGGATCACGAGCGCATCGGCGAAACCATCGAGCGCGTGGGCATGCAGCAGTTCCTGGATGCCGTGGGTCTGGACGCGATCCCCGATATGGTGAAGCAACCGCGCGACAACCCGTTCTTCAAAGCCGACTACGAAGCCGCTGGCTAAGTTCTTCAAGCCCGAGACCTGGAGGCCGCTTATGCGGCCTCCGGCTCGGACCCTGGAACCGCACACTGCATAACGCCCTCATTGGGAGTAGAGAGAACCATGGCAAAACGTGAGTATCAAACAGTTGAATCGGGGCCCAAGCATCATGGGGAAATGCTGCACCCCGTTATCAAGAAGAACTACGGCCAGTGGAAATATCATGAGCGTCCTCGTCCCGGCGTGCTCAAGCACGTGGCCGAGAGCGGCGACGCCATCTACACCGTGCGCGCCGGCACCCACCGTCAGGTGACCGTGGACATCGTCCGCTTCCTGTGCGACATCGCCGATAAGTACTGCGAAGGCCACCTGCGCTGGACCGTGCGCAACAACGTTGAGTTTGTCACCGACAAAGAAGCCAACGTTGAGCCCATGATCAAGGAGCTGGAAGCGGCTGGCCACCCCGTGGGCGGCACCGGCAACTCCGTCTCCTCCCTGGCCCATACCCAGGGTTGGTTGCACTGTGACATTCCCGCCACCGACGCCTCCGGTGTGGTGAAATCCCTCATGGACGAACTGTTCCATGACTTCACCCACGAAGAGATGCCCAACCGCGTGCGCATGTCCACCTCCTGCTGCGAAATCAACTGCGGCGGTCAGGCTGACATCGCCATCGTGGTGCAGCACACCCGTCCGCCCCGCATCAATCACGAGATTCTGAAAAACATCTGTGAGATGCCCAGCACCGTGGCCCGTTGCCCCGTGGCGGCGATTCGCCCCACCACCGTCAACGGTCAGCCCTCGCTGATGGTTGTGGAAGAGAAGTGCATCGTCTGCGGCGCGTGCTTCGGCGCCTGCCCGGCCATGGAGATCAACCACCCGGATTACTCCAAACTGGCCATCTGGGTTGGTGGTAAGAACGCCAACGCCCGCACCAAGCCCAGCAACATGAAACTGGTTGCTCATGGCCTGCCCAACAACCCCCCCCGCTGGCCGGAAGTGGCTGAAGTGGTCAAGAAGATCCTGGCCGCTTACAAAGAGGGTGGTCGCGACTGGGAGCGTGTGGGCGAGTGGATCGACCGCATCGGCTGGAAGGCCTTCTTCGAGCAAACCGGTCTGCCGTTCGATAAGTTCATGATCGACAACTACCGTCACGCGCGCTCCTCCTTCAACCAGTCCACGCACATCCGTTTCTAATTTGTTTCGCGGATAGAGACTGAATACGAAGGAGAAAGCGACATGGCCAAACCGAATCATTTTCACCAAACGGCGGTCAACTGGAAGTTTGACGAGTGCACCTTCGAAGAGGGCCTCGACAAAGTTGTCGCCTATGGTGACGCCTCCGGTAAGTGCCCCACCTACCAGCCGCGCATTCCGCCTTGCACGAATGCCTGCCCGGCCGGTGAGGACATCCGCGGCTATAACAACATCGTGCGCGGCGTTTGGAAGTCCGAAGATCCGTATGCGACGGCCTTCTACCGCCTGACCACGAAAAACCCCTTCCCGGCCGTGATGGGTCGCGTGTGCCCGGCTCCGTGCCAAGGCGCCTGCAACCGCCAATATCGCGACGAGACCATCGGCATCAACGCCATTGAGCACGCCATTGGTCAGTACGCCATTGAGAAGGATCTGCAGTACGAAAAGCCGACTGCCTCCACGGGCAAGAAAGTCGCCATCGTGGGCGGCGGCGTGGGCGGCCTCTCCTGCGCCTACCAGCTGATGCTCAAAGGTCACAGCGTGACCCTGTATGAGCGTGATCCCAAGCTGGGCGGCATGCTGCGTTACGGCATCATGGGCTATCGTGTCGATCGTGGCGTGATGGACAAGGAGATTGCGCGTATCGTCAACCTGGGTCTGGACGTCAAAACCGGCGTCACCCTGGGTAAAGACGTGACTTTGGATCAACTGCGTTCCGACTATGACGCGGTGTTCCTGGCCACTGGGGCGCAAAAAGGTCGTGGTCTGCCGATCCCCGGCGCTGAAGGCCCTGGCGCCACCAACGCCATCAGCTTCCTGCGTGACTTTGAATACAATGGCGGCATCGAAGAAGATGGCGCGAGCAAAGTCACCATCGGTAAGAAGGTGGTGGTGATCGGCGACGGCGACGTGGCCATGGACGTCGCGCGTCTGTCGCTGCGTCTGGGCTCCGAAGCGGTTCTGCTGTCGGCTGTGGCGCAAGAAGAGATGAACTGCTCGCAGTTCGAATTCGACGAAGCCAAGGCCGAAGGCACCGACATGCGCTTCTGCACCGGTTCGGTGGAGATCGTGCGTGACGGTTCCGGCAACATCACCGGCATCAAAACCGTTGAGATGGAGCGTAAAGAGAAGGGTGAAGACGGTTGGAACCACGCCGTTCCCTTCATGCGCTACAAGCCCAAAGCGGGCACGGAAGCCACCATTGAGTGTGACATGGTTGTGGCCGCTATTGGTCAGACCACCGACACGGCTGGCTTTGAAGCCGCTACCGACGGCACCCCGTTCCAGCAAGTCGATCACAACTTCCAGGTCAAAGGCATGGATAATGTGTTCGCTGGCGGCGACTCGGTGCAGATCCACTTGCTGACCACCGCCATCGGTCAGGGCCGCAAGGCTGCGGAATCCATTGATCTGCTGATCAATGGCAAAGCCCTGCCCAAGAAGCCCAGCAAGCCCGATGTGGTGCCTTACGAAAAGCTCAAGTGGGACTACTTCGTCAACAAGCCCCAAGCCAAGCGTACGCTGTCTCATCCCAGCGTGGTGGAAGGCAACTGGCAAGAGACTCTCTCCATGCTCTCCCAACAGGAGGCTTCGGAAGAGGCGGATCGCTGCATGAGCTGCGGTATGTGCTTTGAGTGCAAACAGTGCGAACTGTATTGCCCTCAAGACGCCATCACCATGTTCAAAGGCAACCCCGAAGGCCAGGTGATGTACACCTACTACGAGCGTTGCATCGGCTGCCATATCTGCTCTGAGAGCTGCCCCACTGGGTATATTGATATGGGTATGGGCAACGGCTAATCGCTGTACCTAAGCGGGGCATAGACGCATCGCGTTTGTGCCCCGCTTGCCCTCTTATAAATTGATTCATTTATGACATCACTACACGCAGTCGCGCTGATTTTGCATCTTATGGCTGCCATGGTTTGGGTTGGCGGGATGTTTTTTGCGCACTTTATGGCGCGCCCTGCCGGTGAAGCAGTGTTGAATTCGCCCGAGCGGATTCAGATGATGGCGGCGATTTTCCAACGGTTTTTCCGTTGGGTCTGGGGCGCCATCATGATTCTACCCGCTACGGGTTTGTGGTTGATCTTCCAGCAGTTTGGCGGATGGGGCGGCGCGAGCTGGCCACACCACGCCATGACTGCGCTGGGCTGTATCATGATTGGCCTTTATGCTTACATGTATTTTGGGCCTTATAATGAATTCAAGCGCATGATCAAAGAGTGCTTATTCCCGGAAGCTGGGATCTATATGCGCTCTATTCGCAAAATTGTGACGATCAATCTGACTTTGGGATTGAGTGTTGCAACGCTGGCTGCTCTGGGTCGCTACTACTGACAAGCGCTGGCGATACGGCTCCCGTAGCCGAGACTGTTTTACCCTGTTGCAGGCTTTGGCTTTGCGCGGGTCTGGGCGGATTGGTAATACCGCCACACGTCAATAACCTGAAGGTTGACGGCGCATCGCGCCATTTTTAGCAGAGGATCCATTCGATATGAGCAAGGAACAGATCATCTCCCAACTGGATCAAGCCATCGACGCCGCGAGCAAATGGGCTGACACTGGCTGGACCATGAAATTCGGTCCTTACAATGATGAGGTGAACTCCCTTCAGGCGGCGCGTGAGAAGCCCGAGACCTTTGTCTATCGCCTGGAAGCCATCGCTTACTGGGAAGACATCCAAGAGCAGGGCGCCGAAACCGTCGCTCAGGGCCAAAAGGCGAAAGAGGCCCTGCAGAACGGCAACATGATGCTGGCGCGCCAAGCTGTGCATCACGCGATGTTTCTTGAGAAAAAAGTGAACGACAAAGCGCCGACCTGGGGCAAACTGTTCACGGCGATGTCCGAGCTGAACTAAGCTTGCGTCAGAGTGCTAAGAAAAAGCCCCGCTGACTCAGTCAGCGGGGCTTTTTTTTATGCTCTGAAGTGGTCGGACAGATTATTTGATATGGCCCTGCTCGATGAGCTTTTCTGCAATCTGAATGGTGTTGAGCGCAGCGCCTTTGCGCAGATTATCGGCCACCACCCACATGTTCAATCCATGCGTGACGCTCTCATCGGCGCGAATGCGCGACACGTAGGTCGGATCTTCGCCTGAGCACTCCGCTGGGGTGATGAATTCCATGGCGCTGGGATCGTCCACCACTTTGATGCCCGGCGCCTTGGAGAGCGCTTCACGCGCCATCTCCGGGGTGATGGGCTTTTCGGTCTCGATTGTAACCGACTCCGCATGACCGTTGAACACCGGCACGCGCACGCAGGTGGCGGTCACGGCGATGTTGGGATCGAGAATCTTCTTGGTCTCATTGACCATCTTCATCTCTTCCTTGGTGTAGCCATTTTCCAAAAACACATCGATTTGCGGAATCACGTTAAACGCGATGGGTTTGGAAAACTTGTTGGGCGGCACATCTTCACCGGTCATGTAGCGGGAACGGGTCTGCTCAAACAGCTCATCCATAGCCGCTTTGCCAGCGCCAGAGACCGCCTGATAGGTGGAGACCACAATCCGCTTAATGGTGGCGATCTGATGAATCGGCACAAGGGCGTGCACCATCTGAATGGTGGAGCAGTTGGGGTTGGCGATAATGCCCTTTTTGGTATGCTCGGCAATGGCGTCGGGGTTGACCTCAGGCACCACCAACGGCACGTCGGGATCCATGCGGAAGTAGGAGGTGTTGTCGATCACAATCACCCCGGCGCTGGCGGCGCGAGGGGCGTGAATTTTCGACACTGAGGCGCCCGGCGAGAACAGACCGATCTGCACCCCTTCGAAATCGAACTCGTCGAGATTCTGCACCACATGTTCATGGCCGTTGAATTCGATACGTTCGCCCGCAGAGCGTTCGGAAGCGAGGAAATGGATTTCGCGCACCGGGAACTTGCGCTGCTCGAGAATTTTGATCATCTCCCGGCCAACATTGCCGGTGGCGCCAACCACGGCGACGGAATAACTCATGGTTCTTCTCACTTTCTGTGTCATCAAAAGGGCTTGCGCCCGGACTTAAGATTTTGTTGCTACACATCAACACAAACGACTGCGCCGGGATCCTATGGGACCCCGGCGCTAGTCAGTGCGTTGGAATGGTCCCGTGGAGATCAGCCGAGGGCTTTGATCACCGCATCGCCCATGGCGGCAGTGCCCACCTCGGTTTTACCCGCTTGCATGATGTCCGCAGTTCGCAGGTCCTGATCCAACACGCTGTTGACCGCCGCATCGATCTTATCGGCGATGGCGCCCAGATCCAGGGAGTAGCGGAACATCATGGAGGCCGACAGGATGGTGGCCAAGGGGTTGGCCACGCCTTTTCCTGCGATGTCCGGCGCCGATCCATGGATGGGCTCATACAGCGCATACTTCTCGCCCAATGAGGCCGAAGGCAGCATGCCGATGGAGCCGGTGAGCATGCTGGCGGCGTCGGAGAGGATATCGCCGAACATGTTGGTGGTGACCATCACGTCGAACTGTTTGGGATTGCGGATCAGCTGCATGGCGGCGTTATCCACATACATGTGCGACAGTTCAATCTGCGGATACTCCGCATCGCGCAGGGCGGTGACCACATCACGCCACAACTCCGTGGACTCCAGCACATTGGCTTTGTCCACCGAGCACACCTTTTTGCTGCGCTTCATGGCGATTTCAAACGCCGAACGGGCCACGCGCTCGATTTCGTCGGTGTGGTAGACCAAGGTGTTGTAGCCCTTCTTGCGTCCGTCAGCCAGGGTCTCAACGCCTTTGGGCTCGCCAAAGTAGATACCTGAAGAGAGTTCGCGCACCACCATCATGTCGATGCCGCTGACCACTTCGGGTTTGAGTGTGGAGGCGTCAGCCAGTTGCGGATACACCACCGCAGGACGCAGATTGCAGTAGAGATCCAGCGCCTTGCGGATGCCCAACAGACCGCGCTCGGGACGCACCGCATAATCCAGCGACTCCCATTTGACGCCGCCCACCGCGCCCAGCAGCACCGCATCGGCGGATTTGGCGGCTGTGATGGTAGCCTCGGGCAGCGGGGTTCCGGTCTCGTCATAGGCGGTTCCACCGATGAGACCCTCATCAATAGTCAACTCAGCGCCATTGGCTTGCGCCCAATCGAGCACTTTGCGCGCTTCAGCAATGATCTCTTGGCCAATGCCATCACCGGGCAGCAAAAGGATACGCTTGCTCATAAACTCATATTCCTACTATAAAGGTCAGTCCAATGCGATGAATCAGCCGGGGAAGGCCCACGGGGCCTCGCTGCGCCGCTTCTGCTCAAACGCCTGAATTTCATCAAGGTGTTGCAAGGTCAGGCCGATATCGTCAAGGCCGTTAAGCAAACAGTGCTTGCGAAACGGATCCACCTCGAAGGCGATGCTCTTACCCTCGGGGGTGTTGATGCTCTGCGCTTCCAAGTCAACAGTCAGCTCGTAACCAGGCGTTGCCTCAATGTCTTGCATCAGCTCATCCACCACCGACGACGGCTGCACGATGGGCAGAATGCCGTTCTTAAAGCAGTTATTGAAGAAGATGTCGGCAAAGCTGGGCGCGATGATCACGCGGAAGCCGTAGTCCAGCAGCGCCCAGGGAGCATGCTCACGACTGGAGCCGCAGCCGAAGTTATCCCGCGTCACCAGAACTTTACCGCCCGCATAGCGCGCCTGATTCAGCACGAAATCCGTGTTGAGGGGACGACCCTCACAAGACACGCCGGGCTGCCCCTGGTCCAGATAGCGCCACTCATCGAACAGGTTGGGGCCGAAGCCGCTGCGCTGAATCGATTTGAGGAACTGCTTGGGGATGATGGCGTCGGTGTCCACATTGGCGCGGTCCAACGGCACGGCGATGGCGGTAATGGTGTTGAAAGCTTCCATGGTTCCTGTCCTTCGCGCTCAGTTCCAGTTACGGACGTCAACAAAATGACCGGCTACCGCCGCCGCCGCCGCCATGGCGGGGGACACCAGATGGGTGCGGCTATCCTTACCCTGACGCCCTTCAAAGTTGCGGTTGGAGGTGGAGGCGCAGCGTTCGCCGGGGGCCAACACGTCATCGTTCATGGCCAGACACATGGAGCAGCCCGGCTCACGCCATTCGAATCCGGCGTCGACAAAGATCTGGTCCAGACCTTCTGACTCGGCTTGATGTTTGACCAGGCCGGTGCCGGGCACCACCATGGCCAGCTTGACGCTATCGGCCACACGCTTGCCCTTGACCACCGCCGCCGCCGCGCGCAGGTCTTCAATCCGCGCGTTGGTGCAGGAGCCGATGAAGGCTTTATCAATAGCGATCTCTTCAATGGGCGTGCCTGCAGTCAAGCCCATGTAGGCCAACGCTTTCTCCATGGATCCCTTCTTAATGGGATCGGACTCATCGGCAGGGTTGGGCACGCGGCCATCCACACCGGTGACCAGTTCGGGCGAAGTGCCCCAAGTGACCTGCGGAACGATTTTGGCGGCGTCAATTTTGATCACCTTGTCGAATTTGGCGTCATCATCGCTCTTCAAATCGCTCCAGGCGGCCACTGCTTGATCCCACTGCTCGCCACGCGGGGCGTAGGGGCGACCTTTGACATATTCGATGGTCTTGGCGTCCACCGCCACCATGCCAGCGCGGGCGCCGCCTTCAATGGCCATGTTGCATACGGTCATGCGCCCCTCCATGGAGAGGGCTTCTATGGCCGAGCCGCCGAATTCGATCACATAGCCGGTGCCGCCGGCGGTGCCGATCTGACCGATAATATAGAGCACAATATCCTTGGCGGTGCTGCCGCTGGGCAATTCGCCATCGACGCTGATCAACATCGACTTGGACTTCTTCTGCAGCAGCGTCTGGGTGGCCAGCACATGCTCCACTTCGGAGGTGCCGATGCCGAACGCCAGCGCGCCAAACGCCCCGTGGGTGGCGGTGTGGGAGTCGCCGCAGACCATGGTGAAACCGGGCAGGGAGAGACCCTGTTCCGGCGCCATCACATGCACCACGCCTTGACGCACATCGCCAATGGCGAACTCGGTGACGCCAAACTGGGCGCAGTTGCTATCCAGCGCATCCACTTGAATTTTGGACACGGGGTCTTTGATTCCGCCCGCCAGGTCTTTGGTGGGGACGTTGTGATCGGGCACGGCGAAAGTGGCTTCCGGGTGACGCACGCGGCGGCTGGCCAGTCGCAGACCCTCGAACGCTTGCGGGCTGGTCACTTCGTGAACCAGGTGGCGGTCGATGTAAATCAAACTGGTCCCGTCCTCATCGGTGCGGATGAGGTGGGCGTTCCAGATCTTATCATAAAGGGTCTGGGCGCTCATGGCGTCTCTCGCTGGGCTGTAGAAAACAAAACCGAGACATGACCGTCAGGTCACGCTTTAAAGAGCCTGAAAGAATAGCAGTCGCAATCCAGAGGCGCAAGACGCCAATGCAGGCGTGTTTGGCGTGTGGAGGCGCTGGCGGTGGGCGTTGGGGCGGCGGGGCTAATCATCCTCACGCAGAACGGTGAGGGATTCGCTTTGTGTGTAGGGATCCCAACGCGTGATAAAGCGGATGGGGCGGCAGCAGACATGGCAATCCTCAATATACTCCTGATTGCCCAGTCCGGCTTCGCGTTGGGTGAACAGGGACTCGCCACAATAGGGGCAAGCGACACTCTCTGACCACTCCGGCGCATCGTCCCGCATGAGAACTACTCCGAAGGCTTTCGCGCAACAATAAGATATTGGAAGACGAACAGGTCACGAAATTCAAATTCGTTCAAACCACTGAGCGCAATACGACCAAAATTGATGGTGGCGGGGTACTCGTTGGGCTTGATCGCTTCGTACTGCTCGTTGAGGGTTTCGCCCACGTGGGCAATCTCCAGATTGGCGCCGTTCAACATTTTGACCATCTCCTTGATGGTGAAAAAACGCAGATGGTCACGATCAAGGATGCCGCTCTCTTCGTAGGTCCATGAACCGCTGGCCAAATTGGTAAAGACCGCGTAATAGCGCACGTTGGGGATGCTGGTGATGACGATGCCGCCCGGTTTGAGATAGCGCATGTGGCGCGCCAAGGTGCGTTCCGGATTGATCAAATGCTCCAGAATGTCGGCGTAGATAATGACGTCGAAAGAGTCCGGCGCGTGGGCGAGGGTGAGGTGTTCAACATCGCCGATATCGACATGGTCAAGCGCCTGCGCAGCCTGTTGCGCCGCTTGTTGGTCGTACTCAATGCCCGCCACATAAGGAATGCCCATCTGTTTTAGCGCTTGCCCCATAACGCCGGCGCCACAGCCCACATCCAAGATGCGTTGAGCGTCCCGTGGCACCAGGGAAATGACTTCGGGGCGCACATTGGCGTAGTAGCTGTTATCCGCTTTATGTTTGGGGTCTTGTGTGGCGGGGGAATTCAAATGCGCTCTCCTGTTGCGGCCATGATGCGGTGCAGACAGCCTGGATGCTCTGAGTGGCGTGCAATATAGTCGCCAAAGTTGGGGCGCAACGACATCCTACATACCCGGCAAGGAGAGTTGTGGGGATGTAGAAATGCGGAAGGCGCCCCTTGCGAGGACGCCTTCCATGGAAAAACTGCATAAACTCAGCGTTTACAGTTGTTTCATCAGCGCTTCATTGACGCGGACTTCAGCGCGTTCATGCAGGTCGCGCAGCAGATCTTCATACTGCTCCTGACCCAGGATCGCCGAAAGTTGGCGACGCATGGCGGTGCGTTGCGCTTCGGGCAGACGATCCTTTTCCTCCACCGGCAACACTTTGGTCAAATAGACCAGATTCAGTTTGCCGGCATCGCGCACAATCTCTGCGTGCAGCGGCGATTTGAGGGAGGTTTGGAATGCGGCGCGCCGCGCCGCTGCGCTGACGTCGCTTTTGAGATCGGTCATGAGAAAAGGCGCTGGAGTCGTCACGTGCGCCCCTTTGGGCAGGTTTGCCGTGGCCTCATCCCAGCTCTTGCCCTCGGAGAGGGCCTGTTTCACCCCAGTGAGCAGTTCCGTTGCGCTCTGTTCGTTCTGCTGCGCCATATAGGCTTGACTCACCTCATCGCGGATATCCGCCAACGGTTTGGGCTCCGGCTCTTTACGATCCAACACCTTCAGGATGAAGAATTTCCCCTCATCCACCTCAGTAACGGGGCTGAGCGCGCCGGTGGCGGTGTTAAAAGCGGCGGCGACGAATTTGGCCTGACGTTCGATCTGTTCGGCTTTATCGTCGTTCATGCTCAGGTAATCGGTCTCTTTGAAGCGCAGATTGAGATCCTTGGCGATGGCCGCTAGGTCATCACTGGTGGCGGCGCGATCCTCCAGATCGATGCTGCGTTGATAGACCTTCTCAATGGCCTTGTCAGCAATCAGCTTTTCACGAATTTCCGCGCGGGATTTCTCCAGCGGTTTGACGGATTCATGCACGATGGCGTCGACTTTGATCAGATGCACGCCAAAGGGGGTGACCACGACGTCGGAGACGGCGCCTTGCTCCAGGCTGAACGCTGCCTCATCAAACGCTTTGACCATCATGCCACGACGGATCACGCCCAGGTCGCCGCCCTGTTGTGCGGTGATATCTTCCGAAGACTCCTTGGCCACCGTCTCAAAGCTCTCGCCTGCCAGGATGCGTTCTCGCAGCACTTGAGCTTTGGCGCTGGCGTCGGCTTCGGCGTTGGGATTCTCTTTGTCGAGCTTGACCAGAATATGGCGCACGTGACGCGTTTCGGGCGTTTTGAACGCTGGCATATTCTCTTCATAATAAGCGGCGATCTCATCATCCGTGACGGTGATGTCATCGCGCACGCTGTGTTCATCGATGAGAGTGTAGGCCAGCTTCACACGCACCGGCGTCATGTATTGCGCTTGATGCGATTTGTAGAACGCCTCCAGGCTCTTATCATCAGGAGCGCTGGGTGGCTCCATGGCGTCGGGATCAATGGTAAGCAGCGCGATCTGACGTTTCTCAAGCGTCAACGCTTCGAGATCATCGAGCAGCAGGTCCGGCGTATGGATCGCAGTGGTCAGGGCGGATTGGAGCTGATCCAGCATTAAGGCCTCAAGCGTGCTGCTCTCATAGCTTTTGGGGGTCATGCCAAAGCTGCGCAAAGCGGCTTTATACTGCGTCGGGTCGAAGCGGCCATCGACTTGAAAGGCAGGGGTGTTGGCGATGTGCTCCTGCAACGCATCCGGCGAGATCGCCAACCGCAGGTCATTGGCCAGCGCCAGCATCAAGCCGCGTTCGATGGTGTTGCGCAGCGCAATCATACGCGCTCTGCTCTCAAGCGCCTGAGCGGGGATCATGCCGCCAGAGCGTTCGCGCAGCTGGCGTGTCTGCGCCTCGATTTCGCGGCGCAGCGTCATCGGCGAAACCTCTTGCCCATTGACTACGACTGCGGCGTCACGGCTGGGTCCGACGGATGCGTAATCGCCAAAAAATGCGGCGAAGGTGAAGGCCAGAAAGATCAACAGACCTTTCATTACCCAAGATTGGGCGGCGACGCGCATAATATTGAGCATAGGAAACGAGCTCCTGAGCAACGGCGGTGTGACGCGGTCAAAGGTCGCCTGCGAGGGCGACACTGTAGGATAAATGGCGTACTCTAAACAGGGGAGAGGGGGAATTCAACGGTCAGCGAGCGTGACCACAGGGAGAATTCTGATTGCGGGGGCGGTGAAAAACATCGTTGATGGTTGACTTGATTTTTTTTTCTCTTATCTTAATTTGGCCGATTTCAGAATCACTCCCGTCGTGAGTGCATGTGTTTCCCAGCTGGGGAAGATGTAGGCCAGCTTTTTTGGGCGCATCTGGAAATCGGATCTCAATGTCGATCCAAATCGTGTTGACTCAGACACTTGCTGATCACTAACGGGGGGCCGTTCCATGGGACGTCGGACGCTAATTGCGGGTAACTGGAAAATGAATGGCCTGTTGGAGACCGCCCAGGAGTTGGCGGGCGCGATCCAAACCGGGTTGACCGAGCGCGAAGAGAAGCGGGTGGTTTGCGAAGTGCTGATCTGTCCGCCGTTCACCGCTTTGTCGGCGCTGCATCAGCAGTTGGGCGAATCTTCGTTGAAGTTGGGCGCCCAGGATATGGCGGTGGAGTCCAGCGGCGCCTATACCGGAGAAGTCTCCGGTTTGATGCTGCGCAATGTGGGCTGCCGCTATGTGATTCTGGGGCACTCTGAGCGTCGTTCATATTATGGCGAAACAGACGAAGTGGTGGCCGCCAAGACCGCCTCGGCGTACCGCGATGGCCTTACCCCCATTGTGTGTGTGGGCGAAACCCTGGAAGAGCGCGAAGCGGGCAAAACCCTGGAGGTGATCGACCGTCAGGTTAACGCCATGCTGCCCAGCCTGCCGGAGACGGACTCCAAGCGTCAAACGCTGGTGATCGCCTATGAACCGGTATGGGCCATCGGCACCGGTAAGGTCGCCACCACGGAACAGGCGCAGGAGGTGCACGCGCACATCCGCGCGCAACTGGCCAAAGCGTTGGGTGACGCCACCGCCGGTAAGATCCGCATCCTCTATGGCGGCTCCATGAAGCCCGGCAACGCCAAAGAGCTGCTGGCGCAAACCGATATCGACGGCGGCCTCATCGGTGGAGCAGCCTTGAACGCCAATGACTTTTTGGCTATAGTCGATTCTTTGCCCAACTGAGCGATCAGCGCGCGCACTGTTTATTGCGTGTCATTGAGCAAGCCAGAGCAGCGCCAGCTGTTGCTCTGTTCACCCACTCTGTAAGGATTTAGGCGTTCCATGTCTCTGATTATTACCGCCATTCACGTCCTGGCGGCCCTGGCTCTGATTGGCGTGGTGTTGTTGCAAAAAGGTAGCGGCGCGGATATGGGCGCAGCATTTGGCGGCAGCTCACAGAATGTTTTTGGCGCTCAGGGTTCCGGCAGCTTTTTGGGCAAACTGACTGCGGGTCTGGCGGGGCTGTTCATGCTCACTAGTCTGACGCTGGCGTTTTTTACCACCCAAGAGGGCGCAGGCGTCTCAGTGATGGATCAAGGCGTCGCTGTCGAACAGCCTGCAGATGCGCCCACAGCGGCTGATCCCTCAGCGGACGTCGCGCCCATTCCCGCCAAACAGGCGGAGCCTATGGCGGAGTCGAGTGGCGCTAAGCCGGTGCCTGTGGGCGACTAAGTCGCTTTAACGCCGCTTACGAAGTTGACCTCAGCAAACAAAAACGCCTGCCNNCNNCGTGTCGTGTGTCGTCGTGTGTCGTCGTACGTAGTAGTAGTAGTAGTAGTACTAGTAGTAGTACGTACGTACGTACGTACGTACGTACGTACGTACGTACGTACGTACGTACGTACGTACGACGTACGTACGTACGTACGTACGTACGTACGTACGTACGTACGTACGTACGACGTACGTCGACGTACGACGACGACGACGACGTACGACGACGATCGTACGTACGTACGTACGTACGTACGTACGTACGTACGTACGTACGTACGTACGTACGACGTACGACGTAACGTACGTACGCGTCGCATTTGCGGCAGGCGTTTTTGTTTGCTGAGGGATTCTCTGTCTTGTGGCGTCGACTATTTGACGTCGTGGTGACGCAGCGTTTCAACCAGGATACGGGTGGCTTCCCCGGTCAGTTTTCGGCACTGTCGCTTGCCGATATTACGAATCACGCCAAAATCCTCCAGCAAGGCATCGCATTGATTGATGCCGCCGGTATGCTCCTGCAAACGACGCTGGAAAGCCTCTGAGACGCTCTTGACCCGTTTCTTGCGATCACCACTCACAGTCGGTTCGTCGCACATGTGTGCAATCGCCAGCGCGCCGCCAGTGAAGATTCCACAAGTGGCCTGTCTGCCGCCCATCCCGCCACACAATCCGGTCGCCATTTGATAAGGGGGATCGGTATCATTGGGGCGCATGACGCGGCCAGCGGCCAACAAGATCGCTTCTGAACAACAGTATCCTGATTTCGCTAAGGAGAGAGCCAGCTCCTCGGCTGCTTGCGCCAGGGAGCTGACTTCTTCATCAGGATTGCAACATGGGCATCCACTCATGACACACCCTGTGATTGTAATTGATAGGAAGGAATATAAATCCTAACCTATCAGATTTCACTGCAGTCTCCAAGAAATCCCACAGGCGACTGCCGCTGCTGAATAGGATAATTTTCTGCAACCAAATGATTTTATAGAGAATGTATTATATTTCTATGCTGAATTTTTATACTGCGAATCACGCAAAATGTCAATTTTGTAAATATAAGCGTTACGAATGTAAACAGGCATGTCAATTGCAAGCTTATGGTCTATATGTTTTGAGCGCCAATGCGCTAACAGGGTTCCCGAAGCGGCGATAATCCTTCTTGAGTCAGCTGCTCGACCGAATCGCATTCAATGGAGTGAAACCATGGGACGTCATACTCTTGCCGAAGCCTCTGAGTTGACCGGCGTGGACTTGGTCACGTTGTGGAAACAGGTCAATGACGGCAGCGTCAGCGTCAAACAGGACCCCTCCGGGCATGATGTGCTCGAGACTGGCGAACTGTTGAAAATCTATGAGAAGCGCTTGGAGTTGACGGCGGAGTCGCTGAGCGCCAGCGAGAAAAATCTGATTGTGCAGATGATGCAGGAGACAGCGCAATTGGAGAGTCGCGCCATGATGCTGGAGCGCGAGAACCGCACCCTCAGTGAATGTGTCGACGAGCTGCGTCAGGAGCGTAACGCTTGGCGCGATCAGACGCGCAATCTGATGACGCTGATCAAGCGTCGCATGAATCGGTCGGAGACGCCCAGCGCCGACGCCTTGGAGTCCGCCAAGCGGGAGATTGAGGCGCAGATCAAGGATAAGTGGGCCGCTAAATTGGCTCCGTTGGTGGCGCGCTTGCAACGCCAGTTGCGCAAACGCGGGGCGTGAGTTCGTCGCCCAATTACACCGATAGCCAAACGAAAACGGCCTGGGGAAACCCCAGGCCGTTTTTTTATGTCTTGCGATCCGGCGTCACTGGCGAAGGGATCCGCTGATCAGGCGGAACGGAGGCGAAGTTGAGACGTTCGCTCTCCACCACCATGGGGCGTTTGAGAATGCGGGTGTTGATGAAGCCGATATATTCGCCGATCAGCCCCAGAATGAAAATGATGATGCTGTTGAATAGGAATTGACCAATCACCAGCGGCGCCATGCCCAACTGGAAGCTATCCCAGAACAGAATTTTATAGATGAGGTAGATGACCGCCGCCATCAAGCTTATGGCGCCGAGCAGAAAGCCGCTCAGGGTCACCAGCCGCAATGGCATTTTCGAGTGGCTGGTGATGCCGTTCATGGCGATGTCGTAGAGGGTGAAGAAGTTGTTCTTGGTCACCCCAGCGCGACGGGTCGGCTGGTTATAGGGCACGGATGCGCGATTGAGCCCGATCTCCGCGATGATGCCGCGGAAGTAGGGATAGGGGTCGTCCATCTGCCGAAACAGTTCGATGACGCGGCGATCATACAGCCCCAGGCCATTGAAGTTTTCAATCAGATCCACATCGGAGATGCGCCTGGCCAGTTTGTAGAAGATGTTGCGCACCGAGGCCATCACAGGGGATTCAAAACTGGCCAGGCGGTCGGCGTAGACAACCTCATTGCCTTGATCCCACAGTTCGACAAAATCGGGGATCAGTTCCGGCGGGTCCTGGAAGTCCGCGGCAAGAGAGACCACGCAATCGCCGGTGGCTTGCAGATAGCCATAGGGGTGAGAGCGCACGGTGCCGTAGTTGCGCGCATTGAGGATCACTTTCACGGTTTCGGGATCCTCCTGCGCCAGTTCGCGCAGAATGTCCCGGGTGCCGTCGGTGGAGCCGTTATCGATGAAAAGGATCTCCAGATTGTGGTTGGGCATGCACTCCCACACATCCTTGATGGCGGTGTAGATCATGCGCGCATTCATGACTTCGTTATAACAAGCCACCACCACGCTGACGGTTCTCTTCATCAGTAACAGCCTCGGTTTGGCGTGCGTTGGGCACGTCATTCATAATGGCCTCTATGGTTGCAGCTTTTTGCCATGAACTCAATTGATGGCAATCTGTTTGTTCTCAACAAAATCCGCTTGCTGGCGGCGTTGCGCAGGCTTACTCTCTGGGGCGTTTCGTCATGGTGGCGATGCACAGGACCGCACATCCCGGCAGGGAGGACAGCGCGTGAGTGAGCCAACTTCAGAAAACCGCGATGAGTTATCTCAAGGGGCGACGAATCCTCCGCTTACCTCCCCTGTCATCGCGACTGCCGATGCGACTCAGGCGGCTGTGGTCACGCCACAAGCGGAACAGGCCGCCGCGACGCAACTGATGGAGCAGGCCAAGGAGCATCTGGCCAATCCCGCATCCGAGGCCCTGCAAGGTCAGCTGCAACAGAGCCATCCGGCGCAAATAGCGGAGATGTTGACGGGCCTGCCCAGTGAAGATCGCCAAAAAGTGGTGGAGGCGCTGCCCTCCGAGGCGATCCCCAGCGTACTGGCGGAGATGCAGACGGCGGTGCGCAACAGTCTGCTCGCCAATCTGGATGTGGGGGTGTTGACCGAGACGGTGTGCGTGCTGCCGGAACCCTACGCCGCCAAACTGCTGGAGAGCCTCCCCAACAACGTCGCCGATGAGATCCGTGAAACGCTGGACCCCAAAGCGCGTGAGCGCATTGACGCCACCTTGGAGTGGCCCAAGGGCACAGCCGGGCGACTGATGCATGTGGATGCGGTGTCGGTGCGCGCCCATGTCACCATCGCCGCCGCACAGCGTTACCTGCGTTTTCGCAAGACGGCGCCGCACAACAGTGACGGTCTGATGGTGGTGGATCGCGCCAATCGTTATCTGGGCAAGGTGACCTATGCGGCGTTGTTGACCAATCCGCCGGAAGCGACCATCGAGTCAATCCTCGATCCGCGCGCGGTGGCGGTGCAGGCGAGCCTCTCCGAAGAGGAGACGGCGCGACTGTTCGAACAGCGCGACCTGTTCTCGGTGGCGGTGGTGAATGCCGATGGCGCGCTCATTGGCCGCATCGCCGTGGATGACGTGGTGGACGTCATTCGTCGCCTGGCCGATCAGCGCATGCTGAACCTCTCGGGCATGACCCGCGAAGATGACACCTTTGGCCCGGTGCTGCCCTCGGCGCGCAAACGCGCCATCTGGCTGGGCATCAACCTGATGACGGCGTTTCTGGCCTCGTCGGTGATCGGACTGTTCGAACACACATTGGATAAGATCGTCGCCTTGGCGGTGCTGATGCCCATCGTCTCCAGCATGGGCGGCATCACCGGTTCGCAGACCTTGGCGCTGGTGATTCGTGGACTCTCCATCGGCTCCATCACCAGCCTCAACGCCCGGCGCTTGGCGCGAAAAGAGTTGGCGGTGGGCGGATTGAACGGGGTGCTGTGGGCGCTAATGGTGGCGCTGGTGACCATGCTGTGGTTTGGCGATTTCCGCTTGGGACTGATTATCGCCGCCGCGCTGGTGCTGAACATGACGGTGGCGGCGCTGGCGGGATGGGGCTTGCCGCTGTTGCTGACCAAACTGGGGCAGGATCCCGCCATCGCTGGGTCGGTACTACTGACCACGGTGACTGATGTGGTGGGCTTCTTCGCCTTCCTCGGCTTGGCGACGGTGGTTCTGCTTTAAGCGTCGGCAGAGGGGCTCTGTTCGCTGGCGCTCATCTTCAGCGCGGCGGCCAGCAGTTGCCGGGTGTAGGGGTGTTGCGGATTGTTGAACAGCGTCTCAGTGGGGCCCTGCTCCACCACGCGACCATTCTGCATCACCAGCACCTCGTGGGAGAGGGCGCGCACCACCCGCAGGTCGTGGGAGATGAACAGATAGGTGAGTCCGTGTTCACGCTGGAGTTTGCGCAGTAGATCCAGAATCTGCGCCTGCACGGAGAGATCCAGCGCGCTGGTGGGCTCATCCAGAATCAGAAACTGTGGCCGCAGCGCCATGGCGCGGGCGATGGCGATGCGTTGGCGCTGGCCGCCGGAGAATTGATGCGGATAGCGCTCCAGAGCGCTCTCGTCCAGTCCGGCCTCCACCAGGCTTTCCACGCTGCGCGCGCGGCGTTGCGCCGGAGTGAGGTCCGGCGCGTGGATCTCCAACCCTTCGCTCATAATCTGCTCGATGGTCATGCGCGGCGACAGCGACGAGAAGGGGTCCTGGAACACCACCTGGGCGTGGCGACGCCAACTGCGCAGCGTCTTGCGGGACGCGCCGCCCAACTCCGTGCCATCGAATTTCAACAGACTTCCGTGTCCGGCATTGAGCCGCAGCAGGGTCTCGCCCAGGGTGCTTTTGCCGCTGCCCGACTCGCCCACCACGCCCACGGTCTCGCCGCGCCGCAAGGTGATGCTCACATCATCCACCGCGCGCACATGGTCCACCGTGCGTTTGAATAGGCCGCGCTTAATGGGGAAGTAGCACTTGAGCGCCTGCGCTTCATAGAGCGCCTCAGGACGCGGCTGGGCGCTCTGCGGCGCGCGGTCCGACGGCAGACTGGCCAGTAGCTGTTGCGTGTAGGGGTGCTGTGGGTTTTCAAAGATCTCCACAACGCTGCCAGTCTCGACGATCTGACCATGGCGCATGACGCAGACGCGGTCGGCGGTGTGGCGCACCATAGGCAGGTCGTGTGTGATCAGCAGCATGCCCATGCCCAGTTCGCTGCGCAGCTGTTTGAGCAGGGTGAGAATCTGCGCCTGGATAGTGACGTCCAGCGCGGTGGTGGGTTCGTCGGCGATGAGCAGCTGCGGCCCACACGCCAGCGCGGCGGCGATCATCACCCGTTGGCGCTGGCCGCCGGAGAGCTGATGCGGATAGCTGTTAAACGCCCGCTGCGGATCGGGCAGTCCGGTCTGCGCCAGCAGCGCCAGGGCGCGCTCACGCATCGCCTCATGCGTCGATTTATGATGGATGCGCAGCGGCTCCATCACCTGGGCGCCGATGCGCTGCACCGGGTTGAGCGCCGTCATGGGCTCTTGGAACACCACCGCGATATCGCGCCCGCGCAGTTGCTGGAATCCATGCTCATCCAGGCCGGTGAGATCGCGACCGGCAAACTGCCTGCGCCTGGCGTGGATGCGCGCCGAGCCAGGCAGCAGATTGAGCAGTGAAAGCGCGGTGACGCTCTTGCCGCTGCCCGACTCGCCCACCAGCGCCAGAATCTCGCCCGGGGCCATGGCGAGGCTGGCGCCGCGCACCGCCTCCACACGCCGCTCAGGTGTCTCAAAGGCGATGTTGAGATCTTCAATTTCGATCAAAGGGGATTGCGTCGGCTCCGCCATGGGCTCACTCCTTGCGGGGGTCCATGGCGTCGCGCAACGCTTCGCCGATGAAATTGAGCAGCAGCAGCATCACCGCCAGCACCACGAAAGTGGAGAGCGATAGCCACCACGCCTCAATGTTGCCTTTGCCCTGGCGCAGCAGCTCGCCCAGGCTGGGGGTGGAGGGGGGCACGCCCAGACCGAGGAAGTCGAGGCTGGTCAGCGCCAGAATCGCCCCGGAGATGCGAAATGGCAAAAACGTGATCACCGGCGTCATGGCGTTGGGCATCAGATGGCGCCACATGATGCGACGGTCCGATGCGCCCAGGGCCAGTGCGGCCTTCACATAGGTGAGGTTGCGCGAGCGCAGAAATTCGGCGCGCACGTAGTCGGAGAGTCCCATCCAGCCGAATAGCGACAGCAGGCCCAACAGCAGCAGCAGACTGGGGTTGAACAGGCTGGCGAAGATGATCAGCAGATAGAGCTCCGGCATGCTGCTCCAGATCTCGATAAAGCGCTGTCCCAGCAGGTCAGTGCGACCGCCGAAATAGCCTTGCAGCGCGCCAGCCATGATCCCAAGAAAGACGCCGATGGCGGTGAGGGCCAGGGCGAACAGCACCGACACGCGAAAGCCGTAGATCAAGCGCGCCAGGACGTCGCGGGCGCGATCATCGGTGCCCAGCAGATTCTGTGGCGAGGGCGGCGAGGGGGCCGGCTGCGTCAACTCCAGATTGATGGAGTTGTAGCTATGCGGGTTGAGGGGAAACAGCGCCCAGTTGCCATTGCCGGTAATCTTCTCCAGCACAAACGGGTCTTTATAGTCCGCTTCGGTCTCGAAGTCGCCGCCAAACGCGGTTTCGGGATAGGTGATGAAAATCGGGTAGTAGAGCTGACCTTCGAAACTCACCACGATGGGTTTGTCATTGGAGAGCGCTTCGGCGAACAGCGACACGCCGAACAGGAGGAGAAAGATCCACAACGACGCATAGCCGCGGCGGTGATTTTTAAACCGACGCCAGCGTTGTTGGCTCAGTGGCGAGAGTGTGGGCAGGCGTGTTCTCATGGGCGGTGTGGCGCAATGGCGGCGGAAGTCCCATCGCTGGCTGCGCGTTGGCCTGGGGTTTGCACAATTGAGCGTACGTAGGAATGAATGCCGAACAGTGACATAAGCTCTTGATTCCGATCCGTCCGTGCGCAGGATGCGCCGCTTTGTCGAAGCATGACAAATGACGGTTCATTTTGATGCCGCGCGTCTTGATGTGGAGCGCAAGCGCGCAACGGAGGCCTTCCATGGGTGTTAATGCAAAAAACGAGATGTTGCAAGGTTCTGAGCAGTCCACACGACAAATCTCCGCGCCAGCCACAGCCGAGGCTCCCGCCGCCGCGGGGCTGCACTCCGATTCCGGTCGCCGTCTTAATATGGACACAATTTTGACGGAATCCGAACTGAATCGTCTGATCAAGATACTTGTTCCGTCAGCTATCTGACAAATCCGCCGTTTTGGATTGCTCCGCTTTACATTGGAGACTGAAAAATCTGTGCGTAACAGAATTTTCCGTCTGTTTCTGAGTGGGGCTGAGAGATTATGTTATAGGTGGGGATGGCAATTTTACCGCCTGAGCGCGGGCATAATCGAGAACCGAGTGGATAAACCGTCACGCATATTGATCGTTGATGATAATCCAACCAACCTGAAGGTCTTGCGCAGCATGCTGGGCGCCTTGCGCGCCTCCAATCTGGAGGTGGACGCCGCCGCCACAGGCGATGATGCGCTGAACCTGATCTCAGGCCATCGCTATGCGCTGGTGTTCATGGATTGTCACATGCCGGGATTGAGCGGATCGCAGACCGCCGAGTTGATCCGCGCACAAGAGCAGCAGTTGCTGTTTGCCCACACGCCGATCATCGCTTTGACCGCCCATGCGCCTGACGAGGGCGAGGCCGCCGCCGCCGCCGCCGGCATGGATGGTTTTCTCACCAAGCCCATCGACATGGAGACCCTGCGGATTTTACTGGAGCGCTGGTTGCCTGCGCAGAGCGCCGCGCCGGAGGAAGCGCCTGTGAGCGCTCCAGAAGACGCCGACGCTTATGACGTCACCAAAGCGATGAACGCCCTGGGGCTGCCCGAAGAGACCCATCAAGAGGTGGCTGAGGTGATTGTGGAGGAGATTCCCACCATGCTGATGACCCTGCACACGTTGCTCGATCATGGCCGCATGCAGGAGGCGCGGGAACAGAGCCATATTCTCAAAGGCAGTATGGCCAACGCGATCTTCCCCCAATTGCGCGAGCCAGCAGAGTCCATGCACCTACACATTCGCGCCAAAGACGCCAAACAGTCTCTGGCGGGGCTGGCGCGTTTGCAAAAAGCCTATCAGCCCATTCTGGATATGCTCATCGCCCGCTATGGATTGCGCCCGCATTAATCCCGCGTTCAGAACACAACGATTCGGAGAAGATCATGGCCCTGCGTTCGCGCCAAGTTAAACGCAAACAACCCGCCAAACCGCAGGCTGAGAGCAGCGCGCGTATCGATCAGGTGGTGAATCAGGCGTTGGATGCGCAGTCCAAACGCAACGCCGGTTATCGCGAACAGTCATTGAAGATCCACCCGTGGGTGTGTGGGCGCTGCGGTCGTGTGTTCACCCGCGAGACCCTCTCTGAATTGACCGTGCACCACGTCGACCACAATCATGACAACAACCCCACCGATGGCAGCAACTGGGAGAATCTGTGCGTCTACTGCCACGACCGGGAACATGAGAAGATGCATGACCATGCGCAGCGCTCGGCGGGCGGTTCAGTGCGCGATGACCAGGACCAACTGGTGGCCTACCAGGATCAGAGCGGCGCTCAGGAAGCCAGTGATAACCCCTTCGCCAAGCTCAAGGGATTAATCGACGGAAACTGACTGCATGCGCGTACAAGGAACTGAATCCCATTCGGTCCACTCCCATGACATAAGGCCTGAAACCCGCTTTTCAAGGAGCGCACGCCATGAGCAGCAAGCCCCAGTGGGAGATCCCGCCCGCGTCCGAAATCACCCCCCATGAGGTCTACCTCAGCCGCCGACAAATTATGCAGGCGGGCGCGGTGGGCGCTGCGGCCATGACGTTGCCGCTGGCCTCGGTTGATGCGGCGGGCAAACCGCTCAAGGCGCCGCGCAACGCCGACTTCTCCACCAGCGAAGAGTTGACCAAATACGATGACGTCACCGGCTACTGTAACTTCTATGAGTTGGGCAGCGGCAAGCGACACCCCACCGCCAACGCCCATTGGCTCAAAACCGAGCCCTGGAGCGTGGAGATCGCTGGCGAGGTCAAACAGCCCGGCAAGTTGGATCTGGATCAGCTGCTCAAGCCCCACGACCTGCAGGAGCGGGTCTACCGTTTGCGCTGTGTGGAGGGGTGGTCCATGGTGATCCCCTGGATCGGCTTTCCCTTGGCGGAGCTGATCAAGCGGGTGGAGCCCTCGAGCAAAGCCAAATTTGTGGCGTTCGAAACCCTGATGGATCCGATCAATCTCAAAGGACAGCAACGTCCCATCCTGGATTGGCCCTATCAGGAGGGTTTGCGCATGGATGAGGCGATGAATCCGCTTACCCTCATCGCCGTCGGCCTGTATGGCGAGGTTCTGCCCAACCAGAACGGCGCGCCGCTGCGTCTGGTGGTTCCGTGGAAATACGGCTTCAAGAGCATCAAATCCATTGTGCGCATCCATTTTCAGGAGTCGCAGCCGCGCACCTCTTGGAACTTTCACGCCCCCGAAGAGTATGGCTTCTACGCCAACGTCAACCCGCAGGTGCGCCATCCGCGCTGGAGCCAGGCCACTGAACGGCGCATCGGCGAATTCCGTCGCCGTAAAACGCTGGTGTTCAACGGCTACGGCGAACAGGTAGCGCATCTGTATACAGATATGGATCTGAGCGCCAACTTCTGATGAGTGTGTCGCGCTTTCTGAGTCGTTCGCCCTGGCCGGGCCGCCTGCTGTTCGTTATCTGCCTGATCCCCGTTGCGCGTCTGGGCTGGGGCATGTGGCAGGGGACCCTGGGCGCCAATCCCATTGAGTTCATTCTGCGCAATCTGGGCGATTGGACGCTCTATCTCCTACTCATGACGCTGGCGGTGACTCCGCTTTCGGCGTGGGCGCCGTTGGCGTTCCTGCGGCGATATCGACGCATGCTGGGGTTGTATACGTTCTTCTATGCTCTCCTGCATGGTTTAAGCTACATCGGCCTTGACCGCTTCTTCGACTGGGAGCTGCTGTGGCTGGATGTGGTGGACCGCAAATTCATGACCGCTGGCATGGCGGCGTTTCTCCTGCTGATCCCTCTGGCGGCCACCTCCAATGCCGCCATGATCCACCAATTGGGCGGCGCGCGGTGGCGGCGTCTGCATCGTCTGGTCTATGCCATCGCCATCCTGGGGGTGGCGCACTTCTTCTGGCTGACCCGCGCCGATTTTCGCGAACCACAAAAGATGGCGGCGATTCTCGCCTTTCTGTTGGGTTGGCGTCTACTTGACTGGATGCGTAAACGCCACGTTCCATCGTGAAATTTCGTTATTTTTGCAGTAACCTGTCCTCAGAACCCGCCTATCGCCCCAACCGGACAGGAGCGTTGTGATCCCATGACGGATGACGCCACCGATCAGACCCCCGACAGCAACGCCCTGGAAGAGGCGGCGCCCGAGCCGCAACCGGAGTTCGATTCGCTCATCGAAGTCCCGGCGCAGATCACCGAGCATCTGAAGCGCTGTTTTCTCGAAGAGGAGCGTCTGGAGGTCAAAATCGGCAAGCTGTCGCGTCACTACTTCTCCGGCGTGGCCGATCGCCCCCCTGTCGACCCGCGCGAGATGGAGGCGGAGGCCACCCAGGAGCCGCTGTTTCTGGCGCAGAGCGTGAGCTATCTGGACGAGGGCAAGTATCTCCTACTCGAACCCTTGGAGCCGGTGGCCGCCAACGCCCTGGTCAAAAAGCACCCGGAAGCGCCGCTCACCCTGCGTCTGTTCGACGGTATGCAGACCATGCAGACCGAGGTGTTTCTAAAGGGTCTGGTGAAAGTCTTTGGCGAACCGGCGCTCAAAGTCACCTTTCCTGAGTCTCTTGGCGTGTTTCGCCAACGCCGTCACTTCCGCTCCCATGTGCCGCGTGAGGCGCGTCTGCATCTGGCGGTCTCCGGCAAGGATGTGGAGCCCTTCGAGGCCGATGGGCTGGATATCAGCGTCGGTGGTATGGCGTTCTTCCACCATCGCGATCTTACTGACAGCTTGCCGCCGGAGAAGCCGTTGCGCCTGCGCCTGAATATGGAAGGCGAGGAGACGCTGGAGCTCTCCGCCTTTGTGCGCGCCAACCGTCCGGTGTTGCGGCGTATGGTCAAGGCCAAACTCTGCCGCCCCATTCACGCCATTACTGCGGTGCAGTTCGACGTCGAGGACGCCGCCCTGGAGCGCAGCATCAACGCCTATATGGGCAGAATTCAACAGATCTGGCTGGCGCAGCGGCGCAAGAATGAGATTGAACTGCCCCGTGAGCCCAAAGAGAAGAAGTCTTCGGCCATGGATGAACTGTTCAAGACCAAGAACGAAAAACGCAAAAAGATTCTCGGTTTCTGATGCAGCCGCAGAGTGCAGCAGGCGTGGATGAACGCGATATTTTGATCGCTTTTGGCGTGCTGGTGGCGATGCTGCTCATCGCCGGGTGGATCGCCTGGCGCACGTGGCGCACCGGCGCGCCGCCCATGCCCTCTAATGGGCGTATGCGCCGCGCATTGTTGGAGGTTCTGCCCCGCGCCATGAGCGGGCGGGTGGTGGAGCTGGGCAGCGGCTGGGGCGGTTTGGCGTGGCGGCTGGCGCGGCTCTATCCAGCGGTTGCAGTGGTGGGGGTGGAGTGCTCCGAACTCCCGTGGCTGGTCTCCTGGCTGCGCTTGAAGCTCACTTGGCGGCGCCCCAAGCATCTGCAATTTCTTTATGGCGACTTCTTTGCGCAGGATCTCACGGACGCCCAATTGGTGGTGTGCTATCTCAACCCTGAGACCATGAGCCGATTGCGTCCCAAACTCATGGCGGAGTTGCGGCCCGGCGCCTATGTGGCGTGTATCGGCTTTGCGCTGCCGGAGATTCCGCCCATGGCGGTGCGCCATCTGGATGATTGGATGCAGACCAAAATCTACCTCTACCAGATGGAGGGGGAAGAGCCGAAGCCGCTTAACTATGCAGTTTAATAAATGACTGCATAGCGGCAAATCAGGTTATTGATAAGCACAATTCTCAATGCGCGTACGGAGCCAACTCACGAGGGTCCAGGGAAATCATTTCCCTGGCGGGTCGAGGGCAGCGCCCTCGTAGGTCCAGGGCAAAGTCCTGGCCGGGTCTGGGCCGGAGGCCCAACCTCTTAAAGCCTTCAATGGTTGCTCGACGGATCAATATATTGCGTCGGCAATCCATGGGAGAGCAGCCACGCCGCCGCCAACATGAGGGCCGAGGCCCACAGACAGCCGATCAATCCAAACCCTTGATAGAGCCAGCCGGAGAGCACCGTTCCGGTCAGACGCCCAGCGGCGTTGGCCATGTAGTAGAATCCCACCTTCATGGCCGCCGCGTCGCGATCGGCATAGCGCAGAATCAGGTAGGAGTGCACGGCGCTATTGAGGGCGAAGATGACGCCGAACAGCATCAGGCCGCAAACGATCACCCATCCGGGCGACCAACCCATATTGAGCGTCATGGCGATGAGAACCGGCACGCCGGTCAGGGCCAACGCCAGCAGCCGCGCAGCGTTGCCATTGGGTTCATGCCCGGCGCCGCGCCGCCGCCATAACATCGGCGCAGAGGCTTGCACCACGCCGTAACCGATCACCCACAGCGCCATGAAGCCGCCAATGCGCCAGAAGTCCCAGCTCAGCACGCTATCGAGAAACAGCGGCAACGCGACTACAAACCAGACATCGCGGGCGCCGAACAGAAACAGCCGCGCCGCCGCCAACACATTGATCTCCCGCTGGTGGGAGAACAGCTCGCGCCAGTGGGGCGCGCGCTTTTTCTGCTTGGCCGCCAGTCGCGGCAGCAGCAACCCGGCTGCGGTCAAGGCAACGGCCAGCAACCCGGCCAGACTCCACAGCGCCGCGCGATAGCCCAGCCACTCCAATAGCGCCGCGCCGAGGAAGAACCCCGCGCCTTTGAGGGCGTTTTTGCTCCCCGTCAGCGCCGCCACCCAACGGAACAGTTTGGCGCCTTCGTCGGCCTCGGTCACCAGCAGCTTGACCGAGGTTTTGGCGCTCATCTTATTGAGATCCTTGGCGATCCCAGAAAGTGCCATACACGCCATCACAAACGGAACCGAGAGCCACGCGTCCGGCCCCCCCAACAGCCCCAAAGCGACAATCTGCAGCGCCATGCCGATCAGCAGCGTGGCGTTGAGTCCCATGCGTGCGGCCAAATAGCCGCCTGCGCCGTTGGTGATGATGCCAAACACCTCATAGAAGAGGAACAGCATCGCCACATCAAACGGCGCGTAGCCCAGATTGTGGAAATAGAGCACCACCAGCATGCGGATGGCGCCATCTGTGAGGGTAAACGCCCAATATGCGCCGGTCACCACCGCGTAGCCGCGCAGGGCGGCGCGCTGCGCCAGTTCCAGCACCGCGCTTACTCCGCCAATCCCAGGGCGATCATGCGGGCGATCTCCATCATGCGGTTCACATAGCCCCACTCATTGTCATACCACGCCAGAATCTTCACCTGGGTCTCATTGATCACCAGGGTGGAGAGGGCGTCAATAATCGACGAACGCGGATCGCCCTTGAAGTCCACCGACACCAGGGGGCGCGTCTCATACCCCAGAATTCCCCGCAGCGGACCTTCGGCGGCCTGTTTGAGCAGGCCATTAACCTCCTCAACGGTGGTGGGGCGCTCCACTTCAAACACACAATCCGTCAGCGACGCATTCAACAGCGGCACGCGCACCGCCAAGCCGTTCAAGCGTCCAGTCAGCTCTGGAAAAATCTGCGTGATGGCGGTAGCCGAGCCGGTGGAGGTGGGGATCAAAGATTGACCGCAGGCGCGGGCGCGACGCAGATCCTTATGCCCCTTGTCGACGATGGTTTGCGTGTTGGTGATGTCGTGAATGGTGGTGATGGCGCCGTGACGGATACCCAACCCTTCATGAATCACCTTCACCACCGGGGCCAGACAGTTGGTGGTGCAGGATGCGGCGGTGACGATGTGATGTTCGGCGGGATTGTAGAGTGTATGGTTGATGCCCATGACCAGATTGAGCGCGCCCTGCTTGACCGGCGCGGCTACCAGCACTTTGCGCGCGCCATTATCCAAATACGGATTGAGCGTCTCCGGGGTTTTGAATTTCCCCGACGCCTCCAGCACCAGATCGACCCCTTTTCCCGCCCAGTCCACAGCGTGGGGGTTGCGGCTCTGGCTATAGCTGATGGGCGCGCCATCAATGCTAAAGCTCTCACTATCGTTGCTGCGCACATCGCGCCGCCACGGCCCTTGAACCGAGTCAAACGCTAGCAGATGAGCCGAGCAAGCCGCATCGGCGCCCGGATCATTGATATGCGTCACGGAGAACTCAGGCCAGTCCCAGGCTGCGCGCAACGCCAAACGCCCCATGCGTCCAAATCCATTGATGCCGATTCGAATGGTCATTGAGGTTCCTTTTTGAGTGCGTCAACTGGGCGCGTTATTGCGCGTTGGTGGTGCAGTGTTCGGCATACGATGCTCTTGCGCGTAGCCGTTGCAGGTCATCCGCCATCACCTCATCGTCAGGCGCATGCTTCAGTAAAATTGGCGTGATTTCACGCCCGATTTGCGGCATGTAGGCTGACAAGCGGTAACGCATCCACACCCCATCACGCCGCGCAGTCACCCATCCGCTATTTTTTAAATAAGCCAAATGGCGTGAAATGGCGCTCTGGGACTCGCCGGTGACGGCGATGAGGTCGCACACGCAGATCTCGTCACAACTGGCGATAAGGGCCAATAAACGCAGTCGCAATGGCTCGCTCAGGGCCTTGAAGAGCGCTGGCCACGCCTCCTGGCTTTGACTGGGGGACGCCTGTTTCATGGGAACTCCTGAAATTCCGTATATTCGCATAAGCAGATATAAGGATATGAATTTGACAAGTTTCTGTCAATTCACACTGTGTTTCCATTGACGTAGAGGTGGGAATTGGCGATCTTGATGCGACAATAATACACAATCCACCCAGGAAAATTCGGCATACATTTTCTCTGTATGCCGAGACGGGATCAGGGCGATTGCATGAACTCTTGGCGACACTCCACGCCAGATGCGCAGAGTGCTACAGCAGGGAAATGCAGTTGAAGCGACGGCGCCAGTCGCCATGTTGAGCTTGCATAAGACATTTAGGAAGAGAGAGGGAGGCCAGGAGGGCATGCGGATTTCGGTGGAGTTGACGCCGCGCACGGCAGAAGGCTTGGAAGCGGATCTGGCTTTGGTGGCGCAAACATGTCCCCAGGCCAGCGCCATTAACATTCCCGATCTGGCGCGTTTTGCAGTGCGCAGTTGGAGTGGATGCGTGGCGGCGAAAAAGCGCTTTGCCCACGCCATTCCTCATATCCGCGCCTGGGAGTTGGCCCCCGATGTCGCGCCGCCCATGTGTGATCTGCTGCTGGCGCACGGCATCGATGAGGTGCTGGTGGTGACCGGCGACCCCGCCGCCGATGGCGCCGCCGCGCAATCCACAGCGCTGCAGGCGATCAGCGCGTTTAAAAAGGCGATGCCCAATGCGCGCATTTACGCTGCATTGGATCCCTATCGCGCCGGCTTCCGCCAGGAGTTGGATTATGTCGCCGCCAAAGTGGACGTCGGCGCCGACGGCTTTTTCACCCAGCCTTTCTTTGATCTGCGCCTGATGACGCTGTTTGCCGAAATGATGCACGATCAGACCGTGTTCTGGGGCGTCTCGCCGGTCACCTCTGAGAAGTCGCAAGCCTACTGGGAGCGCGTCAACAAGGTGGTGTTCCCGCGTGATTTCACTCCCACTGTGGAGTGGAACATCAACTTTGCCCATCAAGCGCTGGATTTGGCGGAGCAGGCGGGCGGACACGTCTATCTGATGCCCATCCGCATCGATCTTGCAACCTACTTGACCGGTGTGTTCGAGCGCAGTCAGGACCATGCGTAATGGATGAGTCGCCACACTACCTGCCGCTATTCCTCGATCTGCGACAGCGTGCTTGTCTGGTCATCGGCGCCAACGAGGAGGCGTTGGTGAAAACCGGCGCGTTGATCGCTGCCGGCGCGCAAGTGACGCTGCTGGCTCTGGAGTTGGAGGGCGAGTTGCTGGCTTTAGCTGAAGAGGGCGCATTGGCTTGGCGTCGTGAACCCTTTACGCCGGAGATGCTCGACGATGTGTGGTTCGTGTTGTGTGCTGATGACAACCCGGAACTCCACATGCGGTTGAGCCGCGTGTGCGCGCAACGGCGCATTTTTTTGAATGTGGTGGATCGTAAAACGCACTGTTCGGCGATCTGGCCTGCGCTGGTGGATCGCCACCCGGTGGTGGCTGCGCTGACCACCGGCGGCGCCAGCCCGGCGCTCAGTAGCTGGTTGCGACGGCGTCTGCAGCAGGCGATCCCGGAAGGTGTGGACGCTCTGGCGCAGTGGCTGAGCGCATGGCGCGCGCGGGTGGCCAAACAGCGCAGCACGTTTGCGCTGCGGGCGAGATTCTGGCGTGAGGCGTTTGAGCAGGATAAAATTCCCGAACTCTATTTGGAGGGGCGTATTCAAGAGGCGGACGCTCTCCTTAAACAACGCCTTGAAGGTTCAGAGGATGGCCGCAAACCGACCTGAATCACGCTTGTGATTGAGAACTATTTGTCCGCTGCGTGCGAGTATGCTTATATGCTTATGCAGGATCTGTGGCCCGCGCGGGAATAATGTGACGATGGTGCGGCAGTTGCCTGACACATAGAGTGGAGTATGTTACCATTTACCGCATTGAACCCGCTGTGCGGTGGTCTCGTGATGGGAGGGAGATGGCATGTCTGGCGATAAGATTGTGGTGGTCATTGACCGGGATCTGGAAGACATCGTGCCTGGCTATATTGAGAACCGGCACAAAGACATTGAAGCGCTGCGCAAAGCGGTGGAAGAGGGCGATACCGAAACCGCCAACGTGCTGGGGCATCGCATGAAAGGTTCCGGCGCCGGTTATGGCTTCGATGAGATTACCGAAATTGGCCGCCATATCGAGACCAGCGCCAAATCCAACGATATCGATGGGGTAAAAAAAGGCGTGGCGGACCTGGAGTCCTATCTGCAACGGGTGGAAGTCACCTACGAATAAACAGAGGGCTTTAAGTCTTAGCCAAACGCTGGATTCAGTTTGTGAAGATACTTCTGGTCGATGACTCTCCCGATGATCGCTTGCTGCTTCAGACAATTTTGAAGCGGGCGGGATATCGTGATCTTGTCACCGGCGATTCTGGCCAAGCGGCGCTCAACGCACTGGGCGTCTCTTGGGAGGGCAACGAAGCGCGCGCGCCGTTGTGGAGCGTCGATATCCTCCTGATGGACGTCATGATGCCCGGTATGGATGGGCTTGAGACGTTGCGTCATCTGCGCGCCGACCCTCGCTATGCTCTTTTGCCAGTCATTATGGTCACCGGCAACAGCGCCGCCTCGGATCTGGCGGAAGCCTTCTCCGCCGGGGCTACCGACTATGTGACCAAGCCCATCCAACGGGTTGAGCTGTTGGCGCGATTGAAAGCCTTGATTGACCTGGAAGAGGCCAATCGGCAAATGCGCCAGAGCGAAAAGCGTCTGCGCGATTTGACCGCCTCCATGGCGGAAGGGCTGCTGAGCGTCAATGATCAGATGACGGTGGTTTTCGTCAATCCTCAAGCCAGCAGTTTGCTCAATCTCTCCGAAGATCAAATCATCGGCTATCCCATCGAACGCCTGCTGCGTCCTGAGTCCGGCTTGGAGAAGGAAGAAGCAAACGCCATGCAGAGCATGGTCGAGGTGTGTCAGGGCAAATCCCGAAAAACTCGCGGCGAATCGCAATTCAATCGTTATCAGTCGGCCCCATTCCCAGCCTCGTTTTCAGCCGCCGCCATTTATGAAGGCGAACAGTTTACCGGCGCGGTGTTGAGCTTTCGCGATATCACTGTGCAGCGCCATCGTGAAGAGCGCTTGCGACTGGCCGCCAACATCATCGAAAACAGCCAAGAGGGGGTCATCGTGGTGGATCCGCAGTTGCGGATCATCGACGTCAACCCCGCTTTTAACTACATCACGGGTTACAGCCGCGCCGAAGTGATTGGCAAGTCGCCGCAGATATTGAGCTCCGGGTGTGCTGGTTCAGCGGAAACATGACAACCGTCTAAACCAAAATATCAGTTAGCTGTTCGCCTTTTCAGCCATTTTTTGGGATGGCTGAAAAGACTGCTTTTGGTGCGTCGTCCGACGCCGTTCTCTGGCCGCCTCAAGCTTTTGATCTCGTTCGGCCAGGATCTGCACATGCCGCCCTTCCAGGCGATCCTGTGGGGTGACGTAGTCGATGGCGCTATGGAGCCGCCGGGTGTTGTAATGCTCGACGTACTTTCCCACAACCCGCTGGGCATCTTCCAGCGATAATGGCGTCTGAGGCCGAATGCACTCACGCTTCAAACTACCGTGAAAACGCTCCAGCTTTCCGTTGCTCTGCGGATAGTAAGGCGAAGTCCTCACATGCGTCATGCCGGATTCCCGGATGAACGCCTTAAAATCGTTGGCAACGAACTGCGGCCCATTGTCTGAGATCAGCCGCGGCTTAGCTTCCGGATAGGCCTCCTGAGCTCGGAGCAGGACCACTTCAACCTCATCTTCCTTCATCGACTCACGAATCTCCCAGTGGAGGATAAACCTGCTACATCCATCCAGGACACTGCACAGATAGTAGAACGTCCCCTGGATATTCAGATAGGAGATGTCCACATGCCAGTGTTTATGCGGCTCCGAAGGCTGTTTGAACCCTGTGCCCTTCTGCGAGGGCGGTGGGCTCCAACGACGCATCAGCCCGGCAGTTCTGAGCACACGCAGCACTGAAGAGGGGCTGACCGCCACCACGCCTGCATCCAGCATCATGTAGGTCAGGCGCCGATAGCCCTCTGACGGATGTTCATGGAAAAAGGCGACAATCGCTTCCCTTTCCCAATCGTCCAGCCAAAAATCTCGGGGAATACGGCCATTGTGGTCGTTAACCATTCCATAGCGCTTGCGCCATGAATAGAACTTGCCCCTTTGCACGCCTATCCAGTTGATAATTCGGCTCGTGTCGATTTCGCTCTTGTCTGACCAAAACGCCACGAAATCCACCACCGAATCCCGTATGTCCGGCTCCACCCAGCAGCCGTTCAGCTCACCCCAAGACTTTTTTTTAGCGCAACATGCGCCTCAAGAAGCTCGGACATAACTTCATTTTTGGTTGCCAACTTCGCTTCTAGTTCGGCAATCTGTCGGTCACAAGCCTTTTGGCCGCGTTTGTCAGACAAGGCCGCTTCGCCGTTCTCAAACAAAGCCTTTTGCCAGCGATAGTACTGGCTGGGCTGAATGCCCGCCTCGTCACACAGATCCGAGAGAACCACCTTCTCGACCAGGTGACGGCGCACATAGCCTACCTTCTGCTCAGCCGTAAATCTCCGCTTCTTCCGTTCCATACAAACCTCCGCTTATTATCTACACATTATAAACGGCTTGTTTGTCATTTTCCAACTGAACCGAAACACGGGCGGCAAAACCGCGCATTCTATATCCAGTTCTGGAAGGAGATCCTCTCCAAAGGGCGCTGGCAGGGGGAAATTTGGAATCGCCGAAAGTGTGGCGAGGTGTTCCCCGAGTGGCTCTCTGTCTCCACAGTGACGGATAATCAGGGTCGCATCACCCATTATGTGGGGCTGTTCTCGGATATCACCTCCCGCAAAATGGCCGAAGATCGCCTCAAGCACCAGGCGCATCACGATCCCCTCACCGGCTTGCCAAACCGACTGCTGTTTGAAGACCGCTTGCACCAAGCCATCGCATCGGCGCAGCGTTATGGCAGCGAAATCGCGCTGCTCTACATCGATCTGGATAAGTTCAAGCCGGTCAACGACACCTATGGCCACGAAGCGGGGGATATGGCTCTGCGCACAGTCTCCAAGCGCTTGACCAGTCTGCTGCGCGCCAGTGACACCGCCGCGCGTATTGGCGGCGATGAGTTCGTCGCCCTGTTGCCGGAGTTGCATGACACTGAATCAGTCAAGCATGTGGCGCGCAAGATTCTGCAGTCCCTCGCCGAACCAGTGGATCTGGGGGTGGCGCAGGCCAAGATGGGCGCCAGCATCGGCATCTCATTTTTCCCCCGTCATGGAGAGAATTATGAGTCCCTGATGAGCGCGGCAGACACCGCCATGTATGCGGTTAAACAGTCTGGGCGCAATGATTACTGCATCGCCAGCGACCCCTAAGCAACTGATATTAATGTGAAATCATTGCAGTTAGATCTGTTGTGGTCGGTTCAAGCGCAGGAGCGTGATAGAATTTTTTTCCGTTATGTAGTGTATTGTAACGTGTTTTATTTGCATCTGTTTCTTTTAGCGGTCATAATCCAAAAAAATTGGGGAGATGCCCATATAAGCAGCGCTCTGATGCGTGTTTCATTCCGTCAACATTGTAGTTAATTGCCCTATGAGCATTGAAGGACATGTTCTTGTCGTTGATGACGACCCTGATATTCTGAGACTGGCGGGCGACTATCTGGAGCAGCGGGGATTCCGCGTCACCGGCGTCGCCAAAGGTCAGTCCATGAAGGACGTTCTCGACAAAAGCCAAGTCGACATCGTGGTGCTGGATCTGATGCTCCCCGACGAAGATGGATTGGTGCTGTGCCGCAATTTGCGCGCCCGCTCCAACCTGCCCATTGTCATCCTCAGCTCCAAAGGCGAGCAGATGGATCGCATCATCGGTCTGGAGATGGGCGCTGATGACTATCTGGCCAAGCCGTTCCACCCTCGGGAACTGTTGGCTCGCATCAAGAGCGTCCTGCGCCGTGCGCGCACGCTGCCGGAAACCATTCTGGATAACCCGGAGCAGCACTCCTATCACTTCTCCGGTTGGCGCCTTGATGGACCGACGCGCCAACTGTTCGCCCCCAGTGGTCGCGCCATCGTGCTGACCGGCGGCGAACATGCGCTGCTGCGCGTCTTCCTGCACCATCCCAACCGGGTGCTGTCGCGGGATCAGATCCTGGATCTGACCTATGGCAAAATGCAGGAGTCGTTTGGCCGCACCATCGATATGCAGGTGAGCCGTTTGCGTAAACGGCTGCAGGACGACGCCAAAAATCCATCTTTGATCAAGACCGTGCGCAATGCAGGCTATGTCTTCTGCTCCCGTGTGGAGATGGATGTAAGCGGGCTGAAGAGTCTGTAACCTCGCGGCTGCAATCCCCATGATCTCTCAAACGACATGAAAGCCGTGGTGCAGCGGGTTAGTCGCGCCGATGTACGGGTGGACGATGAGGTCGTCGGCCAGATTGGGCGCGGCCTGCTGGTGCTGCTCGCCGTGGAGCGCGGTGACGGCGATGCGCAGCGCCATTTGATGGCGCGCAAAGTAGCGCGACTGCGGATCTTTCCCGATGAAAACGGCAAGATGAATCTGTCGGTCAAGGAGATTGGCGGCGAGATTCTGGTCATCTCTCAATTCACCCTGGCGGCGGATATGAAAAAGGGCTACCGCCCGTCGTTTGGCGGGGCCGAAGAGCCGCAACGCGCCAATGAGCAGTATGAGATCTTTTGCCAGGAGTTGATCGATATCGAAGGCGTGCCGGTCGCCCGTGGCCGTTTTGCCGCAGATATGCAGGTCAGCCTTATCAATGATGGACCGGTGACCATTCCGCTCAGTTTTCCTCCGAACAACGCAGCATAACGCCATGACCGCGCAGTTTTGCGCATCGGATTGTTCTTTTGAGCTTCAACGCACCTGCAAATAGTCACACTCTACCGGCAAAGTGGCGCTTTGCCGTGGATCGTGGCGGCACCTTCACCGACCTGACCGCGCAAGCCCCGGACGGGACGCGACACGCGCTCAAACTCCTCTCCGATTCCAACCAATACGACAACGCCGCCATTGAAGCGATCCGGCGCATTTTGGACCTTCCGCCCGGCGTCACTTTGCCCGCTGAGCGCATCGCCTCCATTCGCCTTGGCTCCACCGTGGCCACCAATGCGTTATTGGAGCGCAAAGGCGCGCCGGTGGGATTGCTGATCACCCGGGGCTTTCGTGACCTGCTGGAGATTGGCGATCAGCGTCGCCCCGAGCTGTTTGCGCTGGATATCCGCAAACCGGAGAATCTCTATTGCGCCGTGGCTGAGGCCAACGAGCGCATGGGGCCCGATGGCGCCATCGAACAGGCGCTGGATCCTGCGCAGATCCGCGCGGCGTTAACACAATTGAAACACGACGGCGCGCGCGCTGTGGCTATCGCCTTTCTGCACGCCTGGGATAATCCCACCCACGAGCAGGAGGCGGCGCGCATTGCGCAGGAGTTTGATTTCGATCAGATCTCCCTGTCGTCGGAGACGCTGCGGGTCATCTCTCTCACTGGCCGCGGCCAAACCACGCTGGTGGACGCCTATTTGAGTCCGGTATTGCGCGACTATATCGACACCGTGCGCCGCTGGACCGGCGATATTCCAGTCCATTTTATGAGCAGCGCCGGCGCGCTGTTGCCGCCTGCCGGGTTTACCGGTAAGGACGCCATTCTCTCCGGCCCTGCGGGCGGCGTACTGGCGGTGGCGCACCTGCGCGCGCAACTGGGCGATGAGCAGGCCATCGGCTTGGATATGGGCGGCACCTCCACCGATGTGTGCCGCGTGGGGCCTGCTGGATTGGAGCGCACCTTGAGCGCCGAGACGGCGGGGATTCGCTATCAAGCGCCCATGCTGCGCATCGAGACGGTGGCGGCGGGCGGAGGCTCCATCATTGACTTCGATGGCGGCAAACTCACCGTAGGGCCGGAGTCCGCAGGCTCCTCACCGGGTCCGGCCTGTTACGGTTGGGGCGGACCGCTGGCCATTACCGACGCCAATGTGTTGCTGGGTCGGGTACGGCCACAGCGCTTTCCGCACCTGTTCGGCGCACATCATAACGGTCCGCTGGACACCGCCGCCAGCGCCGCCGGTTTCGCCGCTCTGGCGGCCCGCGTTGAGGCGGCGACCGGCGCGCGTCATACGCCGCAAAGCCTGGCCCTGGGCGCGCTGCGTGTGGCCAATGAGACCATGTGCCAGCCCATCCGCGCCCTGTCGGTGGCGCAGGGGTATGATCTGCGACGCCATACTCTGGTCTGTTTTGGCGGCGCCGGTGCGCAGCACGCTTGCGGCGTTGCGCGTCTGCTGAATATTCCCACCGTGCGCATCCACCCGTTGGCGGGGGTGATGTCCGCCTATGGCATCGCCATGACGCCGCATCGGCGCCACGCCACCCGCAGTCTGATTCTGCCGATTACGACGAAATCGGTCCAACGAGCGCAGATGACTGTGGATCAGATGCTGGAGCAGTTACGCGCCGATCTGCTTGCGGATCTACGCCATGCCGAGCCTGTTGAACCCGATCGGATTGTAAGCGCCGCCAAGGCGGGGATCCGCGCCCGCGGCGCCGACCAGCCGTTATGGGTGGCGTTCAGCGCCCAGGAGAGCGTATTGCGACAGCGCTTTGTCGAGGCGCATATGGCCCTCTATGGCTTCCATCCTGGCGAAGAGCTGGAGTTCAGCGCGCTGGAGGCGGAAGTCACCTGGCGCAACGATGCCGTAACGGAAAGCCGCGTTGCGACGGATGGTGGAGACGGCGCCCAGGCGCGCACTTCACAGTCTGTTGAACCGCTGGAGCGGGCGCCGGTCTGGTTTGATGGCGCTGATGCGCCGCTGGAGACGCCGATCTACGCTCGTGATGCGCTGCCGCTCTCCTCGCCGATCCTGGGGCCTGCGCTCATCAGCGAACCTAACTCCGTGATTGTGGTGGAGCCGGATTTCTCCGCCACACGCGATGCGCAAGGGGTGGTGACGCTACACCGTGTGGATGATTCAGGGGCGAATCGTGAGGATTTCGACCCCACGGATCCCATTACCGTCGCACTGTTCAATCACCGGTTTATGGGCATTGCGGAACGCATGGGCAACACCTTGGCGGGAGCGGCGCACTCCATCAATATGCGCGAGCGTCATGACTTCTCGTGCGCCATCTTCGACGCCCATGGCGCGCTCATCGCCAATGCGCCCCATGTGCCGGTGCATCTGGGGGCCATGGGCGCCACAGTGCGGCATCTAATCTCCACCAAAAGCGCGTCTCTGCGCGCTGGAGACGTCTACGCCAGCAACGATCCCCGTTGTGGCGGTTCGCACCTGCCAGACATTACCGTTATGACGCCGATCTTCCCTGAAGGCGCTCAGGATGCGCGTGATCTCAAACCGCATCTCTTTGTCGCCACCCGCGGTCATCACGCGGACATTGGCGGAACCACCCCCGGCTCCATGCCGCCGTTTGCCCAAACTCTGGCGGAGGAGGGGGTGGTGCTCAGTAATATGCTCATTGTGCGTGGCGGCGTGTTCCGACACGAGGCAGTGCTCAACGCCTTGGCCAGTGGACCCTATCCGGCGCGCAACCCGCAGGAGAGGCTGTCGGACCTGCGCAGTCAAATCGCCGCCAACGCCACCGGCGTGGTGGAGTTGAATGAGCTGTGCCGTGAGTATGGCGTCGATAGAATTCACGCCTGTATGGACGCCATGCGCCATAACGCCATGCGGGCCATGGCGCAGGCGCTGGAACAGGTGCTGGGCGATCGGGAATCATGGGTGGGCGAGCGGCAGGACGCCATGGACGATGGCGCCATCATCCAGGCCCGGATTGAGATTGCGCGACGGTTTGATGGATTGCCCCGTGCGATGGTGGATCTGCGTGGCTGTGGTCCGACACACAGTGGCAATCTCAACGCGCCCATGGCGGTCACCCAAGCGGCGATACTCTACGCCTTCCGCTGTTTGATCGACCACCCCATCCCGCTTAATGATGGCTGTCTGGCGCTGTTGGATATTGCTGTGGACGCAGACTCCCTGGTCAATCCTGCGCCGCAAGCGGCGGTCTCCGGCGGCAATGTGGAAACTTCCCAGCGAATTGTGGATGTTCTGCTGGGGGCGCTGGGCGTGGCGGCGGCCAGTCAGGGCACCATGAACAATCTGTTGCTGGGCGACCCGGATGGCGAGACGGGTCAATACTACGAGACCATTGCCGGCGGCTCGGGCGCCACAGCACAAGCGAACGGCGCCAGCGGCGTGCAGGTGCATATGACCAACACCCGCATTACCGATCCGGAGATTCTGGAGCGGCGCTTTGCGCAATTGCGTTTGACGGCGTTTCGACTGCGTACGGGCAGCGGCGGCGCCGGGGCGCAACGGGGTGGGGAGGGGGTAGAGCGGGAACTGCGCTTTCTGGCCCCCATGCAGGTCACCGTGGTCAGCGAACGGCGTGAGCGGGCGCCATTTGGTTTACACGGCGGCGACGCGGGCGCTTGTGGCGAGAACACGCGCATCAAGGCCAATGGACAAGAGGAGACTCTGCCCGGGCGCTTTGTGCTGCGTTTTGAAGCAGGAGAGTCATTGCGCATTCGGACGCCAGGCGGAGGCGGCTACGGAGCCGATTAGACCCCTCAAGACTTGGCGTCATTGCCTATCAGAGGCAATAAAAAACGCGCAGCAGCCCGCTATGAGTTGAAAACTCATGAGCAGGGCCGCCGCGCGTTTGAATCCGCAGCGATGAACCGATTTACGCGGTTTGCGGTTTCGGCTCAGGCAGGTGCGAAGGGGTCGACAACGGCGCCACATTGCTCTTGGCGTCCTTGGCGGCGTTTTTCGGCGCATCCACCACATTGGATGGTTTCGCCGTGGCGGCAACGGTTTCGGCGCCCTTGAGACGGCTTTTGCCTTCAAACAGGCTGCCGCGCTCAATCACCAGAACCTTGGAGTAGATCTCCCCAGAGACCTGCCCGGAGGAGAGAATTTCAATCTCCTCGCAGTTGGCTACGCCGTGGAATCGACCCGTGACAATGAGCTTCTGGGCGTTGATTTCACCCTCCACTACGCCCGGTTTGCCAATGGTGATGAGGCTATCGGACTCAATGGAGCCCTTAAACTCGCCATCCACATGGAGCTTGCATTGAATGGCGATTTCGCCGGTTATTTTTGTGCCAGCTGCAATGATGGTTGTGCTGGATTTGTCAATCTGCGGTTGAGGATCTTTACCAAAGAGCGCCATTTTACCTGTTTCTCCTTGAACACTTCCTCGTAATTGTCCCACGTCCACGCCATAAACTTGTTGGGGTTCAGGCGGTTGCGGATAAAGCGCACCTCATAGTGCAGGTGCGGACCACTGCTGCGTCCGCTGTTTCCAGAGCGGGCGATAACATCACCGCGAGTCACGAAGTCGCCCTTCTTGACCAGCGTTTTACTCAAATGCGCATAGGCGGTGCGGAAGCCAAAATCGTGGCGCAGAATCACTAGAACGCCATAGCCGCTGTGGTCGCGACCGGAAAACTCCACCACGCCATCGGCGGTGGCGGCCACCGCCGTGCCGGTTTTGGCGCGCAGATCAATGCCGCCATGGAAATCATTCGGCTCGTCGCTAATGGGGCCGCTGTTCTTTGAGCGAATCGGCTCCACCCTGCGCCCATACGGGCTGGTAACGCCCTTGAACGGCACCGGGTTGCCGTTGGGAATGCTGGCCAGTAGATGGCGCTTGACCAACGCGTTGCGATAGCCGTCAAACGGCGTCACCGCCACCACAGGCTCCGGCTTGGGCTGCTCCAGCAAGCCATATTTCTCTTCGTAGGCGTGAATGCGGTCCTGCTTGTCCTGATTCGCCAGTGAGAGCGCCTGATTGGCCTGGTACAGATCGTCTTTATTGGCCACAACCTCTTCCAGTTGCATCGCAATCTGCTCGCGATCCTCCTGGAAATACCATATTCCGGCCAACGCGATGAGCAGGCAACTCACCAGCCCGCCCAAAGCGCTCAACACAACGCGCACCTGTCGCTTGGTCATGCTAAAGGAGCGTGACCCGCGAAACGTGGTGATGGTTATGGTGAAGCTATTCTGCATAGGTGTCCGTGACCATTGGCGTTGATATTTGGCCGTCGCACAACGACCGGATCGGCTCTAAACTGTGATTCAAGCATACAGCTTACGCTGGAGCCGGTATTGTAAACGCCGTCCCTGGTGAATTCCCAATCGCCGCTCTGTCCGTAGAGTGGGCTCTAGACCCAATAGAAATGCACCGTTTATTATGATCATCTCATATATAATGTCAATTCAAATGCCCTGAACCTACTCAATGGATCGGCATAAACGGGGGGAAACATGAAACATTTTCGACAAGAGCTATGGTTTGAAATTCCCGGGCGTCGCGGGTTTGTCAATATTACCTCGCAACTCCAGCACTGCGTCGACCAGAGCGGAATTCAAAACGGCCTGCTGCTGTGTAACGCCATGCACATCACCGCATCGGTATTCATCAACGATGATGAGTCAGGTCTGCTACATGACTACGAAGAGTGGTTGGAGCGCTTGGCGCCGCATGCGCCGATTTCTCAGTATCGCCACAATCAAACCGGCGAGGATAACGGCGATGCGCATCTCAAGCGACAGGTGATGGGACGTGAGGCAGTGGTGGCCATCACCGATGGCCACCTGGATTTTGGACCGTGGGAACAGGTGTTTTACGGCGAGTTCGACGGCGGACGCCGCAAGCGCGCGCTGGTGAAAATTATCGGCGAATGAGGCGACGCTGGCGGCGGGCGCTCAACTGGGCGTGGTGACGCAGCGGATCAACTCCGAGGCGATATTATCCACCGACAAGGAGTACTGCACGGCGCCCAACTCAACGGCTTTCTGCGGCATGCCGTAGACAACGCAACTGGCTTGGTCCTGAGCGATGGTCAGCGCTTGCTGGTCGTGCAGCGATTTCATGCCATCGGCGCCGTCGCGGCCCATGCCGGTGAGCAGAACGCCCACCGAGGTGGGACCGTAGAACTCCGCCACAGAGTGGAACAGCTCGTCCACTGACGGCACGTGGCTTTCACGCTCATGTCCGGCCTTCATGCTCATTCTGCCCATGGCGTTGATCACCATGTGACGCTTCTCTTGCGGGAAGTAGATATGCCCGGCGCGGGGGCTTTCCCCCTCCTGCGCGATGCTCAAGCGCAGCGCCGTGTGCTGCTGCAACCACTTGATCATCTCCATCAGAAAGCCTTCGCTCATATGCTGCACACACAGGATTGGCGCTGAAAAGTCCGCTGGAAGGTTGGAAAATATGGTCATCAGCGCTTGTGGCCCGCCAGTGGAAGCGCCAATGGCCACCAAGCGTTTTTTTCGTTGCGTCTCCGGCCGAGTGGCAAGCCGCGGAGCCTCATAGTCGCCAGGGACCGGGCAATAGGCGCCTTGCGGCGCATGACGTCGAATCGGCACGACCCCGGACAGCACGCGAATCTTCTGGCTCAGGGAGTAGGCCAAGGAGGCGCCCTGCGAACCCTCCAACCCGCCACGGGGCTTGGGGAACACATCGATGGCGCCCGCTTCGATCAACTGAAAGATGTTGCTGTCATCACCGCTGTTCTGCACGGAGATGCTCACCACCAGAATCGGCAGCGGGAAGTTGCGCATAATCTGGCGGGTCAACTCCAAGCCATCCATATGCGGCATGTGCAGATCAGTGCACACCACGTCGGGTTTCAGCTTGGGGATAATGCGTAACGCCTCCACCCCGTGGCGCGCCGTGCCCACCACCTCGATATCCGGCGAAGGCGCCAGAATCTTTTGCAGGACAGCCAAAGCGATGGGAGAATCATCCACCAATACGACACGTATCACGCCAGCCTCCTGAGCGTATCCAGAAAGCTCTTTTGATCGAATGTCGGCTTGGTCAGATAGGCGTCCGCGCCCACCTCCATACCGCGCTGCATATCCTCTGGCGACGCCAAGGCGGTGACCAGAATCACCGGCAAGCTCTTCCAGCCTTCGTTCTGGCGAATTTTCTCCGTCAACCCGAGGCCGTCCAGATTGGGCATCTGCACGTCAGAGATCACCGCGTCGACGGTTTGGGTGGCGAGTTTGACCAGCGCATCCATGCCATCCACGGCGGTGGTGACCTGATATCCGGCGCTTTCCAGAATACGCTTCTCTTGCGTGCGCGTGGTGATGGAGTCCTCCACCAGCAACACCATTTTGGTCTGCGCCACGTCGCGCGCGATCACTGTGGCGCTGGCGTCAGACCGCTCGGTGGCGCGATACCCCCCTTGCCAAAATTGCAGCATCAAATCAGCCGGGTTGAGCACCGAACACACTTCGCCTGAGCCAAGAATGGTCGCGCCTGAGACGTTGGGAATCCTCTGAAATACAGGGCTATGGGGCTTCATCACCACTTCCAGCTGATCCTCGACTTCATCCACCAAAATCCCCAATTGGCCGCCATCAGGGCTTTTGAGCACCAAACACGTGGGACGGCTGGCGCCGCTCTCATCACTGTAGGCGGCGGTGGGTTTGACGAGATTCAATAGCGCGCCCAAGCGCACAACGGGAATAGGCGATCCATGAATTTCGATGGCGTCGCGTCCCTCCAGAGGGAACGCGTCTCGCATGTTCACGCGCTTGAGCAGACGGATGAAATCCACCGGAATGGCGAAACGTTGCGTGAACTCCCGCACGATGAACACTGGCGTGGCGGCCAGGGTAATGGGCAGCTTGATAGTAAAAATCGTGCCCACGCCAGAGTCCGGCGCCTGTACCTGAACCGAGCCTTTGAGTCGATCCACATGGCTGCGCACCGCATCTAACCCCACACCACGACCGGAGACGTCAGTGACCATGTTCGTGGTGGAGAAGCCAGACAGGAAAATCAGGTTGCGCACCTGTTCATCGGGCAGGTTCTCAATATCCTGTTCGCTCACCGCGCCGCGTTTGACGGCGCTGCGGCGGATGGCGTCCAAATCCAGTCCGCGCCCGTCATCCTCCACCTCGATCACCACATGGGTGGCGGTGCGTTGGGCGCGAATGACGATGCGTCCTGCGTCCGGTTTGCCATTGGCGACACGCTGATCCGGCTTCTCAAGACCGTGGTGGATGGCGTTGCGGATAATGTGCGTAAGGGGCGCTTTCATCTCTTCGATGACGCGCTTGTCAGCGCTGGTTTCGCCGCCGATGATGGTCAGTTCCGCACGCTTGCCCAATTGACGGGAGAGATTACGCACCATACGGGGAAACAGACTGAGCAGCGCGTTGAGCGGCAACATGCGCAAATTGCGGATGCCCTCTTCCAGATCCCGCGAAACCATATCCAGATTGGTCTCATCTTCGTAGCCATCATGCCGCAACGATTGCAGTTGCGCGCCCAACTGCATGAAGGGATCGCCGCTATCCCATGCGGCCACGCCTTGGGACGGCCCGCCATGACGGGCCACGGCGTCCCACAGCGCCAGCGCGTCTTCAATCTGACTCAAACGCCGTTTCAAGCGGGTTTTGACAACTGTGAGTTCACTGGCTTGGTTGAGCAGATGATCCAGCTTGCGCGCCTCCACCCGCAATGTATCGATCTGCTTGCCATCGCCGAGCATCACCTCCACTTGGGGTGCGGACGCCTTTTCCGGTGCTACGGCGGGCTCAGTTGAAGACGGGGAGTCGGCCGGCGCAGTCGCTGCAATCGGGGGCGCAGTGGGCGCATCGTCAGTCGCAGCGGTTGGGGACGGCGTCGTGGCGGCGAGCGGAGATTGCGCGGGCGCAGCCGGGGCGCTCTGCCCCTCCAGACGCGATAACGCCAGCGCCACCGTCACCCCGGCGGGTTCGCCGGTGATGGCGGCGCGCGCCATGCGGCGGATGTCGTCCAGCACCGCGACCATGCGGTCAATGCGTTCTGAGTCAATGGCGGTTTGCGAGCGGGAAGCTTCGCCCAGCCAATCTTCAAACCGATGCGCTACGCGCTCAACGCTGACCACGCCCAGCATGCGCGCCGAGCCTTTCAGGCTATGCGCTTCGCGGAACAGCTCTTTGAGCAACTCTTGATCGTTTGGCGTCTTCTCCAAAGTGAGAAGCCCATCGTCGAGCTTACGGAGATGTTCGTCACATTCGGCGCTGAACAGCTCGCGCAACTCCAGATCATCGATTCGTGGAATATCCTCGGACTCAACGACAACCGAGGCCGCGCTTTGCGAGGATGGGGTAGGCGCTGGAGGCGCAGAGAACGTCGCCGATGGAGTTGCTGATGGCGCAGCGGCAGGCGCGCTCGGCGCAGCGGCAGGCGCGCTCGGCGCAGCGGCAGGCTCATCCATGCGCGCCAACGCCTCCTCCACGGTGACGCCAGGATCCTCACCAGTGATCGCTTCACGCACCAGCAGGCGGATATCGCCCAGCCCCTGAATCATGCAATCGATCAATTCAGCGCTGATGACGCGCTCTTCGCGTGACGCGGCGCCCAGATAATCCTCAAAGCGGTGCGCGGTCTTCTCCACGCTGACCACGCCCAACATGCGCGCAGAGCCCTTGAGACTGTGCGCTTCACGGAACAGCTCTTTGAGCAGCTCCAGATCATCCGGCTGCTTCTCCAGGCGCAAGAGTCCCTCATCCAGCTTGGCCAGATGTTCTGCGCTCTCTGCGCTGAAGAGCTCGCGCAGCTCCAGATCGTCAATCATTCCGCCCATCTCCGCACCGGCGCCCCGCTCACATCATTGCGCTCAGGTCCTGGGCGGCGCCGTTGAGCGTCTGCACCCCATTTTTGACCTGCGAAATGCCAGAAGAGGACTCCTTGGAGCCGGTATTGATCAACTTCATCGCCTCGACCACCTGTTTGATGGCCACGGCTTGTTGACGCACATTCATGCTGATCTGCTGCGAGCTCTCGGAAGCGCCGCTCACAGCGTCGGCCAAACCATTGAAGGTATCCGAAGTGTTCTGCGCCAAGCGCATCCCCTCGTTGACGGTTTTGGTGCCCTCTTCGGTCACCATCACCGTGGTGTTGGTGGCTTTCTGAATCTCTTGCACCAACATGTTGATGCGTTCGGCCGAGCGCTTGCTCTCTTCGGCCAATTTACGGATCTCCACCGACAGCACCGAGAAGCCTTTACCATGTTCGCCCGCGCGCACCGCCTCAACCGCAGCGTTCATGGCCAGCATCTTGGTTTCATTGGCGAAATCTGTCACAGTGCTGGTGATGTCGCTGATCTGGCTGGTCTGCTCGGAGAGGCTGAGGATTTGACGCGCGATATCCTCCACCTTCTGCTTGGTGCTCTGCATGCCATCGAGCATCTCCCCCACACGCAAGGAGCCTTCGTTGGCCATATCCAGAGCGCGTTGATTGTTGATGGCCGCCGACTCCGCCTGCTCGGAGGATTGCCGCGCCGAGGCGCCGAGCTCCTCCATGGTGGTGTTGGTCTCGTTCACCGACGAGGTCTGCTGGGCGGCGATGCGCTCCTGTTGGGAGATGGTGGCGGCGATCTCGGTGGAGGATGAGGTCAACGCGCTCACCGCAGTGGTCAGACGCGTGGTGATGCCGCGCAGGAACAGCCAGGAGATCAATACGATGCCCACCACCAGGGCGATATTGATCACCAGCGCCAGATTGCGCGTGTTGGTGGACTCCTGATAGAAAGTCTGCGCTTTGTTCATGGCGAAATCGCTGAACTTGTCCAACGCAACCAGAACATTTTTGCGATGGTTGAACTCGGCGCCGCTGGAGAGCTCCATGCGCACTGTCTTATGTTCGCCTGATTTGAGCTTGCGCAGAATCTCCTCACGCATGGGGCGCCACTGCTCCAGCAGCGCGATGGCGGCGCGCACATCCTCTTTCTTACCCAGGAAGCGCTCGTTGATCTTGATGAAATCCGCTGACATCTGCCGATCCAACGCGTCGATCTCTTGAACGTGGGCGTCAATGCGGGTGATGTCATCCTCCATCTCCGCCATTTGCAGAATGCTGGCGATGTGATGAATGTTGCGTTCAATGCGCAGCACAGCGGTATTGACTGTAAAAGGGTGCTCATACAGTTTGATGGCGCTCTGCGAGAGGCTCCAGGAGGCGGCGACGGTATAGATGCCCAGTCCGAGCAGGAGCAGCTGAATCAGACCGATGCCATTGCGCAGACGCATGGTGACTTTTTGTTTCATCGTTCTCATACCCTCAATCGTTCGCCAGTCGCGACGCTCGCGCCAGCAGCTCGTCTCTCAATCGTCAGTACACGCAAATCGCGCGCTACTCTACTCTGCGCTCACTGCCAGCGCATCGCTGCTCAAGGTCTTTTCCAACGCCAGCACGCTGACCATTTTGCCCTCGTGGCTGACGACTCCGCGCAGATGTTCGCTTTGCAGGGTCCCGGAATTGATCGACTGCAACAAGGCGTCGTCGTCCCATTGCGCCACATCCAGCGCTTCATTGACTAAAAAGCCCACACGGGTCTGTTCATGCTGGGCCACCAGTACCGTCTCCATGCCACTCTCATCATCGGGTTTGCCAGAGGCGCTGATGCCCAGAATCTCCCCCAGATCCAACACGGTGAGAATCTCGCCGCGCAGATTCATATCGCCAATGATATGGCTGGGGCAGCTGGGAATAGGCGTGATATCACGGCGCTGGGCAAAGCCGGAAACCTGGCGCAGATCCACCGCCAGCAATTCGTCATGCAAGCGCACAATCGCCAGGGAGGAGCCGCGACGCGTCGTTTCGTCGATGACGTTGCGCATCAGCTGCATGGCGCGTTGGCGCAGGATGGCGCGCTCTTCTGCAGTGGCCTCGGGCAGGAAGCGGCGACGCTCCTGCAGCGGCTCGGGCTCCTCATCCAAACTCCACTGCTCAGGATCCTCTGGTACCGGCGCCGAGCCGGCGGGCGAGGAGAGCAGCAGACGGTTGGGATTGAGCGTCACCACCATCTCATCATCGATGCGCGCCACCCCTTGCAGGAAGGGCGGACGCTTGCGCGGATCGGTATCGCCAAACGCGGGCGGCGCGTCGATCTCATCCACACGCAGATTGCGCACCTCCAACACTTCGCTGACGATTACGCCCAGATAGCTATCCAGGTGCGCAAACGAGACCACGCAGTCCGACAGGGTATAGGTGGCGCTGACCCGGTTCATGCGCAGATTCAGGTCCAACACCGGGGTCACCTGTCCCCGCAGATTGATCACGCCGACGATAAATGGCGGCGCCTCTTCAATGGGCGTGATCTCAGGCAGGCGCACAATCTCACGCACCAACGGCGCTTCAATGGCGTAGCGCTTATCCAGAATGCGAAAAATCAGATAGGGTTTGGCGTGGGCGGATGCGCCGGCATCGATCATGTGCGGTGTGCTCCCATCACGTCATCTCCAAGCAGTGAAGCGGACGATTCCCAGCCTCAATGTTCATTGTGCTCCGTCCGCCAACTGTGCGCGCAAGTGTTGCGCCAACTCCTCTACGCGCCAGTCGTCATAAAACTCCAGGCGACTCTCGGGGGCCATCTGCGCCAAAGACTCCAAGGCGATTTCGCGCATGTGCCGCGCGCGATGCGCATCGCCCTGACGGGCCATGATGTCGGCTAGACACAGACAGGATGGCGCATGCTTGGGAGAAAGGTAAAGCGCTTTATTCAACAGGGATTTGGCCAACCCCTCTTCGCCTTGCTCCAGCGCGATATGGGCCAGCAGGTAATGCGGCTCCGGAGACAACGGCGCGGTTTTGATAACCTGTTGGCACAGGGATTCGGATTCGCTCTGGCGACCTTGGTTGGCGTTATGCCACGCCAACAGCATCAGAGCAGGTGTATGCTCGGGGTGGGAAGCAACCAGTTTGACGGCCAATGAAGCGGCTTTCTCGCTCTCTCCCTTGTGGCGCAATTGGATGATCTGATTCCACTGTTCAGAAAGGTTTACGCGACTGCTGACGGCGCGGTTGGCGGGCGACGTTGGCGCAACGGGCGGCGGCGGCGATCTGCGCGCGCTGCGCGCAGGTGCGACACTCTGAGTCTGGCGCGGCGCTGGCGCGCGGGGCGTAACGCTGTACTCGGCGCTGGCGTGCAAAGTCCGCGCAGGGGCTTTCTCCACACGCTGGTAGATAATGGACTCCGGGTGCGAGCGCGACGCGAGCTCTGCGCTGGGGCGGCCATGAATCTCTGCGTGGCCGCTCATGAAGTAGCCGCCGCGACACAAGGATTCCGTCAGCTTCTCGACCACGCCAGCGATGGTCGGCGCATCGAAATAGATAAACACGTTGCGACAGATGATGAGATCGAAGTCGTACAGGTTCTGGGTGACGTTGGGGTAGCGATCTTCAATCAGATTGAGATGCGCAAACGTGGCCAAGCCATGGATCTGAGGGTCAATGCGCCAGACCTGATCAGGCAAAGGGGTAAAGAACTGTTTGCGTAACTCAGGATCGACCTTGCGGAACGACCACTCGCCGTAAAGTCCGGCCCGGGCCTTGTCAAGGGCGGATTCATTCAGATCCGTGCCCACCAGATGAATCGACCAGCTGCGCCAATCCGGCAAGATCAGAGTCAACAGCATAGCCAGCGTGTAGGGCTCTTCGCCGGTGGAGCAACCAGCGCTCCAGATGCGCAGACGTTTCTCCGCCTCGCGTTTGCGGATCAGCTCCGGCAGGATCTTGTGACGCAGCAGGCTCATCTGCCCGGCGTCGCGGAAAAAGTAGCTTTCGCCGGTGGTCAATAGCAGGCTGAGGGCCTTCCACTCAGCTTTGGAGGCGTCGGATTGACCCAGCAGCAGTTGCAGGTAAATTTCGCCAATATCGATGCGGCGAATGCGCATACGATCGACAATGATTTTCTGAAAACGCGCCAGATCGTCCTCTGGAATCACCAGCCCGGTTTTTTGGCGCACGGCGCGCGTAAAGTCGGTAATCAGGTCACCTTGCATGGATCACGTCTCCCCTCGGGAGGGATCCGGTCGGGTCTCCAACTGCGCGCGTAAACTAGAGAGTTCAGTTTCCAATTGCGCGATGCGTTCGCTGAGTTGAACATTCTCTGTCTTGAGCGTCAGCTGTTCATCGATCAACGTACTGTGGTGTGCGGTGGCTTTGTCATACACCACGAAGAGTTGATTGAGGATCCGCGCGCGCGAGGCGTTGATGCGGTAAGGCTTGCCGCCGATGGTGAGCGCCAACTCACAAGAGGAGGGGGGCGCATGAACCACCGAGTCAATCTGTTCAAGCAGCGCGCGCTCCTCCCAGGGTTTGGTCACATAGGCGTCGGCGCCGCTGGCCAGCCCTTCGATCACCTCCTCCGGGCTGCTCAACGCCGTCACCAGAATCACCGGGATTTCGCGATGCGCCGCATCGCCTTTGATCTTTCGACACAGCTCAAAGCCGGACATACGCGGCATGGAGACATCGGAGATGACCAGATCCGGCGGCTGTTTGCACAGCATCTCCCACCCCTCCTGGCCATCGCGCGCCACCTGCACCGGATACCCTTGATCCTGCAGAAAACGCTTCATTTTGAACGCTTGGGTGGCGCTATCTTCCACCACCAGAATCGCCTGATCCCGACTTGGGGTGGGAGCTGTTGACGCAGTGTCGTGGGCGTTCTGGGCGCTCTTTTCCGCATGTCCGGTCAACACGCACAACGCCTGAGCGATCTGCGACAACTCGAGAATATGCGAGACCGCATTGGCTTCCCAAGCCCGTCGCGGCGCTTCGAAGCAGGGTGAGGTGGCGCCGTTGGGGATGATGGTGACGCCCCCCGCCGAGGCGATGGCCTGCATGCCGCGCGCGCCATCGACGCCTTGACCACACAGCAGCACGCCAATGGCGGCGGCGCCGTGACGCTGGGCGGCGGACTCCATGGTGATATCCATGGCGGGCCTGCGTCCATGCAGCGGCGGGGCGTCAATCGCCACCAAGCGTCCCTGGTTGTCCAGCACCAGATGGTGATCCGGCGGCGGCAGGTAGATGGAGCCAGGCAGCGGGGCTTCAACCAATCCGGTGCGATGCACGGCCAACTGGGTGTGCTGGGTCAACCAATCCACCAATGCGTCTTGAAACTGCGCATCAAGATGACAGCAGCAGACGATGGGAGCGGGGAAATCCACCGGCAGTTGCGCCACCAGTCGCTGCAACTCCGGCATGCCGCCGGCGCCCACGCCGATGGCCACCAGATTCACCGCTAACGCCTCGGTGGGCATGTGGGTCAGGTCCACATCCATGGTGGTGGTCAGGCTCTGCTGACGTTGGGCGGGCAGACGTCCCAGTTGACGCAGATGCTCGGCAAAGGCGCGTGACAGGGGGTCATCCTCCTGCGCGCGCCAGTTGAGCGGAGAGGAGAAGACATCGGTGACGCCCGCTTCAAACAGCGGCAGGAGATTGGCGTCCTCCGGCGCAGTCTCCACAAACCGCACCGCCAACACCGGGCACTCGCACTCACTGCGCAGCGCGGCCATAAAGGTGAGCGACTCCATGGCCGGGGCGTGAAGATTCAGACACACCACATGGGGAGTGACCGCGCGAATCGCTTCAATGGGATCGCTCTGCCCCTGCGGCATGGCGCATAGGCGGATATCCTCGGCGTGGGCCAGATGACGGCGGAAGATGGTCAGACCCACCGCCGAACTCTCCACCACAAAAACGCGCAGGGTCTCCAGACCCTCATTCCATACTGCGGAGTGCGCCGTCATACGATCCCTGAGTCAAAACGTGGGCGAATGGGGCGCGACAAACTCATAAGTCGGCCCATAGCGGTGAATTTGCAGGAGATAGAGCAACCTTTTGAATCTAATTCACCTGAGATGAAATTGCCAACGCTTTCAAACAGCCTCCCGCTTTGCCGCGCCGGTCAAAGAGATGCGCGAGAGCAAACTGCGCAGATTTTCAATCATCACGTAGAGCGCGGGGACCACCAGCAGCACGATAAAAGTGGCGAACATCACGCCAAACCCCAGGCTGATGGCCATGGGGATCAGAAAACGCGCCTGAATCGACGTCTCCAGGATCATCGGCGCCAGACCGAAGAAGGTGGTCAGCGAAGTGAGCAGGATCGGGCGGAAGCGGGTCATGCCTGCGCGCAACACCGCCTGTTGCGCGGTGAGACCATTGTGTCGGAGACGGTTGGCGGCGTGGATCAGCACCAGGGAGTCGTTGACCACCACCCCGGACAGGGCGATGACGCCAAACAGGCTGACCACGCTCATGTCGATGCCCATGATCACGTGGCCCCAGATGGCGCCGACGAAACCCAACGGGATCACCGACATGATGATCAGCGGCTGGATATAGCTGCGGAACGGCGCCGCCAACAGCGCGTACATCACGAACAGCGCAAACATGTAGTTGGGGCCCAAATTCTCGAAGGTGTCGCCGGACTCCCGCCGCGAGCCGACAAATTCGTACTTCACCCCCGGGTGGTCGGCAAGAATCTGCGGCAACACGCTCTGCTCCACCGCTTCGAGCACCGGACGTGGGGAGCGCGCGCCCGCGGCCAGTTCGGCGCGCACATTGATCACCCGCGCGCCATCCTCGCGGCGGATATTGGTGGAGCCGCGCCCCTCCACTCGATCGGCCACTACACTGAGTGGGGCGAATCCGCCGTCGGGGGTGCGGATCTTCATGGCGTCCAGATCGTAGAGGGATTCCCGCTCGGCCTCGTCCAGGCGCGTCATCACTTTGAGCTCCAGCCGTCCGCGCTGGGTGCGCAGCGCCTCGGCGCCATAGAACGACGCGCGCAGTTGATTGGCCAGTTCACGGTTGGTCAGGCCCAGGGATTGGCCCACCGCATTGACCACGAAGTCATATTGCGGCTTACCTGCGTCGTGGGCGTTCTCGACGTTCATCAGTTGGTCGAACTGTCCCAACGCCTTGGTCAATACGGAAGCGGCGTCAATCAGGGTGGGCAGGTCGCGGCCGCTCAACTGCACATCCACATCCGAGCCCGCGCCCGGACCGGCGGTATGGTGGAAATTGAGCGAGGTGACCCCGGCGGGGACGCCGCTGAGTTTGCGCCACACGCGGGAGAACTCGCTGGCGCGCACGCCGCCATCGCTGGGCGCCAGCAGCGTCACCTCCACGCTGGCCAGATGCGAACCGGAGCCGGAGGTGGGGCCAAAACGGCCGCCGCCGGAGGCTTGTCCCACCTTGGCGAACATGTTGCGGATGATCTGTTGCCCGCCCAACTGCTCGGCGGCCTGACGCGCGGTCTGCTCCATGCGATCCTTGATGCGCACGGTCTCGCTCACGTCGGCGCCAAACGGCATGCGAATGGCCACGGTGACGTCGTCATCCTCGATTTTGGGGAAGAAGTGAAACGCCAACTTGCCGCTGGTGACCAGACTGGCGCTGATCAGCAGCATCGCCACAGAGAAAGCGATGGCGCTCCAGCGGTGCCGGATGCAGAACAGCAACGCGGTGCGATAGGGGCCGTGGATGAAGCGCTTGAGGCGACGGTTGACCACATAGGAGAGGCGCGCAGCGCCGGTGGGCTCCTTGGCCGGGCGATGCGAGTGGCCCAGATGGGCGGGCAGCACGGTGAAGGATTCCAATAGCGAGAACACCAGCACCAGCACCACAATGGCGGGTATCAGCGAAAACAGCTTGCCCATCACCCCGGGGACGAAAAACAGCGGCATAAAGGCGACGATAGTGGTGACGATGGAGAAACCCACCGGCACGGCGATCTCCTGCGCGCCGCGAATGGCGGATTTGAGCGGCGCATCGCCCCGCTGCATGTGGGCGTAGATATTCTCGCCTACCACGATGGCGTCATCCACCACCAGACCCAGGGTGACGATGAAGGCGAACAGGGTCACCATATTGATGGAGAGATCCGCCGTGGGCATGAGCATGAACGCGCCCAGGAACGAAAATGGAATCCCCAACGCCACCCAGAACGCCAACATCGGGCTGAGGAACAGCGCCAGCACGATGACCACCAGAATCAGGCCCAGGCGCGCGTTGCGGTTGAGCAGGTCGATGCGGTCGCGGAACTTCTCCGAATCATCCTTCCACGTCGCCACCTCCACGCTGGGCGGCAGGCTGGCGCGAAACGTATCGGCATAGGCGCGGGTGACGTCGCTCACCCCCAGCGGGGTCTCGTCGCCGACCCGGTAGACGGTCACCATCACCGCGCGCTTACCGTTGTAGTAGAAGGCTTTATGGTCGTTGGCGTAGTCATCGCGAATGGTCGCCACGTCGCGCAGACGCACAATATGTCCGCCCGGGGCGTTATGAATGATCAGATCGCCCAGCTCGGCGCCGGTCTCGGCGCGATTGGACATGCGCACCAGAATCGACCCGGCATGGGTCTCGATCTGCCCGGCGGGCAGCTCCAGGGAGGCGTTGCGCAGGCGCGTGGCCACATCGTTCAGGGTCAATCCCAGCGCCTCCAGGCGGGCGCGGGAGAACTCCACATGAATCTCCAGATCGCTCACCCCGGAGACCTCCGCCTGGGTGACGCCGTCCAGGGCCAACAGTCCGTCACGGGCGCGTTCGGCCAGGGCGTGCAGCGAAGCGGTGGGCTGATCGCCGGAGATGATGAGCGAGATCACCTGGCGCCGGTTGGAGACCCGCGCCACGGTGGGTTTTTCCGCCTCATCGGGGAAGGTGGTGATGCGGTCCACGGCGTTCTTGACGTCCACCGCCACCTGGTCGGGATCGGCGTCGCGCAGGGTCTCGATGAGCACGCTGCCGGAGCCTTCGGAGGCGGTGGCGGTGACGCGCTTGACCCCATCCAGAGCACGGGTCTGCTCCTCAATGGCCAGCAGCACCGCCTGCTCCACCTCAGCGGGCGAGGCGCCGGGGTAGGGGACCGAAACCTGGATGTACTCCAGCTCGAATTCGGGGAACACCTCCTGCTTGGCCTGAAACAGCCCCATCAGGCCGCCCACGCACACCACCACCATGATCAGATTGGCCACCACCGGGTTGTTGGCCATCCAGGCGATCATGCCATGGGGCGCCGGGGTGACGGGATCCAGGGCGCTCATGCGGCGTCCCCGGCGCGTTTGTGTCTCTGCTGTTCAGGGGCCGATGGCGCCGCCTCATCGCCTTGCACCCGCGCTTTGACTCCACGCAGCGGCGCCGCCAGCGGTGAGACCACCACCTGCGCGCCGGACGCCAATCCTTCGCGCACATAGAGGGTCTTGGCGTCGCCCCACAGCGGCGTGACGTCGCGATAATCCAGTTTGTTATCCGCATCCACCAGCCACACGCGGTTGCCCTCATGCAGCGCCGCGCGAGGAATGGCGATGACGCCGTTCTGGGTGAGGCCGTGCAGGCGCACGCTCACCACCGCCCCCAAAGGCAGTCGTCTCGGGGTCTCGCTCTGGGGGATGATCGCCAGCAGTTCAGCCTGCTGCGAGGCGGCGTTGAGGGCGCCGTCGATGCCCTCCAACCAGCCTTCGGCCTGAATATCGCCCACAGTGACTGTGACGGCGGAGCCATGGGGCGAATCGGCGTCCGGCGGCGGAATCTGCAACCAGCGCAACTGCGTCAGCGGCGCGGCGATGCGCACGCGCACCTGATTGGCCTGCATCAGTTTGGCCGCCTGGGAACCGGCGCCCAGGCGTTGGCCCAACGCCACATCGCTCTCCAGCACAAGGGCGTCGAAGGGGGCGGTCAGGCGCATGCGTTTGAGATTGAGCCGCGCCAGATCCACCGCCGCCTGGGCGCTCTTGACCTGCTGTTTGGCGATGCCCAGATTGGGGACCCGTCGCGCCAACTCCGCCGCCTTTTTGTCCGCTTTGCGGCTCTTCACCAGATTCCAGTCGCGCTCGGCGCGCTCCTGTTTTCCGGCTTCAATGGCGAGGTTGTACTCCGCCTCCTGCAGCGCCGCCAGCTTCTGTTGCAGGGTGATGCGCTGTTCGGCGGCGTCCAGCGCCAGCAGCAGCTCGCCGCGCTTGATCAATCCCCCCGGACGCAACTGGTCGGAGAGCTGGCTGATCACCCCGGCCAACTCTGGCGCGATCACCGCCGTGCGCGCCGCCTCCACCACGCCGGTGGCGTCGATCACCACCGGATAACTCCCCGCCTGCAGCGCCATCACCCGCACATTGGCCACGCGCTCATGGGGTTTGCCTTTGGGCGGCGTGGCCCGCGAAGCGTTGAGCCAACCGGCGCCAGCGACGCCGAGGGCGAGAATGATCAGGGGGATCACCCCTTTTTTGAAAAATGCGGTCATGGGGAAACGCTCATGGCAGGTCGGTAAAAGGTGTGACGGAAAGGCGTTGGGTCAGAATTTTTTGCGAGGATCCCACAGGCGCATTCCATTGTCCAATGTGTAACGTATAGGATGGGTTTCTCTGTTGATGGTTCACGGTTTTGCGTATCTGACCCTGTGTAAATCCGCTGGGAGCGCCGGTATGGGAGAGGAGATTCGCCAAACGCAGTTCGATGACGCCGCCTTTGCCGAATTCGCCGCGCGCCTGCAACTGGAGACGGCGCTGTTGGCGCATCGGTTACACAGCGGCGCGCTGGACAATGCGCCGCTGGTGGGCGGATTCGAATTGGAAGCGTGGCTGTTGGACGAAATGTATGCCCCGGCGCCCATGAATCAACATTTTCTCAACGCTCTGGATTCGCAACTGGCCGCCACTGAACTGTCGCGCTTCAACGTGGAGTTCAACACCCCGCCGCAGCCGCTCACCGGCGATGCGCTCAGTCAGATGCACGGCGTGTTGCAGGCGTTGTGGACGCGCGCTGCGCAGGCGGCGGCGAAGATGGGCGCCCGACTGATGATCATCGGCGCGCCGCCCACCTTGCGTGACGAACACCTCACCCTGGACAATCTCTCGCCCTCGGCGCGCTATCGCGCCCTCAACGATCAGATCATGCAGCGCCGTCGCGGCGCCCCCATAGAGATCGATATCCGCGCCGCCGATGAGCGTCTGCAACTGCGGCGACATGACATCATGCTGGAGGCGGCGGCCACCTCATTTCAAATTCATCTGCAGACGCCCGCTTCCCGTTTTGTGAGCTTCTACAATGCCGCGCTGGCGGCCAGCGCGCCGCTGCTGGCCGCCTGTTGCAACTCACCGCTGCTGTTTGGCCGCAAGCTGTGGAGCGAAACCCGCATCGCCATCTTCGAACAGGCGATTCCAACCGGCTGGACCCGCGGCGGACACCCGCATCTGAACCCACGAGTTCAGTTCGCCGCCGACTATCTCACCGATTCGCCCATGCGCCTGTTCAGCGAAAACCTGCTGCACTACGACGTGTTGCTGCCGGAGACATTCGAAGATCCGCCGGAACGATTCCGCCATCTGCGCCTGCACAACGGCGCGGTGTGGCGTTGGGTGCGCCCGGTGCTGGGATTCGACGCCCACGGCGCGCCAGCGCTGCGCATCGAGCAGCGCTGCCTGCCCGCCGGGCCGACGGTAATCGATTGCGTGGCCAATGCGGCGCTGTTCTATGGCCTGACCGACGCGCTGGCGGACCTGACTGACCTGCACAGTCGGCTGCCATTTGCGCGCGCCAAGGAGAATTTCTACAGCGCCGCCCGCGATGGGCTGGATGCGACGCTATGGTGGTTCGATGATCATCGGATCAGCGCCGCCGCCCTGCTGGAGGAGCAGCTCATTCCGATGGCGCGAGAGGGGCTGCATGCGATGGGGCTAGAGCGTGCGGGCAGCGCCAATTATGTTGATATTATAGAGCAAAGAGTGCGCGCCCGCATGACCGGCTCGGCGTGGCAGAGCGCGCAGTGGCGCCAATGCAACGGCGATGCGCAACGCATGAGCGGTTGCTATTGGCGACGCCAGGCCAGCGGCGACCCGGCGCACTTGTGGCCGCTGTCGGACTGCCTGGATACATAATGGGATTGAGCTGATGCTACAGATTCTCGACGCGATTCCCGATGGCCTGCTGCAGACCCCCGCCGCCCAGTTGGCGCAGCGTCTGGGCGGTCCCACGCTGATTCATCTGCGCGGTCGGCGTAATAAACCGATCTTCATCAGCGTGCTGCTGCATGGGGATGAGACCACTGGCTGGAGCGCCGTGCGCACGCTGCTGGCTGAATATCAGAATCAGGAGTTGCCGCGCGCCATCTCCCTGTTCATTGGCAATGTGGACGCCGCCGCCGCCGGTGTGCGCCGCCTGCCCGAGCAGCCTGATTACAACCGCATCTGGCGCGGCGATGATGACGCCCCGGAGCAGCGCATGGCGCGCACGGTGTGGGAGGAGATGCGCCAGCGCGAGGCGTTCCTGTGTGTGGACATCCATAACAACACCTCGCGCAATCCTCACTACGCCTGCGTCAACCGACTGGATGCGCAATCTTTGCAATTGGCGGCGCTGTTCGCCCCACGCGCGGTCTACTTCATCCGCCCCGAAACCGCGCTCTCCCTGGCCTTCTCCGAGCTGTGTCCAGCCGTGACCCTGGAGTGTGGTCAAGCCGGCGCACAGGCGGGGGTGGATCATGCGCTGGCGTTTCTGCGCGCATGTCTGGAGATTACGCGCCTGCCCACCCATCCGCCTGCGGATGATCAACTCACGCTGCTCCACGCCGCCGCGCGCATCCGCGTGCCGGATGAATTTTCCCTCGGTTTCGGCCCTGGCTGTGATGCGCAGATCTGCTTTCCGCGCCACATGGATGAGTGGAATTTTCAGGAGTTGGGCGCTGGGGTGGAGCTGGGGCGGGTCAGCGTTGGCGACGGCGCGCATATCCTGGTGGAGGATGAGAACGGCGCCTCGGCGTTTCATGACTATCTGCATGTGCATGAGGGGCGCATTGTCACCCGAATTCCGGTCATCCCCGCCATGCTCAGCGTGGAGGAGCGCGCCGTGCGCCTGGACTGTCTGGGCTACCTGATGGCGCGCCTGCCGCTGCCCGAAGCCGACGCCGTGGCCAAACAGGCGTGGATTCCCAATGAGGAGAGTGCGGGCGACCCAGCGATTTTGACGTCAATGTGATGCGGTCATGACGCCGCTTGACAGTCCTTCCACAAATACGCCCGCTGCGATACGCCAAAATGACCAGCGGGCAAATCGTTGTAACGAGTCTGCTTGAGACCCCTTTTGGGGTGGTCTTCAAGGCTGGCGCGTGGCATCAGAGGGGGACGTTTTCCCCGTTAGCTGGATGGTCGCCATGTCCGCTCTGATTCTCATCGTCGATGACGAAATCGATCTGGTCGATACGCTGGAGTACAATCTGCGCGCCGCCCAGTATCAAACCCGCCGCGCCCACAATGGTCGCGACGCCCTGCGGCTGGCCGCACAGACGCCGCTGCCGGATCTGATTCTGTTGGACCTGATGCTGCCCGGCATCTCTGGTCTCGACGTGTGCCGCTCCCTGCGCGATAACGAGCGCCTGCGCAACATCCCGGTGCTGATGCTCACCGCCCGCGGCGAAAGCGCTGACCACGAAGCGGGGTTCCTGGCCGGCGCCGATGACTATGTGGTCAAACCCTTCTCCGTGCGCGAAGTGCTGCTGCGGGTGCAGGCGGTGTTGCGACGTTCACGCGAATACGCCGCCACCGCCGCCTCCAGCCGCGAGATTCTGTTCGGCAAACTGCGCATCGACCGCGTTGCCCACAAGGTGTGGGTCGGAGCTGAAGAGATCCGCCTGACCTTCATGGAGTTCAAGCTGCTGGTGTCGTTTTTGGAGCAGCGCGGACGCCTGCTCACCCGCGACATTCTGCTTGATGAGGTGTGGGGCATCACCGCCGCTGTACAGACCCGCACCATCGATACCCACGTCAAACGTCTGCGGCAAAAGCTGGGCGAGGCGGGGGATTACATCGAGACCCTGCGCGGCGCCGGATATCGCTTCATCGAACACGCGCCGGAGTGATCCGACCGCCATAATTCTACACTTGTAACAACTTGTTGCTTGCAATAACGGTCTGTTTTTGCATCAATGGAGTCAATTTTTCTTGATTCCCAAACAGGCCATCCTATGACAGACCCCGCCATTCGCAACCCCCGCGTCCTCGTGGTGGATGATCGGCCCGAAAACCTTCTTTCCATTGTCACCATTCTGGAAGATCTGGATGCGGATCTGGTCACCGCCTCCAATGGCCAGGAAGCCCTGGAGTTGATCCTGGACGGCGACTTCGCCGTGGTGTTGCTGGACGCCCACATGCCGGAGATCGACGGCTTTGAGGTGGTGCACCTGATGTCCGGTGTCCAAAGCACGCGCAAGATCCCGATTATTTTCATCTCCGCCATCCACAAGGATGAGCGTCATGTGTTCGAGGGCTATAACCTCGGCGCGGTGGATTACCTGTTCAAGCCCATCGAACCGGATATTCTGCGCGGCAAGGTGACGGTTTTTCTGGATCTGTTTCGCCAGCGGGAGATCATCCGCCAGCAGGCGGCGGAGCTCAAGCGCGTCAACGAGGAGATGGAGCGCCGCGTGGCCGAACGCACCCATGAGCTCAGTGAGGCCGAGAAGGCGCGCAGACAGTCCGAAGACGCCATGCGCTCCCTGTTTGTGCACTCGCCGGACCTGATCGTGTCGCTGGATTTCGACGGCGAAGTGCGTTTCGTCAACCGGCCGGAGTCGTTGGCGCAATTCTCCCATCTGAAAGTGGGGGATCAGTTCGCCAATGCGGTGCAGAGCAGCAGCCGCAGCCGTTTTCTACGCGGCTTTCGCCGCGCCATTCTGGGCGGCGATCGCAGCGCCATCTCCATCGCCATGGAGAATGAACGCTGGTTGCAGATCCGCTTCTCGCGCATCGGCGGGCAGAATCAGGAGCCGGTGATTCTGGTGTTCGCCACCGATGTGACTGAAGTGCGCGCGCTGCAACTTCAGGCCATGCGCAACGCCCATCTGGTCACCGTGGGCATTCTCGCCGCCAGCATCGCCCATGAGGTCAATAACCCCAACAACGCCATCGGCTTCAACGCCAATCTGCTGCGCAACATCTCCCGCGACGCCATGCCGATCCTGCATCAAGTCGCGCGCGAACAGGGGCCGTTTGAACTGGGGGGCATCCCGTTTGAAGAGATGGACGAGACGGTGCCGCGCCTGATTGGCGATATCGAAAAAAACGCCCAGCGCATCAAGGAGATCGTTAGTAACCTCAAACGCATGGCGCGCAATGAGGGCAGCGGACAGCGCACCGCGGTGAACTTCCAGCACGTGGTGGACGCCTCCTGCGCCATTCTGGACAACGCCATCCGCAAGCATAGCGCCCAGGTGGCGATCAATCTGCCCGACTCCCTGCCATTGGCGCTGGGCAATCAGGTGCAGTTGGAGCAGGTGTTCATCAACCTGATTCTCAACGCTCTGCAGGCGCTGCCGACCAGTGGCGGCGAAGTGCGCGTCTACCCCGCCGAGCGCAGTCCTTCCGGACGCGTGGGAGTCGTGGTGGAGGACAACGGCTGCGGCATGACGCGCGAACAACTGCGCTTGGCCATGGAGCCGTTCTACACCACCCGGCAGGAGAGCGGCGGCACCGGTCTGGGACTCTCCATCTGTCATAAGCTGCTCACCGATCTGGATGGCGATCTGGAGTTCAGCCCGCGCCCCCATGGCGGCGTGCGCGCCACCGTCATCCTGCCACAGTATGAACCCGGATTAGGCGCACCGGACGATGTTATCTGAACTGGCTCCAGCCAACCGCACGCCGCCTGTCATTTTGGTCGACGACGAGGCGGATATTCTGTTCAGCGCCCGCCTCACTTTGCGCGGCGCGGGCGTGGCCAACGTCTTGACTCTGCAGGATGGCCGCACCCTGATGGATCAGATCCGCCAAACCGGCGCTGCTTGCGTGGTGCTGGATCTGACCATGCCCATGATCAGCGGGCTGGAGTTGCTCAAGCAGCTCAAGAGCGCGCAACCGGATATCCCGGTGATGGTAATGACCGCCTCCCAGGAGCTGGACACCGCCGTGGACTGCATGAAGGAGGGCGCGTTTGACTACCTGGTCAAGCCGGTAGAGCCCAACCGCTTCATCTCGGCGGTCAAACATGCGCTTGAGCTCAATGCGCTGCGCAATCAGGTGGACACCCTCAGGCGCTATCTGCTCGACGGACGTCTGCAGCAGCAGGAGGCGTTCGACGCCATCGTCACTTGCAGCGAGAGCATGACCGGCCTGTTCCGCTACATGGAGGCCATTGCGCGTTCGCAGGAGCCGGTGCTGATCACTGGCGAGACCGGCTCAGGTAAGGAGTTGATCGCCCAGGCGCTGCACGAACTCACCGGTTCGGCGGGCAAATTCGTGCCGGTCAACGTGGCGGGGTTGGATGACGACCTGTTCTCCGACACCCTCTTCGGCCACCGCAAAGGGGCCTACTCCAGCGCCGAAAACGCCCGCGAGGGTCTAATCACCCAAGCAGCGGGCGGCACGCTGTTTCTCGATGAGATCGGCGATCTGAGCCACACCTCTCAGGTCAAACTGCTGCGTTTGCTGCAGGATCGCCAATACTACCCGCTGGGTAGCGATGCGCCGCTCTCCACCGACGCCCGCGTGCTGGTGGCGACCCATCGCGATCTGCGCGCGGGGATGGAGGCGGGGACCTTCCGCAGCGACCTCTACTATCGCCTATCAGCGCACCATGTGGAGATTCCGCCTCTGCGCAGGCGGCAGGAGGATATTCCGCTGCTGCTGGAACACTTCCTGACCCAAGCCGCCCAGGAGATGGGCAAGAAGAAGCCCACGCCGCCGCCGGAGTTGCGCACCCTGCTGTGCGCCTACGCCTTTCCAGGCAATATCCGTGAGCTGCGCGCCATGGTGTGGGATGCGGTGGCGCGGCATGGGGGCGGGGTGCTCTCTATGAACAGCTTCCGCGACGCCATCGAGAAGAGCGGCGCGCCCGTGCCGGTGACGACCCACGCCGAGAGCATAAGCGAACCCAGCAGCGATGGCCTGTTCACCCAGATTGAATCGCTGCCGTCGCTCAAGGAGACGGAAAATCTGTTGGTGGATGAAGCGATGCGCCGCGCAGGAGATAATCAAGGCATCGCCGCCGGCATGCTGGGCATCACCCGCTCGGCGCTCAACCAGCGTCTGCGCAAGCGGCGCGAGGCCAAGGACGCATCCTGACCCGCGCCGCCAGCGCGGAGTGACCGCTTAGATCAAACCCCGATAGTAGGCGTAGATCAAGCCAAACAGGATAATCTCTCCCGGGATAATCCAGATGTGCGCCGGATTGCCGGTGATGCGCCGCAGAAAACGGCCATGCAGCGCCGCCACGCCAAATGAGACCGCCAGCAATACGCCGCTGACCGGCTGCGGCAGAAACACCGCCAGCAGCACCGCGATCAATCCGGCGATATGCAGCCCCAAAAGCTGCATATGCCATTTCAGGCGCTGCTGGCGACTATCCAGATCTTTCTCAAACGACATGGCGCGCTTACCGTTTGGCGGTCAGTTGCGACACATCGCGCACCGCGCCGCGCGCCGCCGAGGTGGTCATGGCGGCGTAGGCCTGCAGCGCCTTGGAGACCACACGGTTGCGCCCGCTGGGCTGATAGGCGGTGTGCGGGTCGCTCTCCATGGCGGCGCGTCGACGCGCCATCTCCTGCTCATCAATCGCGACGTTGATGGCGCGGTTGGGGATGTCGATCTCGATGGTGTCGCCCTCTTCAATCAAGGCGATCTCGCCGCCCTCCGCCGCTTCCGGCGAGCAGTGGCCGATGGAGAGCCCCGAGGTGCCGCCGGAGAAGCGCCCATCGGTGATCAGCGCACACGCCTTGCCCAGGTGTTTGGACTTCAAGTAGCTGGTGGGGTAGAGCATCTCCTGCATGCCCGGACCGCCCTTGGGCCCTTCGTAGCGGATCACCACCACATCGCCCGCTTGGATTCTGTCCCCCAGAATCGCCTCACAAGCGGCGTCCTGACTGTGGAAAATGCGCGCCGGACCGGAGAATTTCCAGATCGACTCATCCACCCCAGCGGTCTTCACGATGCAGCCCTCGCGGGCGATGTTGCCAAACAGCACCGCCAAACCGCCATCCTGGGAGTAGGCGTGGGCCTTGTCGCGGATGCAGCCATTGACGCGGTCGTCATCGGCGGCGGGCCAGCGCTGGGACTGGCAATAGGGCTCCACCGTGGGCTGCCCCCCCGGCGCCGCCAGAGCGCGGCTCTTGGCGGCGTCGCTGGCCTGGCCGGATTGAATGTCCTCGGTGGCGATGGCCTCGGTCATGGAGGCCGCGTGCACGGTGCGGCAGTCGCCATTGATCAGCCCGGCGCGATCCAATTCGCCCAGAATGCCAAACACGCCGCCCGCATGGTGCACGTCCTCCACATGATACTTGTCGGTGGCCGGGGCCACTTTGCACAGGCAGGGGACCTGACGCGACAGGCGGTCGATGTCGGCCATGGTGAAGTCCACCTCCGCCTCCTGCGCCGCCGCCAACAGGTGCAGCACGGTGTTGGTGGAGCCGCCCATGGCGATATCCAGGCACATGGCGTTCTCGAACGCCTGGAAAGTGGCGATGCTGCGCGGCAACACCGACTCATCGCCCTGCTTATAATAACGCTCGGTCAGTTCGACGATGCGGCGCGCACCCGCCAGGAACAGCTCTTTGCGATCCGCATGGGTGGCCAGCAGCGTGCCATTGCCCGGCAACGACAGGCCCAGCGCTTCGGTCAGGCAGTTCATGGAGTTGGCGGTGAACATGCCGGAACAGGAGCCGCAGGTGGGGCAGGCGGAGCGCTCCAAGCTCTCAACGTCCTTGTCGCTCACCGAGGCGTCGCCCGCGGCGATCATGGGGTCGATCAGATCGGCCTTTTTGATCTGACCATTTTCCATGGTCACCTTGCCCGCCTCCATGGGACCGCCGGAGACGAACACCGCCGGAATGTTCAGCCGCAGCGCCGCCATCAACATACCCGGGGTGATCTTGTCGCAGTTGGAGATGCAGATCATGGCGTCGGCGGTGTGGGCGCCCACCATATATTCCACGGAGTCGGCGATAATCTCCCGCGAGGGCAGGGAGTAGAGCATGCCGTCATGACCCATGGCGATGCCGTCATCCACCGCGATGGTGTTGAACTCCTTGGCGATGCCCCCCGCAGCCTCGACCTCGGCGGCCACCAGTTTGCCCACTTCGCGCAGGTGCACGTGGCCGGGAACGAATTGCGTGAAGGAGTTGACCACGGCGATGATGGGCTTGCCGAAATCGGCCTCCTTGACGCCAGTGGCGCGCCACAGGGCGCGCGCGCCGGCCATATTGCGGCCATGGGTGGAGGTTTTCGAGCGATATTCAGGCATGGCGCCATCCCTTTAGTAACAGTGAAAAGTGTGACAAGATAGGCAGGTTTACGTAGAGGACGCAATTCTGGATGCATTTGACGGCGCCGATCAGCGCGCCTTCAGCAGTCAAAGCCTCCCGTCCTGGACATCCCCGGATACTCTCCGAATGCACACAGAAGCCGCCGAGAACATGAGCCAGTTCTTTACCATACACCCGGACAATCCACAGCCCCGGTTGATCAATCAGGCTGTATCCATTTTGAACCAAGGCGGCGTCATCGTCTACCCCACCGACACCACCTACGGGCTGGGGTGCCTGATCGACAACCGCAAGGGCATCGAGCGCATCACGCAGATCAAGCGTCTGGCCAACAACCACCAGCTCACCATGCTGTGTGCGGATCTGTCGCAGATCTCCGAGTACGCCATGGTGGACAATCAGACCTATCGTCTGCTCAAGCGCTTCCTGCCCGGCCCCTACACCTTTGTGTTGGACGCCACCCGCGAAGCGCCCAAGTCGATGCTGACCAAACGCAAGACCATTGGTCTGCGAGTGCCGGACCACGCCATCTGCCATGCGCTGCTGGAGCAGATCGGCAAGCCGCTGCTCTCCACCTCGCTGAAACTGCCCGGCGAGGAGATTCTGTCGGATCCCGTCGCCTTCCGTTCGGTGATGGAGAAGCGCGTGGACCTGATCATCGATGGCGGCGTGCTGCCGGAACACCCCTCCACGGTGGTGGATCTGACTGGCGGCGCAGTGGAGGTGTTGCGGGTGGGCTCCGGCGATCCGGCCCCGTTTCAATAAGATTTTACCTCAGCGGGTCGGATTCCTTGCATCTGACAAGCTGACGTGGTAAAAGGACGTCCCTTTTTACTTCGCACGCCCACAAGCGTTGGCTGTCCCGGTGCCCACATGGGTTGGATGGCCGCTCAAAACGCCGGGCGGAGGCATAACCGAACCGGAAAGAGAGAACGGAAACCATGGCTAAGTATTCAATTCGTGAACTGCTCGACGCAGGCTTCCATTTCGGCCACCAAACCAAGCGCTGGAATCCCAAAATGGACGCCTACATCTTCACCGCCCGCAACGGCGTGCACATCGTCAACCTCTCCAAGAGCGTTGTGATGCTGCGCGACGCCTGCAACGTGGTGCGCGATACCGTGCAAAAGGGCGGCTCCGTGCTGTTCGTGGGCACCAAGCGTCAAGCCGTCGATCTGGTTTCCCGCGAAGCCAAGCGCTGCGGTCAATACTATGTGAACCACCGCTGGTTGGGCGGCACCCTGACCAACTGGCGCACCATTCAAGGCTCCATCCGTCGCCTCAAGGACATCGAAAAGATGCGCGAAGAGGGCTCCCTGTCTTCCTACACCAAAAAGGAAGGGCAGATGATGGAGCGTGAAGCCGAAAAGATCGAGCGCGCCCTGGGCGGCATCAAGAACATGGAGCGTCTGCCCGACCTGATGGTGGTGGTGGACACCCGCAAGGAGTCCATCGCGGTGAAAGAAGCCCGCAAGCTGGGCATCCCCGTGATGGCCCTGGTGGACACCAACTGCGATCCCGACGTCATCGACTACGTGGTCCCCGGCAACGACGACGCCATCCGCTCCCTGGGCCTGTTCCTGAGCAAAGTGGGCGACTCGGTGCTGGAAGGCGGCGAGTTGGGCGGTCGCAGCCTGGGCGAAGCGGCTGAGCAGAGCGCCGACGAGTCCCTGGCCGCCGAGATGGAAGCCGCCGCCGACGCGGAATAAGCGGGACGCTGCACGCTTTGGTCCCAAAGATCTGAACTACGCACTGAAGGAAGAGCGCAATGGCGGTTACCGCTGGTATGGTGAAAGAGCTCCGCGAGAAGACTGGCGCGGGCATGATGGATTGCAAAAAAGCCTTGGGCGAGACCGATGGCGACATGGAAGCGGCTGTTGACTGGCTGCGCAAAAAAGGCATCTCCTCGGCGGCCAAGAAATCCACCCGCGTGGCGGCTGAAGGGAAGGTGGCTGCGGCCTCCGAAGGGACCAAAGGCGCCCTGGTGGAAGTCAACTGCGAGACCGACTTCACCGCCAAGAATGACGGTTTCGTCGGCTATGTCGACGCCATGGCGGGCGTGGTCCTGGCCAGCGGCGAGACCGACATCGAGACCCTCAAGGGCCAAGCCTTTCCCGGCTCCAGCCGCAATGTGGGCGATGAGCTGACCCACCTGGTGGCCACCATCGGCGAGAACATGTCCCTGCGTCGCGCTGCGGTGCTGAGCGTGGAGTCCGGCGTGGTCGCCAGCTACATCCATGGCGGTGGCAAAATCGGCGTGCTGGTGGCTCTGGAGTCCACCGGCGATGCAGGCAAATTGGCTGAACTGGGCAAGCAACTGGCCATGCATGTGGCCGCCGCCGCGCCGCTGTTCCTGGACCGCAACTCGGTGGACGCTTCCGCTCTGGATCGTGAGAAGGACGTGCTGACCGAGCAGGCCAAAGCCTCCGGCAAGCCCGACAACATCATTGAAAAAATGGTGATTGGCCGCATCAACAAGTACTACGAAGAGGTCTGCTTGCTGGACCAGGCCTTCGTCATCGACCCCGACCAAAAGGTCGGCAAGGTGGTGCAGGCCGCCGGTAAGGAGATGGGGGCCGAGATCAAACTCACAGGCTTCGCCCGCTTCGTCCTAGGTGAAGGCATCGAGAAAGAAGAGAAGGATTTTGCAGCGGAAGTCGCCGAGCAGATCGGCGGCTGATCATGCTGTAGATAGCAGAACCCCAACACCGACGCGCGCAAGCGCGTCGGTGTTTTTTTCATCTGACGCCACCATTGCACGGAGACCTGAACCATCATGGCCACACAGCAGAAACGCAGGGTGTTGATCAAATTGTCCGGCGAAGCCCTCATGGGCGATCGCGGCTATGGTCTGGATCCCGACTTTGTCAGCGAAGTGGCCTCGGAAATTCGCAATGCGCATCAGATGGGGGTCCAAATCGCCCTGGTGGTGGGCGGCGGCAACATCTTCCGCGGCGTCTCCAGCTCGGCGGTGGGCATGCAGCGCTCCCGCGCCGACCAGATGGGCATGCTGGCCACGGTGATCAATGGCTTGGCCCTGCAGAGCGCCATGGAGACCCTGGGCGTGGAGACGGTGGTGCAGACCGCCCTGGAGATGCCCAAAGTCACCGAGGCGTTTCAGCGCGACCGCGCCGTGGCGCACTTGAATGAAAACCGCGTGGTGATCTTTGTGGCGGGCACCGGCAACCCGTTTTTCACCACCGATACCGCCGCTGCGCTGCGCGCCTGCGAGATCGATGCAGAGATCCTGCTCAAAGCCACAAAAGTCGACGGCGTCTACTCCGCCGACCCGGTCAAAGACCCCGCCGCACAGCGCTATGACCGCCTCACTTTCACAGAAGTGCTTGCCAAAGACCTGAAAGTGATGGATCTTACCGCGATCACCTTATGTCGCGAGAACGCACTGCCTATCGGCGTCTTTTCCATCTATGAGAAGGGCGCCTTGGCGGCTGTGCTGGGTGGCCAGCCCAAAGCCACCATTATTGAGGAGGGATGAGCATGGATGTGGAACTGTTGCTGCTGGACCTGGATGAGCGCATGAGTAAAAGCTTGAGCGTTCTGAAAGAGGAGCTGTCTACGGTCCGCACCGGCCGCGCCTCCACCGGTCTGCTCGAGCATGTCACCGTCAAAGCGTATGGCGACTTGATGCCCATCAATCAGCTCGCCACCCTGTCGGTGCCTGAAGCCCGCTTGATTGTGATCCAGCCGTGGGACAAGGGCTCTCTGGGCGCTATTGAAAAAGCGATTCTGGAGTCCGATCTGGGGCTCAACCCCATGAACGATGGCCAGCTTATCCGCGTGCCGATGCCGGAGTTGACTGAAGAGCGTCGCCGCGAAATGGTCAAGCTGGTGCACAAATATTGTGAACAGGCCAAAATCAGCGTGCGCAATATTCGTCGCGACGGCATGGATCAGCTCAAAAAAGCCGAGAAGGACAAAGAGATCTCCCAGGACGAGATGCACGTTCAGGAGAAAGAGGTCCAGGAGTTGACCGACGCCTTCGTCAAGAAGATCGACGAAGCCATGGCGTCCAAAGAAGCTGACGTGATGCAGGTGTAAGCGGCTGACATGAGTAAATCCACGCCGCCACTGCCGGAAAATCTCCCGCGTCATGTCGCCATCGTCATGGACGGCAATCGTCGTTGGGCGAAAAAGCGTTTTCTGCCCAAACTCGAAGGACACCGCCAGGGCGTCAAAGCGGTGCGTCGCACCATTGAGGCATGCCTGGAGTTCAAAATCCCCACCCTGACGCTCTACACCTTCTCGGCGGAGAACTGGAATCGGCCGGAAGAGGAGGTCTCCGCCTTGATGAATCTACTGGCGCTGCACTTGAAGCGCGAAGTGGATGAGTTGGTCAAGGAGGGGGTGCGCTTCCGCGCTCTGGGGCGTCTGCATGAACTGCCGCCCAAGATTCGGGATCTGGTGCGCGACCTGGAACAGAAGACCACGCACAACACAGACCTGAATTTCAACATCGCCCTGAACTATGGCGGACGCCAGGAGCTCATCGACGCCGCGCGCTCCATCGCGCAGGATGTGGCCAACGGCGATTTGAGCCTCGACGCCATCGATGATGCGCAGATCTCCAACCGCTTGACCACCGTTGGGCAACCGGATCCCGATCTGATGATTCGCACCGGCGGCGAACAGCGGGTGAGCAACTTCCTGTTGTGGCAGGTCGCCTATACCGAATTGGTCTTCCTGCCGATCTTCTGGCCGGAGTTCGACCGCAAGTATTTCCTTAGCGCCCTGGAAGAGTTCTCCCGCCGCGAACGCCGATTTGGCGCGGCCTCATGAGTCCTGGCGCAGTGAATCATTCGGGCGCGCGCTCATGGTAACCAGAATCCTCTCCGCAGTCGTCCTCATCCCCCTGGTGCTGTGGCTGATTATCGGCGCGCCGCCCATCGCCACACTCTGTTTGACCATTCTGGCCAGCGTCGGCTTGATGTGGGAGTGGGAGAAGCTGCAAGGCGCTGTCAATCAACAGCGCTTTGTCTGGTGGGCGGGTGGCGCGGCGCTGTTTCAAATGCTCGCCTATGTGGGCCAAAGTCGCTTGATCCCTTGGGTGCTGTTGATTGTTCTGTTCAATCGCATCGCCATTGAGGCGCTGCGGTATGACGGCAAAAGCCAGGATCGTCAGGGCGCATCCCGTATCGCCCTCTCCCTGTTTGGCTTGATCTATGCGGCCCTGCCGTTGGCGCTGCTGATGGAGATTCGATTGCTGGATCAAGGTCCGGCTTGGATCTGTCTGGCGCTGTTTGTGATCTGGGCCACTGACTCCGGCGCTTACTTCACAGGACGCGCCATGGGCAATGTCAAACTGGCCCCGCGCTTGAGCCCGAAAAAGACCCGTGAAGGCGCCATTGGCGGCTTGGTTGTGGGCTTAAGCGCAGGCACGCTCACCGCCTACGCCTTTGAGTTGCCGCTCAGTTATGGCCATGCGTTTGCGGCGGCGGCGATCATTTCCCTGGCCGGTCAGATGGGCGATCTGGTGGAGTCTTTCTTCAAGCGCGAAGCGGCGGTGAAAGACTCTGGCGGGTTGATTCCCGGACATGGCGGCCTGCTGGATCGTCTGGATAGCCTGCTGTTCGCCACGCCGCTCTACTACGCCTACCTGCTGTGGATGGGACTGCTGTGAGCGTCAAAACCCTCTCCGTGCTGGGCTGCACCGGCTCCATCGGCGTCAACACGCTGGATGTGGCGCTCTCCAATCCGGACCGCTTCCGCATCGTGGCGCTGGCGGCGGGGAGTAACTGGCGCCGGGTGGTGGAGCAGGCGCGTCAGTGTCGTCCCGAAGTGGTGGCGCTGTTTGACGAGGAGGCCGCTGACCAGGCCCGCGCCGCGTTGGCGGATCTCAAAATCCCGGTACTCTCCGGGGTCGAGGGCGTGAGTGAAGCGGCGGCGTTGGAGTCGGCGCGCATGACCGTCTCCGCCATCGTCGGCGCCGCTGGTCTGGCGCCCACCATCGCCGCCATTCGCGCGCGTAAGGATATCGCCCTGGCCAACAAGGAGTGTCTGGTGATGGCCGGGGCGCTGTTCATGGAGGAGATCGCCCGCTATCAGGTGCGCTTGATCCCGGTGGACTCCGAACACAGCGCCATCTTCCAGGTGTTCCAGCAGACCCGTTGGATGCGCCGTCTGGTGTTGACCGCCTCGGGCGGTCCGTTCCGTGGCAAGCGCCGAGGCGAACTAGTCAATGTGACGCCGGAACAGGCGTTGGCGCATCCCAACTGGTCTATGGGCCGCAAGATCAGCATCGACAGCGCCACCATGATGAACAAGGGGCTGGAGGTGATCGAGGCGCACTGGCTGTTTGGTCTGCCCCCCGAGCAGATCGACGTGGTGGTGCATCCGCAGAGCATTGTCCACTCCATGGTGGAATACATGGACGGCTCGGTGTTGGCGCAGATGGGCGCGCCGGATATGCGCACCCCCATTGCGGTGGCCATGGCCTGGCCTGAACGGACGCAAACCAACGTCCCTTCACTCGACCTGCCACAATTGGCTAAACTGACGTTTGAAGCGCGTCCCGACCCGGCGGACTTCCCCTGTCTGGAGTTGGCCTATGATGCGCTGCGCCGGGGCGGTTTGGCCCCTGCGGTATTGAATGCCGCCAACGAGGTTGCCGTGGCGGCGTTTTTGGATGCGGGATTGCCATTTTTAACCATCCCCAAGGTGATCGATCGCACGCTGGACTCCCTCCCGCTGGGCGCCGCCGCGCAGCTTGAGGATGTGTTCGCGGCCGATCATCAGGCGCGCAAGGTCGCGCAACGCATTGTGGAAGAGATCTGTTAAACGCCTTGGGCGACATTAACCCTGTCAGTCGGACACCGCGTCGACTGTTTATCCTAAGCGAGCTGTTATGCTGACCATCTTCTGGGCCATTGTTGTTCTTGGCGCCCTGATTTTTGTGCATGAAATGGGTCACTTCCTGGTGGCGCGTTGGTCTGGCGTGCGTGTGGTGACCTTCTCCATCGGTTTTGGTCCCAAGTTGGCGGGTTGGCGCGGCAAACGCCGTTTTGGCGCCACCGACCCCGGCGCCGAATACACCGTCTCCGCCATCCCATTGGGCGGCTATGTCAAAATGCTGGGCGAGTCGGTGGAGGATGAGTTGGACGAGGAGGATCGTCGCTACTCCTTCAGCCATAAGGGGCTGTGGCCGCGCACCGCCATCGTCTCCGCCGGGCCGATGTTCAATTTCATCTTCGCCGTGGTGGCGTTATGGGGCGCTTTTCTGCTGGGCATGCCCGAGTTGTTGCCGGAAGTGGGCGCAGTCAAAGAGGATTCTCCCGCGCTGGCGGCCGGGTTGCAGGAAGGGGATCGCATACTCGCCATTGACGGCAAGTCGATTCCGCTGTGGACGGATCTGTCGGAAACAGTGCGCGCCAGCGAAGGTCGCACGCTCAACTTTACTGTCCAGCGGGAGTCGGATCGCTTTGATTTGAATATCACGCCGGAGATCAAAGAGTCGAAAAACCTATTTGGCGAGCCAATCCAACGCGCGCTCATCGGCATCAGCCCCAGCGGCGCGGTGACCACCACTGATTATGGGTTTGTTGAGTCTTTCGCGCTGGGCGCGCAACAGACCTGGGCCTATATCGACCTGACGGTGACCAGCATCTGGAAGCTGCTCACCCGCGTGGTGTCGCCGGATCAGTTGGGCGGTCCCATTATGATCGCCGAGATGGCCGGCAAAACCGCCGAACAGGGCGCCACCAGCCTGTTGCAGTTCATGGCGCTGGTATCAGTCAATCTCGGCATTCTCAACCTGCTGCCTATCCCCATTCTCGACGGCGGACATTTGATGTTTTACGCCGTGGAAGCTGTTAAAGGGAAGCCAGTGGGCGAAAAAGCCTATATGATGGCCAATCGCATCGGAATTGCGCTGTTGGGCAGTCTGATGATTTTGGCGTTCTACAACGACCTGGCCAGATTGTGGCCGCGTCTGGTTGCCTATTTTCAATGATCCTGTACAAGGGCCGCTTTATGAAGATCGCGCAGTCAATGAAACGACTCCCGACTCTGTTGTTGATGCTCGGACTGCTATTGGCGTGGACCGCCCCGGTTCAAGCCCAAACCCAGGGCGGCGTGATCGATGAGATCCGCGTCCAGGGCGCCCGTTGGATCGAGAAAGAGACCGTCAAAAGCTATCTGTCCGTGCGCGAAGGTCAACCGTTTAACGCCTCTGACCTGCGCAAGAGCGTCAAGTCCCTCTACGCCACCGGCTTCTTCAAGAACATCGAGCTGGAGCGCGAAGGCGCCGCCCTGGTGGTCAAGGTGGTGGAGAACCCGTTGATCCAGGAGGTCAACTTCAAAGGCGCCTACGCCTTTGACGATGAAGAGCTCAAGGATATTGTCAAAATCAAGGCGCGGGACATCTTCTCCAAAAGCGAAGCTGAGAAGGATTTGGCCGCACTGCGCCAGGCGTATCGCGTCAAAGGTCTGTTCCTGGCGCAGATCGATCTGCTGACCAAAGCGCTGCCGGAAAACCGCGTGGAGCTGACCTACAAAATCCGCGAAGGCGAAAAGTCCAAAGTCCGCGAAGTGCGTCTGGTGGGCAATGAGAAGCTCTCGGCCAAGACCATCACCAAGCAGTTGGTGATCCAACCCACAGACTGGCTCTCCTGGCTCACGGAAAAAGACACCTATGACCGTGAAAAGCTGCTGTTCGACCAATCTCAGGTGCGCCGCGTCTATCTGGATAACGGCTATGTGCGCGCCCGCGTCGACTCCTCTGTGGCGGAGCTGACGCCGGATAAAAAGGCCTTTGTGGTGACCCACGCCATCACCGAAGGCGAGCGCTATAAATTTGGCGAAGTGGAGATCAAAAGCGACTTTGACGAAGCGCCCATCGAAGATCTCTACAAACAGGTCGAGATCGAAAAGGGGACTTGGTATACCCAGAACGAAGTCTCCACCACCATCGATAAACTGACCGACCTGGTGGGCGATTTTGGCTACGCCTTCCTGCAGATTTCGCCGGAAACCGCGATTGATGACGAGAACAAAACCGTCAACCTCACGTTCAATATCCAAAAAGGGCGTCGCGTCTACGTCAACCGGGTGGAAGTGATTGGCAACACCCGCACCCGCGACGAAGTGATCCGTCGGGAGATGACCGTGGTGGAGGGCAATCTGTTCTCCGCCTCCGCCGTGCGCAAAGCCAAAAAGCGTTTGCAAGCCTTGGACTTCTTTGAAACCGTGGAGATCACCACCCCCAAATCCGACATCCCCGACAAGGTCGATGTGCAGGTGAAGGTGGAGGAGAAGGCCACCGGCGCATTTACCCTGGGCGCGGGCTACTCCACCACCGATAAGTACATGGGCAGCGCCTCAGTCAGTCAGAACAACTTCATGGGCAAAGGGCAGAAACTGACGCTGTCGTTCTCGCTGTCGGCCAGCCGCGCCGACTTCGGACTGGGGCTGTATGAACCCTACTTCATGGGGCGTGACGTGTCGGCGGGCATCAACCTGTTCAACCGCAAATCCGACAACTCCGATTCCGGCGGTTATGAGAGCGATAGCTGGGGCGGCAGCGTCACCTTTGGTCTGAATCTGACCAAGAATTTGGGCACCCGCCTGAGCTACAGCCTCACCAACACCGAGATCAAGGGCGTGGCCTCCAACGCCGCCCTGTTACTGCGTCAACAGGAAGCCGCCAGCCCCTATCTGACCTCCATGGTCACCAATGAACTGTCGTGGGATAAGATTGATAACCGTCTGGATCCCATGAAGGGGCACTCCATGATGCTCACCACCGACCTGGCTGGTTTGGGCGGTGATGTGAAGTTCCTGCGTCTGACGTCGGATAACAACGTTTACCATCCCATCTATAAGCGCGCCAAAGTGGTGGGTCACTTGCGTCTGCGCGGGGGTATGATCGAAGGGTTCGGCGACGATGTGCCCATCTTCGAGAAGTACTTCATGGGCGGCATGCGCTCTTTGCGCGGGTTTAAATCCCACGGCGTGGGCCCGCGTTCCTATAGCGACGACGCCATGGGCGGCACCTACTTCGGCTCCGGCACGGCGGAGGTGCAGTTCCCGGTCTATGGTCTGGAAGACAAGGGCGTGAGCGCGCTGACCTTTGTGGATGTGGGCATGCTCGACAATTTCGACGCCTTGGCCACCGACGTCAACGACTCCGGCAGCGTGCGCATGTCCGCAGGCGTCGGCGTCAACTGGCGCTCGCCATTCGGTCCGCTGCAGTTCTCCTTCGGCGTGCCGCTGGCCAGCGAGTCGTGGGATAAAACCCGCAGCTTCGATTTCAGCATCGGCACCTCCATGTGAGCTGCGCGTGCGCGTGATTCATCTCTGCGCGCTGCGCTCGCTTGAGCCAACCGCTGTAGGGGTGTTAGAATTCGCAATTCGTTTGCACATGAGTATAATTGGTCGACAAGTCCAGCAGTGCGGATCTGGCGGCCTGTAACTTGGGGAAGATTCAATGTCCTTACGTCTGATCTGTGCAGCCGTGGCGCTGGTGAGCCTGCTGTGGGTGGAGAGCGCCGACGCCGCCGATAAATTCGCTTTTGTCGATGTGCAGCGGGCGATCTCCTCGTCTGACGCCGCCAAACAGGCGCGCAATCTGCTCATGAGCGCCAAGGGCAAGACCCAAGCCAAGGTCGACGCCAAGAAGTCACAGATTGAGACCATGCAGGCCGACCTGAAAAAGCGCGGCGCTCTGATGACTCCGGAAGCCAAAGCGGAATTCAACGCCAAACTGCAACGCGAAATGCGTGACTTCCGCCGAATGGTGGAGGATCTGCAGTTGCGTTTGGATCGCGAAAACGCCCGCTGGACCAAGCGCATCACCGGCGCGCTGCGGGAAGTGATCGAAGAGATGGGACGCGAAAAAGGATACACGGCGGTGTTCGGCAAAGGTCAGGTGCTCTACGCCACCGACACCATCGACATCACCGATCAAGTGCTCAAGCGGTTGAATGAGCGCACCGCCTCCCTGTTCAAGTAATTCGAGAAGACGCAATGGCTCAAGAGTCCTTTGATCTGCACGAGATACTGGAATCCCTGCCGCACCGCTATCCGTTTTTGCTGGTGGATCGCATCGTGGATTTCAAGGCGGGCGAATATCTGCGCGCCATCAAGAACGTGACCTTCAATGAGCCCCACTTCCAGGGCCACTTTCCCGGCGAGCCAGTGATGCCGGGGGTGTTGATTCTGGAAGCCATGGCGCAAGCCGGGGCGCTGTTTGCCGCGCGCACCGATCCGGAAAACGTGCGTGGGCAGTTGGTCTACTTTATGGCCATCGACAAGGCGAAGTTCCGTAAGCCTGTGGTCCCTGGTCACCAGTTGGTGCTGGATCTGAAGCTGATCAAACGCCGTCGCGACGTGTGGCGGTTCGAGGGCAAGGCTTTTGCCGACGATGAGTTGGCGGCGGAAGCGGAGCTGATGGCGATGACGCGCAAACGGGATGACGCCGCATGAGCAACAAAGACGCCAACGTCTCTATTCACGCCACCGCTGTGGTCGATCCCGGCGCACAACTGGCGGACGGGTGCATTGTCGGGCCCTATGCGGTGATCGGCCCCAATGCGCAATTGGCCAAGAATGTTGAAGTGGCTGCCCACGCCGTCATCGAAGGGCATGTGGAGATCGGTGAAGAGAGCAAGGTGTTCAGCTTCGCCACCATTGGCTCGGCTCCGCAGGATATCCACTACGCCGACGAACCGACCCGGGTGGTGATCGGCAAGCGCTGTATGATCCGCGAATATGTCTCCATCAACCGCGGCACCGAAGCGGGCGGCGGTCTAACCCGCGTGGGCAGCGATTGCATGATCATGGCCTACTCCCACATCGCCCACGACTGCCGCGTGGATGACCATGTGATCATGGCCAACGGCGCCACGCTGGCGGGCCATGTGGAGTTGCAGGAGCACGCCGTCATCGGCGGCTTGACCGCCATCCACCAATTTGCCCGGGTGGGTCGCCACGCCTTTATCGGCGGCGCTTCGGCGGTGTCGTTGGATGTCGCCCCTTACGCTTCGGCGGCGGGCAACCGCGCCAAGGTGACCGGTGTGAACGTGGTGGGTCTGCGTCGGCGCGGCTTTAGTGAAGAGGCGATCAAATCCATCCGCAAAGCCCATCGCATGGTGTTCCGCGACAATCTGCGTCTGGAGCAAGCGCTTTCCGAGATTGAAAAGTGCTGCGATACTCCGGAAGTGGTGCACTTCCTGGAGTTTCTGCAATCCAGCCAACGCGGCATCTGTCGCTAAGCCACGCTGGGCGCGCGCATGGCCGACAGACCCCCTGACGGCTCTGCGCCGGTTATCGGCATCATCGCCGGCAATGGCGCGCTTCCCCTGATTCTGGCGGACAAACTCCGTGCCGACGGCCATCGTGTGGTGGCAGTGGGGCATGAGGGCGAAACCGATCCTGAGCTGGCCCAGCGGGTGGACGGCTTTGCCTGGGTCAAGCTGGGAAAATTCAAAACCATCCTCAAACATTTGGCGAAATGGCGCGCCACCGAAGCGGTGATGTGCGGCGGCATCGCCAAATCCAGCATCTGGCGCGTGCGTCCCGACGCTTTGGCGCTGCGTATGGCGCTCTCTCTGCGCACGCTCCACGACGATGTCCTCTTGCGCGCCATTGCGCAAATCCTGGAAGATCACGGCATGACCCTGCGCGGCCCGGCGGAGATCGCGCCATCATTGTTGGCGCCTGCGGGGGTGCTCACGCGCCGTCAGCCCACCCCGGAGCAGTGGGAGGATATCCATTTTGGCTTTGAAATGGCCAGCCGCTTGGGCGAGTTCGATATCGGCCAAGGGGTGGTGACGCGACAGAGAGTGGTGGTGGCGGTGGAGGCGGTGGAGGGCACTGACGCCATGATCGCCCGCGCCGGAACGCTCTGTCGCGGCGATGGGGCATTGGTGAAAGTGTGCAAGCCTGGCCAGGATCTGCGTTTGGATCTGCCCACCATCGGCTCGCGCACCATTGAGAATTTGCATGCGGCGCGCATTCCCGCCTTGGGCATTGAGGCGGGTCGCACACTGATTATGGATCTGGCCGACACTTTGGCGTTGGCGGATCGCTATGGCATGACGCTGGTGGCGCTGGAGCGCCCCGCCAGCCCAGCAGAGGAGAAACCGGCATGAGCCAGAGTGGATCACAGGCGAACACTCCGTTGCGCGCAGCGGTGATCGGGGTCGGCTATCTGGGCCGTTTCCACGCACAGAAGTATCAGCTCATCGACGGCGTTGAGTTGGTGGGCGTGGCCGACGCCGATCCCAAACGCGCCGAACAGATCGGTCAGGAGTTGGGCGTTGCCGGTTATGCCGACTACCGCGATCTGCTGGATAAAGTGGATCTGGTCTCTATCGCCACCATCACCGAGTGCCACTTCAAGGTGGCCGAGGCGTGCCTTAACGCCGGGATCCATGTGCTCATCGAAAAGCCCATCACGGTCACCCTGGAAGAGGCTGACGAACTCATCGACATCGCCGACCGTAACAATCTGTTCATCCAGGTGGGGCACTTGAAACGGTTCCATCCGGCGGTGGCGGCGCTACGTAACAGCGGCATCTTGCGATCTCCGCGCTACATTGAGGCTGAGCGCCTGGCGCCCTTCAAACCCCGCGCGCTGGATGTGGACGTGGTGCTGGATCTGATGATTCACGATGTGGATCTCATCTTGAATTTCGTCGGCTCGGAAGTCGCCAAAGTGGAGGCCATGGGCACGCCGGTCTTGACCAATCAGGTGGATATCGCCAACGCGCGTCTCACCTTTGCCAACGGCTGCATCGCCGATGTGCGCGCCTCGCGGGTGTCGTTGCAGGCCACGCGCAAAATGCGCCTGTTCCAGCCCGACGCCTATGTGGCGCTGGACTTCATCACCAAGGGGATTCGCGTGGTGATGAAGGGCGAGGGCGATATGCAGTTGGAGGGCGTCACGGTGCCGGCGCTGGAGGAGAAGCGCCTGACCATTGAGGATTACGACACCCTGGAGACCGAAATTCGCTCTTTCTGCGAGTCGGTGCGCGATGGGCGCCAACCGCTGGTGACCGGGCGTGATGGCCGCAAAGCGCTGGCGGTGGTGGCGCAGGTGCGCGATTCCCTGATGCGCTATATCGATGAACAGGGGCTCACCCCACCCAAGAAGTGATTTGGCATGACCGCATCGGCGCAGAGGGCGGCGCGTCCGCCCCGGGTGATGATCATCAGCGGCGAGGCGTCGGGGGACTTTCTCGCCGCTGAGTTGCTCAATGAACTCAGCGCAGAGTTCCCCGGGCTCACCGCTTTCGGCGTCGGGGGGCTGAAGTCCCGCGCGGCGGGTCTGGAGAGCCTCTATCACCCCAATGAGTTGTCGCTCATCGGTCTGGCCGAGGTGGTGCGCCATCTGCCGCGTCTGGTGAGCATCATGAATGCGCTCACGGCGCGCATGCGCGCGGATCGCCCTGATCTACTGGTGACAGTGGATCTGCCCGATTTCAATTTCCGCCTGGCCAAACGCGCCAAAAAACTCGGCGTGCCAGTGATTCACTACGTCAGTCCGCAGGTGTGGGCGTGGCGACGGGGCCGCGCAGACAAACTGGCCGGTTTTCTCGATCATCTGCTGGCGCTGTTTCCATTTGAGCCGGAGATCTACGCCGGGACCGGTCTGCCGGTCTCGTTTGTGGGTCACCCATTGGTGCATCGCGCCCAGCCTAAACGCAGCCGGGAGCAGATGCGCGCCGACCTGGGGCTTGCAGACGACGCGCCGCTGATTGCGCTGTTGCCGGGCTCGCGTCCTGGCGAGATTGCCCGTCTGCTGGAGCCCATGCTACTGGCGGCTGTGCGATTGCGTATGGAGAAGCCCAACACCTATTTCGCCATTGCTCTGGCCGATACCTTGGATGAGGCGAGTCTGCGCGCCCATTGGCCTGCTGAAGCCGAATCGTTGTCTGTCTCCATCATCCCCAATGGGGCGTATGATCTGCTCGGGGCCTGCGACGCCGCCCTGGTGGCTTCGGGCACGGCGACGCTGGAGGCGGCGCTCATCGGCGCGCCCATGGTGGTGGTCTACCGCGTCAATGCGCTCACCTACGCCATTGGCAGACGGGTGATTCAGGTCCCCTATATCAGTTTGGCCAATCTGGTGGCGGGCGAGGGGGTTGTGCCTGAACGCATACAGCACGAAGCCAATCCTGACACCCTATGTCAAGACCTGCGCACGCTGCTGGATGATCCGCAAGCCGCTGCGCAACAACGCCAGGGCTTGGCGCGCATTCGTCAGCAATTGAGTACGCCGCCGCGCACTGCGGGAGCTATTGTGAGTGAATTTCTCCATCAACAGCTGGGCGATATTCAGGAAAACACTTGATCCTATCGGTTCAGAGGGTAAGAATGTCACGGTTGGTTTTCAGCGCTCCTGCAGCGCGTCAGCCCGAACACTACAATCCAGGAGAGCGCAGTGGCCACTGTTGAATTGACCAAAGAGAACTTCGCCGAGACCATCAACAACAACGACATGGTCATCGTCGATTTCTGGGCCACCTGGTGCGGCCCGTGTAAAGCGTTTGCGCCCATCTATGAGAAGGTCTCCGAGCAGCATCCCGACGTGGTGTTCGCCAAGGTCAACACCGATGAAGAGCGTGAGCTGGCCATGGAGTTTCAGATCCGCTCCATCCCCACGCTGATGATCTTCCGAGAAAACATCATCATCTTCTCCCAGCCCGGCATGCTGCCGGAGCAGGCCTTTGCTGAGATCATCGGCAAAGCCAAGGATGTGGATATGGAAGAGGTGAAAAAAGAGGTCGCCGAGCAGCAGAAAGCGGACAGCTAACAGCTGCGACCATGTGAATGAGAAAAGCCCCGATCAACGCAGTTGATCGGGGCTTTTTGCTTTAAGCAGCGGTTATAGAGTCGTGGGAAACTCTAGTCATTAGCCATTAACAGTGACCATATGGGCGCTGGAAGATTTTGAGGGCGTCGCCCTCAACACCCTCAAAATTTAAGCGGTGGGCGCAACCCATGAATGGACCGCGCCGCTACGGCAAGAGAAAATATCCACAGATGTGTGAGGCTTCGTCGCGCTCATGCATCCGGCCTGTTGAAGAGGGCTGGTCGCCCTCTGGCCCGGATAAAGTTTGCGCGCGGTTCTCCTCAACACCCCCTCGGCCTCAATGGCCCCTTGGGCGAGACTGACGCAAGGCTCTTCCGTTTCACGCCATCAATGGGGTGTAGACGCATAAAGGGGCGCCGTTTAACGCTGCAGGTCCGGTGCAATGCATGAAGACGTGCTTTCGGTTTTTGCTGGATCGGGAGCTCAAGGAGTGGATTCTGTCGCGGTTTGACGTCACGGTGATCCGGTGCTATTTCCCGGAGTTTGACGCCAAGCTGGAAGGCTATATGTCCGCACGGGATAACACGTGGCCGCCGACTGGTCGGTGGCGGGGTCTGGGGGCCGCTGCCCCCAGCGGGGTGTGGGGCGGCGCCCCACGGTGTGGCAGTGGTAGTAGTCTTTGGCCGTTTCCCCACTGAAGAGAGTGCGAGCCAGTAGGAACCAAGGGCGAAGCGCCAAGCGTGGAGCCGGTAAGAAGGGAAAAGGGGAAACGGCAGTGAGCGATCTGTCGGCGCAGCCGACAGGAGCGAATGCGGTAAGAATCGCCGCAGGGGAAAGTTAAAAATGTTTGCAGAGTAAGGTGGAGAGAATTTTTATTAAAGCAGTTTCAATGCTCACCCCAGAAACCCATGATTATTTAGAACATAAAGTTGGCCAGCCATGAATACTACGCCAAACCTGTTCTCCGAATATTTGTAATCGTTTTTCATTGAAGCGTATCTGATCAGGAGAATTCTGATAGTACTGGTAAAACTCCTCACATGTTGAGTATGCAAACTCCCATTGAAATGCGTGAAGAGATTTCTGTTGCATGAGAGCAAGACACCCTGTTTTTTTGTGTCCGTTGTAGTGTTGTTTTGCTCTATCCCTCAGGCTTTTTGCTTCACCGGAATAAACGACGTATTGCTCATTGTCGTCATTTGGCGTTATTAATAATCCCGCTTCATTAAAACCTATTGAGGAGTTATATTGGTCTGTGTAGTTGCAATGAAGTTTTCCTGTTTTATAAAGGCCAGCAAATGAGTCGATTAGTGTATTTGTGAGTATTGTATACCATCCAGGTTTGTTTGGAACACGCCCATTGATGTGCCACTTTTCGTCTGAGAAGTCAATCTCAACCTTGTTTTTCATCTCTTTGAAAAACTCTTTAAAGTTATCAAGCTCGCTCGTTATCATGATATTAAGTCCATACTGGAATTGCGGCAATTTCGGAGACAGTCTCTTAATAGATTTGATATCATATACTCTGCCAGCACTCCTATAACCTCTTTCCGCAAACACTTTTGACTTTCTCAGGTGGCGGCTTTTAGGGCATTCGCTCCTGTCGGCGCCGCCGACAGATCGCTCACTGCCGTTTCCCCGTTTACCTCTGAGCTGGCTTCGCGTTCGGCGCTCCTGATCAAACTTCCTGCTTGCTCCGCCCTTGTACAATGGGGAAACGGCCACCACCAAACCGTGGGGCGCCGCCCCACACCCCGCTGGGGGCAGCGGCCCCCAGACCCCGCCGCCGACCAGTCGGCGGCCCATTAGACACCCCTGGCCCGCACTCCTTCCCGCAAACACCTTCACTCCATACGCAAAGCGGGCGCGCCCTGTCGGACGCGCCCGCTTGATGTGTCTCGCCAGCCCGCTTAGGACTTGGGCGCGCGCGAGGCCTTTTTGCGCTCATGCTCCAGCAGCAGCTTCTTGCGCAGACGAATGCTCTTGGGCGTCACCTCCACCAATTCATCGTCGTCGATGAACTCCAGCGCCTCCTCCAAGGAGAACTTCTGCGGCGGGGTGAGCTGAATCGCCTCATCCGAACCCGAAGCGCGCACGTTGGTGAGCTGCTTACCCTTCAGAGGGTTGACCACCAGGTCGTTGCCGCGGGAGTGCAGACCGACGATCATGCCTTCATACACCGGCTCGCCCGGGCTCACATAAAGACGACCGCGCGCCTGCAGGTTCCACAGCGAGAAGGCCACCGCCGCGCCATCGTCCATGGAGATCAACACGCCGTTCTTGCGCTGACCAATGCCCGAACCCACCACCGGACCATAGTGGTCAAATACGTGGGTCATCAGACCGTTGCCCTGGGTCATGGTGCGGAATTCCGTAAGGAAGCCGATCAAACCGCGCGCCGGGATCAGATAGTCCAGACGCACGCGGCCCTGACCATCGGGGACCATGTCCTTGAGTTCGCCCTTGCGCTCGCCAAGGGCTTCCATCACCGCGCCCTGGGAGGACTCCTCCACGTCCACCGTGAGGTTCTCCCACGGCTCCTGCAGATGGCCATCCACCTCCTTGATGATCACCTCAGGACGTGACACGCCGAGTTCGAACCCTTCGCGGCGCATATTCTCGATGAGAATGCCCAGGTGCAACTCGCCCCGACCGGAGACGCGGAATTTGTCGGCGTCGTCGGTCTCCTCCACGCGCAGAGCCACGTTGTGCTCCAACTCGCGCATCAGACGGTCGCGGATTTGGCGGGAAGTGACGAACTTGCCCTCTTTGCCCGCCAGCGGCGAGGTGTTGACCTGGAAGGTCATGGAGACGGTGGGCTCATCCACGCTCAGCGCGGGGAGAGCTTCGACGTGGTCCGGGTGGCACAGGGTGTCGGAGATGCCCAGGCCGTCGATGCCGGTAAAGGCGATGATGTCGCCCGCTTGCGCCTGCTCCATCTCCACCTTGTCCAGACCCAGATAGCCGAACAGCTTGAGCATGCGGCCATGACGGTGCACCCCTTCCGGGGTGACGATGGTGACCGGCTTGTTGGGCGAGATGGCGCCGCGCTGAATGCGGCCAATGCCGATCAGACCTACATAGCTGCTGTAGTCCAGCGCCGAAACGCGCATCTGGAACGGCTCGTCCATCTCCACGTCGGGATAGGGGCAGTGTTCGATGATGGCGGTGAACAGCGGGTCCATGCTGTCCTTGAGCCCGGTGGGCTCCAGGCCGGACTGACCGTTGATGGCCGAGGCGTAGATGATGGGGAAGTCCAACTGCTCATCGGTGCCGCCGAGGCGGTCGAACAGCTCGAAGGTTTGATCATACACCCAGTCGGGGCGGGCGCCGTCGCGGTCGATCTTGTTGACCACCACGATGGGCTTGAGACCCTGTTCGAACGCCTTCTGCGTCACAAAGCGGGTCTGCGGCATGGGGCCCTCCACCGCATCCACCAGCAGCAGCACCGAATCCACCATGGAGAGCACGCGCTCCACCTCGCCGCCGAAGTCGGCGTGGCCCGGGGTATCGACGATGTTGATGCGGTAGCCGTTCCAACGGATGGCGGTGTTCTTGGCCAGAATGGTGATGCCGCGCTCTTTTTCCAGCGCGTTGGAGTCCATCACACGGTCCTGCGCCTCGCCGCGGCTCTCAAGGGTGCCGGACTGTTGCAGCAGCTTGTCCACCAGGGTGGTCTTGCCGTGGTCAACGTGGGCGATGATGGCGATGTTGCGCAGTTTGGTAATATCAGAATCAGACACAGGGAAGTCCTTAACACAAGCGAATAGGGGAGCGCACGCACGTGCGCGCCACTCTTCTAGCCGCTTCCGGTCGATTCGTCAAAGGTCAGCGTGCGGAAAAGCTCAAAATGCGGCTTAATTTCCGATAGGCTCCTCATTGTGGAATTGGATGGCGTGCAGGCGGGCGTATTCGCCGCCTTTTTCCAGCAGTACGGCGTGGCTGCCCATCTCCACAATGACGCCATTGCGCAGCACCAGAATGCGGTCGGCGTTCTGAATGGTGGAGAGACGGTGGGCGATCACCAGGGTGGTGCGCCCCTCCATCAGGCGATCCAGCGCCTGCTGCACCAGTCGTTCGGACTCGGTGTCCAGGGCGCTGGTGGCCTCGTCGAGGATCAGTATGGGCGAGTCCTTGAGGATGGAGCGGGCGATGGAGAGGCGTTGGCGCTGGCCGCCGGAGAGTTTGACCCCGCGATCGCCGATCACCGTATCGAAGCCCTCGGGTAGTTTCTCGATGAACTCCAGCGCATTGGCGTCGGCGGCGGCCTGGCGGATTTTGTCCGGATCGTCGGAGCCGCCGCCATAGGCGATATTATTGCGCACGCTGTCATTAAACAGGATCACCTCCTGGGTGACCATGGAGATGCGCGAGCGCAACCCGCGCATGGAGATATCGCGGATATCCACGCCGTCGATCTCGATGGCGCCCTCGGTGACGTCGTAGAAGCGCGGCAGCAGGTTCACCAGGGTGGACTTGCCGCTGCCGCTCTGTCCCACCAGGGCGATGCGCTCGCCCGCACGCACGCTGAGGTTCAAGTCGCGCAGCACCGGCGGTAGGTCCGGCGCATAGCGGAAGGTGACGTTGTTGAAATTCACCCCTTGGGTGACGGCGGGGGTCTCTCGGGGGGCTGGGGGCGAGACGATGGTGGGGGGGATGTCGAGGAATTCAAACACCCGCCGCGCCGCCGCCAAACTCTCCTGTAGCGCATTGTTCAAACTGGTGAAGCGCTTGATGGGGGTGTAGGCCATGATCAGCGCGGTGAGAAACGAGAAGAACGCCCCGGTGGTGGTCTGCCCTTCGATGATGGCGTTGCCCGCATAGGTGATGACGCCAAAGATCACCAGCCCGGCAATGATGTCCATGGAGGGGTTGGAGACCGCGCGCACGAAGATCGCCTTCTTCTGGATGGCGAACACCGCTTTGGTGATGTGGCGGAATTCGGCGCGCTCGCGAGGCTCCATATTGAAGGCGCGCACCACGCGCAGACCGCTGATGGTCTGCTCCAGATGGGAGACCACGCTCTCCATGCGCTCCTGACGAATGCGCGAGAGTTTGCGCATGCGGCGGCCAAAGCGGTAGATGAGGAAGCCGGCGGCGGGCAGGCCGATGGCCGAGACCAGCGCCAGTTCGAAGTTCTGATAGAACACCATGCCCAGCAGCACGATGACGGTGAAACCTTCGCGGAAGATGTTGGCGATCACTGATGAGGCGGCGGACTTGAGCAGATTGGTGTCGCTGATGATGCGCGAGATGTAGCCGCCGGTGGCGTTGCCCAACACCTGCGCCATATCCAACGCGAGCAGGTGGTTGTACAGGCGCACTTGCATGGAGCGCACCACGCGCAATCCCACATACTCCATCAGATAGGTCTGCACAAAGTAGGCGGCGCCGCGCACCAGGAAGATGGCCAGAATCACCATGGGCACGATGAGCAGCATCTGCCGATCCTGTTTGATGAACAGGTCATCGAGAATCGGCTGCACCATATAGGCGATGGCGCCGTTGGTGCCCGCCATCACCATCATGGCGACCATGGCCGGCAGCAGCAGCCAGCGATAGGGCCACACCTCATCCTTGAAGCGCAGGAACAGCGCCTTGTTGTCGACGGTGTTGACGGGTTGCAGTGACATGGACCGGCTCAAAGCTGAAGGGAAACGGATGCGGCATCATAGCAGCGTGTGGCGCGCCGCGCATGGGCGTTTGCCACGCCAGGGGGCAACGCCGTTGCTGCATGCAGACCACATGCCGTTGGCGGCGCAGAGTGGACGGGGCTCAACTTGACAGCGACGGGGCGGCGCCCAATACTTTGGAGCGATTTTCCCCACCTCTTTATTGATCTGGCGCCCGTGGCGCGCACTCTGCTGACACAAGGGCTTGCATGGACAATCTGGGCTGTTCCGCCAAGGCGCATTCGGCGTCTTCACCACCTGCTACAGGATGGACCTTTGCGCTCAACTGGGCGGTTCCCTTGGTGGCGCTGGCGGTGCTGGCCTGTTCGTTGTGGCTCTATCAGATCAAGCGCGATTCGCTCTCGTTTGACGATATCGATTACCTGCCCACGCACTTGCGGATTATTGGCGACGACCATCGCCCGCTGCACGTCAACACCAATGGCAACTCCATGCTGGGGTTCTTCGCCATTGAGGGGCATCCGGTCAATGATGACAGCGGCTCGCTGCACCTGAGTCCGGCCATCCACCTGTTGCCGTATGTCTATCGCTGGGGCGGCGGCGAGGCGGGGCTGTTGGTATTCTACTTTCTGCTCAATGTGGGCGTTCTGTGGTGGATGGGGCAGCGTTTGATCGCTCTCACCCGCGACGTGGCTACTGGACGGCTGTTTGTGCTGGTGGGGCTGCTGCTGCCATCCTTCATGCCGCTGATGCTGTATGAGTTTGGTCCGTTCGTGGGTTGGGTTCCGGCGGCGCTGCTGTTCCTCACCGCCTTCGAGTGGCGCCCGCAGCTCAAATGGCTGCTGCCGCTATCGGCGTTTGGTCTGCTGTGGCGCGAGGACTTCACCGTCTTCATGCTCATCGCCGCGTTTATTCTGGCCCTGCGTGATCGGCCCCGTGAGAGTCTGGTGCTGGCGATTCCCGCCACCCTGTATATGGTCTACGCCTTCCACCACGACTCCCAAGTGGCCGCCGCCACGCTGCTGTTCCCCTCGCGGCCCCTGTTTCTGCTGGCTATTGCGGGCGGCGTGTTCTTTACCGCCTGGGCCGCACACCGACCCCTGTTCGACGGCTTGCGCCGATGGGATGCGGCCCATCGCGGGGTGATGGAGCTGCTGTTTATCGCGCCGTTTCTGCTCTATTACGTCGCCGGGATTCCCTCAGCCATCAAAGCGGACAAAACCGACCTGTCTAATGTGGTGGCGGTGATCAAATACGTGCTGCGCTCGCTGCTCATTGAGGAGCGCTATTTTCTGGTGTTCCTGTGGATGCTGTTTCTGTGGCTGGCGTTTGGGCCGGTGTGGAAGCGGGTGCGCGCGGCGGGCTGGTCGGCGCGGTCACGGCGCGTGGCGCTGGGTTTTCTGACCGTGCTGGTGGTGTGGTGCTGGCTGGATACACGCAATGATCTGCGGCGCTGGAGCGAACGCGTCGGATTGCGGGATCGCATGCTGGCCTTGGAGCCCGCTCTGGCCGCTGCGCCGAATCTGACGGCGCTGGACCTGAAGACCAATATGGCGCTGTTCCGTTTGCAGCGCGCGTTTGCCTGGGAGCGCCTGCCCGCCTATTGGGACGCTTCATTCCATCGCATGTACCCGGAGTCGGCGCCGCGCCTCAAACAGTTATTCGCCACGGAGGTGGGACAGTACGCCATCACCACCCACTCCTACCGTATGTTGCAACCGCTGTGGCAAGAGGCGGGCATCGCCGAGCGCATCGAAGTGTGTGAACAGACCGATATCTGGACCATCGCCCGCCATGTGGATCTGGGCGTCTGCCCGTAGGGAGCCAATCCGCCATGCGCATCGCCCTGGTGCTTATGCGTTACAACCCCTTTGGCGGCTTTGAGCGGCAAGCGGCGCTGTTGGCGCGTCATCTGTTGGATCAGGGGCACGCCGTGACGCTCATCTGCGCGCGCTGGCGCGGGGAACTGCCTGACGGCGCACGCAGCGTCACCGTTCCGTTCATCTCCGGAGCGTCCTGGCTTAAAGTGTGGTCGTTTGCCCGCGGCGTTTCCGCGCACTTGCAACAGCATGGTGGCGAGTATGATCGGGTGATCGCCTTCGAGCGCGCCCCCGGCGCCGACCTCTACCGCGCAGGCAGCGCCTGTCACCGCAGTTGGTTGGCCCTACGCGCCCAGCAGGGCGGTTGGCGCGACGCCCTGTCGCGGCGCATCAATCCGCTGCACGGTGTGATCAATGGGGTGGAGCGGCGCATTGCCGAGGACGCCCGTACCGGGCGCACGCGCATTATCACCCTGGCCCCCAGCGGCGCGGCGCAGTGGCGGGAGTATTACCCCATCCCTCCGGAACGATTCGCCATCATCCCCCCGGCGTTGGACTTCTCCCGCTTCGACAACCCGCCGACGCGGCAACAGGCGCGCGCAACGTGGGGATTGGCGGAGTCTGATCCGGTGTGGCTGCATGTGGGGTCGGGATTTCGCATCAAACGGCTGGGGCTGACCATCGCAGCCCTGGCCCAGGCGCCGCTGACGCATCTGTTGGTGGCGGGGCGGGATAAGAAATTACAGCGTCCCATGCAGGCGTTGGCGCAGGAGTGGGGCGTGGCCGAGCGGGTCCATTTTCTTGGCGGCGTGGATGATGTGGCCGCCTGCTACGCCGCCGCCGATCTGCTGGTTCTGCCGACGCTATTGGACACCTTTGGCGCGGTGACCGCCGAGGCGCTGTTCATGGGCTTGCCGGTAGCGGTGGGCGAGGGGGCGGGCTCGGCGGCGCTGATTGGCGGGGATGCGCGTATCGGGCGGACGCTGCCGCAGAAGATCACCCCCGAGGCGCTGGCGCAGAGCTGCGCGCAGTTGCTGCAAGCCGAGCAGTCATGGGATGAACAGCAGCGGGATGACGCGCGGCAGACGCGCCGACAGGCGGCCATGTCGTGTGCGCCGCAACGGGTATTCGCCGCCTATGAGGCGCTGCTGAACTCAATATAGTCGCTCGCATTCAAGAGTGAACACAGGGGTGTTGGAAGATATCGAGGGCTCCGCCCTCGAGCTCCCAAAACCCACACCGTGGGGCTCTGCCCCACACCCCGCCGCCGACCTGTCGGCGGCCAATATAGTCGCTCGCATTCATAAAGTGCACATATGGGCGCTGAAAGATATCGAGGGCTACGCCCTCGAGCTCCCAAGATCAAAATCCAAACCGTGGGCGCTGCCCACACCCGCTTAAGGGTCACAGACCCTATGACGATTTGGCAGGATGGCCAAATCGGACTCGCGCAGCGAGCCCGCAGGGTGAGGGCCATGGATGGCCCGAATCAATCCCGCCAAATTTCCTCTGGAAATTTGTCCCATAGTCAGCGCAAGACCAACCAGTGTCACGCAAACATTGAGCGCTTTGGATTTGTGTCATTCTGGATTCAAGCGGCTATAGCGCTATCGTGTGCTCGCATAGGGCGGGGCTTCTCAGCTCTTGGCGCAAAGGCAAATAAAAAGGGCGGGATGCTTGGCATCCCGCCCTTTTGTCCTGCTAACCGATCAAGCGGTCTGGATTATTTGACGTCCAGCACCACGCGACGGTTGAGGGCGCGGCCCGCTTTGTTCATGTTGCTGGCCACCGGGTTGCTCTCGCCGTAGCCCTTGGCGGTCAGCTTGCCGGCGCTCACGCCTTTGCTCACCAGGTACTCCATCACCGCTTGGGCGCGCTTGCTGGAGAGCTTCATGTTGTAGGTTTCCGAAGCGCGGCTGTCGGTGTGGCCCTGAATCTCCACCATCAGGTCGCCGCGGATCAGCATGGCGGCGACTTTGTCCAGCATGCCGGCGAATTCAGACTTGATCACGGCTTTGTCGCTATCAAACATCACGCCGTCGATCTTCCAGCAGCCCTGGGCGTCAACCTTGGCGCCTTTGGGGGTGCCGGGGCACTTGTCTTTGGAGTTGACCACGCCGTCCATGTCGTCATCCAGCTCACAGCCTTTGGCATCGACTTTGGCGCCGTAGATGGTGCCGGGGCACTTGTCTTTGGAGTTGACCACGCCATCCATGTCGTCATCCAGCTCGCAGCCTTTGGCGTCGACTTTGGCGCCATACATGGTGCCGGGGCACTTGTCTTTGGAGTCGACCACGCCGTCGCCGTCGCTATCGAGCTCACAGCCGACGCTGTTGACTTTGGCGCCGTAGGGGGTGCCGGGGCACTTGTCATCCATATCGGGCACGCCATCCATGTCGCTGTCCATGGGGCAGCCGGTGGCGTCCACTTTCACGCCATACTTGGTGCCGGGGCACTTGTCCAGGCGGTCAAACACGCCATCCATGTCGCTGTCTTTGTCATCGCCCATGGAGAAGTAGACCTGGGTGCCAGCAGCCGACAGCGCGGTGGGGCCCACCTGCGGGTGCCACTGCTCCCAGCCGCCGAAGCTGTGGTGGCCCGCGACCGGGGCACCCATGCCTTCCGCCTGGGCGGCGTTGGCGGCCAAGCCGGAAACGGCCAGGGCCGCAGCCATCATCAATGCACGATTCAGATGTTTTTTCATAACGCGATCCTTGATTGTCGTGATTCATTGCGCGCCCACGGCGGTTGACCGTTAGAGCACACTTATTCCAGTATCCGTGAACAGGCCAATAACCGTCGCGACTGAGAATCTCCTTGCCCGATACGCGATGGCGCCTTGGATGACGATTCCCGCCGCCAAGCCCACTCCTGTGCTGACGTCAATATCGGTCAAACTTACCGCTATTAAGCACCAAGGCTTGGCGCCGGTCAATTGATAATCGTGGAAATTCCGTTGTGTAACGCATTGAAAATATTAATTACAAAAATGCGGTAAATGGACTACGAAACCTGTGTGAAAATCGTGTGGCGGCGCAATTCGCGCAAATGAGGGGAATTATGCAGGAAATTCAACCCGCATCCGCTTTGATTATCGGCGATGAGATCCTCACCGGGACGCGTGTGGACGCCCATTTCCCCTGGCTGGCGCAGCAGTTGCCACAGCGCGGCATGCGCCTGCTGCGCGTGCAGTATGTTACCGATGCGGCGAAAGAGTTGCGCGCTGTGCTGGAAAATAGTTTCGCCAGTGGGGTGACGACGTTCTGTTTCGGCGGCATTGGCGGCACCCCGGATGACCGCACCCGGCAGTGCGCGGCGCAGGCGTTGGGGCTGGAGCTGGCGCGCCATCCCGAAGCAGTGGCGATGCTGGAAAGACGCTTCGGCGCGGAAGCCTATCCTACGCGCATCCGCATGACCGAGTTTCCTGTCGGCAGCGGGGTGATTCCCAACCCCATCAACCAGATTCCTGGATTTCATATCCGCAATCACTACTTCTACCCGGGCTTTCCGCAGATGGCGCAACCGATGCTGGAGTGGACTCTGGAGGCGCTGCTCAATCGACCACTGCGCGCCGCCGCCATGAATAGCCGCGTCCTGTGGATAGCGGGGTTGGGCGAGAGCGCCCTGGTGGCGCCCATGGAGGCGTGGGCGGCGCGCTTTCCGCAACTGGAGTTCACCAGTCTGCCCATGTGGGGGGCGCAATGTATCGAACTGGGGGTGCGCGGGGTGGAGGCGGAGGCCATGGCGCAAGCCTGGGAAGTGATGCGCGCGCATCTCACGGCGCTGGGCATCGACTATGCGGATGAACCGCCCGCAGGCGCCAACGCGGGCTGAAAACCGCAACGCTATCGGAAATCGTTGAAATTTGTTATCACTGAGGGGATTCCATTGCCCACGATAAACGTTTGAGCAAAACAGCGTCCGGTCGCGATATGAACGACACTGCCCAACAGATGCCCGACGAGGCCCTGCCCGCCGACGCCCCTGCGCCGCTTTTGACGCCGGACAAGGCGGCGCATGAGCCCATGGTGGTGGTGGAGAACCTGGTGTTTGAGTATCCCGGCAAACGGGTGCTCGACAACATCAGCTTCACCCTGCCGCGTCAGAGCATCACCGCGTTGACCGGGGCCAACGGGGTGGGCAAAACCACCCTGATGCGCTGTTTGGCGGCGCTGCATACGCCCTTTTCCGGACGCTTGCGGGTGGCCGGGGTGGACGTAGTGGCGGCGCCGCGCCTGTGTCATCGGCGCATCGGCTATCTGGCGGATTTTTTCGGGCTGTATGACGATCTGACGGTCTATCAATGTCTCTCCCACGCCGCCCGCGCCCATGGCGTGCGCGAGCCGCAAGCCGCGCAGTTGTGTGAAGGGGCGATTCACCGCCTGGGCCTGCAGAACCACTGCAACGCCCGCGCCGGTCAGCTCTCGCGCGGCATGCGTCAGCGGTTGGCTATCGGCCAAGCCATCGTGCACGAGCCGGAAGTGCTGCTGCTGGACGAACCGGCCTCGGGTCTGGACCCGGAGGCGCGGCGCAATCTGTCGCAACTGCTGTTGGAGCTGCGCGACTACGGCATGACCCTGCTGGTCTCCTCACACATTCTGGCCGAGTTGGAGGAGTACTCCACCCACCTGTTGATTCTGCGCGACAGCCGCCACATCCATCTACAGCAGATCACCGAGAACGACGATCACTATGAGCGCCGCTTGCGCCTGTCCCTGGCCGAACCCCGCCCCGATCTGGCCGAGCGTTTGGCGCAGGATCGCCACGTGGAGGGGCTGGAGTCCCATGAGGACGCGGTGACCTTCCTGTTCCATGGCGGCCGCGCCGAACAGCATGCGCTGTTGCGCGATCTGCTGGAGAACGGCTTTCCGGTGTGCTGTCTGAGCGAAGAGAAACTGCATCTTTCCGACGCCTATATGCGCGGCATCCGCAATGCGGATGCGCCGCGCTGGTCGGTGGAGGAGTAGGCGCATGTTCGCTCTGAACCCGGAATTCCGCCGCTATCTGTGGACCGAACTGACGCCCCATCGCATTGTCGCCATGCCGCTGGTGTTGGCGGGACTGTTCTATCTGACCTGGGTGACCCGCGACTATCAGAGCGTGTGGAATCCGCGCGATGCGGCGTTGGCGGGCTTTGGCGTGCTGATCTTCCTGTGGGGCACGCGCCTGGCGGGGGAGGCGGTCTCCCAGGAGGTGCTGGATCGCACCTGGGACAGTCAACGCATGTCAGTGCTCTCGCCGTGGTCCATGACCTGGTCCAAGCTGACCGGCTCGACCATTTTCGTCTGGTATGGGGCGATCATCTGTCTGCTGCTGTTTGTGGTTGCGCTGCAACGCCATTTCCCCTTTTTTCCCCAGGAACGGGCGTGGCAGATCATCGGCTGGGCGCTGGGGTGCGGCGCACTGAGCCACGCCATGAGTCTGCTGGTGAGCATCGTCTCGGTGACCAAACGTCGGCGCATCAATCGCCGCCGCGTCTCCGGCTTTCAGGTGTTGGGGCTGCTGCTGCTGGCGCCGTTCTTTTTCGGCGTGATCTACCTGCTCTACACGCCGTTGGAGGCGGAGCGCCAGGTGTTGTGGTATGGGCGCGAATTGTCGCTGGCCAAATTCCTGTTATTGAGCGTGTGGACCTTTTTCGCCTGGACTGTGCTGGCTATCGTGCGGGTGATGGGCGAGGAGTTGCAAACACCGCGCGCGCCGCTGGCCTGGGCGCTGTTTCTGACGTTTCTGTTCGGCTATGGGGCGGGCTTCGTCAACGTTACCGACAGTTTGAGCGAATACGACAACCTTATCGCCCGCGTCGCCTTCTGCCTGCCGCTGGCCATGGCCTTGACCTACTACGCGGCCATCGCCGAATCGCGCGATCTGATGGCCTATCGCCTGACCCTACACCATGCCCGGCGGGCGCAGTGGAAGCCGTTTTTCCACGCTCTGCCGCTGTGGTGGATCACCTACGGCGTGAGCATGGGGCTGCTGCTGGCGCTGCTGTTCATGCCATTGAGCGTGGATCTGGTCGCCTCCTCCATCATCCATGTGGGGGAGGGGGAAGAGGTGCATGTGAAGTGGGCGCTCATCGCCGCATTCCTGTTCATGACCCGCGACATCGCCCTGATGCAGATGCTGCATATGAACACCGCCGCCAAGCGGCCCGACCTGACTACGATGCTCTATCTGCTGGTGCTGTATGGCTTATTGCCCACCGCCATGCGGGTGATGGAGATCGGCGGCGCCACCCTGCCGCTATTCTACCCCATGGCGGGGTACGATCCGGCCCTGATCGTCGGGCCGCCGCTGGTGGAGGCGCTGGTGACCATCACCCTGGCATGGTCGCGCTGGCGCTCCATGATGCGTCGCGCTTAATTCGCCGCAATAAAACCAATACTGCACAGAACGAGCAATGTTTGCGTGATGCAGGTGGATCTGGCGCTGACTATTGGCCGCCGACTGGTCGGCGGCGGGGGCTGGGGGCCGCGCCCCCAGCGGGGCGTGGGGCGGCGCCCCACGGTTTGGCCTTTGGGAGCTCGAGGGCAAAGCCCTCGATATCTTTAATTATCTTATGCGTCTCGTTCTAGCCTGCACTGACCATAGACTGCCGCCACACGACAAATCCGCGCTGCTTGAGCAGGGTGCGGATGGGACGAATTTTCCCCACCACCAGCAGATGCGCCGCACAATGGCAATCGGATGCGCCCAAACGCGGCCACGCCGGTTGCGCGCCGACCTCGGGCGCCATCAACGCCTGCGCGGTGTCGCACTCCTGATCCACCGGGCTAATCCACGCCTGGGTCACCCGCACATCGCTGTGGGTGGTGATGTAGTCCGCATGCCAGCGCAGCTTTTTGGTGCGCGCCATATGCCGGGCAATGCGTTGATTCCACGCCTTTTTCGCCGATCCCACGTAGAGATGCCGACCACGCCTCAAGCGCACCTCCCCCAGTGCGCCCACCGTGACGGTGATGGCGCGCGCCACGTCGATCTCCAATACGTAACTGGCCACTCAAACTCCTCAGCGCAAACGCTGGCGCGGTTTTTGTAAGGCGTCAATCAGAGTACTTGCACGATTGCATGCTGTGAGGAGACGCACATGTTTACGCCGATGAAAACCACCCCCGTGGCCGTGGTCACTAGCGACGCGCAAACCGAGTGGGGCAGTGACTTCAGCACCCCCATCCACACCCAGGAAATTCTACAGTTTGTGGAGCGTTTGGAGCAGCTCAACGGACGCCTGCGCGGGGGCGAGTCCTCCCTGCTGGCGCTCAGTGACATCGCCGCCACCCTGGACCAACTGGCGCTGGAAGCGCGTCTATATGGTCATGAGGAGTTGAGCAATTTCTGCCGCATCGGCCGCGATGGCTTCTACGCCGCCGCCCAGCGCGTGGGCCGCTTGGGCGCTTCGGTGCGCGGGGTGTTGATCCAGCATCTGGGCATGATCCGCGCCCTCATCGATAGCGACGCCGACCAGGGACGGGAGGATCGCGCCCGTATCGTCAAAGCCCTGGCGGGAATTTGACTGCAGACCACTCCGCTGGCGCGCATCGCCCGCGCGTCAGCCGTTGAGCAGGCCGATCACCGCGCCGGTCATGCACACTCCCAAGGTTCCGGCGATGAGGGACTTCATCCCCAGCGCAACCACCTCGTCGCGCCGCTCCGGCGCAATGGCGCCCAGTCCGCCGATGAGAATCCCCAGCGAACCGAAATTAGCGAAGCCGCACAGCGCGTAGGTCATGATCAGGCGCGAGTGGGGCGACAGCGCCGCTTCATCCAGTTGCGCCATGTTCAGATAGGCGACGAACTCGTTAAGCACCGTCTTGACGCCCATTAGCGAGCCCGCCGTGGTCGCCTCGCTCCACGGCACTCCCATCAGCCACGTCACCGGGGCCATGATCCAACCCAGAATCCTCTCCAGCGTCAGCGGCGCGGCGGCCACGTCCGGCAGCGCGCCGAGAATCTGATTGGCCAGCGACACCAGCGCCACGAAGGTCACCAGCATCGCCACGATGTTGAGCAGCAGCTTCAAACCTTGCGTCGTGCCCTGGGTGACGGCGTCCATGGCGCCGCGCGCATCGCCGAAGAAGATGCCGGCGTCATCGGCGGTGCGGCCGCCATCGTCGGGCACCATGATGCGGGCGATGGTGATGGCGGCTGGAGCGCTGATGATGGAGGCGATGAGGATGTGGCTCAGGGCGTCGGGCACTTTGGAGCCGATCAGCGAGGCGTAGAGCACCATCACCGTACCGGCGATGCTGGTCATGCCGCAGGTCATCAAGGCGAACAGTTCGCTGCGGCTCATGCGCAGCAGGTAGGGTTTGATGAGCAGCGGCGCTTCGGTCATACCGACGAAGATATTCGCCGATGCGGCCACACCCAGCGCGCCGCCCACCCCCAGGGTGCGCTGCAGCGCCCAACTGAAGGCGCGCACCACCACCGGCAGAATGCGCCAGTGGAACAGCAGCGCGGAGAGCGCGCTCACCAGCAGCACCAACGGCAAGCCGCGGAACGCCAGCACATAGCCGCCGCCAGGGCTGCTCTCATCAAACGGCAGCGGACCGCCGCCCAGATAGCCAAACACGAACGACGTGCCCGCGCGGGTGGCCTGCTCCAACGCCAGCGCCAGTTGATTGAGGGATTGGAACAGGTGAAACAGCGGGTCGATTTTGGTCAGCGCCAGAGCCAGGAGAATCTGCAAACCGATGCCGGTCGCCACCATGCCTGGACTGACGGCGCGGCGCTGCTCGCTCAATATCCAGGCGATGGCGGAGAGGACGATCAATCCCAGGGCGCTTTGCAGCATCAACACGGCGCGATCCTTTCTCAATGTTTCGAGCAAAAAGCCCTACAGTGATGCCGGTTACAGATCAGTCTGTCAACGCGCGACGCTTGAATGCCGGCAGCGAATCGCGCAAAGTGGAGGGCAACGGTTACAGGCTTTTGATCCATACGCCAGATGGGAGAGATCATGGGGCACGAGCAGGAGAAGACCACCGCGCTGGTGGTGTTGCGGGATGAGGAGTCGCGGGCGTTGATCGGCGGCGCGGTGGCGCAACTGCCGCAGGTGCAGCAGGCCAAGGCGTCTGGGCGACTGGTGATCGTGGGCGGCGGTTCGGCGCGCTATGCAGCGTGGTCCCTTACCGGCGAGGATCCCGGTCGTGACGCCTTCGCCGTGGGCTGCGTGCAGGATGGCGCCCTGGGCGAAACCCCCAAAGCGGGACGCGGTCCCGGCCCCATCATCTTTGAGAACGGCGAGATGAGTCGTGGCTGGCCCGGTGAGGTGTTGCAGCGCTTTGAGGCGGGCGACATCTATGTGAAGGGCGGCAACGCCATCGACGCTGCGGGCAACGTGGCGGTGCTGATGGCCTCGCCGGTGGGCGGCACCATCGGCGCGGCGTGGGCCATCATCTGCGCCCGTGGCGCTGAGCTGGTGATGCCGGTGTCGCTGAACAAGCTGGTGCCGTCGGTGATGGCCGCCACGCCGCTGATGGGGCAGGGGCGAGTGGATCGCGTGATGGGGACCCCGGTGGGCTATATGCCGATTCCTGCGGGCTCGGCCACGGTGATCACTGAGGTGGAGGCGTTCCGCATTCTGTTTGATGTGGAGGCGACGCCGGTGGCGGCGGGGGGCTTTGACGACTGCGCCGGATCCCTCACTCTGCACCTGAGCGGCTCGCTGCACGGCATCGAAATGGCGTGGCAGGCCATCGAAGGGATGCGCTAAAGCGTTTTTCGGCAGCGGACTGTACAGACGGACGGCGCGGCCTGCGCCGTCCGTTTTGCGTTGTGGGCGCACTGCGATGGGATTGCGAGTTGACCGGTGCTTGGCGTCGGAAACCGTTTTTGTTTACAGCGACTCCAATCCTGCAGCGGCGCCCAAGGCGGAAACGCCACGTTGCTCCCGCCGATTTGGCGCGGGCTGTTTTTTGCCCGCTTGGTCCGTGTTATATCTGAACGAATAAGTTTACCGCGTCTCCGCCTGCGCGCGTCTGCGCCCGGGGGTGAACCCTTCTACGAGCCGCCGTGGCGCTTGATCAGCCATGACGCTCCTTTGCCTGCAAATGGATGAATTGATGAATCTTCCGCAATCCGCCGCCTCCGCCGCCGACCAGCAATCCGACGGTTTTGTTCTGCAATCCCGCGCCGCTGTGGAGGCGCTCAATATCGTCGTTGAGAGCTATCGGCATCAACGCACCGGCGCGCGCCACATCCATTTGGCCTCCGATGATCCGCAGAACACCTTCCTGGTGGCGTTTCTCACCGTGCCGCAGGACTCCACTGGCGTGGCCCACATTCTGGAGCACACCGCTCTGTGCGGCAGTCAACGCTACCCGGTGCGCGATCCCTTCTTCATGATGCTGCGCCGCACCCTGGCCACCTTCATGAACGCCTTCACCTCCAGCGACTGGACCGCCTACCCCTTCTCCACGCTCTCGCGCAAGGATTTCGATAACCTGCTGGACGTCTATCTGGATGCGGCCTTCTTCCCCAATCTGGATGAGATGGACTTCCTGCAGGAGGGGCGGCGCATCGAACCGGCGGAAGAGGGCGATCCCGAGGCGGAACTGGTCTACAAAGGGGTGGTGTTCAACGAGATGAAGGGCGCCATGAGCTCGCCGGTGCGCGTCCTGTGGGAGCGCATGAGCCACCATCTGTTCCCCACCACCACCTACCACTATAATTCGGGCGGCGACCCCGAGTGCATTCCCGACCTCACCTGGGAGGGGCTGCGCGCCTTTCACGCCAAGCACTATCACCCCTCCAACGCGGTGTTCTTTACCTATGGCGACATCCCCGCCGCCGAGCATCAAATGGCGTTCGAAGGGCGAGTGTTGAGCAAGTTCGAGCCCATCGACGTGAGCGATCTGGCGGTGCCCGACGAGCAGCGCTTCAGCGCCCCCAAGGTCGCCGAAGAGGTCTACGCCCTGGAGGGGGAAGAGGATCTGACCGGCAAGACCCACATCACCCTGAGCTGGCTGCTGGGGCCCGCTTCCGATCTCAGCGCATTGCTGCGCGGCCACCTGCTCTCCAGCGTGCTGCTGGATAACAGCTCCTCGCCGCTGATGCAGGCGTTGGAGACCACCGATCTGGGCAGCGCGCCTTCGCCGGTGTGCGGCCTGGACGATTCGCAAAAAGAGATGGCCTTTGCCTGCGGTCTGGAGGGCAGCGACCCGGACAAAGCCGAGGCGGTGGAGCGTCTGATTCTGGATGTGCTGGAGCAGGTGGCCCGTGATGGCGTGGAGCCCGAGCGGGTGGAGGCGGCGCTGCACCAGTTGGAGCTGTCGCGGCGCGAGATCACCGGCGATGGCATGCCCTATGGCCTGAAGCTGATTCTCACTGCGCTGCCCGCCGCCCTGCATGGCGGCGATCCGCTGTCGGTGCTGGCGCTGGAGGAGGCGCTGGCGACCCTGCGCGAAGAGTCGCAGGATCCGCGCTTTATCGCCAATCTGACGCAGCAGTGGTTGCTGGATAACCCCCACCGTTTGCGCATGACCCTGAAGCCCGATCCGCAACTGAGCGAACAGCGCAAAGAGCGGGAGAAAGCGCGTCTGGAGGCGGTGCGCCAGCAGCTCTCCGCCGCGGAGAAACAGGCGTTGGTGGAGCAGGCGGCGGCGCTCAAGGCGCGTCAGGAGCAGGAGGACAACCCCGAGCTGCTGCCCAAAGTGACGGTGGCCGATGCGCCCAAGGATCTGCGCATCCCCGAAGGCGAAGAGAGAACCATCGGCGCCATGCGCGCCACCTGGTTCGACCGTCCCACCAACGGCCTCGACTACCTGCAACTGGTGTGCGAACTGCCCGACTTCGAAGCCGAGCTGTTTGATGAACTGCCGCTGTTCGCCGCCTGCTTGCCGGAAGTGGGCAGCGGCGGGCGCGACTATCTGCAGACCCAGGCGCTCCAGGCGCAGTTGACCGGCGGCGTCAGCGCCCGCGCGGCGGTGCGCGCCATGGCGCAGGATGCGCAGACCTATAACAGCCGCTTTGTGGTCTCCGGCAAGGCATTGGCGCGCAATAGCGACGCCCTGGCGCAACTGCTGGGCGAGACCCTGGCCGCGCCGCGCTTTGACGAACTGCCGCGCCTGCGGGAATTGATTGCGCAGCTGCGCGCCGCGGCGGAATCGCGCATCACCGATAATGGCCATGGCCTGGCCATGTCCGCCGCCTGTCGTGGCATGAGTCCCACTGCGCGATTAAGCGACCGTTGGGGCGGGCTGGTCGGCGTGCGGCGTTTGAAGGCGCTGGACAAGAGCCTGGACGAGCCGAAGAATCTGGCCGCTTTCGCCGAGCGTCTGCAAGCCATTGGCGAGAAGCTGGCGCAGGCGCCGCGGCAACTGCTGGCGGTGAGCGAAGCGCCGCGTTTTGAATCGCTGGCCGACTCCCTCAACGCCCGCCTGGGCGGACTGTCCAGCACGCCGCTGTCGGACGCCTTTACCTTGGGCCACCGCCCGGAAGTGGTGCGCGTGGGCTGGAGCGCAAACAGTCAGGTGCACTTCTGCGCCAAGGCCTATCCGGCGGTCTCCTACACCCACCCCGACGCCCCCGCGCTGATGGTGCTGGGCCCCTTTCTGCGTAATGGCTTCCTGCACACCGCCATTCGCGAAAAGGGCGGGGCCTACGGCGGCGGCGCCGGTTTCGACCACGATGCGGCGGCGTTCCGCTTCTACTCCTATCGCGACCCGCGCCTGACCGAGACGCTGGGCGATTTTGACCGCGCCGTGCAGTGGCTGCTTGATGGCGACCACAAATCCCGCCAGTTAGAAGAGGCGGTGTTGGGCGTGGTGGGCGGCATCGACCGTCCGGGCTCCCCCTCCGGCGAGGCGCGACAAGCTTTCCACAACGCCCTTTACGGACGCACTCCGGATGTGCGCCGCGCATTCCGGCAAGGCGTGCTCAAGGTGACCATGGCCGACTTGATGCGCGTGGCGCAGACCTATCTGCTGCCCGACTCGGCGTCAATCGCCGTGGTCAGCAGCAGCAAGTCCCGCGATGAGCGCGATAAGCTGGGGCTGGCGTCGGAATCCTTATGAGCAGATGATCGGCTTGAGAAATCAGGCTGCATAGGTTCGCCGATGCAATAGATCGCGCGTTGCGCTATGCTTGTGTGATTTTTTTGGCGGCGTGACAGATCGTCGTATTTGCGCGGATTCGTTGATTTTACACATCATTTTGTATGGTGAATCCAAGACATTCTCTGTGCAGGGAGAGATGGTATGGCTGGTAAGCTGTCGATCATGGCCAAAATCAGTAGCCGACTGAGCATCCGGGTTACGTTCTTTATCATCAGCGGCATCATGGTCCTGCAGGCCGCTCTGGCCATTGACAGCGCCTGGAGTCTCAAAGCTCTGCAGCAGGATGACGCCGCCACTATTAATGTGGCCGGGCGTCAGCGCATGCTCTCACAAAAGGCCGGTAAAGAGGCGTTTTTGACCATGTCCCTGCCGCTGGGCAGTGAAGCGCGCAGCGCCCAGCAGCAGTCGCTGGAGAACACGCTGGCGCTGTTTGAACGCTCCCTCAAAGCGTTGATCAGCGGCGGTCAGACCACCACCATCCTCAACGCCAAAGACCAGACCAAACTGGTTACCATGGCCAAACCCTCGCCCGAGGGGAGCGCGGCGCTGCAGAAGGTCAACGCTATCTGGCAAGAGTACCAGGCCGTCATTCAAGAAGGGGTGTCGGCGCAGGATCTGGCCGCCATGCCCGGTTTGCGGGACAAGATCAATGGCGTCAGCCTGAAGCTGCTCAAGGAGATGCACGCCACGGTGGGGCTCATCGCCGGTGAGTCGCGCGCGCGTAAACACGCCGCGGTGGACGCCGCGTATTACGTCTCCATTGTGGTGGTGTTCCTGGGTCTGGTGTTGATCCTGGCTCTGGTGCTGTTCAATGAAGGGCTCAATGGTCAGATTCGCGTCATCAACAGCTATTTGGACCAGTTGGCCATCGGCGATCTGCGCAGTGACCTGCGCACCACCTTCTCCCATGAATTGAATACCATTGTCCTTAAGATCAATGATATGGCCAAGCAGATGGGGTGGCTGCTGCGCACCATCGCGCTGCATTCGCAGTCGGTCAAATCGGTGGTCGGCGAGATGGTGCCGCTGAAATCCTCCCTGTTTGAAGACGCTGAACGCTCCAAGACCCTGGTGCAGGAGGTGACGCTGGAGAACGATAAGCTGGATTCTGAGATCCAGCAGCTCAATGGCCACGTCAATAACGCGCGCCAAAGCATCGAAGAGGGCAACAAATCCTCGCGTTTGCTGGCGGGCAAGGTGAGCGGCATCGCCGAATCCGCCGAGCAGGCCAGCATCAACGTGAACACCATGGCTTCGGCCGCCGAGCAGATGACCTCCAATCTCAGTCAGGTGAATCAGAGCCTGGAGGTGACCAGTGAGTCGGTGCAGAACGTTTCTCAGGCCGTCGAAGCGCTGAACATGTCCCTGGATGAGGTGCGACAGCGCTGTCAGAGCGCCGATAAGCTTTCCGGTGAGGCCACGCAGAACGCCTCCAACACTCAGGCGGTGATGGAGAAACTGACCGAGCTGGTGTTCGAGATCGGCAAGAGCGCCAAGCAGATCAAGAATATCGCCGACCAGACCAATATGCTGGCGCTCAACGCCGCCATTGAAGCCGCCGGCGCCGGTGAGGCAGGCAAAGGCTTTGGCGTGGTGGCTAACGAAGTCAAGGAGTTGGCTGCGCAGACCGCAGAGGCCACCAAGTCCATCGAGTCGCAGATCAGCGCCATACAGGATGAGAGCTCCCAGGCGCAGAGCGCCAACCAGTCGGTGGTGGATGTCATTTCACAACTGGCGGGCACCAACCGCGCCATCACCGACTCGGTGGATGATCAGGCCGCTGGGGTCAGCGAGATCGCCGAATCGATCCAGACCGTGCGCCAATCCGCTCAAGAGGTGACGCGCAACGCCAACGAGCTCTCGGCGGCCGCTGAGGCGGTGGCGCGGGTGGCCATGGATGCCGCCACCAGTACGGCGGAGATCGCCAGCACCGCCACCGACGTGGCGCAGTTGGCCAGTAATGTGGCCAATCTGAGCGACGAAGCGCAGCAGCGCGCGGCCAATGTGGAGTTGGGCGCTGGCGAAATCTACCGCGCCTCCATTGTGGTGCAGAAGAAGATGATCGAGTCGCTGGAGCTGTCGCACTTCCTGCATGGCTCCATCGAGCACTCCGGCTTCCTCACCGATGTGATCGATGAATCGAGCCATGCCCTAAGCGACACAGAACGTGGTTTCTTGATCCCAGCCCCCCCCTTCAATGTATCGGAAGCCAAGGGCTGGCATCTGGAGTGGTTGGGTAAGCTTGAGGATGTGATCCGCGGACGGCAATCCCTGTTGCCGGAAGAGGTGACCAGCAGCAGAGAGTGTAAATTTGGCAATTGGCTGTATGGCGCCGGTCAGGAGAGCCTGGGCGAGATGAAGCTGTTCCAGGAGGTGGTGGACGTCCATAACCGGATTCATGAAAAAGCCAAAGAGGTGGTGCGCCTTGCCGCCCATGATGATCCAGATGACGCGATCCAGGCGATGTCGCACTTTGCCGCGTTGCGCCGCGAACTGTTTGAGAAGCTCGATCAGCTCTATGTGAGCACCATGAGCCAGGAGGGGGACGTCGAGCGTGACTTCATGCCCTGGAACGACCACCTGGCCACCGGCATCAAAGCCATGGACGCTGAGCATAAAGTGCTGGTGAAATTGATCAATGATGTCTATCGGCTAATGGTCTCCGGGGAGACCGGGCCGAAGGCGCATGCGGTGCTGGATGAACTGGCCAGCTACACGGTCAACCACTTCAAGCACGAAGAGGAGATCATGAGCCAGCACAAATATCCGGTTCTGCCAGGCCACGCCAAACTACATGTGGATCTCACCGACCAAGTGCTGGCGTTCATCAAGGCGGTGAAGGCGGGTGAGGCCAATATCGACTTGGGCCTGATGAGCTTCCTCAAGGACTGGCTGACTACCCACATCATCGTGCAGGACAAGAAATACGGCGAATACATTCTGGAAGGCAAACAGCCGTGATCTATCCCATGGTGGCGGGAGAGGGATTTTCCGTTGGCTGAGATGATGAGTGGTTGCGCAGCAGTGCGCGCAATGGCGTTGAGCAAGGTGGTTTGGCGCCCATGAGCAGTCAGGACGCAGCCTTGTGGCCGGACGCGATGCGGGATGCCGAGGCGTTTTCGGAAAAGAGCTTCTTTCTGCGCGCGTTTCGCGGGCAGATCGTCGGCTTGGCGCTGCACCGCAACAGCGATCTCTCCCATGACTCGCTGTCGGTGCTGGCGCGCGCAGTGGAGGCGCTGGCGCTGGAGGGCGCGCGCGTGCTGATCCTTTGCGACGCCGAAGCGGCCCGTTTAGCCACCGACGCATTACGCCGATTCTCCCCGCAAATCACCCCGTGCGCCCTGGGTGCCTGGAGCGCGCCAGCTGAAGCGTTGGGCGCCCATGGCGCGTTGCAGGAGCTGTGGCGCGGGTTGCGCCGTCTGCTGGTGCTGGATCTGGAGCAGGGCGCGCCCGCCGGGGACTACTTCGCCCGCTTGGGACGTTTTGTCGGCGCGCTGCGTCTGAAGCGTCTGTTGCTGTGCGACGCTGATGCGACTCTACCGGGCGCGGTGGGCGATGTGGGGTTTGTCAATCTGGGCCGCCTGGAGCAGATGGCTGAAGAGCCCGGCGCGCGTCAACCGCTGCTACGCGCCATCCACGCCATGCTGTGCGGCGGTGTGGATGCGGTAAGCCTCTGTTGTGTGGCGGACATCGAAGCGGAGCTGTTCACCTACCAGGGGCACGGTGTATTCTTCTCGCCGCGCCACTACTGTCAGGTGCGTGCGCTGGGCATCAACGATTACGCCGAGGTCGAACGACTGGTGCGGCGCGGTGAGCGCGAAGGCTATCTGATGCCGCGCCCCATGTCGCACCTGCTGGCGCTGTTTACAGACGGCGTGGGCGCGTTTGTCGCCGGGCGCAATCTGGCGGGGGTGGCGGGACTGTTGTGTGAACCCTACGCCGACCAGGGCGCTGCAGAGGTGATCTCCATCTATGCGCTCACGCGCTATAAGGGGGAAGGCATCGGCGGGCGCTTGCTGACGCAACTGGCCGAGCAGGGTCGCGCTGCGGGACTGCGCGCGCTGTTCGCCAGTACGCAGAGTTCCGGCGTGTTGGCGTTTTTTCAGCGCAATGGGTTTGTCGAAGTCCCCACCGATGCGTTGCCAGCGGCCAAGTGGCGTGATTATGACCCGCAACGGCGCAAGAGCGCCCATTGCGTATGGATGGATTTGGACGCACCAGGAGGCGAGTGAGCATGGAGCGCGCAATTATCATCGGCGCGGGCGTGATGGGTACGGCCTGCGCCCTGCGTCTGCTGCAAGCAGGCTATGCGGTGACCCTGTTGGAGAAGTCTCTGCCCGGCGCCGAGTCATCGGCGGCGGCGGCGGGCATTCTCGGCGCCCAGTCGGAAGTGTCCTCGGCGGGCCCGTTCCTGGAGCTGTGTGTGGCCAGTCGCGCGCTGTTTCGCGATTTCGCCGCCGAATTGCGGGATCTGTCGCGGGTGGATATCAGCTATGAGGACTCCGGCGTGCTGGAAGTGGCGCTGGATCCCGCCGAGGGGCGGCTAGCCGCCGGACGCGCCGAGTGGATGCTGGATCGTGGTCTGAATGTCGAGATCCTCGATCGCGACGAGGCGCGCAAGTTGGAGCCCGCCCTCTCTGAGAGCATCGTTGGGGCCAACTTCTATGCTGACGACCATCAGGTGGATCCCATCCGTCTGGCGCAGGCGTTGGCGGGCGCTGTGGCGCATCTGGGCGGCGTGTTTCTCAGTGGCGAACGGGTGGTGAGTCTGCTCACCGAGGGCGAGCGCGCGGTGGGCGTGCGCACGCAGAATGGCGATCATCTGGCCGAGGTGGTGGTGGTGGCGGGGGGCGCCTGGAGCGCGCAGATCGCCGGATTGCCGCCGCTGCGCACCCAGGTCAAGCCTATGGCGGGACAGATTATTCAGGTGGAGACCCGCCCGCCGGTGTGCCAGCGGGTGATCTACGGCTATAAGGGCTACATCGTGCCGCGCGCCGACGGGCGCGTGTTGATGGGCTCCACACTGGAGGATCGCGGGTTCGACAAAGCGGTCACCACCGAGGGGTTGCAACGGGTTACCGGCATGGCGCTGGAGATGGCGCCGGGATTGGCCAAATCGCGCTTCGTGCAGGCGTGGTCGGGGTTGCGACCGGCAACGGCGGATGGGCAGCCGGTTCTGGGCGCCGGGCCGCTGGACGGGCTCTTTTTCGCCACCGGGCACTATCGCAACGGCATTCTCATGACCCCCATCACCGCGCAGATCATTGCGGATCTGGCGCAGGGTCGCGCGCCAGCATTGGATATCGCGCCGTTTGCGCCGCAACCGCTGGTCGATGCCGAGTCATGAGTGAATTTGACCCGCCGCAGATGGATGCGTTGTTGATCAGCGCCGATCCCGACCATATCGAGCGGGAGCGGCGCAAGGCCAAGGAGCTCAAACGCACGGCGTGGTGGCGCAATCGCAAGGGGCGTGGCCAGTGCTACTACTGCAAGCGCCGTTTCCCCCCGGCAGAGTTAACCCTGGACCACATTACGCCGCTGGTGCGCGGCGGCCGCACCAGTAAGGCCAACTGCGCCCCTGCCTGCCACGAGTGCAACCAGCACAAGCGCAATCTGCCCGCCGAGGCGTTTAAGGCGTGGTTGCAGGAGCGCTTGGATGAGACGTCAACCGATTAAGGCTCACCATCTTTACGGAAAGCGCGCAGGATGCGCGCGCCCTCTTCCAGATCATAGATCGACAGGCGCTCATCAATGCGTTGCGCCACCGAACGCTCCGCTGGACTGAGCGGCAGTTGCTTGATTTTATGAAGCAAACTCTCCGCTTCAATATCATAGTTTTCCAATAGTTCTAGCAGCGTTTTCCAGTGTGCGGCATGGGGATCGAGCGTGCTCTGCAATGCAGGCGCACTCTCTTGAGTCTGATGGTTGGGTTGGGCGTTTGCAGCGCTGGGTTTGCCTGCAAGGTAATCCGTGATAGCGCTTTGCACCCGCGCCATCTCCTGGCGCATGCTCGCCAATATAGCCTCGGCTTGTTGCGGCGTTTCCGATTTTAAACACAGCTCCAGAGCATCCGCCGCCTTTTGCATGGTGCTGGCGCCGAGATTTCCCGCCACCCCTTTGAATCCGTGAGCCTGTTGCGCCGCCTCGAGCCACCGCTGTTGCGCCAGGGCTTGCTCAACGTGTGTCATCATTTCGCTGTAAGCCTGCGGCAAACGTTGCAGCATCGACGCATAGAGACCCCGGTTGCCGCCCAGTCGGTGGAGCGCAGGTTCGGTTTGCAACGCCAGGCCCTGCTGGGTGTGTTGGCTGGCGCCAGCATCAGGGGCCTGGGCCCCGTCGAGCGGCGTCTGTGGCGCGTGCGCACTGCTGGTCTGTGGCGGACGCATCCAGCGCGCCAACTTTTCGAACAGCTCTTCTGGATCAATGGGTTTGGCGATGTGATCGTTCATGCCGACCGACAAGCTGCGTTCTCGGTCGCCGGTCATGGCGTTGGCGGTCAGGGCGAGAATGGGCAGATTTTTGAAACGCTCATTGTGACGAATGATTTGGGCGGCCTCATACCCGTTCATCACCGGCATCTCAATATCCATCAGCACCACATCAAACGGGCGCGCTTTGAGCTTATCGATGGCCTCTTGGCCATGGGCGGCGCTCTCCACGCGGAATCCGCCCAAGCCCAGGATTTCGGCGGTCATGTGGCGATTGATCTCATGGTCTTCCACCAGCAGCACCCGCGCGCCGCGCAGGGCGCGCACCGCTTCGCTTTGCCACGCCGGGGTTTTGGTGGTGGCGGGCGTCGGCGCGATGGTGGGGCTTAAGGCGGCGTCCAGGGCGCGATGCAGCCCATCCAAAAGGGTCGGTTTGAGCAGTGTGGCGCTGGGCGCCGACGGCAGTGTGGAGAGTTCGTTGCTCAATTGGCGCGGTGAGATACAGATCCAAGGGGCGTCATTGTGTTCACACAGCGCGATCAACTCGGGGCAATCGTCCTGCTCCAGCACGCGCCAGTCGATGAACACCACATCGGGATAGGCGCGTTGCGTCTGCAGCCAATGCACGCCTTGGGCGGCGCTGGCGCAAATGACCGGGCGACAGCCCAATTGCGCCAATAGATCGCGTATGATCGCCGCCGAGTGGGGGCGGCCATCCACCACCAGGGCGGCGCTGTCCAACCAGCGCAGAGCCTGATCATCGGTATGCGGCGGCGGAGAGAGGTCAATGCGCAGCGGCAACGCCACGGTAAACTCACTGCCTTGCCCCGGTTGACTGGCGGCTTCGATGTGGCCGCCCATCATCTGCGCCAACTGCTGGCTGATGGCCAGCCCCAAACCGGAACCGCCAAAGCGTCGCGTGGTGGAGTCATCGGCCTGCTCAAAGGGCAAAAACAGCTGTGCAATCTTCTCTTCATCGACGCCGATGCCGCTGTCTCGCACGGTAAAGCGCACCAACAAGGTAGGCCCCTGGGCGTCGCTGCGTTCGATCAATCCCAGGGATTGCACCTGCAGAAACACCTCGCCCTGCTCGGTGAATTTAATCGCGTTGGCGACCAAATTGGTGAGGATCTGCCCCACCCGCAATGCATCGCCAATCAGGTGATCCGGCAGTTGCGGGTCGATGTGGAACAGCAGCTCCAGTTCCTTTTCTCGCGCCTTGAAACTGAGCAGGTTGGCCAGATTGTCCATCACCTCGCTCATGCGCAGGGGCGCGTAGTCCAATGTGAGCTTGCCGGATTCGATGCGGGAAAAGTCCAAAATATCATTGATGACGCCCAGCAGGGCGTTGGCGCTGCGCTGAATTTTGTTCAGGTAGCCGGATTGCTGCTCCGATTCGGCCCTCTCCAGGGCCAGATGACACAAGCCGATGATCGCGTTCATGGGGGTGCGGATTTCATGGCTCATGTTGGCCAGAAACACGCTTTTCGCCTGGTTGGCGCTCTCGGCCTCGCGACGGGCGCGTTTGAGCTCCTCTTCCAGACGTAACCGGTCGCTGATGTCATTGACTAAAGAGGCGATGCCCAACACCGAGCCATCGGGATTTTTCAGAATGGTGTTGAACCATTCGCATTGAATGATGCGCCCGCTGCGGGTGACGTTTTCGATGATCACCTTGAGCGCGCCATCGCCTTCCCACAACTCTTTGACGTACATTTCGATGCGCGGGCGCTCATGGGCGGGCGCCAGCAGCTCCATGCCGTTGCGACCCAACGCCTGCTCGGCGGTAAAGCCAAAAACATCGGCCGCCGCGGCATTCCACTGAATGCAGTTGAGTTCTGCGTCCCACATGATGGCGGCCAGCGGCGTATGCTCCAGGTGCAGGGAGAGGCGCTGTTCACTCAGCAAAAGCGCTGCATTGCGCTCGGCAATGGCCTGCTCCAGCCACTCCACGCGAGAAAGTTGCTCCAAGCGGGTTTGCAGCGTCTCCACCAGGCTGGAGAAGGCAAAGGCGTGGTTACGGTAGCGGGTGGCCTGGGCGTCATCATTGGCGATGAAAGCCACAGCGACGAGGGCGTCTTGCAGGTGCACCGGCAGCACATAGCCGTCGCACACCTGCTGTTGCGCCGGGCAGGGAATGCTCTGTTTCATCGACGCGTGTTGCGCTGCGGTCAGATCGCAATAGGGTTCGGCCTCATCCAGCAGGGTTTTCCATGGGGCGTCAAACGGGATGTGCGGCAGCGGTTCGCCTGTGGGCGAGGCGTGGATACAGCGCGCTTCCTGGACGATCAGCGTATCGTTTTCCACGCGCAAGTAGGCGCAGAAGGGCAGGTTTTTAAACGCCGAAAGGCTCTCGATAAAGGTGCTGATGGCGCGTTCGCTGGTCTCTTCCAAGCTCAGTTTTTCCGCCATCAGTCGCTGATGCAACACGGTATCTGCTTCACTGGCCAGTTCAGCGTTCTCTTTTTTCAACTCGGCGTTGCGCTGCTTGAGGCGCTCGATCTGCTCTCTGAGCGCGGCGGCGCTGTTGTCGTGGGCGTCGGTCATTCCATATTCTTCGACGAAAGTTCGAGCTGGCTGAGAAATTCCGCCGCCAGCGTCGAGATTTGATTCGGGAGATCAATTTGGATGAAATGGCCGCCTTGAGGCAGGGTGTGCGTCTGCGCATGGGGGATGTCGCGGGCCAGATCGCTGATGATGTGAGCGCTCAAATAGGCGTCGGCGGCGCCGCGCACAAGCAGCGTGGGCAGCGTGATGCGTTGGAGTTGCGGTTGAATCTCGGTGAGGAGCCGGTTGTTGATGGCGCGAATGAGTTGGAAGAAGCCGCGTCTGCCCTCTTCGGAGGCGAATGGCGCCCAGAAGGCGTCGAGTAATTCTGCGGTCAGCAACTCCTTATGATACAGCGCATGGCGGATGACCAGACGCAACATGGAGCGATTCATCACCGCCTGCGCCAGATGGCGAATGACCGGCGCGCGCATGGTGGTGATGGGTTGCACCGGCCAGTAATCGTAGCCGACTGGATTGATCAGGGTCAGGCTGCGCAGTCGCTGGGGATGATCCACCGCCAGAATCTGCGCCACGCCGCCGCCGACGTCGTGGGCGACCAGATGCACGCTATCGATCTCCAGCGCATCGAGCAGCGCGACCATCAACAGCGCTTGGCCGCGAATGGAGTGGTCGGCGTGTTCAGGTTTTTCCGACGCGCCGCAGCCCAGCAGATCCGGCGCGATCAGGTCGAACCGATCCCTCATCCGGTCGATAATGGGATCCCACAGGAAGGAGTAGCTGGCGACTCCATGCAGCATCAGCACCGGCGCTCCATCGCCGCGACGGCGATAGGCCAGGCGTCTGCCTGCAGCATGAGCGAATCGATAGGGGGTCAAATCCATAGGGCGCTTGCTGGGCCAAGTGTGCATTAAAACGGTTACGTTCCCAATACGATACGCCCCATTTTCGGGAATGTGTAGCGCTTTTCCCGACGGCAAAGGGCGTAATGTTTGTTAAAATGCCGCCTATTCGTCAGGATGGTGGCGTTGTTGACCGTCGAGTGTGAGCTGGGGTTCTTCAAGACGCAGCGCTGACTTGACGCGTTTGAGTGGCAAGAGGGGGCGTATGACCAACGGCGTGAAGTCTGACGGCAGGCGTTGTGGCGGCGCATGGCGCAGTCTGTTCAGGCTGTGCGCGCGCACAGCTTTTTATGCGCTATTGGCGGCGCTGGCGCTAGGCGCGGCTAGCCCGCGCGTTGTGGCGGAGTCCGGTGCGCAGCAGGGTGCGCTGCAACCGCCTTCAATCCCCCCCCAGGCGCGCCAGCAGTGGGGTCGGGATCTGGCCGGGCCCAAGTTCTCCGATCCCAACAAACCGCTTTCGGCGCCGCCTAGTTGGATGGCGCGGGGGATCGAATATGATGTCTGGGCCGATGGCGCCAATCTGGCCATGACCATGGATCAGCACCTCTACTCCATGGTGGCGCCTTTCGCCAAGCGCTTTGAGGCCGAGCACGGCGTAAGAGTGGCGGTAAAGGAGGGGACCTGTAGCGTCTCCCAGGGACTGCTGGTGCGCAAGCGGGTGGACATGGGCGGTTTCTGCTGTCCGCCCGCCGCCAGCGACCGTTTGCCTGGGCTGCGTTTTCATACACTGGGGGTGTCGGCTCTGGCGCTCATTGTCCATCCCGACAATCCCATCGATGAACTGACCGTCGAACAGGCGCGCGCCATCTTCGCCGGTCGCATCCGTCACTGGCGTGATCTGCCCGTCCCCGCTGGGCGCAACCCGTTGGATCGTCCCATCTGGCCGGTATCGCGCCTGCATTGTAAACAGCGCCCGGGCCACTGGCGCGCCATTCTCGATCATGAGGATCTGTTCTCGCCGCAGATGAACGAAGTGGGCAGTATTCCGGCCATGATCCACGAAGTGGCCAGTTTTCCTGACGCCATTGGCTATGAAGTGCTGTACGACATCGAGCGTTATGTCGGCAGCGAAGGACGCGTGAAAGTGCTGCGCATCGACGGGATGGACCCGCGCGACGATGCCCACCTGTTGGCGGCGCGCTACCCCTTCTACCGCGCCCACAATATCGCCCTGTGGGAGGATAAAGCGCTGCGTAAACCGTTGGCGCAGAGCTTTCTGGACGCCTTTGAAACCGACGTCACTCAAGTCGGCGACGCCTTTGGGGTGATTCCTGTGGGCGCGCTGCGCAAGGCTGGTTGGCGCTTTGTCGGCGGTGAATTGGTGGGAGAGCCGCCTTGATGCGCATCACGCGGGCGATTCCGCTGAGCATCAAGATCCTGTTTGTGATGTCGGTGGTGGGGGCGGCCTCCTGGATGGCCCAGGAGCAGTTGCAAAACCGCCGCATCAGCGCCCTGCTCAAAGAGCAGTTGGAGCAGAGCTTGCGCGAGGAGGCGCGTCGCAGTCTGGCGCAGTTGGAGGAGTTTTTGCGCAATCAGGTCCAGGTGGGGCGACTGTTTGCCGCACAGGAGCGGTTTCAGACCTATATTCAACAGCGCGCCCAGTCGGGTTGGGGGCGGGATGGCCGCTTGATCAGCCATCGACGCATCCCCGAGTGGTTGCCGCCCGCTTCACTCATCCGTAACTTCTCGCGCCATGTGCACTTCCTGCTGCTGGATGGTCAATATCGCATCTGGGAGACCTACAGCGCCGCGCGCACGCCGCTGCCGCTGGATGACTATCAGGCGCAATTGTTGGACTATCTGCGGGTGGGCGGGCCCAGCGGCGCCATCACCTCGGTGGGGGGATTGCCCCACTATCTGGCCTCGGTTGAGGCGCGCAACGGGGAAGGAGCGTTGCAAGCGGTGCTGGTGCTGGTGGCGCCGCTCAATAGCGAATTTCTCTCCACCTTCAACCGGCGTTTTGATCAACATGGCGTGCAGGTGTTCCTGCGCCATGAGAGCGGCGAGGTAATGGCCAGCAGCGACCCGACCCGGGTGGCGCCCGGTGAACGCATCTCCGCCTTGACCGATCGCTATGTGCTGGTGGAGCGCGACTTCTTCAATTATGAATTCTCCTCGGAAATGAGCTTCCAGGTCGCCACCCTGGCGCCGTTGGAGACACTGGCCAGTTTGCAGGATCGTATTCTGGAATCCGATCGCCGCCAGATCGGCGTCTCCATCGCCGTCTACTTCGCCGCCTTCTTTCTCACCCTGCTGTGGATCTCGCGCAAACTCCAGCTGTTCGGCGCGCGCATCGTACAGTTTGCGCGCAACGATCTGGGCATCTCCCTGGGGCGTCTGCGGCGCGGCGACCGTCTGATTATTTTGGAAGAGCTGCTGGATCGCTTCACTGAGGAGATCGCCAAATCCCGCGCCTCCCTGACGCGGGAGTTGCGTGAACGGAAGCTGGCTGAAGCGCGGGCGCGGGAGAGTCAGGCGCGCTATCGCGGCTTGGCCGAGGAGATCTCCGACTGGCTGTGGGAGTTGGACGCCAATGGGCGCTTTACCTATGTCAGTCCGCGGGTGGAGGAGATGCTGGGCATGGCGCCGGAGACGCTGCTGGGGCGCTCGCCGTTCGACCTGATGCCCGAGGCGGAAGCCGAGCGCACCCGCATGCTGCTGGCTCCGCAAATCGGCGCCCGGGCGCGCTTGGAGAGCTTTGTCAGCACTCTGCGCGCCAACGATGGCCGCAGCGTCATTCTGGAGACCAATGGCGAGCCGCGCTTCGATGAGTCCGGCGTCTTTACCGGCTATCGCGGCATCTCCCGCGATGTGACCCGGCGCCAGCACATTGAGGCCTCCATTCGGCACATCAAGAATCGACTCGAGATCGAGGAGCGCAAGCGGCTGGGCAATCTGCTGCATGAGAGCATTGGACAGTCGCTGCAAGCCATTAAACTCGGCCTGCAGATGAAGGCGGCGGCCAAAGGGGCGGGGGGTGGCGAGGAGCCCTATCGACTGGAGCTGCAGGAGATTGACGAGGCCATTGGCCAGTTGCGCGATGTCACCACCGCGCTACGGCCCTCGTTTTTGGAGCGGATGGAGTTGGAGCAGGCGATTCGTTGGTGGTGTGATCGCGTCTCCCTCAACGCGCCTCAGGTGATCGATTTTACTGCGGAAGGGGCGTTGGACGGACTGGACCAGGAGTTCAAATACAACCTGTTCCGAATCTTTCAGGAGTCGCTGACCAATGCGTTGAAGCATGCGCGCGCCAGCCACGTCGAGGTGGCGTTGACCTCCAGCGCCGCTGGCGAGGTGACGCTGATGGTCAAGGATGATGGTCGCGGCGCGGATCTGAAACAGGTGATGGGCTCGTTGGATCGTGGGCTGGGTCTCTCCATTATTCAGGAGCAGGCCCAACGATTGGGTGGAGAGGCGCGCTTTGATGCAGCGCCGGGAGCGGGGATGACGGTATGGGTGAAAGCGACGCGGTAATCCGGTTGGTGCTGGCCGACGATCACGGCATTTTTCGGCAGGGGCTGGCGCATCTGCTGGCGGGGGATGGGCGCATTGAGATCGTCGGTGACGCCGCCGATGGCGATGAGGCGCTGGCGCTGATTCGCAAACTCCAACCCGATGTGGCGATTTTGGATATCTCCATGCCGGGGTTGGACGGCATTGAGGTGGCGCGGCGTCTGGGCGATGACCCGGAGCTGGCGACCCGCGTGATCTTGCTGACCATGCACATCGACCCCACATTGGCGCTGGAGGGGGAGCGCGCCGGGGCCATGGGGTTTGTGGTTAAGGACAACACCTTTTCCGAGTTGGCCGACGCCATTGACGCGGTGGTGCGCGGAGAGAAATTCTACAGCGCAGCTGTGCGGGAACGGGTGGCGGAGTTGGATCCTGGCGACCCAGTGACCACGGCCTTGTCGCCGCGGGAGCGGGAGGTGCTGCGGCTGGTCGCCTCTGGATTGACCAACAAGGAGATGGCCAGAGAGATGGAAATCAGCCCGAAAACTGTGGATACGCATCGGATTCGCTTGATGCGCAAACTCAATGTGCACACCACGGCGGAATTGGTGCGTTACGCCATGCGATTGGGATTAGTCAAATAGAGTACACTGATATATGTAGATATAAAAAGTGAAAATACGCAAAAATATTGTGGGGTGAATACCTGAAGACGCGCAAGAGTGATGGACAAACGCAGGCGGATTGGTAAACATGGTACCCGTTCACGCGATGTATTCGTCCCGCAGACGCGGCGCATCCCTCCCAAAAACGAGCGCTGCGTCTGCGACTCTTTGTGATGAATCCGCGTGACGCACAAGGGGGATGACACTGTGTTGAACCGGCGCTAGCGCATTGGCCGGAAGTTTTCTGACTCGATTTAGGGGGATACACTTATGAAATCAGGATTGAGCCGCTCTTTGGCGGTGTTGGCGGCGATGCTGCTGACCGCCGGGTGCGCAGCCAACCAACCCGAGCAAGAGCTCAGCGCCGAGGAGATTGGCATCGCCACGCCGTTGACTGACAAGCCGGGAGATCCGGTGAACGGCGCCAAGCTGGTCACCACCCGCTCCAAAGGCAACTGCATCGCCTGTCACTGGATGCCTATCGGAACCTTCCACGGCAGCGCCGGACCCAACATGCTCGACGCGATGCAACACAACGAGCGCTCGGTGGGTTGGATTCGCCAGAAGATCGTCAATCCCAAAGTGGATAATCCCGACACTGTGATGTTCACCTTCTACTCAAACGAAGGCAAATCGAACATCCGTAAAGATTGGCAGGGCAAGCGTGTTCTGGAAGCGCAGGAGGTGGAGGACATCATCGCCTATCTCCTGACGCTGCGTAACATGAAGCCTGAGACCGCACAGCAATAATTGTCGGCCAAGACCGATCGATAGTCGACTACTGGAGGGATTTTCCATGTCTGAAAAAATGCAAGTGACCCGTCGTGGTCTGTTCAAGAACGCCGGTTTGGCCGCCATCGCCGCCGGTTTTGTGGGCGCTCCCGTGGGCGCGGCCCGCGCTGATGAAGCCAAGTCCATGGAGTCGATCAAGAAGTACATGGGCGGCGACGCCATTACCGACTCCCCGGCGGTCAAAATCGACGCCCCCATCATCGCCGAAAACGGCGCCGTGGTGCCCATCAAGGTGGAAGTGGATCACCCCATGGAAGCGGGCAACTACATTGAGTCCATCGGCGTGTTTGTGGACAACAACCCCACTCCGTTTGCGGGTAAATATGTGCTCTCTCCGGCCAACGGCAAGGCCTATGTCTCGGCCCGTCTGAAGATTGGCAAAACCTCCAACGTGCGCGCCATCGCCCGCACCAACAGCGGCAAACTGATTGGCGCCGTCAAAGAGGTGAAAGTGACCATCGGCGGTTGCGGCGGCTGATCTCAGTTCGCGACAAACCGACTTCAGAACGCATCCTAAGCGAACAAACGGAAAGAGGCATATCAGATGGCCAGCATCGGTAAAGCGAAAGTTAAAGTGAAGAAAATGGGCGACGTGGCCGAGGTCAAGGCGGTGATCAAGCACCCCATGGAGACCGGCCTGCGCAAAAACAAGAAAACCGGCGAGAAGATTCCCGCCCACTACATCGAAACCGTGGAAGGCAAGTACAACGGCAAGACCGTGTTCCAGGCCGAGTGGGGCGCTGCGGTCTCCCAGAACCCCTTCGTGTCGTTCTACATCAAGGCCGACGCCCCGGGTGAGCTGGTGATGACCTGGAAAGACAACAAAGGCGGAGTGTTCACCGAAAGCGCCAAAGTCAAATAACGGAGGGGGAGAGAGAATGAAACAATCAATGAATCCTCGCCGTTTGGGCGTGGTGAGCGGCTTGATCGGCGCGCTCGCCTTCGCCGGTTCGGCGCTGGCTATGGACATTCAAGGGTATGACTCGGCCATCGACCAGGGCTTGCATAAATACTCGCCCAAGTTTGTTGAAATGGCCGAGTTCCCGCCCACCGAGGGCGTGCTCGATGAAGCCATGGCGGCCTTCAATAAGGATCGCGGCGGCAAGAGCTGCGCCTCCTGTCACGGCGAAAACGGCGCGCGTCTGGTTGGCGTGGGCACGCAGTATCCCAAATGGGATCCCAAAGCGGGCAAGCCTGCGCTACTGCAGACCCAGATCAATAGCTGCCTGACCGACCACATGGGGCAAAAAGAGCTCAAGTGGGAGAGCGGCGATCAAATTCTGCTGATGTTGGCGGTCAAGTCGCTCTCCAACGGCATGCCGTTGGCGGTGCGCACCGATGGCCCTATGGCTGCTTGGGTCAAAAAGGGCGAAGCGTTCTACAACGAGCGCCAAGGCCACTTTGACGTCGCCTGCAAGCACTGCCACAACGTCGCCGCCGGGACCAACATCCGCGCCGAGTTCATGAGCGCCCCGGATAACACCGGTATGGGCGAGCTGGCGAAACTGGTGGCGGAACTGCCCGAAGGTCCGGAGCGCGAGCGACGCAACGCTGCAGGCGCCACCATCGGTTCGGGCTCCATCGACCACTGGCCCACCTATCGCTTGAAGTGGGGCAAACCCGCTTCCATGCAGCGTCGCCTGCGCACCTGCAACAAGAACGTGCGCGCGCAGCCAAAAGCCTATGGCGATGACTACTACATCGCTCTGGAGGTCTATCTGGCCTCCATCTCCAACGGTTTGCCGGTCAACGTGCCGGGCTTCCGTCCGTAATTTCACGATCTTTTGATCCTGAACACCAGTTGGGTTGCCGAGGGGGCGTTTTGCCCCCCGGTCCCGGCTGGGCGGGTTCTGCCCGAAATGGCCTGAATCCGCGCGCGATTCTTTATTCAATATGACACTTTGGCCATTTCAGGCCGTGCACAGGGGGATGGAAATATGAGCTTGACGCGTCGGGAATTCATGCAGGTTGGGGCGTTGACGGCGGCGGGTCTGATGGGCGCGCCGGGTTTGCTGCGCGCTGCGGGCAAGGCCAGCTTTGATGAACTGCTCAAGTTCAACAACAAAGGCAAACTCACCCTGCTGCACTTTACCGATTGTCATGCGCAGCTGCTGCCGGTCTACTTCCGCGAGCCCGACACCAACATCGGCGTGGGCGGCGCGGCGGGCAACGCCCCGCACATCACTGGCAAGGATTTCCTCAAGCACTTCGGTTTCCAGCCCGGCGGCGTGGAGGCATACGCCTACACCATGACCGACTATGTGAAGTTGGCGCAGGAGTTCGGTCCGGTTGGCGGTTTCGCCCACATGACCAGCCTGGTCAAAGCCATTCGCGATCAGCGCGGCGCCGACAATGTGCTACTGCTGGACTCCGGCGACACCTGGCAGGGCAGCTACACCAGTATGGTGACCAAGGGCCAGGACATGATCGACGCCTGTAACCTGCTGGGCGTGGAGGGGATGGCCCCGCACTGGGAGTTCACCTATGGCGCCGAGCAGGTGATGGCCAATATCGAAAAGCTCAACTACCCGTTCCTGGCCCACAACGTGGTGGACACCGAGTGGGAAGAGCCGGTGTTCAAAGCGTTTGAGATGTATGAGAAGGCGGGCACCAAAATCGCCGTCATCGGCCAGGCCTTCCCGTACTCGCCCATCGCCAATCCGCGCCGCATGTTCCCCAAATGGTCCATGGGCATCCAGGAAGATGCGGTGCAGGAGCGCGTCAATGAGGCCCGCGAGCAGGGCGCTCAGGTGGTGGTGCTGCTCTCCCACAACGGTATGGACGTGGACCTGAAACTGGCCTCCCGTGTGGTGGGGCTGGATGTGATTCTGGGCGGCCACACCCACGATGCGGTGCCGCAGCCCACCCAGGTGAAGAACCCTGAAGGGGTGACCCTGGTGTGCAACTCCGGCTCCAACACCAAGTTCCTCTCGCGAATGGATATCGAGGTGGCCAATGGCCGCATGACCGGTTGGAACTACCGCTTGATTCCGGTGATCTCCAACCTGATTCCGGCGGACAAGGAGATGGCGGGCTTGATCGAGAAGATTCGCGCGCCGCATCTCAAAGAGATCAACACCGTGGTGGGCAAGACCGACTCGCTGCTCTATCGTCGCGGCAACTTCAACGGCACCTTCGACGATCTGATCTGCAACGCCCTCAACACCCAGATGGAGTCCGAGGTTTCGCTGTCGCCGGGCTTCCGCTGGGGCGTGAGCCTGTTGCCGGGGCAGGACATCACCATGGACGCCATCTACACTCAGACCGCCATCACCTACCCCAACACCTACCGCCGTCAGATGACCGGCGAGCAGATCAAGGTGATTCTGGAGGATGTGGCCGACAACCTGTTCAACCCCGATCCCTATCGCCAGCAGGGCGGCGACATGGTGCGTGTGGGTGGTTTGCGCTACAAAATCGCCCTGGGCGAGAGCATCGGTAAGCGCATCAGCGCCATGGAGTTGAACGGCAAAGCGGTGGAGCCCAACAAGCAGTACTGGGTCTCCGGCTGGGCCTCCATGGGCGAGGTGGATGGTCCGCCGGTGTGGGATGTGGTGAAAAAGCATGTGCAGGAGAAGAAGCGCATCTCCATCGAGCCGGGCTACAATCTCAAAGGGATTGTCTAAGCCTCGGCGCGTTGGCGCACGGCATCAAGAGGGCGTCCTGCGGGACGCCCTTTTTTTGTGTTTGCGCCGCCAATGCGCGTGGCCGCTACCCTCGATCATTAGAGAATGCTAACATAATACCCTGGTATTCACGGGAGTGATTGATCGACGCGGTGTGGCGCGAGCAGGAGTGAGTTGTGGCGACGTTTCCCCTAAAAGAGCATCCCGATCGTGAATGGCTGGCCATGGAGTTGCACTCGCGCCCGCCGATCCCGGTGCTATCGCCCGCTCGCGTGCTGCATCTGGGTTTCTATACCGGCGAGAGCGGCGCCGATGAGGATCGCATTGGGCTGGATCGCCTGTGCCGCTTTTTCGGCATCCAAGGCCCGGCGCCCGACACCAACCACTTCATTGGTCAACTCAACCCCACGCTGCGGATCAAATGGGAGCGGCATACGGAGTTCGTCTCCTACACCTTCTATCTGGATGAGCCGTTTGACGAACCGTTTGACGGACAGTTGATTGAGCGTTTGCCGCTGGACTGGACCGATGAGTGTCCGGGACGTCTTCTGAGCGCAGTGCAGATCGCCATCGATCCCAAGGATGCGCCGGAACGGGATATGGCGGAGCTGAACCAGATCTTCAAAGGCAACCCCATCTTTGGCAATCTGACTCCCAGCCAAACCTCCAAAATCTATTCGGATATGCGCATTCATCCCGACCGCTTTGTGCGCATTCTGATCAAGGATGTGGATATGAGCAAGTGGCGCGCGGGGCGGCTGGTGCAGCGGCTCTCTGAGATCACCAGTTACCGCATGATGGCGCTGCTGGGGTTGCCGGTGGCGCGTGCGGCGATTCCGCAACTGCGACAGATGGATCTAGGATTGGCCGCTATTGCCGCTGAGATGAAGGACTCCAAAGATCCCAATAGCGATGCGGAGATTCAGCGACGCTTGACCGAGTTGAGCGCACAGATTGAGTCCATCACCACCAGCACCACATATCGACTGGGCGCCAGCCGCGCCTATTACGCGATCCTGTTGCAGCGTTTGTCGTCGTTGGGAACGCAGCGCATCGCCGGATTGCAGACTCTGGCGGATCTGATTGAACGGCGTATGGAGCCAGCCATGGCCACGTGTGAGTCCACTTTGTCACGGCAGCACGATCTGTCTGAACGCGCGGCGCGGGTTGCGGGGCTGATGCGCTCGCGTGTGGAGGTGTTCCAGGCCGAGCAGAATCGCCAACTGCTGGCCTCCATGGATCACCGCGCCAAACTGCAACTACATTTGCAAGAGACGGTGGAGGGGCTCTCGGTGATGGTGGTGAGCTACTACGCCATCAGTTTGTGCGGCTATGTGTTCAAATCCATCAAGAATCTTGGCGCGCCCATCAATTTGGATTTGGCCACAGGCATTGCTGTGCCGGTGGTGTTGGTGACGGTGTGGATGGGCATGCGGCGCATGCGCAAGCGGTTTGCCAAACTCTCTGGAGACGCCCATTAATTGGTTGAGTTTTATATAGAGCCGCTAGCATTCAAAAGTGAACATATGGGCGCTGAAAGATATCGAGGGCTTTGCCCTCGAGCTCCCAAGGTCAACAACTACACCGTGATTCAGGCCATCCATGGCCTTCACCCTGCGGGCTCGCTGCGCGAGTCCGATTCGGCAATTCTGCCAAATCGTGGGTCCGCCCTGGATTTGTCCCCATTGGCGCTGGGGGCGCGGCCCCCAGACCCCGCCGCCGACCAGTCGGCGGCCAATATTGTCAGTTGAAATCAGAATCGGACAGTTTGGGTATTGGTCATGAAAGATATCGAGGGCTACGCCCTCGAGCTCCCAAGATCAACAACCAAACCGTGGGCTCCGCCCACACCCGCTGGGGGCGCGGCCCCCAGACCCCGCCGCCGACCAGTCGGCGGCCAATAGTCAGCGCAAGTTCAATCTACGTCACACAAACATTAGCCGTTCTGTGCAGTTCTGGTTTTGACTCACTAGAGTGAAAACAAAACGGGCCGCATCGTACGATGCGGCCCGTTTTGTTTTCCCGATCACGCCAGTGTTCAGCTCTCGTCTTCGTCGAGATTGATCTTATTATCGATGATATATTGCGGGCGCCCCTGCACGTTGGCGTAGATCTGCGCGATGTAGACCCCCAGCACGCCGATGGTGAAGAGAATCACCCCGCCCAGGAACAGCATGGTCACCATGATGGCCGACCATCCGGGCTGGTGCATCCCCGTCAGGCGTGTGACGATGATGTAGAGCAGATAGGCGAACGAGCCGCTGGAGACCAGCATCCCCAGCAGCAGCGCAAAGTAGAGCGGGATGGTGGAGAAGGCGATCACCCCGGAGACAAAGCTGCGCGTGGGGTTGAAGCTGCGCAACAGAGCAAAGTGGGTAACGCCTGCGTAGCGAGCCTGGCGCTCGTAGTAGACGAACTCCTGCTTGAAGCCCACCCAGCACACGAGACCGCGCAAGAACGGCTCCTGCTCCTTGATTTTGAGCAGTTCATCCATGGCCCGGCGCGAGATCAGCTTGAAGTTGCCGGTATCCATGGGGATCTCAATTTCGGAGAAGAAATTGATCACCCGATAGGCGCCGCGCGTGATCGCCATCTTGACGGGGTTTTCGCCATGACGGTGAGTACGGGTGGTGTGCACCACTTCCGCCCCTTCGCGCCACTTTTCGATCAAGGTGGGGATCAACTCCGGCGGATCCTGCAGGTCGGCGTCCAGATAGACAATGGCGTCGCCCTTGGCGTGGCGGAAACCGGCCAGGTTGCCTTGAATCACGCCAAAGCGACGCGAGGTGTTGATCACCTTGATGCGTTTATCCTCAGCGGCATAGGCGGTGAGGATCTCCAGACTGCGATCCGTTGAGTCATCGTTGACGAAGATCAACTCGTAATCGAGGTTCTCGACCGGGTCCAGGGCGGCGCGCATGCGCGCGATCAACTCATCAAGCACGCCCTCCTCATTGCGCATGGAGAAGACGGCGGAGAGCAGTTGCGGTTGGGCGGCGTCAGAGTGCTGTTGGCTCATTTGGGTGAATCACTCGGCATAAAGTCAGTGATGGGCAAAGCCCGCATTACATGGCGCGGGCGGCGGCCACATCGGCCATGTTGCGTGACAGCGCATCCACCAGCGGTTTGTCGCCAAAGCCAGCCAGATCATGCAGATAGTCGCGGGTGCCGAATTTGAAATGGTACTGGTTGTCGAACCCGAACCGCTCCATGGGAATGGTGGAGTGGTTATTGTGCAGCAGGTTGGAGACCAGGGAGTCGATGCCGCCGCGATTGGTGAACGCCTCTTCCAAGGTGATGATGCGGTCGTAACGGCTCAACGTCTCGAACAGCGCCGCTTCGTTGAGACCTTCGGTGAGCATGTAGAGGTCCACCAGGCCGATGGAGGGGTCTTTCAACCCATCCAGGGTGCGCAGCGCTTTTTGCGTCATATAGCCGGTGGTCACCAGGCAGACGCGCTCGCCTTGAATCAACTCGTGGAAGCCCTTGGTGAAGTCGAGCATATCCGTGTCGGTGTAGATCGCTTCGTTGGGCTTGCTATCGCAGCGCAGGTACTTGGGCGAGGCCACATCGCGGGTGGTCTCATAGAAGGCGTGGGAGGTGACCCAGTCCGCTGGCGAACAGACCGTCAGACGCGGCAGCACGCGCATGGCGCTGATGTCTTCCAGGCAGTGGTGCGTCGGGCCGGAGACGTCATAGCTGACGCCCACGCCCACCCCCAGCATGGTGACGTTCATGGGCCGCAGATGCTGCGCCAGGGAGAGATTGATGCGGATCTGCTCATAGGCGCGCAGGTAGAACGGCGCGATAGCCAGCGCATAAACAGTCCAACCTTCATGAGCCAGACCGGCGGCGACGTTGACCAGATTCTGCTCGGCGATGCCGACATTGATGAAGCGATCCTTGAAGTCGGCGCGGATGTGGTCCAGCACCGGCGCGCCCATGTCCGCCGACAGGAAGAAGATGCGCTCGTCGGTGGCCATCGCTTCATGCACGCGCGCGATGAGCGCATCACGCATGGTTTTTTTCCCGCTCATGGTCGCCATTACGCGTCTCCCTTCGGTTCCTGGGCTTCCAGGTCCGCCAAAATCTCCGCCACCCGTTCGGACTTGAGGGTGGAGACGTGGCACAGATCGTTATCCAGCAGCTCGGGCACGCCCACGCCTTTCACGGTGTGGGAAATCACCGCGCGCGGACGTCCATCACGGACATTCCAGATCTGCTTGAGGCTCTGGTGGGTGGCGGCCATATCATGGCCATCCATCTCCACCACGTTCCAGCCAAACGCTTCCAGCTTCTTGGCCATGGGGTCGAGCCCCATGACCCGCTTTTGCGCGCCCAGCATGGAGTACTTGTTGTCATCGATGATGAGCATCAAGTTATCCAGGCCGTGGTGGCCGGCGAACATGATCCCTTCCCACACCGAGCCTTCGTTCATTTCGCCATCGCCATTGATGACGATCACTTGCGACTCGCTCTTCTGCGCGCGCAGGGCCAGGGCCATGCCGCAGCCCACGCCGACGCCGTGGCCCAGAGAGCCGTTGGTGGTCTCGAAGCCCGGGATGATGGCGTCGGGGATGGCCGACAGGAAGGTGTCGGTGCCGCCGATCTTCTCCAATTCGGAGACGGGGAAGAAGCCCACGTCGGCCAAAATGGGATAGATGGAGATGACGCCATGGCCCTTGCTCAGGATCAGGCGATCACGTCCGGGCCAGTGGGGGTCTTTGGGGTCAAACTTCAGCAGGTCGCCATAGTAGAGCGCAGTGAGCATCTCAATGGGCGAGAGCGACGAGGCGATGCGGGTTTCCGGCTCGCGTTGGTGCAAGCGGAACATCTCCTTGCGCACCCAGTGCGCTTTGGCGGATAGGGCTTTGAGGGTGGCGTCCATGGGCTGCCAATCTTCCTTTTTATACACTTAGATGCTGTTGAGCACCTTGCACAGTTCCAGAACCTGCTCTTCGCTCATGCTGGGGTAGTTGCCCACATAGTAGCCGTAGTAATGGATATGCTCCACTTCCGGGTACTCCAGCCACTCGTTTTCGCGAATGTAGGGACGCACGTAGGGTTGGCGCACCTGGTTGCCGCCGCCAGCGCTGCCGCGGCGGAACTCCACCCCTTCGTCGCGCATCTTCTTCTCCAGACGATCGCGCAGGGCCGGATCCTTCTCTTTGAGGATCAGGTTGAAGGCGTAGTTGCTGCTGCCTTCCAGGACGAAGTCGGTGAAGTAGATGTTGGGATCCAGATTCTTGATCAACAGGGTGAAATTGCGCGTGCGCAGGGCGTTGTTGGCGTCCAGACGGGGCAGGGCGCTGCGGCCCAGCACGGCGCCGATTTCGGTGTTGCGGGTGTTGATGGCCGGGTAGGCGAAGATGAAATCAGGCGACAGCTCCGGGTTCTCATCGATCCACTTCTGACGGATCTCATCGTTCTGAATCTCCCGCGTCATGCCGTGGGAGCGCAGCGCCAGAATGGCGTTGTAGAACGCCTCATCGTTGGTGCAGACCATGCCGCCTTCGATGGTGCTCATGTGGTGGGCAAAGTAGAACGAGAAGTTGGAGGCCAGACCGATGGAGCCCAGCTTCTTGCCCTTATGGGTGGCGCCGTGGGATTCGCACACGTCCTCGATCAGGGGCACGCCGCGCTTCTCCAGTTCGCTCACCAGACGGTCGGAGAGGCCATTGAAGCCCTGCGCGTGGGTGAGGAACACCGCGCGGGTGTTATCGTTGATTTTGGCCAGCACCTGATCTTCATCCATGGCCAGGGTGCGTGGATTGATGTCCACGAACACCGGTTTCAGGCCCTGCAGAATCACCGAGGAGATGTCCGACACCCAGGTCAGGGCGGGGACCAGGACTTCGCCTTCGCCATACAGGTGGCGGATGGCGCCCATGGTCAGCAGGTTGGCGGCGGCGCCGGAGCTGACGAAGACGCTGTATTTGACGCCCAGCCACTCGGACCACTCCTGTTGGAACGCGCGCACTTCGCCGGCCTGGGTCAGTCGCGGCATGTCCTGTTTGAGGAATTCGATCAGATTATCGAGGTCTTCGCGCAGGATATTGTCAACCATCAAGGGCCATTTCATTGTCATATCGCTCCGTGAGGCGTGTGATTGCCTAATCTTTATATTGAGGTCGCTGCCTGCGTGCGGCGAGGGGGTTAGATGCCCTCTTTATCACGCAGGGAGAGAATCGGGTTTTGCACCGGCCAGTAGACATTGAATCGGGGGTCGTCCCACTTGATGGTGAACTGGCTGTCGCGATCGTAGTATTGGCTCTGTTTGTAGGAGAGCATGCCCAGCTCGGACATGATCACATGGCCCATGGCGCAGCCGGGGGGGACAAACAGTTGGTAGCGGTTGCTCATGGTGACGGCAAAGCCCTGGGATTTGCCGTAGGTGGGCGAATCCTCACGGGCGTCGAGAATCACCACCCACAGACGACCGTACGGGCAGCAGACCATTTTATGGGTCTTCCAGTCGCCATGGAAGCCGCGCAGCACGTGTTGGTGGGACCAGGAGAGGTCGTCCTGCACCCATTTAACGTCGATGCCCGCCTTTTCATAGGCTTCTTGATGCCAAGTCTCCACGAAGCCGCCGCGAAAATCTTCAAAGTTCGTCAGGGGCTTGATCAGCAACACGCCTTCCAATTGGGTTTTGCTGACGTCGAGGACTTCTGACATAAGAGTGCTCCTTGCAAGAAAACAGTATGATAAACGCGGCGCCATCTATAATAAATGGTGATGCGCCCGCGTTTGCGCCTGGAATGAAACAGAGGCCTTTGGGTTGCGCCACTATACGCACCGCGCAATGACGGCGCAAGGCGGCTTGCGCACAGCGATAGGGGGGCGTATCTTGGCCAGATTCCAGTAGCGTGATGCGGGGGTTCGCCTCGTATCCGTCCGTTTTGACACTGCGCGTTTAGACCTCCTATCCAGACGAGTTTCCAATATCATGGCCCAGCCCCTGGACGTTCTCTTTATCAATCCCGGCGACCGCAAACAACTTTATCAAAATTTGGGCGACGGCATGTCCGCCATTGAGCCGCCCATCTATTCGGCCATGTTCGCCGATTACATGCGTCGCAAAGGCTACTCCGTCGCCATTTACGACACCCCGGCCATGTCCGGCCCCGCCGAACACGCCGCGCGCGCCGCCGTAGAGGACTATAAAGCGCGTTTGATCGTGATTCCGGTGTATGGGTTCCAACCGTCGGCGTCGACGCAGAACATGTCCAGCGCCGGTAAGATCGCGAAGCTGATTAAAGAGGCCTCTCCCGCGCAGAAGATTCTCATCACCGGCACCCATCCAGCGGCGCTGCCCAAGCGCACCCTGATGGAGGAGGCGGTGGACTACGTGTGCGACGGCGAAGGCCCGATCACCATCGAAGCGGTGGTCGAGGCCCTCAAGGGCTCCGGCGACGTCAGCCGCGCCCCGGCGTTGTGGCGCATCGAAGATGGCGAGGTGATCCCGCCCCAGGCCGCCGCGCCGCTGATCACCGATCTGGACGGGACCATGCCGCTGCCAGCGTGGGATCTGCTGCCCATGGATCGCTATCGCGCGCACAACTGGCACTGTTTTGATCACATCGATCAACGCCAGCCCTATGCCTCGCTCTACACCACCCTGGGCTGTCCATTTAAATGCAACTTCTGCTGCATCAACGCCCCCTTCGGCAAACCCAGCTACCGCATGTGGAGCCCGGAGACGGTGGTGGCGATGATCGGCAATCTGGTCAAGAATTACGGCGTCAAGAACATCAAGTTCGTCGATGAGATGTTCGTGCTCAACAAGCGCCATGTGGAGGCGATCTGCGACGGCATCATCGCCAACGGCTATGACGTCAATATCTGGGCCTACGCCCGCGTCGACACCGCCTATCCTGAGTTGCTGGATAAAATGCGCGCGGCGGGCATCAACTGGTTAGCCCTGGGCATCGAAAGCGCCAGCGACTTCGTGCGTGACGGCGCCGAAAAGAGCCTGAATGACTCCGAGATCGTGCAGGCGGTGCGGCGGGTGGAGGATGCGGGCATTCACGTGCTGGGCAACTACATCTTCGGTCTGCCTGACGACACTCTGGAGTCGATGCAGCGCACCCTGGACATGGCCCTGGAGCTCAAGAGCGCTTTTATCAACTTCTACTCGGCCATGGCCTATCCCGGCTCGCAACTCTACACCGAAGCGGTGTCCAAAGGCGCCAAACTGCCCGAGCAGTGGCACCACTTCTCGCAGCACGCCTATGACACCCTGCCGCTGGCCAACGATCAGCTCAGCGCAGGCGAGATTCTGGCCTTCCGCGACTACGCCTTCGATCGCTATTTCCACGATCAAGGCTATCTCTCCATGGTGGAGAAGCGTTTCGGGACCAATGTGCTGGATCACATCAAGGAGATGCGCGCCATGACGCTGCCGCGCAAGCTGCTGGATGAGGATCCCAGTCTGATGGCCAACCTGCGCGCGCGGGATAACGCGTGATCAATCTGAATCCGTGGCGGGGGCGCGAGCCCCTGGCCTTGGCGCTCACGGCGGCCCTCGTTGTGCTGTGGCCGTTGTGGGCGTTTTGGCGTTTTGATCTGGAGTTGATCTATCACGAATCGGAGCTGCTGCTCGGTGTGCTGGTGCACAATGGAGCGCTCTCCGTCGATCCGGCGTTTCCCGTCACCATCTACGCCACCCGCATCCCGTCGCTACTGGCGGATCTCATTGGCGTCGCCGAATCCGCCACCGGCATTTCTGTATTCAGTTGGCTCACTCTCCTGTTTGCCGCGCAAATTGGCGGCACGCTGGCGGCGATTACGCTGCTGGGCCGACGCGTAACCGGCTCCCATGTGGGCGCTGCGGCGGCGCTGCTCATCATTCTCTCCGCCGGTCCCTTGCTGACCCTGGCGGCCCCCTACGGTTTTGTGCTGTTCAAAAGCCATCAAATCGGCGCGCTGGGGCAACTTCCCGGGGTGCTGGCGTTGGCGGCTCTTGCCTATAACCGGCGTTTGCTCGCCTATGCCCTGGCGGGTCTGAGCGCGTGGATCTACCCCACCTATTTTGGTCTGGTTCTGCTGGCGTTATGGGGCATGGAGCTACTCGCCAAGCCGATCTCCTGGCGCGCCATCGGCCAGGGGAGCGCGCTGTGCGTGGCTCTGGCTATTCCAGGATTGTGGAAACTGCTCACAGTGCTGGGCGCCTCCGGCGCAGTGGTCTTAGCGGCGGATCAGGCGTTGTGGATGGAGCTGGTGGGCAATGGTCACTACGCCACGCAGTACTATCCCTGGCGCGAGCCCATGCAGATGGCGCAGATGGTCGTGCTGGCCCTCACCACGCTGCTGCTGATGCGGGCGGCGACGCCACAACAGACCGCTCCTGGTCTTGATCTGCTCAAACGCGTGACCTGGGGCGTGCTGGGCATGATCCTGCTGGCCTGGGCGGCGGCGCTGGTGGGCGCGTTGATGCACTGGATGACTCTCAGCGCCGCCACTTTGCCGCGCGGCGGTTTTCTGTTGGCGCCGTTGGCGGTGATTTGGCTGGTGGGCGCCCTTGCGCAGGCGATGCGTGGCGGCGGCGTGGGCGCGGCATCCGGGTTGGGGCTGGGGGTGGCTTTGGCCGCCGCCATGCTGCTGCGCGGCGATCTCTGGATGGCGGCCCCACTCATGGCGGCGCTGCTGTGGGGGATGGCCGTCAAGCCGCAAACTCGACTGTTCGCCTGGGCGGGGTTGGCCCTGTTCTGGGCGTTGGTTGCGTGGCGATTCGCCCAGATGGGGCCCTCCAAGCAGTTGCTGCTGCTCGCTGTGGCGACGGCGCTGCTGCAGTGGCGTTTGCTGCTGTGGCGGCCCGGCAATCCAGCGGCCTCTGGGAGCGAATCTGGGCGCTTGTTGCCGGTGGCGATGGCGGGTTTTGTCGCTGTGGCGCTACTGCTGGATGTGTGGGGCGTGAGCGCGTTTGCGTCCATGCAAAAGACGCGCTTTGCCAGCGCCATCGCCTTTGCCCGTGACGCCGGGGAGTGGATTCAGCGCAACGCGCCCCTTGGCGCAGTCGTTCTGGCGCCGCCCTATGCCGACACCAGCAACGATAAAATGATGTTGCGGGCGAGTCTGGCCGATAGCTGGACCTTCTTGGCCATGTCCAATTTCCCCGCCGCCATCCCCGCTGTGCGCCAAATCGCCGACAGCGTATACGGATATACGGATTTGCGGGCCTTCTATCGGGATTCGAAACAGTTCAATGCGCGCAGCGATGTGACGTTGCTGCAACGCTACATGGCGGTGCTGGATATGGCGCGCATCCGCGCATTGCGCGCGCGCTATCCGCAATGGACCATTCTGGTGACGCCAACGCCAGGCCAGCCGCCCGCGCACGACTGTTTGGAAGACGCCTGTGCGCAGCTGCCGCTTACGCCGGAGTTGCCGTTGCCAATACTCCATCGCAGTGAGGCATTCGTGATTTATGACGTCTCTGGCGTTGATGGGAGTGAGGCCGGTTGACATCCAGCGGCGGCATAACGATAATAGCCCCCTTTTTTCCACATAGGACGTCGCGATTCGCGCGCGTTCCATCGTATTCAGCAATCACGATCTCAGGAGTGTGACACCATGGCGGAGCAATACAACATTTTGGTTACGGGCGGCGCTGGCTACCTGGGCTCGATTATGGTCCCCGAAATGTTGGCTGCGGGCCATAAGGTGACTGTGATCGACAACTTCATGTTCCAGCAATCCTCGCTCAACACCTCCTGCGCCAACCCCAACTTCACGGTGGTCAACGCCGACGTGCGCAACGAGAAGATCATGAAGGATCTGGTCTCCAAGTGCGACGTGGTGGTTCCGCTGGCCGCCCTGGTGGGCGCGCCCCTGTGCAGCCGCGACGAAGTGGGCACCATCACCGTCAACCGCGACGCGGTGCTGATGATGTTCAAGCACATGAGCAAAGAGCAGCGCGTGCTGATGCCCATCACCAACTCCGGTTACGGCATTGGCGAGAAGGACAAGTATTGCGACGAAACCTCGCCGCTGCGTCCCATCTCCCTCTACGGCAAAATCAAAGTGGAAGTGGAAGAGGCGCTGCTGGAGCGTGAGAACGCCATCAGCTTCCGTCTGGCCACCGTGTTCGGCATGGCCCCGCGCATGCGCATCGACCTGCTGGTCAACGACTTCTGCTACCGCGCCGTGTATGACCGCGCCGTGGTGCTGTTCGAGTCCCACTTCAAGCGCAACTACATCCACGTGCGCGATGTGACCCGCGTGTTCATGCACTCCCTGGACAACTTCGACACCATGCGCGGCGAAGCTTACAATGTGGGCCTGTCCGACGCCAACCTGTCCAAGCTGGAGCTGTGCCAGCGCATCCAGAAGCACCTGCCCAACTTCGTGCCTCTGGAAGCCCCCATCGGCGAAGATCCCGACAAGCGCGACTACATCGTCTCCAACGACAAGATCGAAGGCACCGGCTTTATGCCCGCCTACTCCCTGGACATGGGCATCGAAGAGCTCATCAAGGGCTACACCATGCTCCGCAACACCCGTTACACCAACGTGTAAGCGGATTAAACGGGTGGCGACGCTTCCCATCGACCAGTCGCTGTCCAACACCCCTGTCATGGTGTTGGCCGGCGGTCTGGGCACCCGCATTCGCTCGGTTCTGGGCGAAACCCCCAAACTGCTGGCGCCGCTGGCGGGCGAGCCCTATCTGCGTCATCTGCTGGCGTGGCTGCGCGGCTATGGCGCCAATCACATCGTCTTCTGCCTGGGCTTCGGCGCCGAAGCGATACGCGACCATCTGGCGCAGTTGGACCTGCCGGAGGGGATGCGGGTGGAAGGCTTTGTGGAGTCTGAACCTCTCGGCACGGCGGGCGCGCTGCGCTTTGTGCTGCCGCAGATGGATGCGCCTGCCGGGCCGCGCCTGATCATGAATGGCGACTCCTATCTGGACGCTGACCTGGGCGCTTTCGCCCGCGGTCATCAACAGAGCGGCGCGGATCTCTCCATGCTCTGCGTTGAAGTGCCGGATGGCAGCCGCTTCGGCTGTGTGGAGTTGGACGAGGCCGAACGCATCTCCCGCTTCGCCGAAAAGGATCCGGCGCGCACCGGTCCGGGTTTGATCAACGCCGGAGTTTATCTGCTGGAGTCCGCCCAGCAGGATCGTCTCATGGCGAGCGCAGGCCCCTCGTTGGAAAAAGATTTCTTTGCCGCGATGCCCACCGGCTCCATTCGCGCCGATGTGGTCAGCGCTCCCTTCATCGACTTTGGCACGCCAGACAGTTACCAGCAGGCGCAGGCGTTCTTCCAGGCGCGTCTGGATCGCATCGCCCTGCTGGATGTATGAGGTCTGCTCATGATTATTACCCGCACCCCATTTCGAGTCTCCTTCTTTGGCGGCGGCACCGATTACCCGCCCTGGTTCAAGGAGCATGGAGGCGCGGTTCTGGCGCTGGCGATCAATAAATACTGCTATCTGACTGTGCGGCGTCTGCCGCCGTTCTTCGAGCACAAGCACCGCATCGTCTACTCCAAAGTGGAGTTGGTCAAAGAGCTCTCTGAGATTCAACATCCGGTGGTGCGCGGCGTGATGCAGGAGCACGGCGTCAACTGTGGTCTGGAGATTCACCACGACGCCGACTTGCCAGCGCGTTCTGGTTTGGGTTCCAGCTCCTCGTTTACCGTGGGCTTCCTGAGCGCCATCCACGCCCTCAATGGCCGCATGGTCACTAAGGCGCAACTGGCCCAGGAGGCGATCCACATCGAGCAGAATGTGCTCAAAGAGAATGTGGGCTGTCAGGACCAGATTACGGCGGCGTTGGGCGGCTTCAACAAGATCTCTTTCCTGCGCGACGGCTCCTTCCAGGTGGATCCCATGATCCTCTCCGGCGAGCGGATGCAGGAGATGGAGGGCTCGTTGATGCTCTTCTTTACCGGCATTACGCGGTTTGCTTCCGATGTGGCGGGTAAGAAGATCGCCAATCTAGGCAAAAAAGAGAAGCAGCTCAAGCGCATGTACAAGATGGTTGATGAGAGCATCGATATCCTCACCGATATCAAGCAGCCTATCGATCACTTTGGCCAATTGATGCATGAGTCCTGGAAGCTTAAGCGTGAGCTCTCCGATAGCGTCACCAATGAGCGCATTGATGAGATCTACAATGCGGCCATGGATGCGGGCGCCAGTGGCGGCAAGCTGATGGGCGCCGGTTCCGGCGGCTTCATGGTGTTCTGTGTGCGTCCGGCGCTGCAGAAGCGCGTGCGCGAACGTTTGAACAAATTGATCCATGTGGATACGCGCATCGATCATACCGGCTCGCAGGTGATGGTCTATGACCCGGATACCGCGATTCACTTCCAGAACGGCGACCAGTGAGTTGGCGTCCGCCTCCTGGCGAGCGTCCCTATGCTTGGGACGCGCGCCGTCTGGCGCTGGAGAACAGCCGCTTTCGCATCTATGCTGATGCGCTGACGCAACCCAACGGCGATCATGTGCCGGACTATCTTGTAGTGGAGCCCAAATCCATGCGCTCCGCCGGACTGTCCGGCGCGATGATTCTGCCGGTGCGGGACAACGCCTACTATCTGCTGCGCATCTATCGTCACCCGGTGGATGCATGGACCTGGGAGGCTCCTGGCGGCTTTGTGGATGATGGCGAACAGCCTGAAGTCGCCGCCCGCCGAGAGTTGTATGAAGAGACCGGCCTGCATTGCGCGCAACCGGACATGCTTGATTTGGGTCGCATTCACCCCGTCCCCGGATTGGCCAACGCCTGCATCGCGCTGTTTGCCGCACAGAACTGCCTGCTGGATGAAAACGCCCCCATTGATGAAGAGATCGGCGTTGTCGAAGGGCGGTGGTTCTCTGAAGCGGAGATGTTGGAGATGGCCGCCAAACCCGGCGGCGTGATGGATGGTCCCACCCTGCAAGCCTTTTTCCTCTATCAGTTGCGTCATCAGAAGTAAGCCATTCATTTCATTCGCCTCTGAAATTCACTCTGCCACAAGATGAGTCATCAGCGCCCATGATCACTAAGCGCCATCTGGTTCTTGTCGTCACGCTTGCCATTGCAGCAGTGGCGCTGTGGGCAGCCTTTCGTGATGTGAATTTTGCTCAGCTTTGGGCGCGTATGACTCAAGCGGATCCGCTCCTTATCGGCCTTGCTGCACTGATTCATATCGCCTCGTTCCTGGCCAGAACCCAGCGTTGGCGCTTGACCATGTCTTCCTCGGCGCCGCTGCCGTGGCGGCAGGTGTTCGACGCCAATATGGTCTGTTATTTGGGCAACAATTACCTTCCTGCACGGGCTGGCGAAGTGGCGCGGATCTTTACTCTCGCAGCCAGAAGCGGCGTTTCGCGCAATTTCTTGTTTGGTACAGTTGTGGTCGAGCGCATTGCAGACGCCGCAGCGTTGGCGGGTTTGCTGGGCGCCGCGACGGCGTTGTTGGATGCGGCGCCAGCATGGTTGAGCGGCGGCGGCGGGGCCATGGCGTTGGGCGCGCCCTTGGTTTTGGTGATATTACTTGCGTTGCCGCTATTTGAAGAGAAGTTGATTGCGCTGCTGGAGCGTTCGCGGCTGCCACAGAGTTTCTCCGCTACGCTTCAGCACATGTTGCGTCAATTCCTTCTTGGGTCCAGAGGATTGCATCAATGGCGTCCGTTGACGGCGTTTCTGCTGTGGACAGGGGTTTGGTTAACTCTTGAGGTTGGGTTTATGCTGACCACAGCCCTTGCGGTGGGCGTCGAGGCGGAGCCTGTGGTGTGCGCGCTTCTCTTTGCAGCCTTGGCGTTTTCCAGCTTGGCGCCTTCAACTCCAGGCTATGTCGGCGTGTTTCAACTGGTAGCGGTGCTGGTTCTCAAGCCATTTGGGGTTGGCGCGGAAGAGGCGCTGAGCCTGGTTTTAATCTATCAAGCAATCTCTTACTGTGTGGTGACGGTTTTAGGGGTTCCGGCGCTGTGGCGAATTGGGGGTCTGCGCGTTTTACGTCAGTCTGCTTCGAGTTGAGGCCAAATTTGACCAAGCGTCTTTCCGCATAAAAAACCCCGCCAAGCTTCGGCTTGGCGGGGTTTTTTTACAGGCGTTGCCGAGATGACTAGCGATACTCTTTGTATTTGCTCACCACCACGCCAAGGAGAATGATCTCATCTTGCACTTGGACCATAGGGTAGCGGGGGTTAAGCGGCTTCAGGAATTTCATGCCGCCGTCCATCACATACTCTTTGAAGGTCGGGCGTACGTTGGCGTCCAAGGTCATCGGCGCGCCGCTGTGGTCCGGCACAATGGCGACTACATAGTTGCGTTGACCTGGAGCGACCTCGGCTGAAGGATCGACAATGATGATATCCTTGTCAGAGAACTCAGGCTCCATGGATTCGCCAATCACGCGCAAAGCGAATGCGTTACCGGAGACGCCTTGCGCCACCGGGGCCCAGCCGTCGTGATCGATGCGCTCTTTTCCACTCTCTTCAGTGTTGGCGGCCCACTGAGCGGCGTCATCCCAGGAGATGATGGGCGCTTGGAAGTAGTGTCTCTGACCGTGTGCGTAGTAAGTGGCTTCGGAATCGGAAGCGTGGCCGAACGCGCCCACCGGCCCGTTGACCATACTGCCTTCTCCCGTCTCCAGCCAGATGGGATCTACACCGCAGGCCAGGGCGATTGCAACAGTACGTCGAGAGGAGCGTGAGCGACCGCATTCGAGTTTGTGTACGGCGGTCTGGCTGATATTGACGCGATCGGCCAACTCTTTTTGCGTAAAGCCGGCATATTCGCGCGCTGTGCGGATACGATTACTTAGAGTCATGGTCTCTATTTCGTTTTCTGTGCCACGTGGCGACCGGACTTGTTATCCGGCAAGGTAAAGGCGTCATGCTGTAAAACCAGCATGCCGCATGGGATGGTCGGGGAGTAAAAAAATCACCGCCAGTCTGTGTTATAACAGGCATCCCCGTCCGTAATTGATTTCCCATATCTGGAACTAGATATACTCTTTTATCATCTGCCTGTAAAAGACAAAAAGCGGCTTGAGCGCGCGTAACAGGCAAACTTTTCAGAAAAAATTTACAGGCATTCAGCGAATCAATGCGAGACCATGAATTCTGCTAGTCATGTTTTTTCACTTGTTATGAGAAAAAAGGCGCCGTTAGCGTAACCGGTGTGATTAGATCCACCGACTTATTAGACATGCTGTGGTAAAAATGATTCCGCGCACACCTGCTCTGCTGTGTTCAGGTATCAGTAAAATGCTGAAATAATGAAGCTTCATTGAGCATGTCAACCCCCAAGGGCGACCATGTCATTCCCTGATGAGCCGCCTTGATCAAAAGGGTGTTTCAAAGGTTTTTGCGCCAGCGCCTGAAGAATGTGTTGTTTCATTGACTCGTCCTGTGCGCCGCTGCGCAGAGGGGCGCGCAGATCCACCCGGCCGACATCGCCCAGGCAGAGAGCCAACTGACCTTCCGACGTCAAGCGCACTCGGTTGCAGCTATCACAGAAGTGTTGCGAGACCGCCGAGATGACGCCCACTGTGGCGTGACTGCCTGCAATGTGGAAATAACGCGCCGGTCCTGGACCACGGTGCTCTGTCGCCGGGATCAGATCTGCGCCGAGTAGAGTGGAGACGCGAGAGAGAATCTCCTGCGCCGGAATGTAGCGAGACATGCTTTGCGCACCGGCCTCGCCAATGGGCATGGTCTCAATAAATCGCAATGTCACGCCGCGTTGACGGGCAAAATTCAGAATGTCGCCAATCTCATCGTCATTGACCCCACCCATCACCACCATATTGCATTTCACCGGGGCCAATCCGACGTCGATGGCGGCGTCAATTCCGGCAACGACGCGAGCCGGATCCCCTGCGCCACAGATTTGCGTGAAGGTTGGTTGTCTTAGAGTGTCGAGTGAGACATTGATGCGCCCCAGTCCCGCCAGTTTGAGCGGTTCAGCCAGTCGCTCGAGCAGCAGCGCATTGGTGGAGAGGTTGACCTCTTGAAGTCCTGGTAACGCAGTGAGCTCAGCCACCATTTCGACGATGCCCTGGCGCAGCAGTGGCTCGCCGCCAGTCAAACGGATGCGTTCTACTCCCAGCTCCACAAACAGGCGGGCTAAGCGCGTCAGTTCCGCCATGCTCAAGACCTGATCATCCTCGCGTTCATTGAAATCATCGGGTTTGCGGCAGTAGTGACAGCGCAGGTTGCAGCGCTCCGTGACGGATAGTCGCAGATAAGTAATAGCCCGACCAAAAGGATCGATTAGCGCCATGAAGCTCTCATTTGCAGTAACATCACGTTCAGCGTGAACTTACGGTTCATCTTGTGCGGAGCGCACAAAATGGCCGCTTTTGCCGCCGCATTTTTCCAGTAATCGTATGCCTTCGATGCGCACCGCGCGGTCCATAGCCTTAACCATATCGTAAACGGTCAATGCAGTGACGCTGGCTGCGGTCAGGGCTTCCATCTCCACGCCGGTCTGACCACTGGTCTTGACCCGCGCGGTGATCTCCAGCCGACTGGCCTCGACCACGGGTTCAAAATGAATTTTAACAGATGTGAGATTTAGTTGATGACACAGCGGAATCAATTGATCAACCTTTTTCGCCGCCATGATGCCGGCGATGCGCGCCACCTCCATCACATCGCCTTTCGCCACACCGTGAGCCAGAATGCGTTGCAAGGTCTGTGGCTGCATGCACACCGAGGCCCCGGCGATGGCGATACGCTCAGTAACCGCTTTGGCGCCCACGTCCACCATGGTCGCGGCCCCGGTTTCATCAAAATGGCTCAGCGGGTCGCTCATCATCATACTCCCGGCGCGTAGTCTATGAGTAGCACATCCACCAAATCGCCATCCGCAATCACCACTGGTGATTCCGGCAATGCGATAAAGGCGTTGGCGCGCGCCATGCCGCTCAATACCCCTGAGCCTTGCGGTCCGGTGGTGGTGACGTAACTTTGCGCGCCTTGAAAGTGAACGCGTGCGCGCAGGAAATCCCGTCGGTCATGTTTTTTGCGCCAACCGCCCTGTAGCGGCAGTCGCAAAAGATTCTCCGGCTGTTCGGCAAGACCCATCATCCTCAGCAGCGCTGGACGCACAATAAGCAGATAGACGGCCATGGCTGAGACCGGGTTACCGGGAAGACCAAAAAAGCGCGCGGGACCGATGACGCCATAAGCCTGCGGTTTGCCGGGCTTCATACGCACTTTCCAGTAGTCGATGTCGCCGAGGTTCTTCAGCGCCACTTTGACCAGATCGTAGTCGCCCACCGAGACGCCGCCGCTGGTAATCACCGCGTCAGCGCGCGCGGCGCCATCGCGTAGGGCGGCTTCAATGGCGGCCAGATCGTCCGGCGCAACGCCCAGGTCGACGCACTCGCAACCCAGAGCGGTGATGGCGGCTTTGAGCGCAGCGCGATTGCTGTCGTAGACTCTTCCGGGCGCCAGCGGTTGCCCTGCTGGGGTCACTTCGTTGCCGGTGGAGAGCACCGCCACGCGCAACCGTGCGAAAACTGGGATTTCTGTTTGGTCCATGGAGGCCAGCAGGCCGATATCCGGCGGCGTGAGCGCCTTGCCAGGCTCCAGATAGGTTTGCCCGCAAGCGATATCCTCTCCCGCCGGGCGGATATTGTTGTTCAGCGCCAGATTCGAGGGCAGGGTGATCTGTTGACCCGCCACGGTGACATCTTCCTGTTTGACCACACAGTCGCAGCCCGGCGGAATGGGCGCACCGGTGAGAATGCGCACCGCGTGGCCGGGCTCCAGCGGCTGTGCGCGGAAATCCCCGGCGGCGACTTCCCCCGCCAGCGTCAGCGTGGTGGTGGGGGCGTCGCTCAAGTCGGCATGGCGCAGGCCGTAGCCATCCATGGCGGAGTTGGCGTGGTTAGGGACGTTAAATGGAGCGACCATGGATTGCGCCAACACCCGCCCCAAAGCGTCATCCAGGGAAACGGTCTCGGTCCGATCAATAGGCGAAACGCTCTGCAGGACGCGCGCGCGCGCCTCTTCATAGGTGATCATAAAGGGCTCCTGCGTGTGTTAACCGTGACCGCCGCCCAGCGCCATGCGCAGGGCGTGGGGAACCAGATCGGCCACCGCTTGCAGCGAATGTGCGCTGCCGCGACGAGAGCCGGGGAGGTTGATGATCAAACAGTTTTGCCGGAAAGCGCTCACCCCTCGGGTAAACACGGCGGTGCGGGTCTGCTCCAGTCCGGCGCTGCGGATCAGTTCAGCAAATCCAGGTAGCTCGCGATTGGTCACCGTACGGGTCGCCTCCGGGGTGCAGTCGCGTGGTCCGGGACCGGTGCCGCCGGTGGTGAGGATCACGTCCAGGCGCTCCACATCGGCCCATTGACGCAGATGCGCCTCAATGGCGGCTTGCTCATCGGCCAGCAGCGCGCGTTTGATGCTCTGCGCGCCGTAGTTCAATAGCATCCCCTCCAGTGCGTCGCCGCTGGCGTCCTGGGCCAATGTGCGGCTATCGGAGAGAGTCAGAACCCCGACGTTCAGGCCAGCCCAGGAGATGGCGTGGTCGTGGTCGCGATGGGCGGCGGCGTCGTGGGCGTGATGGTGGTGATGGGAATGGTCGTGAGCTTTGTCTGAGGCGTCGGCATGGGTGTGGCCCGCTTTCAGGTCGTCCCACTGGCTGGCGGCGGCTTCGCAGCCGGGGCAGGAGTCCACCCAGCGCTCGCCCTGGGCGGTGAACTCCTTTTTCCAGAAGGTGGCGCGCACCTTCAGGTGATCGATGACGTAGCGGCAGGCCTCAAACGCCGCAGCGCGATGCATGCTCGCGGCGATGACCAGGACAATATTTTCGCTGACCGTCAGCCGCCCCACACGATGAACCACGGTGATGGCGTCGATGGAAAAGCGCGCCAGAGCGGCTTGTTCGATACGCTCCAGCTCCAGCTCGGTCATGCCGGGGTAGTGTTCCAGCTCGATGGCTTGCACATCCTCGCCGCTGGAGAAGTCCCGCACCGTGCCCAGAAAGGTCACGATGCCGCCAATGCGGGGGTTGTGCGCCAATAGCGCCCGCGTCTCCTCGTCCACTGAGAAGTCTTCTGTCTGTATTCGCACCATGGGACGATGCTCCTGTGGATGAGGGGAGGGTGTCCAGAACAAGAAAACCCGAAGGGGAGCCCTTCGGGTTTTCTGTATGACAACAGGGCGATAACGCCACCGCCATAGACTGATTAGCCGTCGGCGTTGATCTTGCCCACAATCTCTTTGAGGGTCTCTTCAGCCTTGTCGGTTTCGATCTGACAGGTGCCGGCGTTGCGGTGACCGCCGCCGCCATACTTCAAGCACAGCTCGCCAACATTGGTGTTGGAGGTGCGGTTGATGATCGATTTGCCGATGGCGAACACGGTGTTCTGACGCTGGAAGCCCCAGATCACGTGAATGGAGATGTTGGTCTCCGGATACATGGCGTAGATCATGAAGCGGTTGCCCGCATAGATGACCTCTTCGTTGCGCAGGTCCAGCACCACCAGATTGCCGTAGATGGTGGAGCAGCGACGGATCTGCTCTTTGAACTTCTCTTCCTGCTCGAAGTAGAGCTCCACGCGCTCTTTGACGTCTTCCACTTCCAGGATGTCTTCGATGGTGCGATCGCGGCAGTACTCGATCAGATGCATCATCAGTTGGTAGTTGGAGATTTTGAAGTCGCGGAAGCGGCCCAGGCCGGTGCGGGCGTCCATCAGGAAGTTGAGCAGATCCCAACCGGTGGGGCGCAGCACCTCCTCCTCGGTGAACATGGCCGAGTCGCCCTTGTCCACCGCGGTCATCATGTCATAGGAGACGCGGGGGAAGGCTTCGGCGCCGCCGAAGTACTTGTACACCACGCGGGCCGCGGAGGGGGCGTGGGGGTCGATGATGTGATTCTCGGGCTTCTTTTCGCCCCGACGCATCATTTCACTGGCATGGTGGTCAAAAGCCAGGTGCACGCCTTCCACGTAGGGAAGGTTGGTGGTGATGTCCTGACCCGTGATTTCGATCTTGCCGTCCTGCATATCCTTAGGGTGGACGAACTTGATCTCATCAATCATGTCCAGTTCACGCAGGAGCACCGCGCACACCAGTCCGTCAAAGTCACTGCGGGTGACCAGGCGGAATTTCTTGTTGTCAGCCACTGAAATACCTCCTCAACTCAATGCGTTTGGGCTCCTCGCTCAGAGGCTGGACTGCGCTCCGGCGAATGGGGTGTGATCCCGACGAATTGTAATAATGGTGCGATTGTACGACTGCCGCCGCCGGATCGCCAGGGGAAAAGATACCTCAAAAATCCGGGGCTTTGAATAATTTACTGCACAATGACGTCATTAGAGCCCTTTTTCAACACGCCAGCAGCGATGCGGCGGCGGTTGGCGGTTGAAATCCGGGTCCAGGGTCTGCGCGGTAATTTCAGTAATCGTCAATCCGTCGGAGACGCCGAAATCCGCATCCCATTGGGGCTGGAAGCGTTTGCGATTGGTGGAAAAAAAGAGCGTTCCACCAGGATTGAGCAGCGCCGCTGTCTGGCTGATCAGCATGGTGTGATCCCGTTGAATATCCAGCGTTTCCACCATCTTTTTGGAGTTGGAGAAGGTGGGTGGGTCGAGCACGATGAGGTCGAAGCGTTCGCGTGAGCGGGGGATCCAGTAGAGGCAGTCGGCGCGTTCGATGCGGTGGCGTTTGGGGTCGCAGCGGTTCTCGTCCAGATTGCGCCGCGCCCAGTCCAGATAGTTGCCAGACATGTCCACGCTCAGGGATTCATACGCGCCGCCCAGGGCGGCGTGCACGGTGATGGCGCCGGTATAGCAGAAAAGATTGAGAAAGCGTTTGCCCATGGACTCCTGCTGGATGATGCGCCGCAGGGGGCGGTGATCCAGGAACAGGCCGGTGTCCAGATAGTCGGTGAGATTGACGCGCAGGCGCGCGCCGTGCTCTTCCACCACCAGAAAACGCCCCTGGTCATCCTGCCGGGTGTATTGGGTTTCGCCGCGCTGCCGTTTGCGCAGTTTCACCACGATGCGCTCCGGGGGCGCGTCCAGGGCGGCGCCGATGGCCGTCAACGCCTCATCGAAGCGGCGCGCCGCCGCTTGCGGGTCGACATCTTTGGGCGGCTGATACTCCTGCACATGGACCCACTCGCCGTAGCGATCCACCGCCACCGCATACTCGGGCATGTCGGCGTCGTAGACGCGATAGCACTCCGGCGCCTCGCGCTTGAGCCACGGTTTCAGACGCTTGAGATTCTTCTTCAGCCGGTTGGCCAGCATCGTCGCGCCCTCGGAGAGCGGCGCATCGGCGGCTTGGGCGGGGGCGCTCGCGGTGTTGCGAATCCACAGATCACACGGGATGGCGCCGTTGAACGCCTCCTGCGGCGCGCCGCCAGGAAGTTGGAACGACCCGCGTCCCGCCTCCTGGGGCAGAATCACCGCCGCGCCCCAACTGCGCAGCGGACCGTGCAGCAGGGACTCCAATTTGGCGGAGAGATCGTCGCGCAACTGGCTGTCGCCCAGTCGCTCGCCATAGGGGGGGTTGGCGGTGAGCAGACCGCCGCCTTTGAATTCGGCGGTGTCTGGTCGCCAGTGGAACAGATCGCCTTCGTCAAAATGCACCAGCGAGCCCACCCCGGCGCGACGGGCGTTGGCGCGCGCTTGTCGGATGGCCTCAGGGTTGATGTCATAGCCGTTGATGGCGGATTTGAGCGCATCCAGCCCCGCTTCACAGCGCGCCTCGGCGTCGGCCATGAGGGATTGCCACAGGGCATCGTCGCGGCCCAGCCAGCCGCTGAAGCCGAAGTAGTCGCGATCCATCCCCGAGGCGCAGTTGGCGGCCATCAGCGCCGCCTCGATGACCAATGTTCCTGAGCCGCACACCGGGTCGATGAAGGGCTCCCCCGCCGCAGCGCGAGCGGGCCAGTCGGCGTAGATAAGCATCGCCGCCGCCAGGGTTTCGCGCAGCGGCGCGCCCGCGCCCTCCAGACGGTAGCCGCGTCGATGCAGACCGTCGCCGGAGAGGTCGATGCCCAGCAGCACGGTTTCGCCGCGCAGACGCGCGTTGACGCGAAGGTCCGGTTGTTGACGCTCCACCGAGGGGCGCACGCCGTTGCGATCGCGCAGGCGGTCGACGATAGCGTCCTTGATGGTCACCGCGCCGAACTGGGTGTTGCGGATCTCATCATTGGTCCCAAGGAAGTCCACCGCCAGGGTGCCCTCTGGGGCCAGATGCTCCTCCCAGGGGAAGGCGCGCGCCGATTCATACAGAGCGTCGGCGGTGGCGGCGGGAAGATTGTCCAGGCGCATCACCACGCGGCTGGCCACCCGCGACCACAAACAGGCGCGCAGGCCCGCTTCCAACTCGCCGGTAAAGCTGACGCCGGCGCGGGCGGCGCGCACATCGCGCAGGCCCAGGGTTTTCAACTCGCTGGCCAGCGCGGCTTCCAGACCCTTGGCGGTGGTGGCGAAGAATTTTTGCATGATGGCTGTCGAACCTGACTGAAATGCAGTCCATGGCTATGCGCCATGGACAAATGAAAACCGGCTAAACGCACAGCGTTTAGCCGGTTCATGATCCCATATTGCGGCCCTGCGGGCTATTCCTGATGGGGCCGCGATGTTGATTATAGCTTCAGGGGAAGCCAAAATCGGATGCTTGATTAACGGTAAATGGAAGATATCGAGGGCTTCGCCCTCGAGCTCCCAAGAGCCAAATCGTGGGGCGCTGCCCCACACCCCGCTGGGGTCGCAGACCCCAGACCCCGCCGCCGACCAGTCGGCGGCCAATAGTCAGCGCAAGACGGGCCAGCGTCACGCAAACATTGGCCGTTTGTTCAGTATTGCTTTGTTTCTACGCCTGCGCCGCAGACAGCCACACGTCGTGCAGATTGCACATGCTTAAGGCGTAGACCGGACCCGTATAACCCGGCGGCAGGGTGTGGGTCGATTTGGCTTCGTCGGACTCCGGGTTGAACACGGTTTCATCCAGAAAGCCGTAGTTGGCGTCCAGCAGCACATGCTTGACGATATAGTGTTTGTAGCCGTGCATTTTATGCTCGGTGACGATCTCCACTGCCTTGGCGCCATCTGCCTGGGGCGTCACCGTGATGCGCGGCGCGTGGCTGGCGGCTTTGCCGCTCCAGCGTCCCGGGTAGGCTGCGGTGTAGTAGACGCCGCCGGCCATTTTGGCGTCCACAGGCTGCATGGCGCGCGCCGGGGCGGCGCTGGCGACCACGCCCACGCCGGTGACGGCGGCGGCCTGGATCAATGCTCTGCGAGAAATCATATCCACTCTCCTGGTTAAGTGACGGGCCGCTCGGGGCTGCCGGAAAAACCGCGCGCCAAATTGGACGCTTAGAGCTCCTTTCAAAATGGAGCCCTGCTAGCCCCAGCGACGCTTTCGTCGTGCTCGCTGCTCACGTATATCTATACGCTCTGCTGCTGTGCGCGCCGAAATCGCCGCTGGGTCGTCGCGATGCTCTCATTTTGAAAGGAGCTCTTAGAAGAGGGACACCACGCAGGGGCGAATTACTCCATGCCCAACGCTTTTTTGTAGGTGTGCAGCAGGATCTCCTGCTCGTCGATTTCGTTGGGATCCATTTTGCGCAGTCGGATGATCTGACGCATGATCTTGGGGTCGAAACCGACGCTCTTGGCCTCCTGGTAGATATCCTTGACGGCGGACATGATGCCCGCCTTCTCCTCTTCCAGGCGCTCGATGCGGTCGATGAACTGGCGCAGATGGTCCTCTTCGATCATGGCCCCGGAAGCTCCTGTGCTGGGGTGATGGGCGCGTTCCTCACGCTGATGGTGGGCCTCTTCGCGCTGCTGGGCGGCCTGACGGCGCATGGATTCGCGAATGCTCTCCTCGGCTTCATCCTCGGTGTCCCGCGCCGGGGCTTTGGGCGTTGTGTCCGGCATATTGACGCGGTCGGGATGGCCCACGGGAAAGCGCGGCGGATGGTGTTCGCCGTGGTCGTCGGAATGGGAGTTGTCTTCGTCGCTCATTGCGCGCCTCTGGGTTTTCGCTGAGACTCATTCGGGCAAATCTGGATCGCATTTATCTAAGCCACAACACCCCGGGGCGCCAAGGGGAAAACGACGCGCCCGGGTGGGGAGAGAGCGTTATGGATCGAATCAAGCTGCTGTTCGGGCCACGCCATTTGTCTGCTTTAGGGGCGCTTTGCGCAGGCGTGGCGGTGGGGCTGGGAGCCTGGGTTCATCATGGATTGCGCGAAGCGTTGGTCGCCGCCGGGCGCTGGGAGTCGGCGCTGTCGGCGGTGCAGTATCAACTGCTGCACGGCATCGCCGCCGCGCTGTTGGGGCTGATTTTGGCGCGAGGAGGGGGCTCTGGCGCACAGTTGACCGGCGGCTGGGCGCTGCTGCTGGGGGCGCTGCTCTTCTCCAGCACGATTTTTATCAAAACCCTGGCCCCGGCGCTGGCCTGGGTGGGCGTCGCCACCCCCTGGGGCGGAACCCTGATTATGCTGGGGTGGGCGCTCGTGGCGTGGGGCGCGTTCAAATCGCCTTGAACGCGCCCCCAGCTATCATTAATCGCCGGTCAGTTGCGTGCGCGCCTCCACCACGGCCATGATGCGCTCCACGCATTCGGCCACGCTCAACTCGCCGGTATTGAGGCTCACTTCCGGGTCGATGGGGGCCTCATAAGGCGAAGAGATGCCGGTGAAATCCTTGATCTCGCCGCGACGCGCCTTTTTGTAAAGCCCCTTCACATCGCGCTGTTCGCAGATCTCCAGCGAGCAGTCGCAGAACACCTCGATGAAGTCGCCTGGGTCCACCAGATTGCGCGCCTTTTGGCGGTCGGCGCGAAACGGCGAGATGAACGCCGCCAGCACAATGGCCCCGGAGTCCACAAACAGATTGGCCACTTCACCGATACGGCGAATATTCTCGGTGCGGTCGTTGTCGGAGAAACCCAGGTCGGCGCACAAGCCGTGGCGCACATTGTCGCCATCCAGGGCGTAGGTGCGTCGCCCGCGGGCGTGCAGCGCCTGTTCGGTGGCGTGCACCAGGGTGGATTTGCCCGAGCCCGACAGGCCGGTAAACCACACCAGCAGGCTGCGATGCCCATGCAGCTTTTCGCGGTTGGCGCGCGTAACGCTCACCTCCTGCCATACCGCATTGGGGCTCTTGTTCTGCTCACTCATGCTCTTCCGGCTCCTTGATTCAGCTCTCTTCCTGACCAATCAACAGCAGGTCGCGCAGTTTGCGCACCAGCACCGATAGCGGCAACAGATCCTGCAGTTGCTGTTCGCGCAACTGCGTCATCAGCGCCTGATACTCCTCCACCTGCGACTCCACCTCTTGCAGATAGTTGGCAAAGGCTTCGGCCACCGACTCATTGTGGCGCTTGAAGGTGATGATGCGTTTGACCAGGCGGGTGCGGGTCTCCCACAACTCCTTGCGCACGTTCTCCAGATTCAGGCGGCCCCATACATCGCGATTGCGCACCTTCTGCAGACTCTCCTCGATCCAGGAGATGCCGAAGAAGTCGTCCACCTGGATATAGAGATGGCCCACCGGCTCAAAGTGCACATGTAGCGACTCCTTCAGGTGCAGGATGGTCATGGCGTCCTTCAGATAGGGCAGCAGCACGGTCTGTTTGGCCAGCTTCTCGCTCAGCCCCATCTTCTCCAACTGTTTGCGGCGCTTGTCTAGCTCGTTTACGCGCTCGGCGGAGAGTAGCTGCGGCAGCGACTCCCACAAATTGCGCTGGAACGCCAGAATCACCTTGCCGTAGAGGTTGATCACATCGATGGTGATGCGGTCGTTGGACAGATGCGTCAGCATCCACGCCGCCAGATGCAGCAGCACCGACTCCATATCCGCCAGCACCTGATACTTGATAGGCGCTTTGACATTGACTCCTAGCGCATGCACGTCGTGACGGAAACTGGGGGCGTCCACCATGTTCTCGGCGATAAGATAGGCTTTGAACAGATCGCTTAAGGGGTTGCCGTCGGGACGGGCGCGTCGGACTTTGTTGAAGGTGGCCAGCAGCGGCCCCACCCCGGTCTGGTTGATCACCCGGTTGGTGATGCAGGTGGCGATGATCTCCCGCTTGAGGAAGTGCTCGGACAGCTCCTTGCCGTAATCGCGCGACACCGAGGCGGGGAAGTAGCTGACCAGATAGCGCTCGAAGAAGAACATATCCACCAACTCGGAGTCGAGCAGGCGGGTGTAGGCGTAGAGTTTGGCGTAGCCCAGCATGATGGCCAGCAGCGGACGCGGCATGGGGCCATCGTCCAGAATCTCCACCAGCGCCTCACGCGAGGGCACGTTCTCATCAACGAAATTGAGTCCGGCCAACTCGTGCAGCATGTCCAGGCCGTCGAGGAAAATCTCCGGGCTCTGGGAGGAGAGAATTTCGTCGCGGCTGATGGCCATGTGCTGCATGCGGTTGTCCGCCAGCACCATATTGGCCACCTCCTCGGTGAGTTTGGAGAGCAGGGTGTTGCGACTGTCGATGGAGTCCAATTCGCCCACTTGCAGCAGGTGGGCGAAGAGGATCTTCAGATTGACCTCATGGTCCGACAAGTCCACGCCGCCGGAGTTGTCCAGCGCATCGGTGTTGACGCGCCCTTTATTGACGGCGAACTCCAGGCGCGCGCGCTGGGTCAGCCCCAAATTGCCGCCCTCGCCGACGATGCGGCATTTAAGCTGGCTGGCGTCCACCCGCACCGAGTCGTTGGCCTTGTCGGAGACATCCAGCTGGCTCTCGGTGTGGGCCTTCACATAGGTGCCGATGCCGCCGTTGTAGAGCAGATCCACCCGCGCGGTGAGCAGGCGCTGAATCACCTGCTCGCCGGAGAGGGATTCGGCCTTGGTGTCCAGCAGTTTGCGCAGCGTGTCGTTGAGCGGAATCGCCTTGGCCGAGCGATTGAACACGCCGCCGCCTTTGGAGATGAGGCTGACGTCGTAGTCGCTCCAGGAGGAGCGCCCCATCTTGAACAGCCGCTCGCGCTCGGCGAAGCTGCTCTCGGTGTCGGGATCGGGGTCGAGGAAGACGTGCAGGTGGTTGAACGCGCCCACCAGTTTGATCTGCCGGGAGGAGAGCAGACCGTTGCCGAACACGTCGCCGGACATATCGCCGATGCCCACCACGGTGAACGGGTCGGTGTAGATGTCATGGCCCAGCTCGTGGAAGTGCAGGCGGATGCACTCCCAGGCCCCGCGCGCCGTAATGCCCACCTTTTTATGGTCATAGCCGTGGGTGCCGCCGGAGGCGAAGCCATCGCCCATCCAGAAGCCGTACTCCTCCTCGGCGATGCCGTTGGCGATATCGGAGAAGGTGGCGGTGCCTTTGTCGGCGGCCACCACCAGGTAGGGGTCCTCCTCATCCAGAATCATCACGTCAGGCGGGTGGGCGATGCCGCCCTCCACGCGGTTGTCGGTGATGTCCAGCAGGCCGCGAATGAAGTCCTTGTACTGCGCCTCCACATAGGCCATGCGGTGGCTGGGGGTGATCTCGCCAATGCGCGGGATGATGAAGCCGCCCTTGGAGCCCACCGGCACGATGATGGCGTTTTTCACCATCTGGGTTTTCATCAAGCCGAGGACTTCGGTGCGGAAATCGTCGTGGCGGTCGGAGAAGCGCAGCCCGCCGCGCGCCACGCGCCCGCCGCGCAGATGCACCCCCTCCAAAGTGGGGGTGATGACGAAGATCTCGCGCCAGGGGCGCGGCGAGGGCATCTCCGAGATGGCGGCGCTGTCGATTTTAAACGAGATGCGCTGCTCGCAATCCTCGCGGAAGTAGCTGGTGCGCAGCATCGATTCGACCACGTTATGCAGACCGCGCAGCACTTGGTCATCTTGCAAATTGACCACCTCCTGCAGCCCCTCTTCGAAGCGCTTGGCGGTGTCGCACATCAGTTTCTTCGAGCGTTTGCCGCCGGTGTCGAAGCGGCACAGGAACGCCTCCAGGATCAAGCGCGCCAGCTTGTGGTGCACGATCAGCACCTGATTGACCTTGGCGGCGGAGAGTTCGCGACGGATCTGCAGCAGGTACTGCCGCACTCCCTGCATCAACAGGATCTCTTTGGGCTCAAACCCCTCCAGCAGCACCAACTGAATCAGCGCATCGTCGAGCATGCGGCCATCGTGGATGGCGTCCAGCGCCTGACTGAACAACTCAGCGCGGTTGGTAAGCTGCTCACGGTCCCGTGACGGGCCGCCCACTTCAAAGCGCTGAATGGTGATGGTTTTGTCGTTCTCCAACCGCACCTGAGTGGAGAATTCGTGCAGACAGGCGACGCCGAAGTTATCAAACGTGCGCACCATGCGCGTCAGCTCCACCGGGTCATCGGTGTAGAGCTTGATGTAGACGCCGCCGTTTTCATAGTGGGCCACACGGCTGGCGAAACGCTTGCGCGGCGTGAGGGACTCAATAACATCGATATCCCGCGCCGCCTGCGGCGCAGGCGCAGCCTCCTTGAATACCGGCTCAAAAGCGTTGGCGTAACGATTAAAGCGTCTATGCGCGGCGCGAGGCGGCAGGCTGTGGAGCAGCTCTTCGCGCAGCTTGTCCTCCCAGGTCATCACCTCGCGGCGGATCTGCGCTTCGAGCATGGCGCGATGGAAGCTGAACGGCTTGCCTGGCGTGTGGTTGGCGTAGCAGACAATGAAGAAGGTCGAGCCGGTTTCCGACACCGACACCGTGCTCACCGGGTACTCCATATGGCGCGATAGAATGGTTTTGACCTTGTCGGTCAGGCGCGAATAGAAGCGGTTTTTCGACACCGCCGTAATGACGGAAACATAGTTCTCAAAGCGCCCCATGCGCGCCAGCACGCGCACGTCGTTCTCGCCTTCCATCTCCAGGATTTCGCGAATCTGTTCGGTGATCACCTCGGGATTGGAGTAGAACAGCTCCCGCAGCGGCATGCGGTCATAGAGATTGCGGAACTCATGGTGCAGATAGGAGCCCGGTTCGAAGCCGGAGAGCGCCAGCGTCTCTTTCAGGCGAATATTGAGCACCGGTACGGTGGAGGCGCGGCTGGCCAGAGAGGCGCGCGAGAAGCGGCCCAGACCGATAAACACCTTCCAGGTCAGCTCGCCGTCCTTGAGCGTATGCGGGCGTTTGAGCAGGAAGAAGTCAGCGCCCTCGGCGTTGTAGATCACAGATTGGCCATGTTCACAGTAGTCAATGGTGAGGGTGGCGCCGTCATCCTTTTGCGGTGGCTGCTGGGTGATGTTGTCGAGGATGGCGTCGATCTCCTCACGCATGCCGGGCATGACGCGGGCCAGCAGGGCGTCCACCTGGGCGCTGCGATAGACGCCCAACGGCGCTTCATGGGGGTGGTTGCGCAACTGACCGCCATGACCCAGGAGCATGCGCGCGCCCATGAAGACAAAATTGCCATCCTCCACCCAGCGCAGAAATTGCGCTTCGACGTCGTGGCTCTCCCCCTCCAGCCGTTCGGCCTCCTGTTCGATGCGCGCCACCATCTGCGGGAAGTCGTCCACCGACAGCTTGACCCAGTCCAACACCGCCTGCAGATTGACTCGCAGGGTATCAAACGCCTCGGGCTCAAGGATCTCCTCAGTGAGCATGAGGATCACCATCTCGCGCGTGTAGGCGTCGGTGTTTTTCACCTTCTGGGTAGCGACGTTGACCAGATGGCCTTTGGCGTTGCGCTTGACCAGCAGGGTGGTGTGAGCTTGGGCGAACAGCGATAGCCCACTCTGTTTAAGGAAGTTGCGCACCGCATCGAGGATGTAGGGGGTGTCGTGCAGATGGATGATGATGCGCGTGCCGCCCTGGGCGCAGGGCGATGCGTTGGTCTCGTCGTCGTCGCGTACGCCCGCGTGCCGACCAATGTGCAGTTTGACGCCGCCATTGTCATTGACCAGGGGGGTGTTGAACAGGGTAAACAGCGCTTCCAGCCCCTGCGCGTCGCACCACAGCGCCGAAGAGAGCGATCCCTTCAGATCATGCAATATCTGGGTTAACAGGTTTTGCGCAGCTTTTTGGTGGCTGTCGGGCAGACGCTTGAGAGCTTGTTCAATCAGCTCTGCAGAAGGCAGGGGAGAGGCGGCGTTCATGCTAATCACTCCGCAGGGTCGTCACAGTCGCCCGAACGGGCGCCCGTGACGCGCATCGCCAAGCAAGCGACGCGCGAGAGATGGAAGGGGACGCGCTCAATGCGGAAAAAAAGAGGGGCGTGTGAGCGCCCCTCCGGTTCCGGCGTTCAGACGCCGGTGTGTTGGTTGAGGATCGTCGCCATCTGATCTTTGAGAAGAAGTTTCTCTTTTTTCAAACGCTCCAGGGTAAAGTCGTCAACGGTGCTGCCGTTCAGGTCGCTCACCTGGTTTTTCAAATCCTGATGGCGATCATACAGCTCTTTGAACGCCTCATTGGTGGTCAGCAGTTCCTGCACCGCTTGCAGTTGATCCTCGAACATAGCGTCTCTCCTGGTGAGTGAAAGATGGTCTGGCCGTTACAACGCGCCTTCGGGGTCGGCATCGGCCAAACCGTTCAAACCGTCGCTGATCGCCCGGCGAGCCAGGGCGTCGGCGGCTTCGTTGCCGGGGTGTCCGGCGTGTCCTTTGATCCAGCGCCATTCAACCGAACGCTGGGCGGCAAGGGCGTCCAATCGTTTCCATAGATCGGCGTTGAGCACGGCGCCGCCGCCGCTCTTGCGCCAGTTGCGTCGCTTCCAACCATGTATCCATTCGGTGATGCCATTTTTGACGTAGGCGGAATCGGTGATCACTTCGGCTTGGCTCCCGCGCGGCAGGCTCTCCAGCGCGCGAATGGCGGCCAGCAGCTCCATACGGTTGTTGGTGGTGCGGGGTGAAAACCCTGCGGCTTGTCCCGCCAAGCCGTCGCGTTCCCACACATACCCCCAACCGCCCGGACCGGGGTTGCCGCTGCAGGCGCCATCGGTGTGAATGATCGTTGTGCTCAGGCAGCCGGATGCTTCCGGCTCATCAGCCTCAAGGTTGGAGAAGAGGGAGGGGGTGTCGTCTAAAGAGGCCATAAATCCCCGAATCGGCGCTACGTGCTTCGACCGGGCGCTGAGTGCGCAACCGGTCGCCGCCAGGTGGCGTTCAGGCGGCGCGTCTTGTGTTTGAATTTTGATGCAATCTCAGATTAGAACGATGCGCATTCGGTTTCAAGCCGCCAATTCTCTTAAGTGACCGTTGCGCTGGCCGACACTGCAAAAGGGGTGTAAGCGTTTTAACAGGGTGTAGGAATCTTGCATAAGTACAACACATTGAATAATTTTATATAAATTAATTTCTGGCCATTTCACGCGCAAGATATTTACAGGCTTTTGCAAGATGAAAAAAACTCAGGAAGAATTGCTAATCATCTGAACTTAAAAGAGGAATTATCTGCGAAAAAACATGGCCCGGAATCTGCGCTTTAGAGAGGCAGCAGCGCGTCGATCCGCACAGTACAAACAGGTTATGGATACGGCGTAAGGGATGGACTGTTGACGGGAGAAAACCGATGGTGACCCAGCACGATTTTCCGCATTTGACCTATCAACTGCTCAAACCCCATACGGAGTTGTTTACCCGCGTATGTGGCATGGAGCTGGCGCAGTTCGCTGAACTGGCGGAAGCGCTGCGTCCTGAGTGGTCCGTGCTGCAGGGCAACAAGAAGGTCTCCGGTCGCCCCTACCGCATTCCCGATCTGGAGAACCACTTGATGGCGCTGATGATCTACTATCGCTTCCGCGCCACCTATCAACTGATCGGCGCCCTCTACGGGGTCAATGAGACCACCGCCATGCGCCGCATCAAGTGCATTGAGTCGTTGGTGAAGGGGCGCTCCGATCTGCGTCGTGAGCGCACCCGTTCGCGGGATATGCTGATTGAAGTGGCTGAGCAGCTGCAGGGCCTGACGGCCCGCGCCGAGCAGGACGCCGCGCAGAGCAAAACGCCGGTGGCGGTGGTGACGCCCAAGCCGGTGTCCACCATGGTCAAAGGCAAGAAGGTGATTTTCCGGCGCTTGCCGCTGGAGGCCAGCCGTCAAAGCGCCTTGGTCTAAGCTGCGCCGATGCGCAGGCGTTGATCTGTCCGGCGACCGTGCAACACGGTCGCCGGACGGTCGCGTCAGTGGGCCAGACGCTTGTACTTGATGCGGTGGGGCTGATCGGCCGCATCGCCCAGACGTTTCTTCAAATCCGCATGGTAGTCCTGATAGTTACCCTCACAGAACACCACCTGTGACTCGCCCTCGAACGCCAGAATGTGCGTACAGATACGATCCAGGAACCAACGGTCATGGGACACCACCACGGCGCTGCCCGGGAACTCCAACAGCGCCGTCTCCAGCGCCTGCAGGGTCTCCACATCCAGATCGTTGGTGGGTTCGTCCAGCAGCAACAGGTTGCCGTTCTCCTGCACCAGTTTGGCCAGGTGCAGACGGTTGCGCTCACCGCCGGAGAGGAACTTCACTTTCTTCTGCTGATCGCCGCCCTTGAAGTTGAACCAGCTCACATAGGCGCGGGAGTTGATCTCGCGATCACCCAGGGTGACGATGTCCTGATCGCCGGAGATCTCCTCCCACACGGTTTTGTCGCCGTCCAGCGCATCGCGGGACTGGTCCACATAGGTGAGCTTCACGGTTTCGCCGAGGATCATCTCCCCCGCATCAGGTTTCTCCTGTCCGGTGAGCATGCGCAGGAAGGTGGTCTTACCACTGCCGTTGGCGCCGATGATGCCCAGAATGCCCCCTTTGGGGATCATGAAGTTCAGGTCCTCCATCAGCAGGCGCTCGCCAAAGCCTTTGCTCAGACCCTTGGCTTCGATCACCACATCGCCCAGACGCGGCCCCGGCGGAATGAACAGGGACTGGGTGTCTTTGCGCTTTTCACGATGCTGGCTGGCCAACTCCTCGTAGGCGGCCAGACGCGCCTTGCTCTTGGCCTGACGCGCTTTGGGCGAGGAGCGCACCCACTCCAACTCGGCGCCGAGGCGCTTGCGGCGGGACTCGTCCTCTTTCTTCTCCTGCGCCAGACGCGCCTCCTTCTGCTCCAGCCAGGAGGAGTAGTTGCCCTTCCAGGGGATGCCCGCGCCGCGGTCCAGCTCCAAAATCCAACCGGCGACATTATCCAGGAAGTAGCGATCGTGGGTCACCGCCACCACGGTGCCGGGGTACTCATCCAGGAAGCGCTCCAGCCACGCCACCGACTCGGCGTCCAGGTGGTTGGTGGGCTCGTCCAGCAGCAGCATGTCGGGCTGGGAGAGCAGCAGACGGCACAGCGCCACGCGGCGCTTCTCACCACCAGACAACTTGCTGATGTCAGCGTCCCACGGCGGCAGGCGCAGAGCGTCGGCGGCGATCTCCAGTTTACGGTCCAGATCCCAGGCGTCGAGGCGGTCGATCTCCTCCTGCAGCTCGCCCTGTTCGGCGATGAGCGCGTTCATCTCATCGTCGGTCATCTCTTCGGCGAACTTGGCGCTCACCTCATTGAAGCGATCCACCAGCGCCTTGACCTCGGCCACGCCCTCTTCCACATTGCCGCGCACCCCTTTGTCGGGATCCAGCTCCGGCTCCTGGGACAGATAGCCCACCTTGACGCCATCAGCGGGCTTGGCGTCGCCGCCGATCTCGGTGTCGATCCCCGCCATGATGCGCATGAGGGTGGACTTACCCGAACCGTTCAGACCCAGTACGCCGATCTTGGCGCCGGGCAGGAAGGCGAGGGTGATGTCCTTGAGAATGGCGGTCTTCTGCGGGCCCACCGTTTTGGTGACCCGCTGCATGGTGTAGATGTATTGATAGCTAGCCATCTGTCATTGCTCCCGATACGACAAAACGGGCCTGCCGTCGCCGGCAAGCCCGTTGTTGATCCCTGTAAAAACCGGTTATTTAACCGGCGTCAGCCACTCGTGATGCTTGGGATAGCGCCCGTGCACCACGTCGAAGTAGAGTTTCTGCACCTCTTTGGTGATGGGCCCGGCGGTTCCTTTGCCGATGGTGCGGCCATCCAGTTCGCGGATGGGGGTCACCTCGGCTGCGGTGCCGGTGAAGAACGCCTCATCGGCGATCCACACCGCATCGCGGGGGAAACGCTGCTCCACCACCTCCAGCCCCAACTCCTTGAGCACCATGATCACCGTGTTGCGGGTGATGCCGTCCAGGGCGGAGTCCAGCGGCGGGGTCATCACGGTTTTGCCGTTGATGATAAACACGTTCTCCCCCGAGCCTTCGGCCACGTAGCCTTCGGTGTCCAGCAGCAGGGCTTCGTCGAAGCCGCAGGCCAGCGCCTCGGATTTGGCCAGAATCGAGTTGGGGTAGTTGCCCACCGCCTTGGCCCGGGTCATCACCACGTTGGGGTGATGGCGGGTAAACGAGGAGGTTTTGATGCGGATGCCATTCTCCATGCCATCCTTACCCAAATAGGCGCCCCACTCCCAGGCGGCGATCATGCCGTGGGTCTTGAGCGGCGCCGGATTGATCCCCATGCTCTCGGCCCCGTAGTAGAACAGCGGGCGGATGTAGCAGGATTTCAAGCCGTTGGCTTTGACGATGTCGATATGCGCCTGCATGATCTCATCACGGCTCCAGGTGGGAGACATGTTGAGAATGTGCGCCGAGTTGAACAGGCGGTCGGTGTGCTCCTGCAGACGGAAGATGGCTGGACCGGTGGCGGTTTCATAGCAGCGCACCCCTTCGAATACCCCCAGGCCGTAGTGCAGGGTATGGGTGAGCACATGGACTTTCGCATCGCGCCAGTCCACCATTTCGCCATCCATCCAGATCTTGCCGTCACGATCCCACATTGGTTTTTGCTCTTGATATGACGCCCCTGCGCGCCTGGATGCGCAAGCCGTGCGTCGTTGTAAAGCGGCTCCTTACGAACCGGATTCATCCAGGCTGGCCGATCATGGTAGCGGAAAACCGGCGCCAAGAAAAGCGCCCTGCGCCGTGATGCTATTGCGCGGGCAACAAATGCTTTTCATACAGGGGGCGCACCCGCGCCATATGCGCCTCCAGCAGCGTGATCACCTCCTGGCCATCCTCCAGATTGCACAGCCGCGCCAGCCGCGCCTGCACCCGCGCATCATCGCGGGCGATGCGGTTCTCCGAACGGTCGTGCAGCAGGCGCAGGCGGTTTTCGATCAAGCGGAAGAAGCGATAGGCGTTCTCCAGGCTCTCCCACTCGGTTTGATCCAGCAGCCCCGCGCGGTAGATGGCGGTGAGCGCCCGCGAGGCGTTGCGGTGGATCACATTGGGGTGGGTGTGGGCGTGGCCGAGGATCAGATATTGAATCAGAAACTCCACATCCACCACGCCGCCGCGCGCTTGTTTGATGTCAATGACACTCTCAGGGGGCTTCTTCTCCTGATAGATGCGCTCGCGCATGGCGTGGACATCGTCGCGTAGCGTCGCCAGGTCGCGCGGTTGGGCGATGACGTCGTGGATGAACTGGCCGACCAGACGCGCGGTATCGGCGTCGCCCACCACCACCCGGGCGCGGGTGAGGGCCTGATGCTCCCAGGTCCACGCCTCATTCAATTGATACTGCTTGAAAGAGTCCCAGGCGCTGACGATGGGGCCGGAGTTGCCCGAGGGGCGCAGACGCATATCCAGTTCATACAGGCGGCCGCCGCGGGTCAGCGCGGTGATGCCGTGGATGATGCGCTGTCCCAGCTTGGCGAAAAACTGGTTGTTGCTCACCGAGCGCTCGCCATCGGTCCAGGATTGCTCGCCGCTGCTGGTGTGCAGAAAGATCAGGTCCAGGTCGGAGCTGTAGTTGAGTTCGTCGCCGCCCAGCTTGCCCATGGCGAGAATGGCGAAGCGGGCGCGCACCCGTTCCCCATCGGCGTTGGTCATCATGGGCGCGCCGTGGCGTTCGGCCAGCTCACGCCAGGCGTCATTGAACACCTGCTCCAGGGAGATGGTGGCGATGGCCGACAGTCCCGCCATGGTCTCGGAGAGATCCGCCAGGCCCCCCAGATCGCGGATCCCCAGGCGCAGCACTTCGGTGTTCTTGAAGCTGCGGATCAGCTCATGGCGGGTCTCGGCGTCATCCACCTGCGTCAGCATCCCGGTGAGCTCCTGACGCAGACGGCTCTGGCCCTGGTACCCGGCGAGAAACTCCTGACTCACCAGCCGATCCATCAGCGCCGGGGTGCGAATGAAGAAGCGCGACAGCAGCGGCGAGGCGCCGAAGATGGGGATGAGCAGATTCAACACCCCCGGGCTCTCCACCAGCAGCGCCAGATAGTGGGGGTGGAAGATCAACTGCTCGAGGAATTCGGCGGCGTGGGTGATGGCCAGGTCAGGGTCGGCGGCGTCCAGCACCGCATCCAATACCCGGGGCGCCAGCTTGTCGAACCAGAGTTGGTCGGTTTCGGTCAGGGCGCTGCGGCGCGGTCCTTCCCGCAGCAGGGTGAGGAAGTCGCGTCCGGCGGCCAGATCCTCCACCCCGGCGGCGATGAGCAGTTCATCACAGCGCGGCGAGTCGATATTGCAGCGCATCAACTCTTCGGCGCGCTCACCCAGGGCCGCTTCCTCGGCGCTCTCGTGGCCGCCGAAGAACAGCTCCTGATAGATGCCGTGCACCTGCTTGCGCACGCTGTCCAGTTTTGCGCGGAATGTCGCCAGATCCATGCCCATGCGGCGACTGAGCGCCTCCCACTCCTGGGTGTCATCATCTGTGGGCAGATTGTGGGTCTGCTGTTCGCGCTCAATCTGAATGCGGTGCTCCACCGTGCGCAAAAAGCGGTAGTTGGCGCACAGCGTTTCGCAGCGCTCGTAGTCGAGAAAGCCGTGCTCACGCAGCAGCCGCAGGGCGGTGATGGTCTCGCGGGTGCGCAACTCAGGGATCTTGCCGCCGTGGATCAACTGCTGGCTCTGGGCGAAGAACTCGATTTCACGAATACCGCCAAACCCCAGTTTGACGTTGCGCCCATAGCCTTCGGCGTTGTTGACCTTGCGGTCGATCTTATGCTTCATCTCGCGGATGGACTCCAGCGCGCTGTAGTCCAGATAGCGGCGATAGACGAACGGGCGCAGGGAGGTCAGGAAGGCCTCGCCCATGGCGATATCCCCGGCTACCGGACGCGCCTTGATCATGGCGGCGCGCTCCCAGGTCTGGCCCCACGATTCATAGTAGGTTTCCGCCGACAGCAGCGGGATGGAGAGGTCGCCGCTCTCGCCCTCGGGGCGCAGACGCAGATCGGTGCGGAACACGAACCCTTCGGCGGAGGGGGTGTGCATCATCTTCATCAACTCCCGTCCCAGTTTGATGAAGAACTGCTTAATGGCGATCTGGCGCGGGCCGGTGGTTTGACCGTCATTGACGTCGTGCAGGTAGATCAGGTCGATATCCGAGGAGAAATTGAGCTCCCGCGCGCCGAATTTGCCCATGCCCAGAATGACGAATCGCGACGGCGCTTCAGAGCCATCCTCCTGACGGCTCATGGGCTCGCCGTGGATCGCCGCCAAGTCGCGGCGCAACCACTGATAACACGCCTCCAGGCAGATCTCCGCCAGCAGGCTGAGGGTTTCGGTGGTCTGCTCCAGCAGAATGTGGCCGGCCAACTCCCGCGCGCCCACGGCGAAAAACAGCCGATGCTTGTGGATGCGCAGACGCTTTTCCGCTTCGGCTCGATCCTTGGTCGCCAGCACGTCCTCAAGAATATCGCGGCGCAACTGGTCGGGATCGGGCGGGAAGGGGGCGTCCATCAATTGCGGGATGAAGTCCGGCCAGCGCCGCACGATGCCGGCCAGAAAGTGGCTGTTGCCTACGCCGATGACGATCAGTCGCCGCCAGTGGGGATCGCGCAATCCGCGCAACAGCGCGGCGCGCTGGGGTGCGTCGACGTCGTTGTGCGCCGCCACTCTCTCCATCTCTTCATAGGGCGCTTGTGGGCGCGCGGTTTGCATGGCCAGTTGACGAATCTCATCCCAAGCCCCATTGTCCAGGTCGAACGCGGCGCACAGCGCCTCCTGGCGCTGCTTGTCGATGAGCGGCGTGGTGTCGTTTTGCGCCATGTTCAGCTCCTATTTTGACTCGATTGATCAAAGGTTTGGCCGGTCGCGCCCACGGATATATGTCGCCACAGCCCCCCTCACCACCGGACACCAAAAAGCGACGCGCGCTCTGGCGCGGCGTGCGCTGGATTGTGCGCGTGGCGGTGTATATCCCGCTGCTGACAATCTTTGGCGTGGTGATGTGGTTGACCTATTTTCCACCGCAAATCAACGAGTACAAGGATGAAATCGTCACCTGGCTGGAAGCGGCCACCGGTTTTCATGCCGAGATCGGTCGTCTGAAACTGGCTTTGGGACCATCCTTGTTGACGCTACAGGCCCACGGATTGACGCTGACTCACCCCCAGGCGGGCGCGGAGCCGGTGGCGCGGGTGCGTTTGGCCACCCTGCGATTGGCGCCGCGCTCGTGGCTCTCCAATCCACGACACATCCCTTTGGAGCTGACCCTGGTGGAGCCGCGCTTTAATGTGGCGCGCAGCGAGCTGGGCAATGTCTGGGTGGGCAATCTGCCGCTGGCGGTGTGGCGCGCCGAAGGGGCGGCGGCGCAGGTGGAGCCCTATCTGGGCGAAAGCTGGGTCAATGAGTGGCTCAACCGATTGGCGGTGGCCATCGTGCGGGTGGAGTCCGGGGTCATGGCGTGGTCCGACGCCTTTATCACTGGCGAGCCGGACGCTCCCTTTACCGCGCAGATGCAACTGCGGGCGATCAAAGTCTGGAACCCCCTCAGCCCCAAGCCGGTGGCGGAGATGGATGGCGTCACCTGGATGCCCGCCAGCGGCGATGAATCGCTCCGCCCCATCCAGATCAGTGGCCGCGCCGAACGCGCCACCTCCGGGCGCTGGCGACTGCAGGCGGCGGTGGGCGGGGCGCGGGTGGCCCATATGGCGCCCTATGTGGCGCAGATCCCCCCCCTTCGGGAGTTGCACGCGCCGCTGGATGTGGCCGCCTCATTGGCTTTGGGCGGTGGCGAGCCCTGGAACGCGCAGTGGGAGGCGCGTATTGGAACCGGTTCGCTCACTTGGAAACCCACCTTTCGTTGGCCGTTTCCTATTCAACAGTTGCGCGCGCGCGGCACAGCGCAACAGGACGCCCCGGGAAAGGGCTGGAGCCTGCGCGCCGACGCCTTCCGCTATCGCGGCGATGGCGATCTGTTCGCCAAGGGGCTGTTCAGCGTCAGCGGGCTCGGGCTTAAGAGCGCGCCGATATTGGACCTGACCGCCACGGCGGGCGGCGCGCCCACCGGCATCGTCAACCGCTTCTATCCGGTCACCTACATGAACCCGAATCTGGTCAACTGGCTGGATACGCGTCTGAAAAAAGGCGGCGTCTCCCACGCCACCGCGCGCATTCGCGGGCCGGTCGACCGTATTCCCTTTCATCGTCCCTCGGCCAACCCCAAGCAGGAGATCTTCCGCATCCAGGGCATGATCCATAATGTGGATGTGAGCTACTTCCCCGGCCTGCCGCCCATTGGCGACGCCGAAGTGATCCTCACCTTCGATAAACAGGTGATGACCGCCGAAGTGAAGCATGCGGATTGGGGCAGTAGCAAACGGGTGCGCGGGGTGGTGCGCATTCCCCATATTCTCAATGGCGATCAGACCGTGGAGGTGGATGCGCGCTGCCGCGCGGATATCGGCGGCGTGTGGCGCGAGGTGATCGCCAACCCCAAATTGAGATGGGACAAACGCGTCGCTCTCAATGGCAGCGATTTCTCCGGCCAAGGGGAGATGAAGTTTCTGCTCACGCTGCCGGTCAACCGCTTGGATGACGCTCAGTACGATGTGTCGCTGCGTATCGATCAAGCCGATATTCGGCCCAATTTTCTCGATGCGCCGCTACAGCGCGTCACCGGTTTGCTGCATGCGGATAATCAGAGCATGACGCTGAGCGACAGCAGCGCGCTGTATAAGAATCGCGCGCTGGCGCTGGACCTGACCGCCGACGCTTATCAGAATCCCGGCGCCACCGACCTGAGCGTCAATCTGGCCACCCATTTCATTACCGATGAGCTGCGCGACTGGCTGGCGCCAGCGCTGCAACCGGGCAAAGGGGCGCTCACCGGCTCCATCCCCGCCCGACTCTCCCTGCGCAAACGTCCCAAGCAGAAGGATTACGCCATCTCCGGCAGTTTCAATCTGGATGGGCTCAGCATTGCGGGCAAACATCTGCTCTACAAACCGCGTGGCGAGCCCGCCTCCTGGTCGTTTGATGGCGCGTTGGACGTAACCGGCGAGAAAGTGACTCTGGCGCGGCTGAAGGGTCAGGTGGGATCGCTGGCGTTCTCCGGTTCGGCGGACTGGGCCTATGGGCGCAATCGCGGTGGACTGCTGCTGGATAAACTCAAATATGGCCGTAATAATGGCGCGCTGAGCATCCAGGCGGCGCTGGATAAAGCGTATGCTCCTCAGCGCATCGCGGTGAATATGGATTGGCGTGTCTTGGATCTGTCCCATTGGCTCACGCGCACGCTTGGCGACTCCACTTCAAACGCGCCAACCAGTTCATCAGCGTCGTCAGCGTCGCGTCCGGCCAAGTCCGCCATTGCCGCCAAGCCGCCGCCGGAGATCACGCTGCACATCGTCGCCGATGAGACCATTCTGGCCAATGACAAGCGCGCGCGGGATCTGGAGGCCCAGGGCGAGTTGCGGGAGAATCGCTTATCTCTGCCGCGCGCCTCTTTCTCGCTGGATGATGCGTCCGCCATGTTGCGTGGTTCGTTCGCCTGGAAAGAACAGTGGGCCAACGGGCCCTATACGGGAGATCTCTTCTTCACCAGCGGCAATCTGGGACAACTCCTCGACGCCTTGGGACTGAGCGACTCTCTACAGGAGGACGAGGCCCAATTGGAGTTTAAACTGGAGGGAGAGCGCCCCCTTGGCGCGCCGTTGTTTGACTCTCTGAGCGGACAAGGCGATCTGCTGATCACCAAAGGGTCGCTGCGTCAGGTCTCCTCTCTAAGCTCTCTATTGGGGCTGTTCTCGTTGCAAAAGCTGCCCAATCTGTTGATGGGGGATCGGCCCGATCTGGAGAGCAACGGCTTCTATTTCGAAACGCTTTCCGGCGGCCTGCGCCTAAGCGACGGCGCGCTGTTCAGCGACCAGGGAGTTACGTTGACCGGCCCGTCGCTGAAGATCGTCGTCAGTGGCGAAGCCAACATCAGTGAGGATCGTCTGAATCTGCTGGTGGGCGCGCGACCGCTGCAGACCTTGGACGCCATCGTCTCCAAAGTGCCGTTGCTGGGCAAGCTGGTGGCCGGGGAGCGCGATGCGGTGTTAGAGACGCAGTTTGGCGTCACCGGTCCGCTGCGCGATCCGAAAGTGCGTCTGAAACCCATGTCCGCCATTGCGCCGGGGATTATTCGCGATATTCTGCACAGCAATCCCAATGCGCCGGATTCGGAAACCGATGCGGAGGATGCGCGCGAACGCTTGCTCGATACCGTCAATCCCAACGCGGCGCAACGACGCGAGTAATTCCGCCAATCCTTGGTTCCGCGCGCGCTGCAACGAGGTGTTCACCATGATTCAACTGGGCGTCAATATCGATCACGTGGCCACAGTCCGACAGGCGCGCGGCGGACGCAATCCCGATATCGTCGAGGCCGGGCAGGCCGCCGAACGCGGCGGCGCCGACGGCATCACCATCCACCTTCGTGAGGATCGTCGGCATATCCAGGAGGAGGATCTGGCGCGTCTGACCCGCTCGCTGCGCACCCGCATCAATCTGGAGATGGCGGCCACCGACGAGATGTGCGAAATCGCCCTCAAATATCGCCCTGCCGACTGCTGCATCGTGCCGGAAAAGCGCGCCGAGCTGACCACCGAAGGCGGGTTGAATGTGGCCGGGCAGTTGGAGCGCATTCGCGATGTGACCCAGCGCCTGTTGTCGGGGGGGATTCGCGTCTCGCTGTTCATTGACCCGGAGTTGGAGCAGATCTCCGCCGCCTACGCCGCCGGGGCGCCGGTGATCGAACTGCACACCGGACGCTATGCCGACGCCGAAACCGCCGAGACGCGGGAGAAGGAGTTGGCGGCGATTCAAATCGCTGCGCACCAGGCCCATGCGCAAGGCATCATCGTCCACGCCGGGCATGGGTTGGACTACCACACCGTGCAGCCCATCGCCGCCATTCCCAGCATGCAGGAGCTCAACATTGGTCACGCCATTGTGGCGCGCTCGCTGATGTGGGGCATGGAGGAGTCAGTGCGGCGCATGAAGGCGCTCATGCGCGAGGCGGCGCAGTAGGGCGTGGCGGCATGATCCTAGGCATCGGTGTGGATATGCTGGAGATTGCGCGACTGGAGCAGGCGGTGCAGCGCCACGGAGAACGCTTTCTGGCGCGTCTTTTCACCCCCGCCGAGCGCGCCGTTTGCGCGCAGCGCGCGCGCGGGGCCATGGCCTGCTACGCCAAACGCTTCGCCGCCAAGGAGGCGCTGGTCAAGGCGCTGGGCAGCGGCTTTCGCGATGGTCTGTGGTTTACTGATATCGAGGTGCTCAACGACGCTCAGGGTAAGCCGGTGACGCAATTGAGCGGCCCCACTCTGGCGCGCCTGCAAGCGCTGTCGCAGGGGGCGGGGAGGGGAGAGACGCGCATTCACCTCAGCTTAAGCGATGAGCGTCGCTACGCTATCGCCCAGGTGGTGATTGAGGCGGCGTAAGTTCTCCCCCACAGAGGATCGAGTCATTTGCTGGTGTGGGTGAACACCCCATCCCAATCTTCGCCCGGGGGGGTGTCGCGGAATAGCGCGATGCGCTCCAAGTAGACTTTGTAGATCAGACGGTTGGATTCCTGCTCGCTGAGTTGTTCAAACGCGCTCTGGGCCGCATCCCACTGCTGCTCGCGGTAGAGCGCCAGGGCGGCGTGGTAACTCTCCACCTCGGCGGCGCGCGCGCTCTCCAACTCCTTTTTAAATCCGACCGGCTCATAGATGGTCACCGGTTCGGCCTTACCCTTCACTCGCACCCGATCCAGATCCCGACACAATGCCACATCGCGCACATGGGCCTCAGTGGTTTCGCCGATGATGATCTCCACGCCGTACTGTTTGGTCAGCCCCTCCAGGCGCGAGCCTAGATTCACCGCATCGCCCAACACCGTATAGGCCATGCGAAACTCCGAGCCCATGTTGCCCACGTTCATGGGGCCGGTGTTGATGCCCACGCCAATCTTCAGTTCGGGCCACCCCTTGGTCTTGAACTCCTCGGAGAGCTTGCGCATCCCTTCGATCATTTTGAAGGCTGATTGCAGAGCGTGTTCGGCGTGCTGGTCATCCTGAATCGGCGCGCCCCAAAACGCCATGATGGCGTCGCCCATATATTTGTCAATGGTGCCGCGATTTTCATGAATCACCCTGGTCATGGGGGTGAGGAAGGCGTTCATCAACTGCGTCAACTCATCGGGCTTTAACCCTTCAGAGATGGTGGTGAAACCACGCACGTCGGAGAACAGCACGGACATCTCCCGGCTCTCGCCGCCGATGGAGAACTCCTGCCCGGACTCATTCATCTCATCCACCAACTCGGGTGGAATATACTGCCCGAACACCTTGGAAATCTGACGTTTGCCTTGGCTCTCCAGGAAGAACCCCAAAGACATGTGCAGCATGAACATGGTGACGATGAGCAGCACCGTATTGGCCAGCGGCGCCACCACCCCCTGACTCCACAGATAGAGATTGCCTGCCCCCGCCAGCAGCAACAGCACGACACACAGCACGCTGGTGAGCATTGGGGAGACGCGTGGCAGAGTGAAAGTCAGCAGGAGCCCCAAGAGCGCCAATACGCCCAACTCGAACATCACCAGAATCGGCGGTTCAGAGCGGATGCGGCCATCAAGGATGCCGCTGATGATATTGGCGTGAATCTCCACCCCAGGGTAGACGTTCTGCACCGGCGTGGAGCGCAAATCCAACAGACCTGGCGCTGTGGCGCCCAGGAGCACGATGGTGGATTCCAACTGCTCAACAGGCGTTTTGTGCGATAACACGTCGGCCACGGAGATATATGGGAAGCTCCCTTGTGTGCCCAGAAATGGCGTCAGCACCGCCATATTGCTATCCACCGGGATATCCAACTCGCCGATGGAGAGCATCCCTTCGCCCATGGCCAGCGGCGGACTGCCCAACACGGTATGTACTAAAGAGAGCGCCAGCGAGGTGTAGAGTTCGTTGTTATACTCCTGTAGCACCGGCACGCGGCGAAACACGCCATCGTCATCCACCAGGGGATTGTCGAAGAATCCGCCGGTGTAGGCGGCCACCTGCAGTTTTTGCAGATTGGCGCCATAGCTGCGCGCTTTGACCGGCGTAATGAGCAGCGACTCCGCCTCGGTGAGAGCCGCCATGGGCAGGTAGGAGGGGGGCAGTACGCCCACATGGGAGTCGTCGTTATACGGTTTGAAATAGTACCCCATCACCACCGGACGATCGCGCAGCGCATCGGCGAATTTCGCGTCATTGTCCAAACTGACGCGGACTTGTTGATAAGTCTGCTGGAAGGCGGAGTCATCTTTGAGGTTGGTGGCCGCTAATTGATCCAATACTGGCAGCGCATCGCTGTTGTCGGCCTCGGCGAAGACTACGTCGAAGCCCATGGCGGCAATGCCGTAATGGTCGAACAGCGTATTGACCAGACGCGCCAGCTTATCGCGGGACCAGGGCCATTGGCCCAGCTCCTTGAGGCTGCGCTCGTCAATATCGACAATGACAATGCGCGGATCGATCTCGTTGGGGAGAGTGGCGTTCAGGCGAGCATCATAGAGGAAGTTCTCCAGATGGGCCACCGGCGCCAGATGCAGCAGCCCAGAAGAGTTCATCAAGAACAGGGTGAGTATCGCCGCACTCAGAATATGCCGAATCAGATAGCGCCGCGCGGGGGAAATCACCATGCCTCTCTCCTGGCTGAAACTGAATTATGTCAAATCCCGTATCCTGCGCGCCTGGGTTCAGGCGCGCCTGAGAGCAATTGATTCGTTCCGGTCCGGGGTCAAGCGCCGACGTCGTAGCCAGGGATCTTGGCGGGATCGACATCGTCGATCTGTTTCGGATCCAGATACTCTTCGGCATAGCGCAGGAACACTTTGTCATCGATGAAGACTTGAAACAGATCGGCGTCGACGTGCTGGTCCTTTTTCATGAAGCCGAGAATCTTGAGCGCCTGGGAGAGGGTTTTGCCCTCTTTATAAGGACGGTCGCGCGCCGTGAGCGCCTCAAACACGTCGGCGATGGCCATAATGCGCGCCTGCACCGACATCTGATCTTTGGTCAGGCCGTTGGGATAGCCGGTGCCGATGAGCGTTTCATGGTGATTGCCGGCAATCTCCGGCACGCATTTGAGGTGGTTGGGGAAGGGGATCGCCGAGAGCATCTTGATGGTGGCCACCACATGGTGGTTGATGATCTCACGCTCCTCTTTGGTGATGGTGCCGCGGGCGATGTTAAGGTTGTAGACCTCGTCATCAGAGAGGAACGGCGCATCCTCGCCTTGTTCATTCACATAAGCGTGCTTGGCGATGGCGCGCACGCGCTCCTGGTGTTCATCGGACATGAATTCGCCGCCAATATTGGCGGTGCGGATGAATTCACGGTCGTCATCCAGTTGCGCGATCTTATCGTTATACTCGGCTTCCAGTTGCGCAGCGTGTTCGGCGTCGCCACCCTGCATGGCGGCCAGTTTGGCCTCCAACATGGCGATTTTGGCGTCGCGTTTAAGCACCTCAAAGCGGTGATCCACCAGATGCACACGGTCGAAGATGGTCTCCAGCTTGGTGGCTTTGTCCACCACCTCGGTGGGCGTAGTGACCTTGCCGCAGTCGTGCAACCAGGCCGCGATCTTCAGTTCGTACATCTGCTCTTCGGTAAGCTTGAAGGCCGCCAGTTCGCCGTAATCGGAGCGACTGGCGGCGTCGGCCAACATCTCCGCCAACACCGGCACGCGGTGGCAGTGGCCGCCGGTGTAGGGGGACTTGTCGTCAATCGCGTTAGCGATGGCTTGGATGAAGGCTTCGAAGAGTTTCTTCAGATCGTTGATCAGACGCTGGTTGGTGAGCGCGATGGCCGCCTGGGAGGCGAGGGACTCGGCCAGCTGTTGGTCTTCGATGGTGAAGGCGCGGATTTGATTGTCGCCGAGATTTTTGGCGTTGATCAGCTGCAGCACGCCGATGAGGTCGTTTTCGTGGTTCTTCAACGGCACGGTGAGGAACGACTGCGAGCGGTAGCCGGTCTTCTGGTCGAATGCGCGGGTGCCGGAGAAGTCGAAGCCTTCGGCCTCATAGGCGTCGGGCACATTGACCGTTTCGCCTTTGATGGCCGCATAGGCGGCGATCATCTGCAAGTTGGGCTGATCATTCTTATACAGCGGCAGAGTAGGGAAGTTGATCGGCACTCCGGTGGTGCCGCCCATGGCGATGCCCAGCGAGTCGGTGCGGATGATCTCGAACTTGAGTTGCCCATCTTCAGTTGCGCTATAGAGGGTTCCGGCGTCGGCGTTGGTCAGCTCCTTGGCGCCAAGCAGAATGGTCTCCAACAGGCGATTGGTGTCCTTCTCCGACGACAGCGCAATGCCGATCTCGTTGAGTTTCTCAATCCGTTTGAGGAAGTCGTCCTGGGCTTGCATGTTCACGGAGGCTCCTTGGCGAATAGCAAAGCGCCGAGCAGGCTGAAAATGGGGGTATCCGTCAGGCTAGCGCCAGAATGTGTGCGGCAACCTGATGATAAGATAAAAAAGATCCACACCATTATAGACAAAACTGCGTCTATCACCAGCATCCGCGCAAGAGTTTTGCAGGATTTGATGGGTGACAGCCCCATCTATCTGATTTCAAATGGGATCCCTGATATGGAATTCCGCATTACCGTATTTGACATAATACATCTTATGCGTCTTTAGGGCCCAGGGGCGGCGCCAGGGCCTTCTGCGGCTTGCCCTGGGGCGCTTTGCGTCCTACACTGGCGCGCCTGTGTATCTGAATGCAGACGATGTTATGTCAAATGCCATTACAACTCATTTGACGTCATCGGCTGGCCAGTGTTCCCGATTACGCCATCATAAATCCCATGAGAGTCTGACGCCATGCGCCGAATTCTGGTCACCAGCGCCTTGCCGTACGCCAACGGTCACATCCATTTGGGCCATCTGGTCGAATACGTGCAAACCGACATCTGGACCCGATTCCACAAACTGATGGGACGCGACTGCGTCTATGTCTGCGCCGATGACACCCATGGCACGCCCATCATGCTGCGCGCGCAAAAAGAAGGCGTTTCGCCGGATGATCTGGTGGCGCGCATGCACGACGAGCATCTGGCGGATTTCCGCGCCTTTGGCATCGGTTTTGACGAGTACTACACCACCAACTCACCGGAGAATCGCACGCTCTCCGAAGAGGTCTATCTGAAGAACCGCGACGCCGGCCACATCCACACCAACACGGTGCGTCAGGCCTACTGTGAACATGACGGCATGTTTCTGCCGGATCGCTTCATTCGCGGCATCTGTCCCAGCTGCGGCGCCGAGGATCAGTATGGCGACAGCTGCGAAGTGTGCAGCGCCACCTACTCGCCCACCGACCTCAAAGAGGCCCGTTGCGCCGTGTGCGGCTCCGCCCCGGTGGAGAAAGAGTCTGAGCACTACTTCTTCAAACTGGCCGACTTCGACGCATTTTTGCGGGATTGGACCGCATCAGGCGCGTTGCAGCCGGAGATGGCGCGCAAACTGGGCGAATGGTTTGAAGCGGGCCTGCGCGACTGGGACATCTCCCGTGACGGCCCGTACTTTGGCTTTGAGATTCCCGATGCGCCGGGCAAGTACTTCTATGTGTGGTTGGACGCGCCCATCGGTTACATGGCCTCCACGCAGAAGTTCTGTGAGCGCACTGGCGCCGATTTCGACGCCTACTGGCGCCGCGCAGACGAAACCGAGGTGTATCACTTCATCGGTAAGGATATTCTCTACTTCCACACCCTGTTCTGGCCGGCGATGCTGCATGGCGCAGGCTTTCGCACCCCCAACGCAGTGTTCGCCCACGGCTTTTTGACCGTGGACGGACAGAAGATGTCCAAATCCCGCGGCACCTTCATCAATGCGCGCAAATATCTGGAGTTTCTGAACCCGGAATATCTGCGCTACTACTACGCCTCCAAACTCACCGCGCGGGTGGACGATATCGACCTCAGTCTGGAGGACTTTGTCGCCAAGGTGAACAGCGACCTGGTGGGCAAGGTGGTGAATCTGGCCTCGCGCACCGCCGGGTTCATTCACAAGCGCTTTGAGGGTCGTTTGTCCGACGCCTACCCGCAGGATGACGAGGGGCTGTTTGCCCGATTTGCCGCTGCAGGAGAAGAGATCGCCGGTCTCTATGAGAGCCGCGAGTACGCCAAGGCGATGCAGGCGATTATGCGTCTGGCTGACGAAGCCAACCGCTTTGTGGAGAGCCGCGCGCCGTGGACCATGGCCAAGGACCCGGAACAGGCCGAGGCGCTGCACGGGGTGTGCAGCATCACGCTGAACCTGTTCCGTAGCTTGATCATCTATCTCAAACCGGTGCTGCCGGGATTGGCCGCCAAGGTGGAGGCGTTCCTGGACGCCGAGCCGCTGGTGTGGGCCGACGCCGCCACACCGCTGAGCAATCACCAAATCAAGAAGTTCAAACACCTGATGACCCGGGTGGAGACGGACCGCGTGGATGCGCTGGTGGCCGCTTCCAAAGAGGAGTCCCCCTCCCCTGCCCCGGCGTCGAATTCCACCGCAACCCAGAGCAAAACGGACGACAAGACAATGGCGGAACAAGAGCAGAGCAAACGCCCCGAAGCGTGCGGCCAGCCGCTGGCCGATGAGATCGACATCAACGCCTTTATGGCGGTGGATCTGCGCGTGGCGCGCATTGAAGAGGTCAATCATGTGGAGGGCGCCGACAAGCTGATTCAGATGACCCTGGACGTGGGCGATCTGGGCAAGCGCAACGTGTTTGCGGGCATCAAGTCCGCCTATGCGCCGGAGGATCTGGTGGGGCGCCTGACGGTGATGGTGGCCAATCTTAAGCCGCGCAAAATGCGCTTTGGCCTCTCCGAAGGGATGGTGCTGGCGGCAGGCGATGGCGCGGGCATCTACATCCTGACGCCGGATAACGGCGCCGCGCCGGGGATGCGCATCAAGTAAGGCCCCTCCCCTGGCCTGCCAATGCTGACGGGCCATCGCCAAACCCTTGGCGTGCTGTTGCACAATCAAAGAAAAGGCCCGCCAGAATGAATCTGGCGGGCCTTTTCCTATTTGCCACAGGCGTGATGGCGAAGCGGTGGTTAGTCCTTAAACAGGCGGGTGCGTTTTTTCAACGTCTGCCGCTGCACCCACGCCACCATCTCTTCAATCTGTTTGGCCAATTCATAATTCCCAATCATGAAGCGGCAACGGTAGCCGGTATAGCCCTCTTTGGAGAACTCGCCAATGAGCATGGCGTCGATGCGGATGGGTTTGCCTTCGGGCCAGTGAATCACCACTTCAGAGCGCGAGCCGTCGGTGATGCGCGGCAGATCCTTTTTCACCGGATAGAAGGCGAGCCCGCCCGTGCCAATGTCATACGCTTTGGCGTCGAACTTCACCCCGGAGGGACGAATAATCTCCAGATTCAGCGCCCACTTTGGATCGATCTTGGCGCGAATGACCGCGCGTTTTTGCGGCTCCTGCTCCAGTTTGGCGGGAAAGCTGAGCTGGATGATTTTCGATTCGCGCACCTTCTGGAAGCGCAAGCGCGCTCTCACCAAGGTGGTGTCGGTGAACATCTGCGCATCCACGTAGACGGCGTTGCGGATCTTGATGTTGCCGATGGGCGGGTCAAGCGCAGCGATGAGAACGTAGCGCGCCTCTTTCAGATAGATCGTGTTCTCGTGTTCGCGCTCAAAATAGGTGTAATAGGTAAACGGATCCTGTTCGCCAATGGTCAATTGGACGGGAAGATTGTCCTCAATGGCCTTGATGATGATGGAGATGATCTTCTCGACATCATCAACCGTGCCCTCTTTGAGGAGCTTTGCGGCGGCGTCCTCCTGCTTGTCCCCTTTGCCGGAGATCAAGCTTTTGAGGAAGCCCTTGCCTTTGCTTTTGCCCGAAGACACGTGACGTCAATCCCGTTTGGAAAGCCTAAGCAGGGTTGCGCCAATTGACGCTTTCCCGCACCAGACACATGCGCATATACTATCGGTTGTTGCGCGCGTCAACTTGATGAAATCTGCGCCTTCGTCAGACAAATGGCTTGCTTGACGAGGTATGCGCCAAGGATTGAGCAAGTTTGACGCCAGTTCCTCCCAATCTATCCGACTCTATCGAGATCGCGCGCTCGGAACGCCACTCCCAACTCATCTTGCGCGATGCGTTGACACGCCGCGATGTCCACGCCGTCCAAACCATCAATGGCGGTGGCGGTGACATGGGGCACATGGCGCTTCACAGCCGAAATAAATTGTTTCACCGCAGCGTAGGAATCTTCAAAAGCGGGCTGACAATGGCGATCATAAACCGCCTGCTCCTGAGCGTTCAATGAAATGGAGACTGAATCGATGAGTCCGGCAAAGCGCGGGGTGACATCTTCGCCATACACCCGGTTGGCCAGTCCATCGGTATTCAAACGCACCCGCTTGCCCATCTCCTGAATGCGTTTCGCCAGCGCCAGCATCACCCCCAGACGCAAAGTGGGCTCGCCATAGCCGCAGAACACCACTTCGGAATAGGCCGTCAAATCCCCCATGGCGCGGACCACCTCCTCTTCTGATGGCGCGCTCTTGAGCGTCAGGTCGTAGTCATGCACCTGCGGGCTGCTCCACTTGGGACAAAACGCGCACTTGAGGGTGCAGCCTTGGGTGATGTTCAAATAGAGCTTGTCGCCAATAGGATAGGCCAGGAGCCCCTTATCGGAGACCGCTTGCTGGGCGCCGTATCCATCGGTAATGCGGAACAGTCGCAGGTAGTTGCGCGTGGTGGCCAGCGCCACCTCCTCCACATCCATATCACGCGCCTGGGCGATCACCTCGGCCACCCGCGCCACATAGGCCGGTTCATTGCGTCCGCCACGATGCGGCGTTGGGGCCAGATAGGGCGAGTCGGTCTCAATGAGGATGCGATCCAATGGCGCCCAGGCGACGATCTCACGCAAATTGGCGGCGTTGCGGAAGGAGATGATGCCGGAAAAAGAGAGTGAAAAACCGAAATCCAGCGCCCAACGCGCCATCTCCTCACTGCCGGTGAAGCAGTGAATCACGCCGCCGCAGCGGTCGGCGCCCTCCTCCTCCAGGATTTTGCGGGTATCCTCCTCTGCATCGCGGGTGTGCACCACCAGGGGCATTCCCTCCGCCACAGCGGCGCGGATGTGCAGCCGAAACGACTCCTGTTGCGCCTCACGGGGGGCCTTGTCGTAGAAGTAGTCCAGACCGGTCTCGCCGATGGCGATAACCCGCGGATCCTGACAACGCTGACGAATCTGATCAACAGTAATTGGTTCGAGACCGGCTTTGTGGGGATGCACGCCGGTGGTGGCGGTGACGCCGGAGCGACCCTCCGCCAGCGCCAACAGGGCGTCTGTTTCCGCCAGTGAGGTGGCGATGAGATTGATGTAACGCACGCCGCGCTCCTCGGCGCGGGCAAATACCGCTTCAATATCTGCGCTGAACGCATCAAATGTCAGATGCGCATGACTGTCCGCCAGCAACATGAACTACTCTCCTGAGGCCCCGGATTGACCGCCGCTGGGCGGCGTCCCATTGGATGCATCACCGCCGCCGCCGCTTTTACGACGACGTCGACGACGCCGTTTGCGCGGCGCATCGGTCGCGCCACTGGGACTCTGTGCCTGGTGTTGAGCATTCTGTTCCCCGCCAGCGGGAGCCGTTTGCTGCTTCGTCGGGTTTTGCTCGCTGGGGGGATTGGAAGCGGCGCTGCTGGGATTTTGCGCGGCATCCGCGTTCTTATTGCGCCCGCGTCCACGACGGCGACGGCTTTTGCGTTTGCCGCCGCTGGCGGCCTCATCGCCCCCCTTTTGGGGGTCGTCTTGTGAGCTCTGCGTGGCGACGGCATCGCTCTTATTCTGTTGAGATGACAGACCAGCATCGTTGGACGCACTGTTGGCCCCACGGGCGCCGCGTCGTTGGGGGCCGCGACCCTCTTCCCGACTGGATCTGCGCGAACCACCGCCGCTTTTACGCGTGCTCGGCGCGCTCGCCTCACCCTTTTCCGTTGTCTCATCGCCCTGTTGCGCCATGGCGGGCTGTGCTGCCGCCTCCTCCTGACCTGGACGCGTTTGCAGCAGATCATCCAGGGAGACCAGCGAGCGCCAGCCCCCCTCCACCGCCTGCACCTCGCCGGTGCGCGCAATGGGGTGAACGCAGCGCAACGTGACCTCTTGACCCTCTGAGGTAAACAGGCGGGACTTGGGCTTGGGCAGTCCTTTGCGCAATTCTGTATAGGTATCGTTCTCGTAAGCCAGACAACACATCAGGCGTCCGCAGATGCCGGAGATGGCGTCCGGATTGAGCGACAGATCCTGGTTCTTGGCCATGCGCACGGAGACGGGATGAAACTTCTGCAGATGCTGCGCGCAGCACAAAGATTGGCCGCAAGCGCCCATGCCGCCCAGCATTTTGGCTTCGTCGCGCACCCCCACCTGACGCATCTCAATGCGCATTTGCAGCTCTTTGGAGAGCTCCTGCACCAGCTCACGAAAATCCACGCGGGCGTCGGCGGTGAAGTGGAAGATCGCCTTGTTGGCGCCCTGCAGGGTCACCTTGGCCAGCTTCATGGGCAGCTTCTTCTGCCGAATCATCACTTGGCAGGCGCGCTTGGCGTCGCGTTCGCGCTGCTCGCGCGTCTCCTGCGCATCGCGATCTTTGTCGGTCACAACGCGAATGATGCGCGTAATGTGGCCGAAACCGGCGCGCTGTGCGGCCTCTGCGCTAGCGGGGATAATATGGTCGATGGCCCCGGTGATGACATCGCCAGCGCGGGTCTCCAGCAGCACTTCATCGCCGCAATTGAGCTTGGCGATGCGGGATTTCACGCGATGAATGGCGCCGGAGCGTTGTAACTTCACGCCAACAACCCGGTGTGGACCATTGCGCGCGCCGCCATTGCGTCCGCGCTTCTGCCCACTCTGAGACGGCGAGTTGGACTCGGCTCGGTTGGATCCGGCTTGGCTGGACGGGGGCGGCGCAGCAGAAGCGCCGCCTTCTGATGAAGGCGGAGTGATGGGTGTTTCGCTCATGGATGTGCGGTTCTCACCTCTGGCTGGATCGATGCGTCACGACGCCTGGCGCATAACACGGGCGGTGCGGATCAAGATCGTTTCCAGAGTCAACTGTTTGTTCAGATTGTAAACAGTCGCCTGCGCGCTGATGTTTTCAAACCACTGTAAATGGGCCAACCACAAGCGTGCGGCATGGACATTTTGGGGGTTGGACTCGTCTGCGCGCCGGTCCTGTAATTTTTCTGTTACGTTAGCATGAATCCGATCGCCAAGCCATCCTTGAAGCGTATCCAGGGCGATAGGAAAAGCGCTTTTCTCCGCCCATTGCTCGGCGAACTGACACACCGCGCCCAAAGAGGCCTCGGGCAGGCGCTGTAACTGCTGAATAAAGCCCTCGCGTTTGGCCAGGGCGTCGCCATCGCACAGATCCAGCGCACGCTGGACTTGACCGCGCGCCGCCGCTGCGGCGCTGGCGCGGACAGTCGTCTCCTCCACCCCATGGGTGTGCAAAATGGCGTCAATCTCGGCAGGCTCCAGGGCGGAGAAGGTCACCTGCTGACAGCGGGAGCGGATGGTGGGCAGCAGCAGTCCCGGGCGCTGGGTGATGAGGATCAACAGCGACTGCGCAGGGGGCTCCTCCAGGGTTTTGAGCAGCGCATTGGCGGCGCTGGCGTTCATCTGCGCAGCGTCATCCACCAGGGCGATGCGCCACCCCCCTCCAGCGGCGACAGGGCGATATCGTGGATCAAGTCGCGCACCTGCTCCACCAGAATCTGCGTACGCCCCTCCTGTTTTTCCACCCGGCGGAAATCCGGGTGGGTGTCCGCCGCCACCTTGCGACAGCCAGCGCAAACGCCACAGGCAACGGCGCAATCATTGGCGCGCATCAGGGGGTTATGACACAAGAGACTCTGCGCCAGGGCGATGGCGCTCATGCGCTTACCGACGCTGGGCGGCCCGCTCAACAACAGGGCGTGGGGCAGTCGGTCGGCGGCCTGGGCGGCTTGCAGACGGCGCAACTGCGGCGCGTGTCCGCCAATGGCGTCATACAGCGTTGCGGACATCGCCGGTCAACTCCCAGATGCGCTCGGATAGCGCATCGATGCTCAGGCTGGCGTCCACCACCCGCATGCGCCCCGGTTCGCTGAGCGCGCGCTGGCGGAACGCTTCCCTGACGCTGTGATGGAACGTTTCACGCTCCTTTTCGAAACGCTGTTCGGCGTCGCCGCGGGCGCGTGAGCGCTGCAGGCCAATCTCCGAGGGCAGATCCAGAAACAGGGTCAGATCCGGCGTCAGATCATCCCGCGCCCACTGCTCGGCGCTGTCCAGGCGCGCCCCCGCCAGATTGCGTCCAGCGCCTTGATAGGCCAGGGTGCTGTCGTGAAAGCGATCACACAACACCCACTTCCCGGCCTCCAAAGCGGGCTGAATCACCCGCATCACATGTTGACGCCGCGCCGCCAGCACCAAAAACAGCTCGGTCACCGGCTCCATGCCGCCGGGATCCCCCTGCACCAGCAGCGCGCGTATCTGTTCGGCAAGGTCGCATCCACCGGGTTCGCGGGTGATCAAGGTGGCGACGCCCATGGCGTCCAGACGGCTGGCCAAACGTTGAATTTGTGTGCTCTTGCCCGCCCCTTCGCCGCCTTCAAAGGTGATGAAGCGACCGCGAGCCGTGTGCGGCGCAGCGTTCATTGGGATTTTTTACGCTTTTTCAGTTGGTAGCGGCGCACATTGCGGTTGTGTTGCGCCAGCGTCTCGGAGAAGGCGTGGTAGCCGTTGCCCTTGGCCACGAAGAAAATCGCCTTGGTTTCCTGGGGATGCAGCGCCGCATGGATGGCGTCACGCCCGGGGTTGGCAATGGGCGTAGGCGGCAGCGCCGGGATCACATAGGTGTTGTAGGGGGTGGCTTCGCGCAGATGCTTGCGGGTGATGTTGCCGTCAAAATTCTCGATGCCGTAGATCACGGTGGGGTCGCTCTGTAGGCGCATGCCGCGCTTCAGCCGATTGTGGAACACCCCGGAGATCAGCGGTCGCTCGGCGGCGCGTCCAGTCTCTTTTTCGATGATGGAGGCTAGAATCAGCGTCTCATAGCGGGTCAATGGATGCGTCGGCGGGCGCGTCAGCCACTCGCTATCGAGCACATGACGCATGCGATTGGCCATGCGTCGAAACAGACTGAGCGTGCGGGTGCCGGAGGTATAGAAATAGGTGTCGGGGTAGAGCCACCCCTCCAGCGCCGCCAAGCCGCTCGCCTCCGCAGGGCTCTGGATGATGGCGCGCAGCGCAGGCGCATCCAAGGCGGATTGGATATTGTCAAAACCCGCCTGCTGCATGCGCTGGATCACATCGCCGACCGTCAACCCTTCGGGGAAGCCAAACGCATGCTGCACCACTTCGCCGGCGTGGAGCTTGGCCAGCACTTCGCGCGGACCGTCGCCGGGCTCAAAGTGGTACTCGCCGGCGCGAATCACCCCTTCCGGGGCGCGCCACGCCTGCAAGCGGAAGCCCAACGCCGACTCCACCACACCCCGACGGGCCAGTTCGGCGCCGGTTTGCGCTGCGCCCCACCCTTTGGGGATGGTGACAGTGATGCGCTCATCCAGAGAGTGGCGCATATAGCGGTCATATCGATGCCAGCACCAGAGCGCTAGAACGATGGCGAATACCGATATGACCGCGATTCCGCGCTTCAAGGCGCTTTTTTCAGCACCAGAGTGGCGTTGGTGCCGCCAAAGCCGAAGGAGTTGGAGACAGCGGCTTCCAATTTGACTTCACGCGCGGTGTGCGGCACGTAGTCCAGATCACACTCAGGATCCGGGTTGTCCAGATTGATGGTGGGAGGGATCACCCCTTCAGACAGCGCCATGGCGGTGAAGATCGCCTCTACGCCGCCCGCCGCGCCCAACAGGTGGCCGGTCATGGATTTGGTGGAACTGACCATCAGGCCATTTTTGGCGTAGTCGCCGAACACCGATTTGACCGCCATGGTTTCGCCAACGTCCCCTGCCGGGGTGGAGGTGCCATGGGCGTTGATATAGCCGATCTGCTCGGGATTGAGCTGCGCATCGGCCAGCGCCGCGCGCATGCAGCGCGCCGCCCCTTCGCCGCCGGGCGAGGGCTGGGTGATGTGGTGGGCGTCGCCGGACATGCCGTAGCCGACCACTTCCGCATAGATCTTGGCGCCGCGTTTCTGCGCGGATTCCAGCTCTTCGAGAATAACGATGCCAGAGCCGTCGGCCTGTACAAAGCCGTCACGATCCTTATCCCACGGACGCGACGCCTTGGCGGGCTCGTCGTTGCGGGTGGAGAGCGCCTTGGCGGCGGCGAAACCGCCGATGCCCAGTTCGCAGATGGCCGCTTCGGCGCCGCCCGCCATCATGGCGTCGGCCTCATTGCGTTGAATCATGCGGAAGGCGTCGCCAATGGCGTGTGCGCCGGTGGAACAGGCGGTAACCACCGAGTGGTTGGGCCCCTTGAAGCCATACTTGATGGAGACCTGACCGGAGATCAGATTGATCAGCGCGCTGGGGATGAAGAAAGGCGAGATGCGGCGCGGCCCCTTCTCCAGAATCTGCTGTGCCTGGGTCTGGATCGCCACCAGGCCGCCGATGCCCGAGCCCACGGTGATGCCGATACGGGTGGCGTTCTCTTCCGTCACTTCGAGTCCAGAGTCCTCCATGGCCAACTGCGCGGCGGCCATGCCGAAGTGAATGAAGCGATCCATCTTCTTCACATCTTTTTTCGGAATCCAATCCTCGGCGTTGAAGTCGGGAACTTCACCGGCGATGCGCACGCTGTATTCAGTGGCGTCGAACAGGGAGATCGGGCCGATGCCGGAGCGCCCCTCCATCAGTCCCTGCCAGGTCGTTTGATTGCCAACCCCCAACGGGGTCACCAGACCCACCCCTGTGATGACCACTCTGCGCGTCATGGCCGCCTCCGCGTCAATTCGTCTGAAAGATGCAACATAAGCACAAAACCGCGCAGGCGCTGTTATCAGCAAACGAGCTGCAAACAGCGCCTGGCGGTTTCAAGAATCCCCGCACGCCGGGAGAACCAGCGCACGGCGGCGCCCAAAGGGCGTCTTAGTCCATATTGGCGTTGATGTAGTCAATCGCCTCTTGCACGGAGGTGATCTTTTCAGCCGCCTCGTCGGGAATTTCGCAACCAAACTCCTCTTCCAGAGCCATCACCAGCTCAACGCTGTCGAGGGAGTCGGCGCCCAGGTCATCGACAAAGTTGGAGTCGGTGTTGACTTTTTCGGCGTCCACGCCCAGTTGTTCCACCACGATCTTTTTCACGCGTTCAACAATGTCGCTCATTGATTTCGTTCCCTTAAGTGAGGCGCCGCGCGCCCGTGGCGGCGCTGCGCTGAAGATGGACTGCTTTCACTCGAAGCTTCGGCGCCTGGGGTCTCCTCGCCGACAGTTTCGATTTTGATCAACGGCGCATCGCCGTTTAATCCGTAACAAATTAACCCATATACATGCCGCCGTTGACATGCAAGGTCTCGCCGGTGACATAGCTGGTCGACTCCGCGGCCAGATAGGCCACCGCGCCTGCGATATCCTCTGCCGAGCCCATGGCTCCCGTGGGAATTTGTGAGAGGATAGCCTCCCGCGCCTGATCATTCAATGCTTCGGTCATATCGGTGGCGATGAAACCGGGCGCCACGCAGTTGACCGTGATGCCGCGCGGGGCGACTTCACGCGCCACACTGCGGGAGAAACCCACCAGTCCGGCCTTGGCGGCGGTGTAGTTGGCCTGACCGGGATTGCCGGTGAAGCCCACCACCGAGGTGATGTTGATGATGCGCCCGAAGCGCGCCTTCATCATCGGCTTGAGCGCCAGTTTGACCAGACGAAACACGCTGCTGAGATTGACGTTGAGCACCGCCTCCCAATCGTCCTCTTTCATACGCAACATCAGGCCGTCGCGGGTGATGCCCGCATTATTGACCAGAATGTCGATGCGGCCAAACTTGCCCATGGCGGCGTCGATCAATTGCGCGGCGGACTCCGATTGGCTGAGGTCAGCGGACACGCCCAACGCCTGCACGCCCAAAGCTTCAATTTCCGCTACGGTTTGGGCGATCTTCTCTTGATTGGTTCCGCTCACCACCACATGGGCGCCGCGACGCGCCAGATCCAGCGCGATGCTCTTGCCGATGCCGCGCGTGGAGCCGGTGACCAGGGCGACGCGATCCTTCATAGTAACTGCTCCCATTTGCTACAAATTTCTTGGATTACAGATCCGCCAACGCGGCCAGATCTTCCGGCCCATTGACCGGAATGGCGCGGGCGCTTTTATCGATGCGCTTGAGCATGCCGCACAGCGCCTTGCCGGTACCCAGCTCCAGGAAGGTGTCCACGCCCTCATCGAGCAAACGCTGCATGGAGGCTTCCCAGCGCACCGAGCCGGTCACCTGTTCCACTAGTTGACGGCGCACGGTCTCGGCGTCCTGGGTCGGCGCGGCGCTGACATTGGCGATCAACGGCACGCTCAGATCATTGATCTGGGCGTCAGCCAAAGCCGCTTGCATCGCCTCGGCGGCGGGTTGCATCAGGGGACAATGGAAGGGTGCGGAGACCGGCAGCAGAAGGCAGCGCTTGGCGCCGCGCTCCTTGGCCAACTCCACCGCCTTCTCCACCGCCGCTTTGGCGCCGGATATGACGATCTGCACGGCGGTGTTATAGTTGGCGGGCACGCACACGCCGCCGGTAGCCTCGGCCGCCTCGGCGCACACCGCCTCGACGTCGGCTTCGGCCATATTCAGCATCGCCGCCATGGCGCCCTGCCCCACCGGGACCGCCGACTGCATGGCGTCGCCGCGCAGACGGGTCAGCCGCACCGCATCGGCAAACGCCAGACCGCCCGCCGCACAGATGGCGGCGTATTCGCCCAGGGAGTGGCCGGCGACAAAGTCGGGGCGGATGGCGGTGCGCTCGGTGACCATCTGATACGCCGCCATAGCGGTGGTGACCAGCGCTGGTTGCGTATTGCGCGTGAGGGTCAATTGATCCTCTGGGCCATTGAACATCAGCCCGCTTAAGGATTCGCCCAACGCGGCGTCAGCCTGCTCAAAATAGGCGCCAATGGCGCCGCCTTCGGCGCTCAACGCCTGACCCATGCCGACGCTCTGCGCGCCTTGTCCGGGGAACAGAAAAGCTATCTTACCCATGAACCGCCCTTTGTTATGCTGGCGTGATATGTTTCAAGTCGATCACACATCATCCTAAAATCATCGATGTGGGTCCAGGGTTGATGCGACTCAATTGGAAAGCCACATGATGATTTTGGCGATGCGTGCAGGCTTTATACGCAAAAACGCTCCCGTTTTCACGGGAGCGTTTGCATTTTTTCATCGGCGGGCGTCGCTGCGCCAGCAGCAACCCGTTAAGGGGCCTGGTTGCCAATATTGTCCGGCGTCGCGCTGGGGGCGCTTTGCTGCGGGTGCGCCCCGCCCGGGGAGCCATGCTGCTCGCGGATCAACTCATCCTTGATCTTGGCCAGCTCCAGGAAGTAGTCAGCTTGACGACGCAGTTCGTCGGCGATCATGGGCGGATGGGTCAGCAGAGAGCTGATCACGGTCACGGTCTTGCCCTGCTCCTGCAGCGCCTCGACCACGCTGCGGAAGTCGCCGTCGCCGGAGAACAGCACCGCATGATCATAGTTGGGAGCCAAGCGCAGCATGGAGACAGCGATCTCAATGTCCATATTGCCCTTGGTGCGCTTGTTACCGGTGACCGGGTCCACATACTCTTTGATGGGCTTGGTCACCACGGAATAACCGTTGTAGGCGAGCCAGTCCACCAGCGGGCGGATGGGCGAATACTCCTGATCATCGCCCAGCGCGGTGAAGTAGTAAGCGCGCATCAGGCGGCAGCGACCGCGGAAAAACTGCAGCAGCTTTTTGTAGTCGAAGTCGAAACCCAGGGAGCGGATTGCGGCATACAGGTTGGAACCGTCGATGAAGACGGCAATACGGTCGTTCTTGTGGAAAATGTAGTCGGGAACCGTGGCGTTACCCATGATGCGGGGTCCTTTTTATTGCGCGGTCGGGGCTGGAGGCGAAAGCAGCGAGCCGACCGTCGTGAAATTTTCGCCGATATCGGCTAATGGGGATATCGGCGACCTCAACAAGCGTGATTATTCCGCTTGCAACTTCCTGAAAACGACCGTACTGCCTGTCTGTCTTCGTTAACTCATCAGACAGTTCAACAACCAGAGGGTTCAACACGCGTTGCAGCATAGAAGAGTTATTCTACTCAATTCTACTCACAACAGACAACTTGAACACCGCTGCGCATCCATATCACAAACAAAAAAGGCGGCACTGCGAGGTACGGCAGGCCGCCTTATGGACCGTCAAGCGATCGAATTGGAGCGGGAGAAGGGATTTGAACCCTCGACATCAACCTTGGCAAGGTTGCGCTCTACCCCTGAGCTACTCCCGCAGGATAGATAATTTTCAACGCCTTCGTTAGCAAAGAGCTGGAGGCCGGGGTGGGATTCGAACCCACGAATAAAGGTTTTGCAGACCTCAGCGTTAGACCACTTCGCCACCCGGCCATCATCGCAATCGCGAGAATGTGTGAAGAGAGAAAATGGAGCGGGAGAAGGGATTTGAACCCTCGACATCAACCTTGGCAAGGTTGCGCTCTACCCCTGAGCTACTCCCGCACGCTTGCTACTCTACCACAAATTCCGTGCTTTGTACGACTGTTCACCGTGGCTGTGGTTGTTCGCTTGGCCAACGGTGAGGGGATGTTATAAGGCAATGTCGGCGACGGGTCAAGCAAACGATGCGCAAATTTGAAAAAAAATTCTCGCGCAATCGTGTGAACCCGGCGCAACAGGCGTGTTACGGTCGGATTTTATCCCACGCATCGCGCATGTAGTAGAACGCCGACCACACCGACAGCACGGCGGAGACGTACAGGCACAACTGCCCGGGCATCCCCAGCGGCAGGCTAAAAAAGGAGTCCTGCAGCAGCGCCATGCCGATGCCGAGCATCTGCATGGCGGTTTTCCACTTGCCAATCCAGGAAACCGGCGCGCCGCTGCCCTGCCCGGCCATGAACTCCCGCAGCGCCATCACCAGGATCTCGCGGATGATGAGCACCATCACCACCACCAGATCGACGCGCTGTTGATCAAGCAGAATCACCAGGGCGGCCACCACCAACAACTTGTCGGCGACGGGATCGAAGAACTTGCCAAACGCCGACACCAACCCCTGCTTGCGCGCGATATAGCCATCGGCCCAATCGGTCACGCCAGCGATGGCGAACAGACTGGCGGCGACCAGGTTGCCCCAATCGCCGGACAGGTAGATCGCCCCCACAAAGAACGGGATCATGATAATCCGGCTCAAAGTGAGCCAGTTGGGCAGATTCAGATGCACGATGCGCAGCTCTTACGTCAGGAGTCCGATTTCAAAGCGTCCAATATGGTTTCGGCCAGGGTTTGGGAGACGCCGGGCGTCTGCGCCAATTCGCGCACGCTGGCTTCCGACACCCCGCGCGCCGAGCCAAACCGGGCGATGAGCGCCTTCTTGCGTCGCGGACCCACGCCGGGGATGGCGTCCAGGGCCGATTTGATCTGCCGCTTGCCGCGCTTGTTGCGATGAAAGCCGATGGCGAAGCGGTGCGCTTCGTCGCGGATCTGTTGCAATAGAAACAGCGCAGGCGAGTCGTGAGGGAGTATAAGGGGTTCGTCGGCGTCGGGCAAGAACAGCCGCTCGCGTCCGGCATTGCGCTCCGGTCCTTTGGCGATGCCGCAAAAGGCGATGTCATCCATCTGCATTTCGCGCGCGACCCGCATCACCGCATTGAGCTGCCCCTGGCCGCCATCCAGCAGGATTAGATCCGGCCACGCCTCACCGCTCCCTTCACTCTGTTCATTTTCGCTGTTTTTCAAGCGGGTGAGACGGCGTGTGAGCACCTCGGCCATGCGCGCCGTATCGTCGGCGAGATTGGGATCCTTGAAGTTGAATTTGCGGTATTGGTTTTTGCGGAACCCTTCCGGGCCGAACACGATCATCGCCCCCACCGCCTCGCTGTCCTGGATGTGGGACATATCGTAGACCTCAATGCGGTCTGGCGTCTGCGGCAGATTGAGCGCCTCGGTCAGCGCCTCCAGCTTGCGCCGCACCTCCTCCTGCCCGCTCATATGGCGCTGCAGCGCCTGCTTGGCGTTGTCCCTGGCCAGCATCAACAGGCGGTGTTTTTCGCCGCGCTGGGGGCGGGTCAGGGTGACCCGCTGGCCGCGTCGCTCGGAGAGGGCATTCTCCAACCACGCCCGCTCGGTGAGATCGAGATCCACCACCACTTCAGACGGTGGCGGCTTATCGCTGTAGAACTGCTGCAGGAACTGTTCGAGGATCTCTTCAGGATCGGAGTCGCCGGTCTGCTCCAGAATCAATCCACGACTGCCCAGATTGACCCCCCGGCGGATGAAGAACACCTGCGCCGAAGCGATGCCGCCGCCCAGCTCAATGGCGGCGATATCCATATCGGCGTCAGCGGCCAGATTGACTCGGCGCTGACGCTGCACATATTCGATGGCGCGGATACGGTCCCGCAGCACCTTGGCGCCTTCAAAGTCGCGCTCTTCAGAGGCCGACCACATGGCCGCTGCGAGCATCTCGGTGAGCTGCTTGTCCTTGCCCTCCAGGAACAGAATGACGTCGCGGGTCAGCGCTGCGTACTCTTCAGTACTCACCCGATCGCAACAGGGTCCGTTGCAGCGGTGAATCTGAAACTGCAGACAGGGACGCGTGCGCAGATTGAACTCGTTATCATCGCACTGACGGATGGGGAAGATCTTCTGGATCCACTTGAGGGTCTCGCGCACCGCATGGGCCGACGGATAGGGTCCGTAGTACTTGCCTGGCGGTCTGCGGTCGCCGCGATAGAGCGACAGGCGCGGAAACGCATGGTTGGTGCTCAGGTGCAGATAGGGGTAGGACTTGTCGTCCTTGAGCAGCACATTATAGCGCGGCTTGAGCTTTTTGATCAGCGACGCTTCCAGAATCAGCGCCTCGCTCTCGGTTTCGGTGATGGTCACCTCCAGCCCACGGGCCAGACTGAGCATCACCTGAATGCGCGGCGATTGCTGATTCTTGGTGAAATAGGAGAGCGTGCGCTTGCGCAGCTGCTTGGCCTTGCCCACATAGAGCACGGTTCCGCCTGCGTCCAGGTAGCGATAGACGCCAGGCGCCAGCGGCAGGCTCTTGGCGACCTTTTTCAGCGGATGGGCGGGGGCGCGCGGTTCGCTGGACATGAGCGTCGCTTACGCCGCCTGCGCGCCTTTGCGCTGGGCGCGCAGCAGCAGTCCCAGACCGACCAGGAACATGGGCAGGGTGAGCCATTGGCCCATGGAGAGCCCCAGCGCCAGTAGCCCCAGATGGGCGTCGGGTTCGCGCACGAACTCCACCAGGAAGCGACACACCGCATAGCCCATGATGAACAGCCCCAGCAGGAAGCCCGCCGGACGCGGCTTATTGCCCAGCGTCCACATCAGAATGAACAGGCAGACCCCCTCCAGGAAGGCTTCATAGAGTTGGCTGGGATGGCGCGGCAACGGACCGCCGGTGGGGAACACCATAGCCCAGGGGACGTCGGTGACGCGGCCCCACAGCTCGCCATTGATGAAGTTGCCGATGCGTCCCAGCAGCAGCCCCACCGGGGCGATGGGGAACGCCAGGTCGGCCAGTTGCAGGCAGGGAATGCCGGATTTTCGCGAATAGAGCAGGCAGGCGGCGATGCCCCCCAGCAGACCGCCATGGAACGACATGCCCCCCTCCCACACGCGCAGAATGGCGAGGGGATGATGCAGATAGTAGTCGAACTGGTAGAACAGGATATAGCCGAAGCGTCCGCCCAGCACGATGCCCATGAGGGTGTAGATGAGAATATCGCCCAGATGGTCCGAAGTCAGTTGCGGCATGAAGCGCTTGGCGCGGTAGTTGAGCAGCGGCCAGGCAAAGAGGAAGGAGAGCGTGTACATCAGCCCGTACCAGCGCACCGCCAGCGGCCCGACTTCGAAAATGATGGGGTCGAACTGCGGATAGGCGATCATGCCCCCTCCTCGCCCGCTTGCGGGTCGGGATCTTCCGGCGGTTTGGGCGCTTCCGGGTAGCTGCCGAGAATTTTCAGGCTGTGGGTGAAGAAGCCCAGCTCCTCGATGGCCAGTTGCGACGGTTCATGGTCGGGGCGGCCCTGGAAGTCCAGATAGAAGTGGTAGCTCCAATCCTTGCCCGCCACCGGGCGCGACTCCAGGCGGGTCAGGTTGATGCCGTTGGTGGCGAAGCCGCCCAGGCATTTATACAGCGCGGCGGGGATGTTGCGCACCTCAAACAGCAGGCTGGTCTTGACCGATTCAATTTGCGGATCCAGCGGCTTGCCCTGTTTGGAGATAACCAGAAAACGGGTGGTGTTGCGGCGGCTGTCCTGAATGTTGCGCGCCAGGATCTCCAGGTCATAGAGCTCGGCGGCCAGCTCCGAGGCGATGGCCGCTTCGTGGGGGTGGCCGTTGCGGCTCAGATCCTCGGCGGCGCCGGCGGTGTCGTAGACGGCGACGCGCTCCCACCCCTGACGTTTGAGAAAGCCCTGACACTGCGCCAACGCCTGCGGGTGTGAGTAGACTTTGCGCACCTGCTCCAAGCTCACGCCACGATGGGCCATCAGGCAGTGGCGAACCGGCAGGAAGTATTCGCCGATGATGTGCAGATCCTTGATCGCCAGCAGGTCGTAGCTGTCGGAGACCACCCCGGCCATGCTGTTCTCCACCGGGACCATGCCCAACTGCACGCGCCCCTCATCCACCGCGTCAAACACCTCCTCGAAGGTTTTGAACGGGAGGTATTCGCCGCCGGGCAGACGTTCGCGGCACGCCTGTTCGCTATAGGCGCCGGGCATGCCCTGAAAGGCGACGCGCAGAGGAGCTGTGGTCATACGGGTATCCATTTATCAACGACGGGGCGCGCCTTTGATGAGCCGACGCTTCATGCTAGGATCGCCCGGAAATTTCGCGGGCGACCATCTTAGGCCGCTGCGGCCCAAGAAGCAAATCCAGCAGACGATTTCCCCGCGTTTTCCCCAAGGAGCGCCATTGACCACAACGCAGCCCCCCCTTGGCGTTTGGGCCGAAAGCCTGGACGTTCAGTCCGTGGCACAACAATGGGCCGCGCGCCTGCGCCTGCCCTGCATCGCCTCCGCCGAGGGGATGAGCCATCTTCTGGTGGTGACGGCGGAGCGCTTGGAGCTGCGCGCGCTGACGGATCCCACCGGCGGCGGACCGGTCTTCGCCGAGTTCAGCGGCGGCGCGGCGGAGAACTGGGAGCGCGGCCAGCCGTTGGCCAAGGCGGTGGGGGTCAAAGGCGGCGTCACGCCGTCCATTCTGGACGCCACCGCCGGACTGGGCGGCGATGCCTGGATTCTGGCCCGCCTGGGCTGCGCGGTGACTCTGATCGAACGGTCTCCCATCATCGCGGCGCTGCTGGAAGATGCGTTACAGCGCGCGCAACGGGATGACGAGGCGGCGCCTTTGGCGACGCGGATGCGTCTGTTGGCGGGCGATGCGCGGGAGCTGATGGCGCAGTGGTCCGACGAGCCGCCGGATGTGATCACGCTGGACCCGATGTTCCCGGAGAAGAAGAAGGGCGCGCTGCCCAACAAGGAGATGCGGCGCCTGAAACAATTGGTGGGCGACGACGCCGATGCGGCGGAAACGTTGGCGGGGGCGCTGCAACTGGCGGGCAAACGGGTGGTGGTCAAACGCCCCCTAAAGGCGCCGCCGTTGGACGGCCCTAAGCCGGGCCACGCCATCAGCGGGCGCAGCACCCGGTTTGACGTCTATCACGTGGCTAACAGCAAGCAAGTGAATTCATGAGTCAAGCAGCCAAGCACCCCAAGCAACGCCTGAATACCCTCTGGACGCAACTGGATAACGCCCTGCGGCGCGATCAGACGCGCCTGCGGCGGCGCATCCAGGGCGCGCAGAAGGCGGTCAAGCAGAATCGCGGCCCCAAGGAGGAGACCCTGCTTGAGTTGGAGCAGGCGGTTTCTGATGCGGTAACCCGGCGTGATGAGCGCGTGCGCGCCATCCCTGAGCCCAACTTCCCCGAGCAACTGCCGGTTAGCGCGCGCCGGGATGAGATCGCCGCGGCGATCCGCGAGCATCAGGTGGTGGTGCTGTGCGGCGAGACCGGATCGGGCAAGACCACACAACTTCCGAAAATCTGTCTGCAGTTGGGACGCGGCGTCAATGGCTTCATCGGCGTCACCCAGCCGCGCCGCATCGCCGCCCGCGCCATCGCCGAGTATCTGGCGGAGGATCTGGGCTCTGCGGTGGGCGAAACCGTCGGCTACAAAGTGCGGTTTCACGACCGTGTGAATGCCCACTCCCTGGTCAAGGTAATGACCGACGGCATGCTGCTGGCGGAGACCCAGCAGGATCGCTGGCTGGAGGATTATGACACCCTCATCGTCGACGAGGCCCACGAACGCAGCCTCAACATCGATTTCCTGCTGGGCTACATCAAGCGCATCCTGCCGCGCCGTCCCGATCTCAAGCTGATCATCAGCTCCGCCACCCTGGACACCGAGAAGTTCAGCAAGCACTTCGACAACGCTCCCATTATCGAGGTCTCGGGCCGCGCCTATCCGGTGGAGACGCGCTATGCGCCCATCACCCTGCGCGATGAGGATGAAGACGAAGTATTCCCGGCGCCCGGCAAGCAGCAGCAGGCGGACCTGCGCATTGCGGCGATTCTGGATGCGGTGGACGAACTGTTCCGCGACACCGATAACGGCGATGTGCTGGTGTTTCTGCCCGGCGAACGGGAGATTCGCGAAACCGCCGAGGCGCTGCGCAAGCACCACCCGCCCCATACCGAGGTGTTGGGGCTCTACGCCCGCCTCTCCGCCGCCGAGCAGCATCGAATTTTCCATCCCGGCGACAAACGGCGGGTGATTCTGGCCACCAACATCGCCGAAACCTCGCTCACGGTGCCGCGCATTCGCGGCGTGGTGGATACCGGCTTGGCGCGCATCAGCCGCTACTCGGGCCGCACCCAGGTGCAGCGCTTACCCATAGAAAACATCTCCCAAGCCTCGGCCAATCAGCGCAAAGGGCGCTGCGGGCGCATCGCCGACGGCATCTGCATTCGCTTGTATAGTGAGGAGGAGTTTCTCAATCGTCCCGAACACACCGATCCCGAGGCGCTGCGCACCTCCCTGGCGGCGGTAATCCTGAGTATGAAGTCGCTCAATTTGGGCGATCCGTTGGATTTTCCGTTTATCGATCCGCCGCGTCCCAACGCCGTGCGCGACGGTCTGCGCCTGCTGGATGAACTGGGCGCCATCGAAGCCGACGGCGCCTTGACCGAAGTAGGGCGCCATCTGGCCAAACTACCAGTGGATCCGCGCATTGGCCGGATTCTGCTGGCCGCCAATGAGCGCGGCGTGTTGACCGAAGCGCTGATCATCGCCGCCGCCCTCTCCACCCAGGATCCGCGCGAACGTCCCGATGATCAGAAACAGAAGGCCGACGACGCCCATCGTCGCTTTGCCGACAACCGCTCGGAGTTTCTGGCTCAGATCAACCTCTGGCGCTTCATCGAAAAGGGCCAGAGGCAGGCCGGATCGGCCAACAAATTCCGTAAGTTTCTCAAACAGAATTTCCTCTCCTGGGTGCGGGTGCGCGAGTGGCGCGATATCCACCAGCAGCTCACCATCACCATCAAGGAGTTGGGCTTTCGTCCCAATATGACTGAGGCGGCGTATGAACCGCTGCATCAGTCGATCCTCACCGGCCTGCTGGGCAACATCGGCTTTAAGGTGGAGAAGCGCCAGTTCGATGGAACCCGGCAGCTAAAATTCCACGTTTTTCCCGGCTCCCACCTCTACGCCAAGCCGCCCAAGTGGATCATGTCCGCCGAACTGGCCGAGACCAGCAAGCTCTATGCGCGGCAGTGCGCCAAGATCGAGCCGGAGTGGGTGGAGCTGGTGGCGCCGCATCAGGTGCAGAAGCAGACCTTCGAGCCCCACTGGTCCAAACGCGCCGGACAGGTGAGCGCCTATGAGCGGGTGTCGCTGCTGGGCCTGACCCTGGTGCCCAAACGACTGGTGCACTACGGCCCCATCGACCCGGTCGCTTCACGGCAGATCTTCATTCAAGAGGCGCTGGTGGCGGGCGAAATCCACAGCGACGCGCCGTTCCATCTGCACAATCGCCGCCTCATCGCCGAAGCCGAGGAGTTGGAGCACCGCGCCCGCGCCCGCGGTATTCTGGCGGAAGATTACGAACTGTTCCGCTTCTTCGATGAGGCGCTGCCCGAGTGGGTGGTGAGCGTGCGGGATCTCACCCGCTGGCGGCGCAACGCCGAGAAGAAAAACCCCAAAGCGCTCTTTCTGCCGCGTGACCTGGTGATCCACAGCGACGAGTCCGATATCAGCGGCGAGGAGTTTCCCGGCCATCTGACCATCCTGGGTCAGGAGATCGCCCTGGAGTATCAGTTCACCCCCGGCCATGGAACCGACGGGGTAAGCGCCCATATCCCCCTGCCCGCCCTGGCGCAAATGCCCGCCGCGCCGTTTGAGTGGCTGGTTCCTGGAATGCTGGAGGAGAAGCTGCTGGCGCTGCTCAAAACGCTGCCCAAGAGTTTGCGCCGACCCATGGTGCCGCTGCCCGATGCGGCGCGCACGCTGATGCGGGATCTGACCTTCGGCGACGGCCGCTTGATCGATGCGGTGGAGCGCGTGGTGGAGAAGCGCTACCGGGTGGCCATCTCCCGCGATGATTGGGATTTGAGCCGGGCGCCAGAGCATCTGACATTGAATTTCAAGGTCCTGGAGCCCAAGACGGGGCGTCTGCTGGCTCAGGGGCGTGATCTGACCGCGCTGCAGGCGCAACTAGGGGCCGAGGCCAAGACGGAGTTCGACGCCCTGCCCAAGTCCTCCCATGAGATCAGCGGCAAGACCAGTTGGCAGTTTGGCGCTATCGACGAGCGGGTGGATATCGGCCGCGCAGGACGCCCTCTCTACGCCTACCCGGCCCTCACCGATGAAGGCGATACCGTGGCGTTGAAGCTGTATGATGCGCCGCTGGCGGCGCGCAACGCCCATGAACGCGGATTACGCCGTCTGTTCCTGCTGCAACTCCCCTCCATCGCCAAGACCCTGCTCAAGAATCCGCCGATCAATAAGGCGGCGCAGGTGGGGTTGGGCGAGATCGAACGGCGTGAACTGCTCAACCGGGAGTTCGCCTTCGCCGCCGCCCAGCGCGCCTTTATCGACCCGGCGGGCGGCGCGGAGAGGATTCGCACTGAGGCGCAATTTCTCGCCGCTTTTGAAGCGGGGCGCGCTCACCTGATGCCGCAAGCCGACAAAATGGCGCGTCTGCTTGAATCGATTCACAGCGCGCGGGAGCTGCTCAAGAAGCGCCTGAAAGCGCCCAAACATCCGGCGGAACGCCATCTGGCGGGCTCTATCAAGACGCATCTGGCGGCACTGCTCTATCCAGGCTTCCTGCTGCAGACGCCGTTGGATCAATTGGCGCACTATCCGCGCTATTTGAAGGCGGCGTTCCTGCGCTTGGAGCGCGGCGGCGCATCGCTGGAGAAGGATAAACAGAAGCTGGAACAGGTCGCCGTGTGGGAGGCGAAGTTGGAGAAGCTCAAAGCCAAGCGCGAAGCCGATGCGCCATGGCCGGAGGAGATGCAGGCGTTCCGCTGGATGATCGAAGAGTATCGGGTGTCGCTGTTTGCGCAGGATCTGAAAACCGCCATCCCGGTCTCCGAAAAGCGGTTGGAGAAGCAATACGACGCCATTCCGGCGCAATAGCCCCGCAATGAATCGCCATGAGAATCCAAAACTGTGCAGTTTTGGTTTTGACGCACTATAGCGATCTGTGCTTGTCCACTTCTAATATCTATAGTCACCGCAATTCAGAATTGCACAGGCTCCTCAATGTTTGTGTGACACAGGTAAAGCTTGCGCTGACTATTGGCCTCCGGCTGGCCGGAGGCGGGATTGATTCGGGCCATCCATGGCCCTCACCCTGCGGGCTCGCTGCGCGAGTCCGATTTGGCCATCCTGCCAAATCGTCATAGGGTCTGTGACCCTTAAGCGGGTGTAATGGAATGGTCCGCTCCGCTACCCAAACGGCCTCGCAATGGGCCAAGATGGTGGTGTGTTTTTCCATCTAAACGGAGTCGGAGCGGACCATGAGCAATCATATCGAAAACGGACAGGTACGGGTACTGGGTATTGATCTGGGCAAGAGCGTGTTTCAGTTGCATGGCGTCGATGCGAGCGGCAAAAGCGTTCTCAAGAAGCGACTGAAACGAGACGAGCTCCTGGAGTACATGGCGCAACTGCCGCCGTGCCTGGTGGGGATGGAAGCCAGTAGCGGCGCCCACCATTGGGCGCGGAAATTTCAGGGATATGGGCATGATGTGCGTTTGATGGCGCCGCAATATGTGAAGCCCTACGTGAAGCGGCACAAGAACGACAGCGTGGATGCAGAGGCGATTTGCGAAGCGGTACAGCGGCCGAATATGCGTTTTGTGGGGATCAAAAGCGTTGCCCAGCAAGAGATATTGTCGCTGCATCGGATACGCAGTCTGGCGGTGAAGAACCGCACGGCGTTGGTGAACCAGATTCGCGGACTGCTTGCCGAGTATGGGATTGTCTTTCCCAAGAGCATCAAACAGGCGCGGCGGGCGATTGTGCTGATTTTGAGTGATGAGAGCTCGGAAATGAGCGCCAATTTTCGCGTAATTCTGGAGGATGAGCGCGATGAGTTGGCGCATTTGGATGAGCGCATCGGCAAATATGAGCGTGAGATTGAGGCGCTGGCCAAGGCGGAGCCGCAGTGTCGATTGCTGATGACGATCCCGGGAGTGGGACCGATCACGGCGACGGCGCTGTTGGCGTCGGTGGGGGATGTGCGGGCGTTTAAGAATGGCCGGGAGCTGTCGGCATGGATAGGGTTGGTTCCCAATCAGCACTCCACAGGCGGCAAGGCGTGGCTGACGGGGATCAGCAAGCGGGGAAACGGTTATCTTCGCACCCTGTTGATTCATGGGGCGCGGGCGGCGTTGCGCGTGTGTGAAAACAAGCTGGATCGCCGCAGCCAGTGGGCAGTGTCGGTGTCGGAACGTCGCGGCGCAAATAGAGCAGTGGTGGCGCTGGCCAACCGCATGGCGCGCAGCGCGTGGGCGATGCTGGTGAAGCAGGAGGCCTATGGGGCCAGCGCCGCTGTGTAGAGAGAGCGCAATACAACTCTAAAAGAAAAACAGGCCGATAAGGAAAGAGAAAGAGATCCCACCAGCCAGGTTGCGAGAGAGAGTCGAGATTGATGGCGTGAAACGGCATAGCCCTGCGTGGTCAAGAACCTGTTTCGCCCAAGGGCCCATTGAGGCCGAGGGTGTGTTGAGGAGGGCCACGCGCAAATTCCATCAGGGCCAGAGGGCGACAAGCCCCTCATCAACAGGCCGGATACATGGGCGCGACTAAGCCTCACACATCAGTGGACATTTTCTCTTGCCGTGGCGGAGCGGACCATACATGGGCGGAGCCCACGATTTGGCAGGAATGCCAAATCGGACTCGCGCAGCGAGCCCGAAGGGTGAGGACCAGGGATGGTCCGAATCACGGTGTAGCTGTTGATCTTGGGAGCTCGAGGGCGGAGCCCTCGATATCTTCTCGCTTCAAATGTCTAATTCTCTTCTGCGGCGACTATATAGCTGAGCAAAACCAAAATCAGACAAGGAACAAGCTTCATACAGATGAGGAAGTAAAATTCACGAGGGTCCAGGGAAATCGGACTTGTCCTCATTGGCCTGGTGGGTCCAGGGCAACGCCCTGGCGGGTCGAGGGCGGAGCCCTTGTGGGGTCTGGGGCAACGCCCCAGCCTCTTGAAGCGCCCTCACGCCTTTGCCTCTTTGTCAGATTCAGATTTTGACCGGTTATCATGAGAATATCGCCACAAACAAAAAGGGCGGGATCAAACGATCCCGCCCTTTTCTATTCTATTGCCTGGCAAACTGTGACTCAGGCGCCCATCAACATCGGCTCATCGCCCGAGAGGATGCCGCGCATCTTCTCCAGAGCGCGTTTTTCCAACTGGCGGATACGCTCGCGGGAGACGCCGAAACGCTCGCCAAGGGTTTCCAGCGTGGCCGGTTGCGCATTGAGAATGCGCTCCTGCACGATGATGCGCTCACGCTCGTTCAAGCCCGCCATGGCGCGGGCGGCGGCTTCGCGCCGCAGACGCTGCGCCTCATCCTCCAACAACAGGGTCTCCTGGTTGGGGGTCTGGTCGGCCAGCAGATTCTGAATCTCTTCGCCATCCTCCACCGCCGTGCGGTTGAGGCTGTCGTCGCGACCGGCCAGACGCGCATCCATCTCCAGCACCGCTTCGCCGGAGACGCCCAGACGCTCGCCGATCTCTTGCGCCTGCACGGTGTCCAGACGGTCGATGGTGCTCTTGCTCTTGCGCAGGCTGAAGAAGAGTTTGCGCTGCGCGGCGGTGGTGCCGATCTTGACCAGACTCCAAGAGTGCAACACATACTCCTGAATGGAAGCCTTGATCCACCACAGCGCGTAGGTGGCCAGACGGAAACCTTTATGGGGATCGAAGCGTTTGACCGCCTGCATCAGACCCACCGAGCCCTCTTGCACCAGATCCATGAAGCGCAGGCCGTAGTAGCCCTGGTACTCCTTGGCAATGCGCACCACATAGCGCAGATACGCAGTCACCAACTTATGCGCGGCCTCGATATCCTCTTTTTCGCGATAGCGCACCGCCAGGTCGAACTCCTCCTGGGCCGAAAGCATGGGAAAGCTGTCCACCTGCGCCAGGAATTGGTCCAAATGCCTCTCATCACGAAGCGCCACAAGCATGTTGGTCATGGCGTACGCCCCTCTGCCAAACGGATGATGACGATCGCGCGTATAACGCGCTTTTTCAGCGGTGAAATCTTGCCCGCCGCTGGTTTCATACTTATAGATAGGTGCTGTTTTCAAAAGTTCAAGCCCCTTTCGGCAAAAAAATCGCCGGAAAATGCAAAAAAAACGTGAGTCCGCTATGCTGATTTTGCTTCGCTCTTCTGTCTACTTCCTGCTCATGGTGGGCGGCATTCTGGTCTACGGCCTGCTGCTGTCTCTGCTGTGGCCGGTAACCGCCATCGACACCCGTCGCGCCATCGCCGCTTCTTGGGGCCGCTACAACGCCCTTTCGCTGGCCTTGGCCTGCAACCTACGCCATGAGATCCAGGGAATGGAGAATCTGCCGCCGCCGCCCTACGTGATCATGGCCAAACATCAATCGGCCTGGGAGACTTTGGTGTTCTATGGCGTTTTTCCACGAATCGCCTGGATTTTGAAAGAGAGCTTGGGAAAGATACCGGTTTTTGGCTGGGCGCTCAAGGCCACAGGTCAACTCTTTATCGATCGCTCCAATCCCGGCGAAGCGATGCGCATGCTCAAGCGCGAAGGCAAGCGCATTTTGGGCGAAGGGACCAGTCTGGTGGTGTTCCCCGAAGGCACCCGCGTGGCCCCGGACGTGGTGGGCGACTACAAGGCGGGCGGCGTGGGCTTGGCGCTGGACTCCAAACTGCCCATCGTGCCGGTGGCGCATGACGCCGGAGTCTACTGGCCTGCGCGCGGATTCCTCAAAAAGCCCGGACTTATCCGCGTGCGCATCGCCCCGCCCATTGAGACCGCCACGCGGGGCAAGCATGAGCGCAACGCCATTCTGGAGGAGGTCAAACAGGCCATCGAGAGCCGTATGCAACAGATCGCCCAGGAGCGGGCGAAGGATTGATCAGGCGGCGGCTTCGGCGGCGCGATAGAGCGCGACGAACTCGTCAAAGGAGAGGGTTTCGCCCCGACGTCCGGGATCAATGCCCGCCGCCTCCAGCCAATTCACCGACTCCGCGCCCAACGGCTTGAGAGTGTTGCGCAGGGTCTTGCGGCGCTGGGCGAAAGCGGCTTTGACGATGCGATGGAAGCGCTCGGGATCGGCCAACTCCGCGCGCGGGGCGGGACGCATGCGGATGTGGATCACCGAGGACACCACCTTGGGCGGCGGATGGAACGCGCTGGGGGGGACATCGAACAGCACATGGGCGTCGGCCCACAGACGCAGCCAGACGGTGAGCGCGCCATAATCCTTATTGCCCGGCGCGGCGGCCAGACGCAGCGCCACCTCGCGTTGGAACATTAACGTCATGCTGGCGAAGGCGTGGCGCTGATCCAAGAAACGCCCCACCAGCGGCGTGCTGATGTTATAGGGCAGATTGGCCACCAGATGCAGCGGCCCGCCCAACTGCTGCGCCAACTCGGCGTAGTCCACTTGCAGGGCGTCGCCATCCAGGATGGTCAAATCCCCCACCCCGTGGGCCTCCACCCGCAGCAGCTCCGCCAGCTTCTCGTCGCGCTCCAGCGCCCACAGGGTTTTCACCTTTTCCAGCAGCGGAATGGTCAGCGAGCCCAAGCCTGGACCGATCTCCAACACCGGATCGCCGGGATTGACTCCGGCGGAGGCGACGATGCGGCGGGTGATCTCCGGATCGATGAGGAAGTTCTGACCCAACCCCTTGCGCGGCGCCAGACCATGGATTTTGAGCTGTCGCAGAATGCGCTCACGCATGCGCCGCCTCCCCATGCTGGGCGCGCCACATGCGACGGCTGGCGGCCATCTGCGCCGCCGACTCGATGGCGATGAGCAGCGAACGGTGATCCGCCGCCCCGCGCCCGGCCAGATCATAGGCCGTGCCGTGGTCGACGCTGGCGCGCACGATGGGCAGCCCCAGCGTGATGTTCACCGCCTCGCCAAAGGCGAGCATTTTGATGGGGATCAACGCCTGATCATGGTACATGCAGACGATGGCGTCATAGCGGCTGCGGGAGCGTTCGGAGAAGAGGCTGTCGGCGGGCCAGGGGCCGGTCATCTCCCATCGGGAGATCAGACCAGTGGACTGCAGCATGGTGGAGGCCAGCGCCATGGCTGGTTCGATGATGCGGCTCTCCTCATCGCCAAACGCGCCCGCCTCGCCCGCATGAGGATTGAGTCCGGTGACGGCGATGTGCGGCGGATGCGGCAGCGAGAAGTCCTGCGCCAACGCCACGGCGGTGGTCACCAGGGTCTGCGCCAGCCCCTCCACAGTGAGGGCTTGCGGCACGCTGGCCAGGGATTGATGGATGGTGGCGGGGATCACCCGCAGACCGCGCCCAGCCAACATCATCACCGGCGGCGTGGCGCTGTGGGTGAACTGGCCCAGCAGTTCAGTATGCCCCGGGATATCGAAACCGCCCAGATGCAGCGCGGATTTGTTGATGGGAGGCGTGGCCACGCCATCCACCAGACCCCCCATGGCCAGGTCGCACGCCATGCGAATGCTCTCCACCACCGCTTGGGCATGGCCGCCATGGGCGACGCCAAAATGGAGATGGTCGCGATCCACCTTGTGCGTGGTGGGCAGCACAGGCAGCGCCTTGGGGTCCAACCCCTGCGCCTCGCGCACATCGCTGAGCACCGCCAACGAACAGGGCAATCCCACGGCGCGCGCAGCCCAAGCCAGCACCTCCGGGTCGCCCAGCCAGACCCAACGCGGCGCATCGGTCGAACGCGCCACAAAGGCTTTCAGGACCAACTCCGGCCCCACCCCCGCCGGGTCGCCCATGGTGACCGCAATGAGCCCCGACGCGCGCGCCGACTCGGCGTGGGCCATTAATACTTCTCCACATAGGCGCGCAAGCGCAGATCCCGCAGCCACTGGGAGAAGCGCGCCTTGGTGCGGGCCTCCAGCAGACGCCGACGCAGCGCGTCACGCTGGGCCTCGAAGGAGTCGCCATCGATGCTCTGACGCTCCTCCACCAGAATCAGATGCCAACCAAATTCGGTGCGCACCGGCTCACTGACCTGGCCCACCTCCAGCGCAAACGCCGCCTGCTCAAACGGGGGCGTCATCTCGCCTTTGCCGAAGAAGCCCAAGTCGCCGCCATTGGCGCCGGAAGGCCCTTCGCTGACCTCTTTGGCCATCTGCGCGAAGTTGGCTCCGTCGACGATCTTCTGGCGAATCGCTTGAATCTGTTGCAACGCCGCCTCCACCTCGGCCTCAGAGGCGTCGCGCTCCAGTTTGATCAGAATATGGCTCGCATGGACTTTCTGTTGGGCCGGTTTGGCATGGGCGCTCTTATCGCGCCGCACATCCAGCAGTTTGAACACATGAAACCCCTGGGGAGAACGCAGCGGTTTACTGATCTCTCCCTTTGTCAGCTCGAACAGCGCACGCTCCATCTCCGGCAGCAACTCGCCACGTTTGAACCAGCCCATATCGCCGCCGTTCAAACCGCTGGGATCATCGGAGTGCTGGCTGGCCAGTGTGGCCAGAGAGCCGCCATCACGCAGTTGCTGGGCCAGCTCCTCGGCGCGATTGTAGGCCTTCTCCACCTCCAGCTCCGGCGCGCGCTCATCCAGCGCGATGAGGATCTGCCCCACGCGGCGCTCCTCGGCGCCCTCATCACTCTCTTTGGCGCTCTCATACAGATCGCGCAACTCCTCCTCGGAGACCGACACCAGCGGGCGGATCACCCGCCGCAGCAGCTGCGTTTTGATCATGTCGTCGCGTAGCTGGTTCAGATAGTCCTCCCAATCACCACCCTGCTGGGCGACGATTTTCGGCATATCCTGCGGCGAAACGCCATTTTTACGCGCGATGCCTGCGGCCATCTTCATCACGTCGCGATCACTGGCGACAATGCCGAACTGTTTGGCTTTGTTGCGCTGCAGGATGCGCATGATCAAGCTGTCGAGCACGCGATTGTAGATACGCGCCGGATTGGCCGGACTGCCCGAAGCGTTCAACCGCTCCAGAATCGGGCCCGCCTTGGCGCGCACCTCCGAAGCAGTGATCACCTCCCCCTCCACCACCGCGGCTACGCGGTCCAGCGGTTCGCCCGCCCAGGCGGCGGAGGTCAAGAGCCATAGCAGCGCCATCCAGACCGTTACGCGCAATTTCATGCGGTTCTCCCTCTTCACGGCAAACGCCCCAGCGGGCGGTCGTTCACACAAACGCTCAACGATCAATTCACGCCAAACGAGCCCAGGCCCTCAAACGACAGCACCACGCCCATATAGCCGCCTTCGTGGGTGTTGGCGTCCGCCGACAGACGACGCCCCCCCACGACTTTGAGGTTCCAGCAGTCATGAATATAGGTCAGGCCGGTGCGCCAGCTCTTGAGGTTGCGGTGCTCCATGGAGTAGCCCGCCTCCTGCTCCCACTTCCACTCCTTGGCGAAACGCCAGGAGCTGTTGAAAGTGACGTCGCGGTTGACCTCAGTGGTTTCGGGACGGTTGACCTGATAACCCAACGCCGCCTGCCCCTCATCCCAGCGATAGATCACCTCGGTATCGGCCACTTCCAGCAACTTCTTGTGCGGATCGAAGCGGGTGTCGGCCTCTACGCTCCACTGATCGGAGATGTTGAGCGACAGGTCGGCGACGATGTCAGAGACGGAGTTGCCATCCTGATAGTCACGATCGCCCGCCGGCGCCCAGCGTTGACCGATGGTGAAGGTGGCCAGGTTCTCCACCGGACCGTCGGCGCTGCGACGTCCGGTGAAGCGTTGGGTGACGCCGTAGCTGATCCACTGACCGGAGCTAATGCGGTCGATGCCGGCGAACTGGTTCTCAGCAAACAGATTGGTGGCGTTGAAGGCGCGCAGGGTGTCATCGGTGGCGGTCACCGGCGAGCGCGAATCGTAGTTGGGAATGATGCTCTGGTCGGTAGCGGCGTTGAGCACGTACTGCACGGTTGGCTCAATGGCGTGACGCAGCGCGCCGCCGTTGCCCCACTCATAGTTGCGCGACAGGTTCAGATCCAAACGCGCGCTGAGCATGGAGGCGATGCGGTTGTTGAAGTCGTCCTCGTCATTGCCGCCCGCCTGCACCGGTCCGCGCTGAGTCCAGTAAGCGGTCTCCTCGCCGCCAGCGGCCAGCGAGATACGGCCAATGTGTAGCGGCTGGGTGTAGCGCAGTTTGGCGGATAGATCGCCGCGTTGGGCGCGGTCGCCGGACATCTGATAGAAGTGGTCCAGACGCGCGCCGCTCTCCAGACGCAGGCGACGGGTCATCCCCGGCAGCAGGCGCGAGTCGCTCAGCGCCACATAGGGCAACTGCTGCACAGTGTCGCGATTGGTGTCCACGGTCAGATCCTGGAACCAGTTGACCCCCGCTTCAATGGCGGTGTGTCCGCCGCGACGCGCCATCAGACGCTTGGCGCTCAAGCTCGATTGCAAGTGGCGGGTGTTGGGGTCCAGCAGATCCTGTTCGAAGTCGACCAGGAAGTCGTTGGTGCGGCTGGCGGCCACATGGGACTCCAAACGCCACGGTCCCATGGCGTGCTGATGGTCGAACACCAACAGACCGCGGAACATCTCCAACTCGGTGTCGTGGATGCCGTGGGTCTCCAACTCGCCGTGGTAGTTCTGCCCCTTGTAGCGATATTGCACCTTACCCATCACGCCGCGTCGGGTGGTGGGGTGCAGAGTCAGAGTGGCGTCGCGGTCGGGAGCGATATTCCAGTAATAGGGCAGATCCAGCTCATAACCGGTGGAGTCGCTGACCTGGAACGAGGGGGTCAGGAAGCCGCTCTTGCGCTCTTTGCGCAGCGGCTGGGTCCACCACGGCGTATAGGCGATGGGCACGCCACCCAGACGCAGGGTGACGTCGCGGGCGCTGACCGAGTTCTTCTCGTCATCCACCTCAATTTTGCTGGCGCTGATGTACCAGGGCGGATCTTCGCAGTCGCAGTTGGTGAAGGTGGCGTCCTTGAGAGTCATGCGCTTGGCGTTGTGCAGCTGCGCCGCCGAGGCGGTGGCGCGACCGCCCGGCCCGGGCATGTCGATGCGCGCATTCTCCACTTCACCGGCGTCATTGGCCACATCCAGTTCGATGGCGTCGCCCTGGAACACCGCGCCTTTGCGGGTGATGCGGATCATGCCGCGGGCGTTGAGCTTCTGCGCGGTCAAGTCATAGGTGGCGGAGTCGGCTTGGAGGTCGAGAATCCCCTCCTGCACGATGCGCACTTCGCCGCGGGCGCTGACCTTGCCGTCGCTGCGATCCAGATCCAGTTCGTCGGCCTCCAGCTCCACCGGGGTTTTGGCCAGCTCGGTGAGCTGCTCGCGGGCCAGCACCGGCCCGGCGCAGGCGGCCGCCGCGGCCAAAACCAGCCAGGAGACTGAGAGCATTCCCGGCGCGCGTCGAACGCCGCGATCCTGTTGTTGTGCCTTGCGCATGCTCACTGCGTCTCCTATGCCCCGTTACTGCGCTCGCAGGCGCGCTGGTGTTTTGTGCCCATCCCTGCAAGCCAACATCCGATGATCAAACGCCCATTATAACGCACTGAGCAGCGCTCCCACCAGATATAGCGAACCCGTCGCCGCCACGCGACCCCCATGACCGGTCAAATCCCGCGCCAGCGCCAGCCCGGCTGGAATGTCGGGCGCTTCATGGGCGGGTACGCCCGCTGCGCGCCAGGTGTTGGCGCAGCGATGCGGATCCAACGCCCGCGCGTCATCCAACCCCACACACACCACCGCCTCCACCCCATCGCGCCAAGCGTCGATGATGCTGGGCAGATCCTTATCTGACATCACCGCAAACAGCAGCGTGGGTTTGCGTCCCGGCGTTTCGGCAAAGAAGGCGGCTGCAGCCTGCGCCGCGTGGGCGTTATGGGCGCCGTCCAGCCACACTTCGGGCTCTGTGGCGATGCGCTGCAGACGTCCCGGCCACTGCGCCTGCGCCACCGCCTCGCACACCGCCTCGTTGGGCAGACGCCAGCCTTGATTGGCGCGCAGCAGTCGCGCCATGGCCACGGCTTGGGCGGCGTTGTGCATCTGATGCTGTCCAACCAACCCTGGCCGCGGCAACACCAACTGCCCGAAAGCATCCTCGTAGCGCCAACTGTGCGCTTCGAACGCCATGTCGTAGCGATAGTCCCGTTGCGCCAACCACAGCGGCGCGCCCGCCGCCTCGGCCTGGGCGGCGATGACATTGCGCGCCGCCAATGAACCGGGGTGGACAACAGCGGTTACGCCCGCCTTGAGGATTCCCGCCTTTTCAGCGGCAACGGCTTCGATGGTTTGGCCCAGATAGTCGGCGTGATCCAAAGCGATGGGCGTAATGGCGGTGAGCAGCGGCGCAGGAAAGACGTTGGTAGCGTCCAAACGCCCGCCTAAGCCGGTCTCCAGCAACACCGGCGCAGGCGCGCCGCCCGGTCGCAATGCGGCCCAATCGGCAAAGTGCAACAGCGCAGCGGCAGTGGCCTGTTCAAAATAGGTCGCCAACTCATTGGGGTCGGCGCGTCTGACTGCGGCCAGATAGCGATCCAACGCCGCATCGTCAATGGGCGCGCCCGCCACGCGAATGCGTTCGTTGAAACGGTGCAGATGCGGCGAGGTGTAAACGCCGCTGGGAATGCCCGCAGCCTTGAGAATCGCCTCCAGAAACGCCAGCACCGAGCCTTTGCCGTTGGTGCCCGCCACATGCACCACGTGGCGCAGCGAACGCTGGGGGCCGCCCAGCGCATCCAACAACGCAACCACCCGCTCCAGCCCCGGGCGAATCAACCGTTCGGAACCTGAGGGCTCCATGGTCGGATCAGCGCAGGTTGGTGGCGAAATCGGGAATTTTGGCCTGGTGCGAGGTAAACCGCGTGAGCAGGTCCGCCAGGGTGTCGCGCATCTCGTTGCGGTGACAGATCATATCCAGAAAGCCATGATCGAGCAGATATTCGCTGCGCTGGAACCCCGGCGGCAGCTTCTCGCGCACGGTCTGTTCGATCACCCGCGGACCGGCAAAGCAGATCAGCGCGTTGGGCTCGGCGATATTGATATCGCCCAACATGGCGAAGGAGGCGGTGACGCCGCCGCTGGTGGGGTCGGTGAGGACCGAAATGTACGGCAGACCCGCCTGCTCAAGACGCGTCAGGGCGGTGGAGGTGCGCGCCATCTGCATCAGCGACAGAATGCCCTCCTGCATGCGCGCGCCGCCCGAGGCGGAGAACACGATGAAGCCGCAACGTTGCTCCACCGCCGCCAGCGCGCCCGCGGCGATCTTGCTGCCCACCACCGAGCCCATGGAGCCGCCCAGGAAGGGGAAGTCGAACGCCGCGCAGATCACCGGCACGCCCTTGATGGCGCCTTTGAACAGACGCAGCGCATCGGGATTGCCAGTCTTCTTCTGCGCCTCTTTAATGCGGGTTTTGTAGGGCTTGGAGTCCTTGAATTTGAGCGGGTCCACCGGCTCGATATTGCCCAGCAGCTCCTCACGGCCATCTTCATCCAGGGTGATGTCGATGCGGCGCTGCCCGGAGATGCGGAAGTGATTCTCACAGTGGGCGCACACATCCAGATTGCGCTCCAGCTCCTTTTGGAACAGCGCCTGACCGCAGCTGGGGCACTTGATCCACAGCCCTTCAGGCGTGCTGGCCTTGCTGTCGCCCTTGATTTTGGGGCGAATAATGCGGGTCAGCCAGTTCATCGCGCCGGATTCTTCGGTCATGGCGTCCTCGGTCGATCAGTTAAGCGCCCGCCACAGCGGCGGCGCGCGCATTTTCAACAAAACGTCGGGTTTTTTCAGCATCCTTACGTCCCGGCGCGGCCTCCACGCCGCTGGAGACATCCACCCCATGGGGCTGCACGCGGCGCACCGCTTCAGCCACATTGTCGGGATTGAGCCCCCCCGCCAGGATCAACGGCGCATCGGGTTCGAACCGCCGCAGGATATCCCAGTCAAACGCGTGGCCCGTGCCGCCATAAGCGCCATCCACTTTGGCGTCCAATAGCAGCGCGCGGGCGGGGTAGCGATTCAAGCCGAGCAAATCGTCCGCTTGCGCCACCCGCGCGGCCTTGATGGCGCGCGGCCCCACCGCCTGGCAGAACTCCGGCGCTTCATCGCCGTGCAACTGAATGCGATCCAGCCCGCACAGGAACTCAGCGCGACGGATCTCCTCCAACGAGGCGTTGACGAATAGCCCCACTACGGTGAGCAGCGGCGGCATGCGTCCGGCCCACTGCGCCACCGTCTCTGGGGCCACATAGCGGGAGGATTTCTTATAGAACACCAGCCCCAGCGCGTCGGCCCCGGCGTCCTGAACCATCCAGGCGTCCTCCAGAGTGGTGACGCCGCAAATTTTGATCGCCAGCGCCACGCTTACACCGCCGCCTCAGACAGCAGCGCGCCCAGCGCCGGACCAGGATCGCCGCTCTTCATGAACGCTTCGCCGATCAGGAACGCGCGCACGCCGTGTGCGTTGAGCATGCGGATATCCGTCGCGCTGTGAATGCCGCTCTCGGAGACCAGCAGGCGGGATTTCTCCGCCCGCTCGCCCAGTCGCACAGTGGTCTCCAGGGAGGTTTCAAAGGTGCGCAGATTACGGTTGTTGACCCCCATCAACGGGGTCTTCAACTCATGGGCGGCGTCCAGTTCGGCTTCATCATGCACCTCCACCAGCACATCCAACCCCTGGTCCAGAGCCGCCGCCTCCAACTCCTGGGCCTGGGGCACGGAGAGCACCGCCATGATCAGCAGAATGGCGTCGGCGCCCATGGCGCGCGCTTCGAGCACCTGATAGGGGTCGTAGAGGAAATCCTTGCGCAGCACCGGCGCCGCCACCGACTCGCGAATGGCGGTGAGATACTCTTCATGCCCTTGAAAGAAGTCGTGATCGGTCAAGCAGGAGATGCACGCCGCGCCATGTTCGGCGTAACCGGCGGCGATGGCGGCGGGATCAAATTTTTTCTCAGCGGGAAAGATGCGCCCTTTGGAGGGGGACGCCATCTTGACCTCGGCGATGACGGCGTTTTCGCCCAGCCCCGCCTTCTCCATCAGAGCTTGGGCGAATCCACGCCCGCCCGGCGCAGCGCTGGCGCGGCGACTCATCTCGCCTTCGGAGACGGCGGCGCGGCGCGCGGCCACCTCCTCGCGTTTGCGCGCCATGATCTTCTGCAATACGTCGGGCGCGCCCATACTCAGGCCCCTTTCACCGTCACATAGGCAAAGCGACGCTTGCCCACTTGAATCAGATAGCGCTCGCCCGCCGCCAACTCATGTTTGGGATCGCTGACCTTCTCGCGCTCCACGGAGACGGCGTTCTGCTTGATCATGCGCATCCCCTCGCTATTGGATTTCACCAGCCCGGCGCCGCTGAGCACGGCGGGCAGCCCCAGGGACGCGCCCTCGGCTTGGACTTCGACTTCGTCGATCTCGTCGGGCAGGTCCTTCTTCTTGAACATGGTCTCGAACTCGGCGCGGGCCGCCTCAGCGGCCTCGGCGTCATGAAACCGCGCCACCATCTCGGCGCCCAGACGCTTTTTCACCTCCATGGGGTGCTCCGCGCCCGAGGCCACCGCCTGCTTCAACTCCGCCACCTGCGCCAGAGAGAGATCGGACAGCAACTCATAGTAGCGCCACATCAGATCATCGGAGATGGACATCACCTTGCCGAAGATCTCCCGCGGCGGCTCCAGCACGCCAATGTAGTTATTCAGCGACTTGGACATCTTCTGCACGCCGTCCAGCCCCTCCAGGATGGGCATGGTCAGCACGCATTGGGGCTCCTGGCCGAAGTCGCGCTGCAACTCACGCCCCACCAGCAGATTGAACAGCTGATCGGTGCCGCCAAGTTCCACATCGGCGCGCATGGCCACCGAGTCATACCCCTGCACCAGCGGGTAGAGGAACTCATGGATGGCGATGGGCCGCCCCTCTTTGTACCGTTTGGAAAAGTCGTCGCGCTCAAGCATCTGCGCCACAGTAAAGCGCGCCGCCAGCTTGATCATATCCGCCGGGGTCATGGCGTTCATCCACGTGCTGTTGAACATCACCGTGGTGCGCTCGGGGTCGAGGATTTTGAACACCTGCTGCTTATAGGTCTCGGCGTTGGCGGCGATCTGCTCGGCGGTGAGCGGCTTGCGGGTTTCGCTCTTGCCGGTGGGGTCGCCGATCAAACCGGTGAAATCGCCGATCAGAAACAGCACCTCATGGCCCAGCTCCTGAAATTGGCGCATTTTTTGGATCAACACCGTATGGCCCAGATGCAGGTCCGGCGCGGTGGGGTCGAACCCGGCCTTGACGCGCAGCGGTTTGCCGCTGTCGATGGCGCGCTTGAGTTTCTCTTCCAGCGCCTCTTTCGAGACCAGATCCACAACCCCGCGGGTCATGATCTCCATCTGTTCGGCCAGTGGCTTCATCACTTCGACTCCTGTGCGCGCCTGCGCCGCCACGCCACAAAACGATTGACGCGCCGCGCGCAAAACAACATGTTCAACGAACAGTCATATATACTGCAACAGACGGCCAAACGCCATGCCCCAAGCACACAATGACGCCCCCCTGGTGATCGGCCTGATGTCCGGCACCTCCGCCGACGGCATCGACGCCGCGCTCATCCGCACCACCGGCGAAGGACGCCCGCAGCCCATCGCTTATCTGGAGACGCCGCACCCAGCGGAGATTCGCGATGAAATCCTGGCGCTGCAGCAGTCAGGCCCCGAGGAGATTGAACGCTTGGGGGAGATGAGCCGCCGCTTGGCCGAGCGCTTTGCCGAAGCCGCCACCGCACTGTGCCGACAAGCCGATGTGCGCATCCATGACATCGCCCTCATCGGCTGCCATGGTCAGACCATCCGCCACCGCCCGCCGCACTTCTCCCTGCAGATCGGCTCTGCCGCCATCATCGCCGCGCGCACCGGCGTCACCACCGTCAGCGACTTCCGCACCCCGGACATGGCGTTGGGCGGCGAAGGCGCGCCGCTGGCGCCCTACTACCATCAGGCGCTGTTTGCCGACGCCAGCGACAGCGCCTGCGACGTGGTGGTCAATCTGGGCGGCATCGCCAATGTGACGTTGCTACAAAAGCCCCCGGCGCCGCCCATCGTGGCGGGGGACACCGGCCCGGCCAATGCGCTGATGGATGAACTGAGCATGCGCCTGAGCGGCGGCCTGGAGTGCTGCGACCGGGATGGCCAGCGCGCCGCAGCGGGCGCCGTCGACGCCGAGGCGCTGGCGTGGCTGATGGCGCACCCCTACCTAAAACGTCCGCTGCCCAAATCCACCGGCAAGGAGGATTTCAGTCCGGCGCTGCTGGATCGCTGGCTGTCGGCGTTCCCCGCCATGGGCGGCAACGACGGCGTCGCCACCCTGCTGGCGTTCACTACGCAGAGCATCGCCGAGGCGATCCTGCAAGCCGCCAACAGCACACCGGAGCGTATCATTCTGTGCGGCGGCGGCGCCAATAATCCGGCGTTGCGCAGGCAGATCGCCGCCCGCCTGCCCAGCGCCCGCATCCTCACCAGCGCGGAGCTGGGCGTTGACCACAACGCCATGGAGGCGGAAGCGTTCGCCTGGCTGGCCATGCGCGCGCTGCGCGGCCTGCCCACCGGCGATACGGCGGTCACCGGCGCGCATGGGGCGGCCATCCTCGGCAGCTTGTCGCCGGGCGGAAATTGGCGTGACGCGCTGGCTCTAGCCGCCCGCCTTAATGCAGCGTCGCCGGCCCCAACAAACCAAACGGTTTGATTTCGGCGTCGAACTCTATCCCCTCATCGCTGATCATACGATAGGAGCCGCGCATGCTGCCCATAGGCGTGGACAGAGGCGTGCCGCTGGTGTACTGGAACGACTCCCCCGGCTCCAAGCGGGGCTGTTCGCCCACCACGCCGGGGCCGCGCACCTCTTGGGTCAGGCCGTTGCCGTCGGTTATGATCCAGTGCCGGGTCAAAAGCTTAGCGGCTTCCGTACCCTCATTGCGGATGGTGACGGTGTAGGAGAACAGATAGCGGTCATCGTCCGGCGAGGATTGGTCTTCCAGGTAGTCGGAGACCACCTCAACGCGGATTTTATAACGGGGATCGCTCATAGCGCGTCCTTGTCCAAAAGAGTGTGCTGCCAAACCACGCGCCCCGAGCCATATGCCGGGGCCAAACAGACGGGAATCATACAAATGAATGAGAAAGTGGTCAAAAGCGATGCCGAGTGGCGTGAGGAACTGACCGAAGAGCAGTATCACATCTGCCGCAAAAAGGGCACCGAACGCGCCTTTACCGGACAATATTTTGATTGCAAGGAGCCTGGCGTGTATGTCTGCGCCTGTTGCGAAGAGCCCCTATTCGACTCCGACGCCAAATTCGACTCCGGCACCGGCTGGCCCAGCTACTGGAAACCCATCAATGAAGAGGCCGTTGCTACGGAAACCGACAGCAGCCTCTTTATGACCCGCACCGAAGTGTTGTGCGCCAAATGCGACGCCCACCTGGGCCATGTGTTCGATGACGGTCCCGCGCCCACCGGCATGCGCTATTGCATCAACTCCGCCTCGCTCAAGCTGGAGCCAAAATAACCGCGCACCACACCAACCAACCAAACACAAAACGGCCCCGCCTGAGCGATCAGGCGGGGCCGTTTCGTATGCGCTATCCGTCCAGTCAGAGCGTCTTACTGCACTTTGCGCAGCGACTGCTCGATCTTGTCGGACATGGAGGAGATCTCGCTGATGACGCGATCGATATCGCCCGCCAACTCACGCGCCACGCGCGCGGTGCTTTTCACCTCGCCCGCCACCACCGCGAAGCCCTTGCCGAACTCGCCGGCGCGGGAGGCCTGAATACCGGCGTTGATGGCCAGCACCTCCAGCTCGTTGGAGATCTTCTCAATGCCGTGCAGGGTCTTGGAGACGTCACGGGTGTTGCGGTCGATCTCTTGACGCACCGAGGTCAGATCGTCAAATACCTGTTGGTAGGTTTCGCCGCGCTGGGCGTCCAGCACCTGGTAGAACATGATGGCGATCTCACTGGAGAGCACTTCGCCAGCGGGGTTCACCTCATGGATGACATTGATGATGTCTTCGCTCATCTCGGCGACGATAATGAAGTCCGCCTCGATGTTCTTCATCGCCGTATCGATCTTGGTCAGCGTCTTCACGCCGATCTTTTTGGCGGCGCTCATGGTCGGAGAATTGGGATTGGAGTCGGCGACATACACCACCTCGACGCGGTTGCTTTTGGCGAACATCCGCAGCAACTCCTTACCGTCGCCGCCACCGCCGATGAAGCCGATCCGCTTTTTCACTTCCTCCGTCGTTTCCATACTTTGCATTCCCCGTTGAAGATTCTGTTTGGAAACCGCCAGCGCCGACCCATCGCCTGTTTCATGAAGCGATAGAAGGGAAGATCGCGCTCAACGCCGCCGTCGCATGCTCTGCCGACCGCGCAACGTCCGCCCCCAACCTGCGTTAAGCCCCTGTCAATGGCGTCTTGGTCATAACAACCTAACGCCCACGCCACTGCGAAGCCAGTCTACATGAACAAAAATCGAATTTCACCCATCATAACCGGATTTTGCGGAAAATATCCAGAATGTTCGCGCGCGCGCCCAACAGAATGCTCTCGTCACGACTTCCGGACAAAACCCTCCACACACAAGGCGCCGTCGCGCCAACTGCGGGTTGCGCCTGCAGGATTGCAAGCATCATACAGACCAAAAATGATCTGCATAAAATTTCTGCACAACCTTTGAGCAAATACAGAAAATATCTGCTCCCGTCCATGAAGACAATTGGCAAACCGACATCGGAACATTAAACTCTCTATATCGCGCTGAATGCGCTGGAGTATAGCGGCGTCGGGCGAAAGCCCCCCACTGGCGGTGTGACGCCGCCGCCCCACAGGCAGGAGAGAACAGATGTCCACCCTTGAAGAGAAAGTGCTGGAGAAACATCTGCAAGAGTGTCTGCAGCAGATCTGCCCTCTGTTCAAAGAGGTGCGCGAGCGCCAAGGCGGCAAACTCCCTGAAGAGTTGCTCGACGACGCCTATGTCATGGGCTATGTCAAAGGCATGGCCAACATGCTGCTGGCGCGTCAGCATGTTGAGGATGACAACGAGCGCGGTTACGCCATCATTCTCATCTTCGCCAAGGTGTTTGAAAAAGATCCCCGCATGGTGGGCGAACGCTTGGCCATTCTCCATGCCGACCGCTCCAACATCGACTATCTGGAGGGGATCACCGATGGCGAAGATCGCCTGATGGGACTCAATGACGGCCGCCGCGACGAGGTGACCTATCGCCTGATGCATCGTTTAGAGCCTTACATGAAGCTCGAAGCGTAAACCGTAATTCCACTCGCTCAACCCGCTTTGGAGAACGGCATGCGCCCGTACATCATGGCATGCATCAATGAACGTCCCAGCACCCGCCCCTCCTGCGCCGGTCGCGGCAGCGAGGGGCTGGCGAATGCGCTTGAAACGCGCTTAAAGCAGGCGGGCGTGGCCATTGAAGTGCGGCGTATTCGCTGTTTTGGCAGCTGCGAGCTGGGCCCTAACATGCGTTTGGCGCCGGGCGGTTCATTCTTTCGCCATGTGGATGAGGCGGCTCTGGATGAGATCGTCGAGGCCGCCCGCAAAGCGTTGGCCGAAACCCCGGCAGACGAATCCAGCGATGATGATAACGCCAGCGAGGCGGAAACCGTCCCCAACCCTGACTTCCCCCCGCCATTTTAACCGCACCGTTTGGTAAAAATGCGCAATAGCATTGGGATAAACTCAGCACGCATGACGCCCTCAACGAGAACTATCGGATATTTCTGGATAGGCTGAAGCTTTTTTGTTAGGATTTATTTTACATTAGTATGGAAAGAAGCGTCTTTGCGTCGCATCTTTCTCAAAAGCCACAGGCGCCCTCATTTGGTGAGCCGCCCTCATTTGGTGGGCAGAAATCATGGCCAATACTCTGAACGCATATACCTCACTCTACTCCGCCCTCTCGCTCAACAGTGGCGTTACACCCACTTTGCGCGGCGATTACAGCACCTTCGGCGCAAAGGTCAAGCAGAGCTCGCCGCTCTCCAAGGTGCTGGATAGCGCGGGTTATCCGAGCCGTCAGCCAGACACCATCAATTTCCTCCAAGGCAAGGCCGCCATCAAAGCCGATAGCCTGGATGACCTGCTCAACGGCGCCAACATGGCCAGCAATCTGGACGTCGCCGATGACGCCAAAGTGGGCGAAGGCAGCGCCATTGGCATCGGCACGAACCGCTTCGGGCTGGCCAACACCGCCTATCTCAATGCGCTCAAGCTGCACCCGGAATCCGATAACGCGCTGTTCTCTTCGTTTATCTAATCGACGCATCCACACGCTCAGTCTGACGTCTTATGGACCAAGAACGGATTCTGCTGGTCGATGACGACCCGGACCAGGTGCTCCTGGTGCGACGCTATCTGCTGGCCATGGGCTATGACGTGGTGGTTGCCTATGACGGCAAAGAGGCCATCGCCAAGTTCCAGCAACATCCCCCTTCGCTGGCGATTCTGGATGTGGTGATGCCGGGAATGAATGGGCTGGAAGTCACCCGCGCCATCAAGTCCATGACCGCTGACCCCCTGCTTCCGGTGATCTTCCTCACCGCTTTGGAAGAGGAGAGCGACTTGGCGCGCTGCCTGGCCTATGGCGGCGACGACTTCATCTTAAAACCTGTTAACAAGCTGATTCTTCAGGCCCGCATCGATGCCTGGATCCGCAAGCGGCGGCTGGCCTTACAGCTCAAGAGCCACCGCGACCAACTGGCGCAAGAGCGGCAATTCATTGAAGAGTCGCTGTCGCGGATTCGCAATGCGCCGGATCTGGATACGCCGGACCTGCGCTACGTGATGACCCCGGTGGAAGCCTCCTCCGGCGATGTGCTGTTGGCCGCCACCCGCCCCGACGGCGGGCGGCACATCTTTCTGGGCGACTTCACCGGCCATGGCCTGCCAGCGGCGCTGGGCGCGCCGCTGGTGTCGGACATCTTCACCGGCATGAGCGAACGCGGCTTCCGCATGGATGCGATTCTGTTGGAGCTCAACAACAAGCTCAATCAGCGCATGCCGCCCGGCGCCTTTCTGGCTGCGGCGGCGCTGGAGATGAACCCCTATAAACAGGCGGTGCAGATCTGGAACGCCGGGCTGCCCGACGTGCTGATCATGGAAGCCGGACGCATCATTCGCCGGGTGGACTCCCGCATTCCCCCGCTGGGCATCCTTACGGGCGATCAGTTTCAAGCCCCCACGGTGCGCAGCCGCACCTCTCCCATGCAGCGCATCGTGATGAGCACCGATGGGGCCATTGAAGCGCAGAACGCCAATGGCGACTATTTCGGCGCCGACGCCTATGAGGCGCTGTTGTTGAAAATTCAGCACGAAGAGCTGCCATTTGACCATATTCATACTGCGGTCAGACAGTTCTGCGGCGCAACGCCGCCACAAGATGACGTCACCGCCGTTGAGTTGAACTGTCAAAATCTGCATGAACCCTTTGCCGAATCCCGCATCATTGTTGAATCCGCAGCCCAATTCCGCGCGCACCGCGCGCGCCAATCCGCTTGCGGCCACTCCGAAGACCCGACCTGGCGCCTAGACGCGACGCTGGAGCCCGACGCCTTGCGCGGCAGCGACTGGGTGATTCAGCTCACGCGCATGGCGCTGCACCGCCCCACCCTGCGCCGCCACGCCCAGAAGATCTTCATCATTTTGCGTGAGACCTTCTCCAACGCCTTGGATTACGGCCTGTTGCGTCTGGATCCGTCGCTGAAGTACGACCTGGCCCGCTCCACCCAATACAGCAAACTGCGGCAGGAGCGCTTACGTGAACTGACCGAAGGCGAAATTCGCATCAACATCGCCTATTTCGCAAACACGGGGGAGTGTTCGGGCCACCCCTGCTCCGAACAGGATTGCAGCGGCGAGTTTCGTCTGGATATTCGCGATAGCGGCGCGGGTTTCGACTATGTCGCCGCGCGCCAACAGAGTCAGGGTGGTCTGCGCGCCTTGGCTCGCCTCTGCGATGAGGTCAACTATCATGACCAGGGCAATCGACTCACCATCACCTTCCGCCTGCGCGAGGATTAACGCGCCGCTTCTCAGTTTGTATCCTCTTGCGCCAACGCCAATAGAGCTTGCTGGCCGACGCAACGCTGTCGAATAATCCGCACCCAGCCCAACGCTTGCAACAAGCCAATCTGCGCATCAGCATCCAATCCAAACCGCTGCCGCACGGCATCCTGCTCAGGCGCGCCGCTGCTGCGCCACTGTGCGCAAAGCAGCGCCCAAACACGCGCGCTGTGTGGACGCTCCTGCTCCAGCCACAGTCGCATGCAAGCATAATAGGCGCGTAGTTTCGCCTGCAAACCCACTGCGTGCGCAACATCCAGTAGAGAGAGAAGTTTCATCGGCGCAATCCGACGCACCCGCACCGCTGCGCCCAGCAGAGTCGTCAGCAGCGGCCATCCATCCGCCCATTCGGCCACCGCGCGCAACCCCGGGCCAGGGCGCTGCCCACTCCACAAACGCAGCGCAGCCAATCGCACATTCAGTGACCACGACGGCAGACGCACCACGCAACCAGCCAGTGTCTCTAGGGGGGGCTCCACACTGCGCCATAAGGTCAGGCGTTGGGCGTCTCCAGCTTGTGCGGTAAACGCCGCATCCCCCACCCACAGCGCACGCGGGTCGACTTGTCGTCGCTGCCGCGCGAGATCAAGCGCTTCTCCTGGCGTTTGCCAAACAACGCCCGCATGACGCTGCCGGAATCGATAGAGATACTCCAAAGCCAAAGTGGCGGCGCCCCAGCCATGCGCCGCCTCCGCGCCCTCGGGCGGGGACAGAATCACATGGGCATGCTGCGCCATGGCGGCGTCCATTACCGCCATCAGCTCTTCATTGGCGACAAAGTTGAGCGGTCGCGCTGCGGGAAATCGCTGCTCAGGGGGATCCTGACTCATACCCGCGCCGCCGCCGCCCTGTTCAACGCCATCACTCCGCCCCAGACTGAGGGATCGATCCTCACGCAAACGCAGCCGCAACGCCTCCTGAATCCACGCCAGCGCGGCGGAGTAGCCCAGACGGGGCGCGATCGAGCTTCCTTGTTCGGGGATGGCGCGCAGCCGCCCCCAGGCCGGATCGGGCCATGGCGCGGGACGCCACAGCACAGGCGCAATGGTCCACTCGCCGGCGCGCTCCCGCGCCAGGAGCTGGCGAAAAAATCGCGTCTCCACGCCGGCATCGCGCCAAAGGGCGGGCTCCACCAGCGGCAGCAACCACACCGGCGCCGCCGCTTGCGCGCCTTGCCGCGACTCCGCAGCCAGTTGGGCCCAGGTTGCGCCACGGGCATCGGCAATCACCCCGCGCCAGCAGAGCGGTCGCATTGCATTGACCACATCCTGAATCAGCTCATGGGAAGCTGCGCCGCCGATCACAACCACATGCGGCGAAGCACTCTGAGCGCTCTGCGAACCAGCATTCATCAATGGACTCCTTTCAGATCATGGGAAAGGAGTGTGAAACAGAACCAGGAGGGACAACAGGGGTTTCAGATGACACAAAAGAAAAACCCGCTCCAGGGGGGTGGAGCGGGTCCGCGATTTCGCGGGAGGAGGGATGCAATCGGGCTTCTCCCGCCTCACACAGAGGCGGGAGAAAAATTCCTCACGCTAGCAGCGTGGTGATTACTTGGCGGCGGTGGGGGCCGTGAAGGGGGATTGCATGGCGGGAGCCATGGTCTTCATCTTCTCCATGTTGCCCATGACCTTCTCTTGCATCTTGTCATGGCTTTCCATCATCTGCTTGTGCATCTTGTCCTGGCTCTCGATCATCTGCTTGTAGATCTTTTCGCCTTCAGGACCTTGGAAAGCGTTCTTATCCATCATGGCGCGCTGCATGTTGTACTGGTCTTCCATCATTTTGCGGTGCAGCTTGTACTGGCTCTCCATGATGGTCTTTTGCACGGCGTAGGGATCTTGCGACCAGGGCATGGCGGGCGCGGCGGCGTAACCGTAGGGAGCGTAGCCATAGGGAGCGAACGGCGCGGGAGCAGCGGCTTCTTCAGCGGAAGCGGCGCCGGCCAACAGCATGGCGGCGGACAGAGCGCCCAGGGTCAGTTTGGAAATCGTTTTCATTTTTCATCTCCATTGCAGTCGTCGAGGTCGAGTTTCGAGTCGGCGCGCATCGGCCAACTGGCGCGCCTGGGGAGTCCATTGTTATTATGCTGCTGGAGCCTCTTGAGCAGAGGGTCCGAATCCGTTCGGCTTCCGTTGAGCGATACTGTGACATAATCCACAGTCGACGTGAAGTCGTATTTGTGTAAAAGTTTCCCAACATCCCATTGAATCCATGCGATAAAGCCAAACAACCGTGCCAATATTGACACATATTTGTTACAGTTAAGCCCCACGGGCGCGATTGAGAGTCAAGAGGACTGCGATGAGTGCAAAAGAGACCATCCTGGTGGTGGAGGATGACGACCAGACCCGCGAGCTTTTGCAGGATTACTTGCAAAAGAACGGCTTTGCATGCATCGCCCTGCCTGATGGCGAGGAGCTGTGGCCATCCATCAATGAACATATGCCGGACCTGCTGGTGCTGGATGTGATGCTGCCTGGCGACGACGGCCTGACCCTGTGCCGCAACCTGCGCGCCGACCCCAAGACCGCGCCGCTGCCCATCATCATGCTCACCGCGCGCACCGAAGAGACCGATCGCATCATCGGCCTGGAGATGGGCGCCGACGACTATCTGCCCAAACCGTTCAACCCCCGTGAGTTGCTGGCGCGCATCAGCAGCGTGCTGCGGCGCGCCCGCGCCGAACCGGTGGTCAAAGGGCGCCCGGCGGCCAAGGCGCTGCTGTTCGCCGATTGGCGCCTGGATCTGGCTTCGCGCCGCTTGACCGCGCCCAGCGGCGTGCTCATCTCCTTAAGTAAGAAAGAGTACGCCCTGCTCACCATCTTTTTGAACAATCCCCAGGAGGTGCTGGATCGCGACCGCATCATGAACGCCTATGTGGGACGCGACGCCTCGCCGTTTGAACGCGGCATCGACGTGCAGATAGGCCGCCTGCGCAAACGTCTGCGCGAGGGCAATCCCGATGGCCCTGAGCTCATCGCCACCGTCTGGGGCCAAGGCTATATGCTTGACTGCCCGGTTGAGGAGTCGGCGTGACGCCGACCATCCCGCCGCGTCGTCGGCGCTGGCTGCCCGATAGCCTCTTCTCACGACTGGCCATCATCCTGGGCGCCGGACTGATCCTCTCTTTGGGGCTGGGCGCGGCGATCTACCTCCAAGACAGAGGGCGTACTCTGGTGATGATGGGCGGGCTGCAGACGGCGGACCGATTCGCATCGCTGATCAAACTGCTCGACCCCCTCTCCCGCGATGATCGACTGATGCTGGCCACGGCGCTGGAGTCGCCCAACTTCCGCATGCGCTTCTATGACCAACCACAGCGTTTTGAGGGCGTGGATTCCGATGCGCCCCAGGCGCGCTATGTGTTGGCGCTGTTGCGGCGTCGCCTGGACGACCAGCGCCCCATCGAGATCGATGTGCTCAATCGGCAGGAGCCGCCGCTAACAGCCCTGCCTGCTGCGCCTGTCGCATCCAACCCGTCGGAGTCGGCAGCGGCCAAGCCCCTCTCAAAAGAGACGCCTGCGCGCGACAAGAGCGCCGTCCCGCCGCACGCCGCCAAAACGTCATCGTCTTCAAGCGAAAGCGCCGCCAGCAAGACGCCCAAAGAGGAGCAAAGCACAGCGCCTGAGGCTATAGACAAGGAAGCCCCTGCCGCCACTGCGCCAGCCAAGCCTGCGCGCACAGCGCCGCAAGCGCCGCGTTACGCCAATCAGTCGCCTCAAGGCATGCCGCTGTTCCCCAGTGCGCCGCCCATGCCCATGTTTGGTCAACCACCGTTCCCGTTTCCCGGCGCACAGGATGGCGGCGCATCGCCCAATCAGAATCGGTTCTCCCAGCCCAACGCCAACTATGGCCCGCAACAAGGGGCCACACAGCAGCGCGCGAACTCAGCGGCGACAGAGGCGGCCAACAGTGGCTATTCCGCCCCCAATTTTGCCGCCGCACAACCGTTGAACCCCGCCACCCCGCCGGGATTCACGCCGCACAGCGCGCCGCCGGGATTCAGCGCCCCCACCACGCCGGAGTGGGCCGTTAAGAACCCCCTACCCGCCCCGGTGCAACCTTTCTTTACGCCGCCCTTCCCGGGATTACGGCCACAAACGCCTGCGCCAGAACAGCCGCAGGCGCCCAAGAAGACCGAACCTGCGCCGCCTGAGCCGCCGGATATCGGCGGCGCCATTCTGCCTGAGGAGCTGGCGTTTGTGGCGCAAGTGCAGTTGCGCGATGGTCAGTGGGCGGCGTTCTATCACGATATGCCCGAGGCGCTGTTTGAGAGTCCCACGCGGCTGCTGGCCAGCTTGGCGCTGGTCTCCGCTGCGCTGTTTCTGATCACCTTTGTGGTGGTGCGTTTGGCCACCCGCCCCCTCTCCATGCTCGCCACCGCCGCGCGCGGCCTGGGCGAAGATATTCAACGTCCGCCGCTCATCGAGTGCGGCGCCCGGGAGATGCGCGAGGCGGCCCGCGCTCTTAACGCCATGCAGGCGCGCATTCAACGCTACGTACAGGAACGAACGCATCTGTTGGCGGCGTTGTCCCATGATCTGAAAACACCCATGACGCGTTTGCGGCTGCGCGCCGAAATGCTCGATGACGAAGCGTTGCGCGAGAAGATTCTGCGCGATGTGGGAGAGATGGAGGCGATGACCTCCTCCTCTTTGGACTTCATCCGCGGTATGGAGGGCTCGGAAGAGAGTCAACAGACCGATCTGAACGCCATGCTCGAAACCCTGTGTGAAGAGCATCGGGATATGGGCCGCGACGTGCGTTTGATGAGCAGTCAGATCCCGCCGGTCAATATCAAGCCCAACAGCATCAAACGCTGCCTGGACAATCTGGTGAGCAATGCCGTGGCCTATGGCGAACGCGCCTACATCCGCGCCGGATATGGGCGCCATGGTCTGCACATTGTGGTTGCCGATGACGGCCCGGGCATCCCCGAAGCCGAACTCGAAGAGGTGTTCGAACCCTTTGTGCGCTTGGAGACCTCGCGCAATCGCCGCTCCGGCGGCACCGGTCTAGGGCTGGGCATTGCGCGCAATATCGTGCGCGCGCACCATGGCGAGTTGACCCTCAAGAACCGCCCTGAAGGCGGTCTGGAGGCGATTCTTTTCCTGCCCGATGACGGCGCTCCCCTGGCCAAACCGCCCTCGATCTGAGCTGTATCCCCTGTATGGCTGTCTGTGTCTCACCATTTCACTGGCGATACAGTCAGCTGATTTTTTTTTCTGATTTCACATAACACGCCGTCCCCTCAACGGGGATTCAAACAGTTACGCCCGCACCACGACGCGGCATAACCGTCACGCTCCCTCTGTTACCCCTTCAAAAAGCGGATTTTTTTCCAAGATCCGCTAATCCGCCCCGTCTCTACGCCCGATACTATGACCGTCATCGGCATGAATAGCCCAAAGACACCAGAGACAACCACGGAGGTAAGACGGTGACGAAATTTCAAACCCGCAACGGACTGACCCGCAAACCGTTCGGCCGCGCCATGCTGAGCGTGCTGGCGTTGACCCCGGTTTTGGGCGGCTGCTTCGTCCCTGTCTACGACTCCGCCAATCCCAACTGGAACGCCGACCCCGGCGCGCCCATGGCGATGCAGCAGCAGGCCATCTATCAACAGCAAGACATGATGGGCATGGGCTATGACCCCATGGCCGGCATGGCCTACGCCGCCTACCCCGCCCAGGGCTATGCCCAGCAGGGGTTCGTACAACAGGGCTATGCGCAGCAGGCCTATGCGCAGCAACCGATCATGGTGGCGCAGCAGATGGGCGGATACCCCAACATGGGCATGGTGCAAACCGTCTACCCGCAAATGAGCTACACCCAAGGGCCGACCTTTGGACAGATGGCCGCCTACCCGCCCTCCATGGGCTATCCGCAGATGGCGCAGCCGTTTCAATCCTATGCGCAGCCAGGTTTCGCCATGCCGCAGCAAGCCACCGCGCCGCAATCCCAGTATGCGCAATCCGGACCGTACATGATGGTGGCCCCGCAGCCCATGGCGCCGGCCAATGCGCAACCGGTGACGCAGCAGCCCATGATGAACATGATGCCCAGCGCCACAGACCCGATTTCGCTGATTCAATCCCAGGCGCCCATGCGGCATCAACAGATGGCCAGCTACGCCAGCGCCGCGCCGCAAGTCTCTGCGCCGGTGCACCTGGCCCCGACGCCGACTCCCATGGCCCCCATGGCTCCCATGGTTCCCATGGCGCCGGATAAGTGATTCGGAAAAAGTAGAGCAAAATCAGGAAAAAAAAGTTGTAATACGGCAGGCAACTGACGCAGACTCGTAAAGAGCGATCACAAACCGTCTGTTGCCGCCGCGATTGGGAAAAAGGAGAAAAACCCATGAACAGCGTTAACGGATGCCGCCAAAGCATGAAGACGCAGACCAAAGCAGTGGCCGCCGCCATCGGCATGCTGGCCCTGAGCGTAGCCGGCGCCGCGCAAGCCAACGGGTGGCAAGCGCAGGGCGCGCAGGCGAAAGCCCCCTACGTCATGGCCCACGTCTATCAGGAGGGCGCCATGCACCCGGTGGACTACTGGTGGTACATGGATCCGTCCAAAACCGGCAAGTGGGACTATTTTACCGCCGTTGACGACCCGGCCGAGCCGGTGACCGTGCTCACACAACAGAAGGTGCTGCTCAAGAGCATGCCCGCCGTCGCCACCTACCAGTATCCGACGTATGACTATCATGCGCGCGCCACGGTGAGCGACCAGAACGGCATGGCGAGAATCTACGTCTCTCCCAACACCTATGCTCAAGCAACCGCCATGAACGGCGGTCAGCCGATGCCCAGCGCATCAACCTATAGTCCGGTCCCGGGATATCGTCCCGTGAACGTGGCGCAGATGGGCAACGCCTATGCGCCCAGCGCTCCCCGTCAAAACGGGCGCGCCATGATGTATCGTTGATTCTGTCGTACCGTTGAACCAAGTGATGCCTAGCAGTGCCATAACAATAATAAAGGCGTGAAAAACACATAAAAAAGCGGCCCAAAAATTCGGAAAACGGCCAAATCTTGCAGCGGAGAGTAAACAATGATCAACAAGAGCGTCTTCCATAAACCGGCCCTGATGGGCATCGCCGCCGCGATGGCCGTCGCCGCCTACTCCCCCTCGTCCGCCAAAGCGGATGCGGCTGGCGTGGCCACCATCCTGGGCGCCACCGCCCTGGCTGGCCTGATCTACCACACCACCCAGCCGGTGGGCGTGCCGACCTACGGCCTGTCCAAATACCTGAGCCATCCGAGCCCCCGTGGCGGCGGCGCGCCTCAGGCCACCATGGGCGCCGCCCATGTGCCCGCTCCGGCCATGCCGGTGCGCTACGCCAGCACGCAGCCCGCCGCTGTCTACGCCGCCGTCTCCCCGGTTGCGCCCACCATGCGCTATCAAGCCATGGGCGTGCCTGTGGTGGTGTCGCAGAACAGCTCCTATGGCTGGGTGCCCATGAGCATGCCCGCCAGCCCCTACCGGGTGAACGTGTCTTACAAGTAAGGACGGTTTCGGGTCCGTCGCCGTGGGCGACGGACCCGACACAAAGCATGGAGGCTTTGCGTCATGGTTGGCTTACGTCGAACCCTATCCAATTCCCTTCGGGCTGCGGCTGGCGTCCTCGTCGCCGCCATGACCTTGGCTTCCGCGCAGCCTGTGTGGGCGCATGATCCGGCTCCCCGGATCTTTGCGCCCACCAGTCGCTACATCTATCCGCCCGGCAACATCGCATCCAAAATCTATCCCAGCGATATGACGCCGGTGCTGGAGGTACAGTGGTCTCCTTTTGGCGGCCCGACCCACTTCAAATATGGCTCCGCCCAGGTGCCGCTACAGGTGGTGCGTCCGGTGGGCGAACCCAATCTGATTCCTGTCGCCCTGGTGCGCGCGCCGTTGGTTGAGTGGCGCCGATAACGCTTTGCCGCCAAGAGATGGCGCAGCGTCACTCCTGTTTGCGCATGGAGGTTGGTCCTGATGGCGACACGCCGGATCTCTCGCTTTCGTCTCCCTCTCCTGGCGGCGGCTTGCTGCGTTGGCGCACTGTGGGCTGTTCACTCTGCGCAAAAGGCTAACGCACAAGGTTTGCGCACAGCCCCTGTAATCTATGTTTGGGGGCGTTCAGTCAATGACCGCAACCCCTTGGCCCAAGCGGGCGATCAAGGCTTCCCCCTGCGCTATAACGAAGAGATCGCAGCCAAACCGGTGCAACCGCCGCGTTTGGCGATTCTCGACGCCAATGGACCGGGCGGCGCCGTCGCACCGCGCATTCAGCCCGCCATTGAACCCCCTCTACACAGCGGCAAATACGCCGTGCATGTGGGCAGCTACCTGCTCTACGACAATGTGCGCAAACAGCAGGAGGAGCTGGACTCTCTTGGCATCTCCTACTACACGCGCGATGTGCTGGTGCGCGGCATTCACTATGTGCGCCTGTGCGCCGGACCCTATGACAAGCGCAGCGACGCCAATAAGGCCTTTGCGCTGATTCAACGCTTCATGGGCATTCGCGGCGGCATCATCACCCCCATAGAGCCTGACCCCAACGCCAAGCCTCTGCGTCCAATTACGGCGGCGACCAACGCCTCATCCGCACCGCAATGATCCCCTCAATAGCAGCGTATATCGTCACCGCAATCCAGAATTGTACAGAGCGCCAAATGTTTGTGTGACGCCGTTTGAGCGATCGCCGACTATTGGCCTCCGACTGGCTAGCGGCCAAAATGGTCGCTAGGATTCAAAACTGAACATATGGGCGCTTGAAGATATCGAGGGCTCCGCCCTCGAGCTCCCAAAGTCAAAATCCAAACCGTGGGCTCCGCCCACACCCGCTGGGGGCGCGGCCCCCAGACCCCGCCGCCGACCAGTCGGCGGCCAAGAGTCAGCGCAAGCTTCTCCTGCGTCACGCAAACATTGGCCATTCTGTGCAGTTATGGTTTGAACTCGCTATGTATCTATGCCTAGAGGCGCTCGCACGGCGAAGTTACGCGCGATTCGAGGCAAGCGAGTAGCGCAAAAAAAAGCCCTGAACCAGGTGGTTCAGGGCTTTTGAATGCTGTGCGTCAGTCGTCGACGCAGCGTAAAATGCTGATTACATGGAGAGATTGTTCAGCATTTTGGCGTCTTCAGCGTACTTCTTGCGCTCTTCTTTGGGCATGGGAATCAGGCCCTTTTCAGCCAGGTAACCTTCGTCGCCCCAGGCTTTTTCACTGCTGAACTCGCTCAGATACTCGGGGATGCCCGGAACCAGACCCACGTGCTTCTTCTTCACGTAGAAGTACAGGGAGCGGGAGACGGGGTAGTCGCCGGAAGCGATATTTTCGAAGGTGGGCTCAACGCCTTGAATCAGGCTGCCGTGCACCTTGTCGCTGTTCTGGTCGAGGAAGCTGAAGCCGAAGATGCCGAAAGCCAAGGGGTCAGCAGCCAGCTTCTGCACAATCAGGTTGTCGTTCTCACCGGCTTCCACATAGGCGCCATCTTCACGAACACCGTGGCAGATCGCTTTATATTTCTTTTTATCTTTCTTTTTCATCGCCTTGATGTCGGGGAAGGTTTTGCAACCACCTTCCATGGCCAGCTCGGCGAAAGCGTCACGGGTGCCGGAGGTCGGAGGGGGACCGAACACGCGAATCGGGGTCGGGGGCAGTTTGGAATCGACGTCGGACCACTTCATGTTGGGGTTGTCGATCAACTTGCCGTCGGGACCGGGCACAACTTTGGCCAGAGCCAGGAAGATCTGCTGTTTGGTCAGGTCAACGCGGGGGCCCTGGTTGGAGTTGGCCATCACGATGCCGTCATAACCGATTTTGACTTCGGTAATGTCGGTGATGCCGTTCTTGGCGCACTTCTCCACTTCCGACTTCTTGATGCGGCGGGAGGCGTTGGTAATGTCGGGATGCTCCAGACCCAGACCAGCGCAGAACAGTTTCAGACCGCCGCCAGAGCCAGTGGACTCGATCACCGGAGTTTTGAACTTGGTGGAGCGACCGAACTGTTCAGCCACAGTGGTGGCGAACGGGAACACCGTGGAGGAACCCACAATGCGGATCTGGTCGCGGGCTTCGGCTTGCTGAGGCGCAATGCTCATCAAACCGACCAGCGCGGCGGCGGTAATCAGGCTCTTTTTCATTACCTTATGACTCCCTTTGGATGGTTCGGAACTGCTATGGAGGATACAGATTCGTCGTCGATTGACGAGCGCGGGCCGAATCATAGGGAGGCCTTGTTACCCCTTGCGCGACAGGCTGTAACGTTTCCATGAAAAAATTCGCATCCGTGCGACTTTTTCGCTTACGCGCGCGGACAATGTGAAAAAGAGATGAAACCCTGGACAAGCTTCCGTGTTTTCACCACTCATCGCCGTCCAGTTCAATGACATCCTGATCATCGGCCTCTTCATCGTCATAAGGCACAAACTGATCTTTGCGCGCAGGGCACTCGGGACACTCCCAATCATCGGGAAGATCCTTAAACAGCGTTCCTGGCTGAATCCCCAACGCCGGAATGCCCTCGTCTTCATCATATACATAGCTACAAATCGGACAGTGCCACTTCATAACAGACTCCTCTCGTCATACAACGCCAGCGTCACATTGGGTTGGACGACGCATCGCCGCAACAGGGTGGCGCTGGCCCAGACAGACCAGGATACAAAAGGAAAGGATGCGCCAACCGATAGCTTCCGCTAGACTGGTGGCGCTTGTTTACCACGGTAAACGCACTTGCGCCTGCGCACAAGTGCCCTACACATTCAAAATCTGAATAAATCCATGATGAAACGTCCTCCGCACCACGCTCTGCATCGACTGGGATTGCAGACCACCGCCAGCGCCTTAACGCTCTGCCTGGGATTATCACTCTCCCTGGTTGAGGCAACGCCGGTCAGCGCAGCCTCAATGCAATCGGCTCTATCAGCCAAGGATCGCGCTTTCATCGACCGCGTCTCCTCGCAGGCTTGCCTCGAAGGCGGCACGGTCGCCGACTGTTTGGACGCCAAACGCAAAGAAAAGGTTCTGGAGGATAAGGGGTGGGAGGTGCGCCACTATGCGCGCGCCAACTTCAGCATTGTGGAGCGCAAATTCGCCAACGCCTATGGCAAGCTGACGCCCTACACCTGGATGATCAATAGCGAAGGGCATATTGCGCCGCAGAATGAGCGCACCCGCGAATTGACCCATAAGAAGGTCAACATTTCAAAATTGTTAAACATGGAAGCCCTGCGCAATGCCCCCCAGGTGTTTCTGAACAAGGACAATCCAGGGCTCCCCGCCGACGACCCCCGACTGCTCAAATTGCAGGCCGAGCAACGTGCGGCGCAACAAAAAACGCAGCCTGCTGCGGCCCCCGCCGGCGGCGCGAACACGAATGGCGCAACGCCTGCACCCGGTCAACCCGCCATGACGCAGAGTGGGGCCAATCTGGTGGGGTGTTTGGAGCGCGCTTGGTTGGAGGCGGTGATTGCTGCGCGCTTGCGGGGAATCGACGCCGTGGGTGACACTTATGTCAAAGAGGGCAAGTGCTATATGCTGCCCCCCGCGACATCGGTTCAGTTTATCCAATGGGAGTCCGCGCGCACGCCCATGCCGGTGGCGCGCATCACGTGGAATCGCTATATGCTGTGGACCACGGCGGACGCCGTGCGTTTGACGCCTTAGAAACTACGGCGCAGCGGACAAACCCGCGCGGTAGTGAAGGCCGTATAACGCTTTCCTGTCGGCCTTGCCCCTCGCCTCATCAACGGCGCACCATCCGGGCGAAGGGTTCCCGCTACGGCGATTTCGTCTTGTCCGCCTCTTTCAGGAGCCGTTCAGCGCGCTCAAGTTGCGTCGGCGACAACCCTTCGACCAAGAGTTTCAACGCCTCCTGGGCAGGCTCATAGCCTTGTGATGCGCTGCGTGAGAGCCAGACGTAAGCGTCCAGATAGTCCCGCTCATCGCCACTCTTGCGGCCCTTGTTTTTCAGCAAGCGGCCCAGACGGAACATGGCGCGCAGATGGCCTTGATTGGCCGCTTGACGGAACAAGCGCTCCGCTGCGCCCAAGTCGATGCGCCCCAAACGTCCGCTTTCCCGCAGCAGTCCCAAACGGAATTGCGCCTCTTGATTGCCCTGCCTGGCCGCCTTTGAATACCAATACGCCGCCTGCTTGAGATTGACCACCGCGCCATTGACGCCGCCCTTCTCCAGCAACTCGCCCAGGGAGTATTGCGCGGGAGCGAAGCCGTGTTCGGCGGCTTTGGTGAACCACCGCACCGCCTCAGCGCCATCGGCTTTCACGCCCACGCCCAGACGATAGTGGTTGCCCAGATTGTGGAAAGCCTGCACGTGGCCTAACTTGGCCGCCAACTGGTACCAGCGCACCGCTTCATAGACGTCGCGCTCCATCCCCTGGCCATAGTAGTAGAGCGCGCCGAGATTATTGGCCGCCTCGGCGCTGCCGCGCAGCGCGGCTTCGCGATACCACTTGGCCGCAGCGGCCAGATTGCGTTTGACGCCCTGGCCCAAATGGAGCTTGTAAGCCAGATGGAACTGCGCATCCATATTGCCCTGTTCGGCGGCGCGGCGCAGCCAGACAATGGATTGTGTCGAGTTGGCGGGAACCGGTCCGCCGCCCGCCAGCAGAATCCCCAACAACGCCTGCCCTTCTGCATGGCCGCCCTCGGCGGCCTCCACCAGCAGTTCATAGCCTTTTTTGGCGTCGTAGGGGCCGTCTTCATCGTCCAGATAGATGCGCGCCAGCGCGGTTTTGGCCTCAGCGCGGCCCTGTTCGGCGGCGCGCTCATACCAGGAGATGGCCAAATCCAGATCGCGGCTGGTTCCGCGCCCGCGATAGTAGAGGCCACCCAGATTGAACTGCGCTGCGGCATTACCCAGATCGGAGGCGCGCCGATACCAGCGCCGCGCCTGTACCGGATCTTCCGCTCCGCCTTTGCCGCTATCCCACAACGCGCCCAAGCTGTTGCACGCTTCGGCGTTGTCCTGATCGGCGGCCTTGGTGAACCATTTGCGCGCCTTGGCGTAGTTGCGCTTCACCCCCAGACCGTCGCGATACATCACCGCCAGATTATTCTGCGCATAGGCGTAACCCTGCTCGGCGGCCTGCTGGTACCAGTGCGCCGCCTGCCCCAGATCCTTGGGCGCGCCCAAGCCTTCGTGGAGCATGATGCCGAGCCAGTTTTGCGAGAAGGCGTCGCCGCTCTCGGCGGCTTTCATATACCACTGAACCGCCTGGGCGAGGTTTTTCGGCACGCCCACACCGGTGCGATACATATCCGCCAGGTTACCCTGGGCTTGGGTGTGCCCCTTCTCGGCTGCGCGTTGATACCACGCCGCGGCCTCTTTGGGATCGGCAGGTTGCCCCTCGAACCCCTCTTGCAGCAGGTCCCCCAGGCTGGTTTGAGAGAACAGATTGCCCTGCTCTGCGGCGCGTCGATACCACATCATGGCGCGGGTCGGATCCACCTCCACGCCGCGGCCATAGCGGTAGATATCCCCCAGATGATCCTGGGCTTGATCATCGCCCTGCTCAGCGGCGCGGGTGAACCACTTGATCGCCTGATCAAAGTCGCGCGGCACATGCTCGCCCTGGTAATAGAGCAGTCCCAGATTGAACTGCGCCGGGGCCTCGCCCTGCTCAGCGGCGCGGCGATACCAGATAACGGCGTCATGAATGTCCTGAGGAACGCCCACGCCCTGGGCCAGATAGAGGCCGACGATGAACTGGGCGCCGCGATCCCCCTTCTGTGCAGCCTGCTTGAACCAATGGAACGCCTGACGCGGGTTTTTCTCCACCCCACGGCCATCGCGGAACATCTCGCCCACTTTGAAAGCGGCGCTGATAATCGCCTGATTGCGGGAGTCCAGCAGCGGCTTCAGAGCGCGGATGGCGCGGGGCTGCGCCGTGCCGTCGGCACGGAACAGTTCGGTAATCCAGTAGGGTCCGGTGTCAAACGGCCGTCCGGCGGCGCGTCGATACCAATCGAGGGCGTCGGTGTATTGCGGACCGGAGCCATGCCCCTGCTCATACCACTCGCCCAACAGCAACTCGGCGAAGGGTTCGTTCAGGTGAGACGCCTTGCGGCAGCTCTCGAGCCCTTGGGCGCGTGGTCCGGCGCTGTCAAGCATGCCGCGAATGCGCAGCAGACAGATAGAGGTGTGGGCCAAAGCCGAACCCTGCGCGGCGGCTTTGGCGAACCAGTCGTGGGCCGCCTGCAGATTGGTTTTGACCACTGCGCCGCGCGCATAGAGCAGACCCAGGGTTAATTGCGCCTCGGCGTTGCCTGACGCCGCCGCGCGTTGGTAATGGGTCAGCGCGTTAAGCGGGTCGCGCTCCACGCCGATGCCTTGAAAATGCAGATCGCCCAATTTGATATGTCCGGCCGGCGCGTTCTGATCCGCAGCCTTTTGGTACCAACTGCGCGCCTGATCCACGTCTTTGGGGCCGCCCAAACCCTCTTCCCACAGATAACCGAGCATCACTTGCGCGGCGGGGTTGCCCCGATCGGCTTGGCTGGCGTAGTGGCGGCGCGCGGCGGCGTAATCGCCGCGGGCGAAGTTCATCGGCACAAGGGTGTCCGCAGCGGGCGTCGGCAGAGACGCCGAGGGCGGCGGGGCATCGGTGCTGACCGCCTGCGCAGGTTGCGGCGCGACGCTCAGCGCGATGGCGGAAGCGATCACAAGCAGACGAAAGAGGGCGGAAGATCCCATGAGCGACTCATAGTTTTTCCCCGTGTGCGCAAAACTGAAGCGACATGACTGCGCAAAACGGAAAGACGGAGATGGCAATGGCGGGAGCGCGCAATGCGGCTCAGTGTGTCAAATTCAGCCATTTTCGACATTTTCATGGCGTTACGCAATGCGTGGCGAACACCAATATTGAACAGATGCGGCTGTCGCGCCCGTGTTGAGCGTGAAACCCAGCGCGCGCAGTAAACAAGGCCGTCGCATTTGCTGCGTTTCGCCGCTGCGCAGCCGATGGTTTGGCGATCTCCACAGTGCTTGAAGAGAAGCCCCTGTGCGCCTGAGCGCTTATTTTGCGGCAGGGGCGTTTTTGCCGTCGCGTTCGCGCGCCATGTCCAACGCCTGGCGCACCGCCGAATCCGATAGCTGCGGGACCACCGCGTCATAGTTGGCCTTGGCGGCGGCGTTACCGGCGTCCATACCCAGCTTGAACCACATCAAGGCGCGCACCTTCTGCTCCAGTGACGCGCCCTCCTCCTCATACAGACGCCGCCCCAGAGCGTTGCGCGCGGCCGCATAGCCGGACTCCGCCGCTTTGCGATACCAGGGCAGCGCCTTGGCGGCATCCTGCTCGACGCCGATCCCCTTCTCCAACATGAAGCCCACCGCCGTTTGCGCCGGAGGATAACCGCCATTGGCGGCCTTGAGATACCAATCGAACGCAGCCTTGGGGTCGGCGGCGACCCCTTTGCCCCGCAACGCCATGTGCCCCAAATTGAATTGCGCCAAGGCGTCGCCATGCTCGGCGGCTTGACGGTAATATTTCACCGCCTTGGCGTAATCCTTTCGCACCCCGCGACCATGGGAGTATGCGAAGCCCAAGCTGTTGCTGGCGCGCGGATCGCCTGCTTCAGATGCCTCTTCAAACAGACGCATGGCGCGCTTCTCATCCTTGGGCGCGCCCTCGCCATCGCGCAGCATCACCGCCAGATTGTACTTGGCGCGCAGATCCCCCTGCCGCGCCGCGCGTTCATAGGCGCGCACGGCTTTCTGCGGACGTGATTCGCCGTTGATGCCTTTGGCGTAGAGACCGCCCAGGGCGGCGTCGGCTTCGCTCAACCCCTGCGCCGCAGCCATACGATACCAGCGCGCCGCCTCGCCCGGCTGTTTGGCCACCCCTTCGCCCTGGGCCAGCAGCGTGGCCAGGTTGTGCTGCGCCTCAGGCAGCCCCTGTCGCGCCGCCTCACGATACCAGCGCGCCGCTTCCTCCAGGTCACGCTCCACCCCGCGCCCTTCATCCAGCAGTCGCGCCAGCAGATGTTGTGAGAGCATGTGGCCATTTTCCGCCGCGCGCCGCAACCACTCCAGAGCTTGGGTGAGCGCCTCGCGATCGGGATCCTCTTGGTCCAAGATGGCCAGCGCAGCGCCATATTGCGACAACGGGTCCCCGCCCTGGGCGCCGCGCTCAAACCAAGTCAGGGCGGTATGACCGCCCACCGCACGCCCCTCCTCCTGGGCCAATTGGCCGAGACGATAAGTGGCGCGATGATCGCCTTCGGCGGCGGCTTTGATCAGCCACTGTCGCGCCTCTTTGGCGGCCTCGGGGGAGTCGGCGTCAAAACGTGGATTCTCCAACAGCGCGCCCAACCGCCACATGGCTCCGGCGTGACCGCCCTGGGCCGCAAGTCGAAACCAATGCGCCGCCTGGCGCAACTGATCCTGCTGTGGCGTGTCGGAGTTCTCCTCCAACAGCCACAGCCCCAACGTATAGGCCGCCTCCATGGAGCCTGCGGCAAACGCCTTTTGCGCCAACTCGCGGGCGCGTTGCGTATCCCGCGCCACGCCTGCGCCCCAGTAGTGATTCAAAGCCAACCGCAACAAGGCCCGTGCGGCGTTGCGTGGTGATCGCGCCGCCTTCTCATAGCGCGCCATCGCCGCTTGTGCGCGGCGCTTGCCGCCCCAGCCATACATCTGGAAATCGCCCACCGCCAGGCGACTGGCTTCAGACTGAGTCTCCGCCTTGGCGTAACCTGCTCGAGCGCTCTCAATATCCCTGTCGCGTCCGGTAATCTCATCCATCAGCGCCAGACGTTCGCGGGCTTGCGCGAATCCTTGCTCCGCTGCTTTTTTATACCACTGCCGCGCCGGTTTGCGGCCATCGGGGCCCAGCTCGCCGGACTCATAGGCAAAGCCCAGTCGGGTCATCGCCTCGATATCGCCGTCTTGCGCCGACTGCTGGAGCATGGCGAGCCATTTGGGCTCGGCGCCGTCGCGATTGTGCGCCCAACTCTGCGCGACCACGCCCCACACGCCCAGCAAACACACGACGGCGCAATAGCGCTGCGCGCGACGGGCAGACGCGGTTGTCATGAAAGTTGCGCCGTCATTTTGTCGAAATCTTGGCATTCCCTCGGCCCAAAGCTGTCAGAAATCAAACATATTCGAGGATTCTTACAGAAAATCCATGCAATACAAGCATGGCATGAGTGTTGCTTCTATCGAAACAACCAGTCGCGTCAGGCGTCTCCCGCCAGCGCACTGAAGAACAGACGCACCACCCCTTGCCGCTTGCGGCAAGATCGAGATTCCCCTGGCTCCCGTGACGATCCGGCCTGACCTGACCGGATGAGCCAGGGGGCGGCGCCTTGGAGCTGCTCCCGACCGAGGTGCCCGCTTTTGGCAGGTCGGGCCACAGTCTCAACTGTGGACCCGGCCTGCTTTTTTTATCGATTCCACTTTGCTTTGCGATAAAACGCTTCTATCTTGGTTATGAAGCGCCCTTTTGACAACTCAGGGGATGCATCATGACCAAGGCCTTGGATTCCGCCGCCATCGACCTGCTACGACAAGAGTTGGGGGAGGATCTCTCGCTGTTTATTGAGACCTATCTGCAACTCCTGCCTGGTCGTATTCATGCCATTGAAGAGTCGGTGCGCGCGCGCGACGCCAAACAACTGGGCGCGCAAGCGCATACCCTCAAAAGCAGCAGCCTGCAGCTGGGCGCGCATGAGCTGGCCCGCTGCGTGATTGAGCTGGAGCGACTCAGCCAACAGGAAGCGTGGGCTGAGATCGATCCCCTGGCGCCACGCGTCGTCGCTCTGGCCCATGCAACCCGTGAGGCGCTGGAGAGTATCGCATAAGCGAGCGCGCCGCGCCACTTTGCGCCTCCCATGGCTGCGCGCCATGTCAACGATCCGTTTTCACAACTGGCGAAACATCCCGATTCAAGCTCAGCCCTAGCGCTGCGCAGAGTGTCATAAACCCATGCCGCTTTCTGCACCCCCCAACCGCCCCGCCCATCCCGATGCGCCGCCGGACTTTGCCGAGTTCTGGCGCCGAACACTGCGCACAGTGGACGCCACCGATCCCCAAGTCAGCCGCTACCCCAGCATGGAGGCTGAAGCCCCGTCAGGCGTAATGCTGGATGAGTTGCGTTTCACGTCGCTGGGGGGCGAACAGGTGTGGGGCTACGCATTGATCCACGACGATGACGCGCCACGCCCGCTCATCGTGCATGGCCATGGCTATAACGGCGCCTGCCTGATCAAAACACACTGGGCCGAGTCGGGCATCAATGTCATTGGCGTCGACACTCGCGGCCATGGACGCTCTGACGCGCTACTCAGCTACCCGTTGTCCCGCTGGGGACGCGCCCTGACCGGCATCCACTCGCCGGAGCAGAGCCTGCTGCGCGGCGCGGTCATGGATCTGGTGCAAGCGCTGCGCGTGGGCGTGGAGTTGGTGGGCGAAGCGCGCATCAGCCGCCGCCTCTTCTATGGGTTCAGCTACGCCGGCTGGCTGGCGACCATGGCGCAGGGGATCACCAATCGCGCCGATCTGCTGGCGGTGGGCGTGCCCACCTTCGGCTGGCGCGAAGGACGGCGCTTCTTCTCGTTGCAGGGCTCTGGCGGCGAGGTCAACGCCTACCTGGCGCGCAATCCGGAGGCTGAGGAGGATGTGATGCGCGTACTGGGCTATTTTGATCCGGTCAACGTGGCCCAGCTGATTCAATCCCCCACCCTCATCGGCTGGGGCCGCCGCGACGCCATCGTGCCGGAACAGACCGTGCGCGCCATCGCCGATCTGCTGCGCTGCCCCCACGAGCGTTACTCATTCCCCATCAGCCACACCGAGGAGCCGCTGGAGACGCTGTGGGAGATCTTTGACCAACGGGTGCAACGCCTGGCTCTGGAGGGCGCGCCGCCAGAGTTCGGCGACAAAACGCCGTGCCATCTCATCGCCGAAGACGCCGCCCCTTACAACCCCTTATTCCCCGGCATCGGCTAACGCCCGCGCCTGCCCCACCCACTCCCGGTACTGCTCCCGCAAAGCGTCGACAAAGCCGCCAATCTGCTCGTTATCCAACGGATCCGCCATGCGCTCGGAGAGCCGGAACGGCGGTTGAATCATCGCCACGGTACGGACTCGGGTTAAGCGTTTGTCAAAGTTGGCCACCACAATGGGGCAGATCAACGGCTCCGGCTGCAGCCGCGCGGCCAGATGGAAAATGCCTTTGCGGAATGGCAGCGGCGACTCCTCTGTGCTGGTGGTGTTGCCCTCCGGGCAGATGAGTAGATTGCGCCCCTCCGCCAAAGTCTGCCGCGCGCGCTCATTAAACGCTTCGCGATCCCGCGTGCGACTCGATTCCGTCGCCTCCTCGCCGGTGTCGCCGCCCACGTAGATATAATCAAAGCGGTCAAAATAGCGCTGATGCTCATACTCGTTGAGCTCCGAGCGCCGCACCACGCGCAGGGCGTTCTGCCCATAGTGGCGATAGAGAATCATGGAGGAGACGAAGTGGGTGTCCAGGGTGATCATGAAGCCCGCCGGCAGCTGATTGGCGGTGTCGTTGACCAAGTGGTTCATGATGAAGATGCAGCCAGACTCTTCAGGCAGATTCTCCCACCCCACAATGCGGTGTCCGACGCTGGAGAAGAGCCGCCCAAAGCCCAGATTGGCGCGTGTGCGAATCACCTCGGCGTCCTGCCCGGCCGGCGCGCTGGCCACCCCTTCATAGATATCCTGCAAGCCGCGGAAGAACATCAGATCCCGATGGATGCGTCCCATCAGGTCCAAGCAGGTCTCCGCCAGATTGCGCTCCAGAAAGTCGCCGTCGCGACGCACGTTCTCAAGCACCTGGAAGGCGTCTCCCAAGGTGAGGCGGTTGGCCAGATAGTGCGGAATGCGACGCAGCGGGGAGTTGACCGCCAACTGCGGCCCCTGCTCGTCAATGAGGCTCTGAATCGCCAGCGACTCCTGATCATAGCGCTGGGCGATCAAGCGCGCCCGGGTGGTGCGCAGACGCCCGCCAATAACCCACAGCAGCCGCCGCATCACCAACGCGCCCAAGGCTGGATCCTCGCGCATGGCGCGCTCAACCGGCTCACGGGGCAGCGCCAGCAGCACCGAACGCTCCAGCGCCACGGCGTCGGCGTCCTGGCGGAACTTCTCCACCAGGGCCGTCCAGCCCAGGGTCTGCCCCGGGCTGCTGAGGGTCTGATAGGGCACGCGGGTGGAGCCGGTGGTCACCTGCATCGCGTCGGAGCAGGGCCACAACAGTTGAATGCGGCCGTCGGCCAGCAGAAAGAGTCGATCCGACGCATCGCCCACCCGAAACGCCGCCTGCCCCGCCTCCAACTCCACGCGTTGGCCCATATCCAGCAAACGTTCGCGCAGCGACTCATCCATCTCCTCAAAGAATGGGGTATGACGCACCGCATCACGCACTTGGTTCACATCCGCCAACAGCTCCAGCGCTTCGGTTTGCGCAGGCAGTGGCGGCTGAATCGGCGCCGACAGCGGCACCAACCGTCCAATGGCCCGCGCCAAGCGCTCTGACGCCGCTCCCGCCACGGCGCACAGAAAGCCCGTCGCCTGCTGCGGATAGGCGGTCAGAAACGCTTCCAACCCCGCCCGCTCAATGCTGATCAGCAAACAGTCGGACTGGCAGCGCGCCGTCTCCATATAGCGATAGGGCGCGCGAAACGCCGACCACCCCAACACCGAGCCCTCGGCGTCGGTCACATCCACCAGGAATGGATCCTCCGCGCCATCCAACTGCACCAGATGCTGCACGGCGCCGGAGACCAGCACAAAAATCCGCCGCGCTTCGTCGTGCTGTCGCAGGATAAAGCGCCCCGCGCTCATGCTCACGCCGCGCACGTGCGGCTCCAACTCAGACAACTGTTCCCAGGATAGATCGACAAACAGCGCAGAACGCGCCAAGGTCTCCAACAGCCCCACGCAAAATCCTCCACAACACAGGCCGCAGCCTGTTACGACGCCTTTGCGACGCCCACGACAGTCCTATCTTGCTACTCGATTTCAAACTGCTCCTTGCGGAACACAGGCCGCTGTCCGGCTTTGATCTCAGCATCCGAAGCGCGCAGGGTGGAGTCCTCACAGCAGAGCGGGTCCTCGCCATCGAGCTTGGGATAGATGCCTGCGCCCTGCTCATAGTAGTAACGCAGCAACCCATGACCATCTTTTTGCGCTTGCTCCAACGCTTGCATGGCGCGGCCCATCAACTCTTCCGGAGCGGTCACCTGCTGCCGACACGCCGCCAACCCCATGGCCAATTGCGGCGGAGCGATCTCATCGCTGGTTTCGGAGTTTTGCGTCATCAGTTGTTGCGCATCCCGCAACGACTCAGCCCGCTGGAGACCTTGACGAATATTGTTATGTGTCAACATCACGCCAAACAGCCCATCGCCCAACCAGGCGACAGCGTCCCCTTTCTGAAAGGAGAGATGGCGGCGAATACGCGCCACACATGTCAACTCCACATCCGCCACGCGACCATCAGCGCTGCGCGCCGCCAACTCCGCATACCCCTCCATGCGCGCCAGCAGCAAACAGAAGGGATCGCCAATGATGGTTTTGCGCTGGATGCCCGTATCCAATAAATCATCGAAGAAATCGGCGTTCCACACGCCCAGGGTCGCATCCAGATTGCGCGCGCGCATGTGCTCAACGCCCTGCGCCCAGGAGGAGCCGCTTAAACGGGTCAACTCCAGTTGAGTGGCCAGACCCAACCCCACCACGTCGCCATCCTGCAACGGCGTCGGCCCCAGAATCACCGTCCCATTGATGCGCACGCCATTGGCCGAACCCAAATCTTCAGCCACAACCTCACCAAGCTCAGTAACACTGACGGAAAGATGGCGCCGGGAGGTCGCCTCATCCTTGAGCACCCAATCGTTTTCCACACCACGACCAATCAAGGTGGCGCCCACTTTCAAAGGCAACGCCATCCAGCGCGCAACACCTGAGCGATCCACCAACCCCCAATCGCTCAGATCTTGTTCATCTTGCGACTCAGACACCAGCTTTCCCCTCACGCATGGTTTGTCATCGCGTTCCGAGGCTGCCTACTCAAAGTCTGCATGACGCGAATCCATCCCACACTCAAACAGCGCACAATGTCGCCCGAAACAGACTCCGACGAAACCAGCAATTGTGATACCTATCAAGAGCGATTATAATTCAGCCCGGTGGACCGTGTGAATGTCCAATTTTTCTGAATTGTTATATATCGCTCTCAAATCTTGACCGTTGCGCCGACGCGCGCCTGGGCATTTCGTACGCTATCGGCCTGAATCGTATGTTTTTCTATCCCTTTACCTTGCGCCGCCTCCTGCCATTGTGCGCGCTCTTGCTATTTCTACTGTCCGCTTGCAGCGACAACAGCGACCAGGAGCGTTTGGCCCATGGCCAGGAGTTGGCGCAATCGCTGTGCGGCAATTGTCACGATCTGAGCGCCAGCCAACGCAATCGCCAAGGCCCTTATCTGTGGCGTCTTATTGGGCGCAAAGTCGGCAGCACGCCGGGCTACCCGCACTCCAACGCACATACTCAGGTGGGACAGACTCTGGGCCTTGCTTGGACCCAATCGGCGCTGGCGGAGTATCTGTACCATGGCCCGGATCAAACGACATTTCCACTCTCCAAGTTCACAGAACTCAGCTCCGGCGCGGCATCCAACCTAAGCCCAGCGCAACTGCGCGCCATGCGCATGGCGTTAGGCGACGCCCAGGCGCGTGAGGATTTGGCCCTCTACCTGGCCTCCTTGGGCGCGCCCGAAGGAGCCGCTGACGCACCGACTGTGGCCAACGCTCCCACAGCCCAACCACAAGCAGAAGCGACTCAGCGCGCGCACTCAGCCCCAGCGGCGTCGCCTGGGGCGGCGTCCCCTCGGCAAACCGAGCCAGAGCTGGCCCAATCCACCGCCCAGGAGGCGCAATCCGTCTCCCTGCGTCTTCTCAGCAATCCGCCCGGGGCGGCGACATTTTTTGAAGGGCGACGCATCGGCGTGACGCCGGTTGTCAAAGAGGGGCTCAAACCTGGCTATTTCCGCGTGCGCATGGTGCTGCCAGGTCACCACACCTGGGAGCGCGTCATCCAGGCGGGCGATTCGCCCCAAACCACCATCACCGCGCAACTTACGCCCATCCGTCATCGGTTGGACGTACATGTGGAGCCCAACGACGCCGATATCCGTTTCTCCGCAGACAATGCGCCCTATCAACCGGCCATGACCTTGCCGCCGGACCGCTACGAAATGCGCATCAGCCATAGCGGCTATCTGACTCAAGAGGTGATCGTGGATCTGACCAATCAGGATCAGATCATCCATGTGGCCCTGGAGCCGCTGGCGCCGATTCCGCCTTCAACCCAAGCGCCGCTGCGCAAGTCTCAATCCGCGCAAACGGCTCAACCCATCGTCGATGCGCAAACAAGCGACGCGAACCAGCCCAGCCAGGAGACGCCGAATCCCCAGACCTCCGCCGACGAGCAGCTGTCAGCTGATGCTGCGCCGCCCCTTGCCAGTGATCCAATTGAAGACAAGGCGGCCGACGCCGCCAAAGAGGGCGGCATCGCCCTGGCGGCAAATGAAACAGGGCACGATGCCGACACGCTGCGCAAAATCGCCGATCTGCTGGCGCGTGGGGAACAGAATCTCCAGGCGGACCGCCTCTCTTCTCCGCCTGTGCGCAACGCGGTGGCGCGTTTTGAGGCGGTGCTGGCCTTGCAGCCGGATAATCTGACCGCCAAAGCGGGACTGCTGCGCGTGGTCGACCGTTACATTGAACTGGCCGCCGCCGCCCAGTCGAACAAAGAGCGCACACAACTGCTCGAGCGCGCGTCGCGCATCGCGCCGGACGACCCCCGTTTGCGCTCAGCCAATGGCTCCAGCGCGCCTCCCGCCGTTATTGCGCCCAAGCCGGAGACGCCGCCAGCGCCCGCCACCTTGTCGCCCATGGGGCAGAGCGCCCCACAGGCGCCCTCCGTACAACCGAGCGCCGACAATGACGCGCGTATCGGCGCGTTGTTGGACGGCGCACGCGCTGACCTGAAAGCGCTGCGTCTGGCCTCTCCAACTGGCGAAAACGCAATAGACAAATTGCTACAGATTTTCGACCTTGACCCCAATCATGCCAAAGCCAAGCAGCTCATGACCCAGGTGGGTGAGAGATACCTGCAACTGGCGGGCAAGCAGCGCCTACCGGCGCGCGGGTGGACATTGCTGGGGTATGCGGGCGTGGTGTTGGGCGCAGACGCGTCGCCTCAGTGGCGCGTCACACGCCAAGAGATTGCCCGGCAGTGGCGCCGCCAGATGCCGAACCGCGAGAAACTGTTGCGAAAAGCGGAGAACTATTTGGCCAGAACGCGCCTGTCGCTGCCCATTCAGGATAATGCGCGGGATTTGGCGCTGGCGGCATGGGCGATCGCGCCGGCGCAAGCCGACGCCAAGACGCTTCTCTTACGCATCGCCGCCCAGTTTACCGAACTCTCGACCGGCAAATCTGAGCCTGAACGCGGTGTTTTTCTGCGTCAAGCCGCGCTGCTGCAGCGCCTTTCTGATCAGACTCTGCCCAGCGCCCAATAAGCGCATCAGAACGCAGAGATGGAAAAGCAGAAGCCTATTCAGGCTTTGCCTCAATCGATTTGTGTTGAGGAATTCCCGCGCGGCAATGAGATGACGCTGCCCACCTTTATGCTGCAGGGAGCACGCGCTGGGCGTGGCTCGATCACAAGGATTCAGTCCGCCGCCAATCCGTTCCACTGCGATGCATGAGCGCCAAGAAGACAAAGCCCAACTTGCACACACAGCCTGATTCCGCCTCTTTGAGAACGGAACACCGTGATGGAAGCTTGAAGAGCCTGGGGCTTTGCCCCAGCCCCACACGGGCGCTGCCGGTGACCTGCGAAGGCTCCGCCAAGGGCCCGCCAGGCGGGACGCCCTCCTGGACCTCGGTGAGTTGTCTTCTACGCGCAAAAGAGTGATCTGTGCTTGTCCACTTCTGATTTCTCACGCATCTATTGCCAGGACACCTCAAATCTTCAACAAGGCGTTGCCACTGGCGGACTCAACCTTATCCTGGTCTCTGAACCGTCCAAATAATGGGGTCCATTTCTTGCCTCCATTATCCCGCAACCAGCCCCAACATGATCACCCAAAGCCCCATGAGCACAATCAGCACGCGCCAACTGGTCAGCAACGCGCGCAATGCATCAACTGGCTCAACGGATGTGTTGTGAGCAACAACATACGCCCCTTTGCCAAGCTGCTCGAAGTCGCGGATTATCTCCTGAAAAGTGGCGCTGCCGTAGCGATCCTCATCGCTCCAATTCTCGGTAAAATGGTCCTTGGCCCGCTGCGCCGCTGCAACCGCTTGGGCGCTGAACGCCTGGTCAGACAGTGACGGGTCCACTGCGCCCACCGCCTCCTGCGCTGCAACCGTCGCCATGCGAATTGCGCGAATCACCTCGGACGGGTAGATCCCCTGCGCATCCCTTTTCTCGGCGTCCTGAAACTGACGTTTGAAGATCTGTTGAACAATCCTCTCTCGAGCAGTTGAAGCGTCTGTTTTGTGGATCACCATCTTCGCTCCATCATCTAGCCGTCATCTGGCCTGCAATACGAATCGACGAATCCATTCAGCTCTGCGCCGCAACGGATAACATACAACGTCTTATAGTCCGCGAGCGTCTTGAGTCGCGCCATAAAATCCTGATTCCAGAATTTGGGACACATCTTTAACACTCGATAACTCTGCAAACTCCCCTTCAGCACAGAGGCGCCATCGGGCCACCCTTGCGGCTTGATCATCACGCCCTTGAGCAAGCGCTTGGTGACGAACCAATAGCTCATTGCATAAGGCAGGTCGATATAGATCAGCGTATCGGCCGCCTCCAATCGCTTATGGAATGCATCCATAGGTCCAAAGCCATCCAGGATCCAGTGATCAGAAGCGACAATCTTGTCATGGGCGGCGTCGAAAATGGGCCTGTCGACCACATCGCCATCAGCCTGGTAGAACAACGAATCCACGGCATGCAGTGGCAGTCCCGTCGCCACGGATAACGCTCGACTCAGCGTTGATTTTCCACTTCCCGGTTTACCAAAAACAGCAACCCTCTTCACCTTTGCCTCCATCAGGTTTGACCAATCCCGGGAGGCGAAATGAGAAAACCCGCCTCACGGGCGGGTTTTCAAATGACAAACACAGCGAACGCCCATCTCTCCCTATTGAGCGATGGCGATAATTCGGGCGGTCAGTTGTGCGCGTTTGGTATCCATGCCAGCATAGTGATCACTCTCTGTGGTCACGTCAACACTTTCCCTTTGCGTGTTTCGGTTCAGTTGGAAAATGACAAACAAGCCGTTTATAATGTGTAGATAATAAGCGGAGGTTTGTATGGAACGGAAGAAGCGGAGATTTACGGCTGAGCAGAAGGTAGGCTATGTGCGCCGTCACCTGGTCGAGAAGGTGGTTCTCTCGGATCTGTGCGACGAGGCGGGCATTCAGCCCAGCCAGTACTATCGCTGGCAAAAGGCTTTGTTTGAGAACGGCGAAGCGGCCTTGTCTGACAAACGCGGCCAAAAGGCTTGTGACCGACAGATTGCCGAACTAGAAGCGAAGTTGGCAACCAAAAATGAAGTTATGTCTGAGCTTCTTGAGGCGCATGTTGCGCTAAAAAAAAGTCTTGGGGTGAGCTGAACGGCTGCTGGGTGGAGCCGGACATACGGGATTCGGTGGTGAATTTCGTGGCGTTTTGGTCAGACAAGAGCGAAATCGACACGAGCCGAATTATCAACTGGATAGGCGTGCAAAGGGGCAAGTTCTATTCATGGCGCAAGCGCTATGGAATGGTTAATGACCACAATGGCCGTATTCCCCGAGATTTTTGGCTGGACGATTGGGAAAGGGAAGCGATTGTCGCCTTTTTCCATGAACATCCGTCAGAGGGCTATCGGCGCCTGACCTACATGATGCTGGATGCAGGCGTGGTGGCGGTCAGCCCCTCTTCAGTGCTGCGTGTGCTCAGAACTGCCGGGCTGATGCGTCGTTGGAGCCCATCGCCCTCGCAGAAGGGCACAGGGTTCAAACAGCCTTCGGAGCCGCATAAACACTGGCATGTGGACATCTCCTATCTGAATATCCAGGGGACGTTCTACTATCTGTGCAGTGTCCTGGATGGATGTAGCAGGTTTATCTGTTTCGGTTCAGTTGGAAAATGACAAACAATCGTTTATAATGTGTAGATATTGAGCGGAGGTTTGTATGGAACGGAAGAAGCGGAGATTTACGGCTGAGCAGAAGGTAGGCTATGTGCGCCGTCACCTGGTCGAGAAGGTGGTTCTCTCGGATCTGTGCGACGAGGCGGGCATTCAGCCCAGCCAGTACTATCGCTGGCAAAAGGCTTTGTTTGAGAACGGCGAAGCGGCCTTGTCTGACAAACGCGGCCAAAAGGCTTGTGACCGACAGATTGCCGAACTAGAAGCGAAGTTGGCAACCAAAAATGAAGTTATGTCCGAGCTTCTTGAGGCGCATGTTGCGCTAAAAAAAGTCTTGGGGTGAGCTGAACGGCTGCTGGGTGGAGCCGGACATACGGGATTCGGTGGTGAATTTCGTGGCGTTTTGGTCAGACAAGAGCGAAATCGACACGAGCCGAATTATCAACTGGATAGGCGTGCAAAGGGGCAAGTTCTATTCATGGCGCAAGCGCTATGGAATGGTTAATGACCACAATGGCCGTATTCCCCGAGATTTTTGGCTGGACGATTGGGAAAGGGAGCGATTGTCGCCTTTTTCCATGAACATCCGTCAGAGGGCTATCGGCGCCTGACCTACATGATGCTGGATGCAGGCGTGGTGGCGGTCAGCCCCTCTTCAGTGCTGCGTGTGCTCAGAACTGCCGGGCTGATGCGTCGTTGGAGCCCATCGCCCTCGCAGAAGGGCACAGGGTTCAAACAGCCTTCGGAGCCGCATAAACACTGGCATGTGGACATCTCCTATCTGAATATCCAGGGGACGTTCTACTATCTGTGCAGTGTCCTGGATGGATGTAGCAGGTTTATCCTCCACTGGGAGATTCGTGAGTCGATGAAGGAAGATGAGGTTGAAGTGGTCCTGCTCCGAGCTCAGGAGGCCTATCCGGAAGCTAAGCCGCGGCTGATCTCAGACAATGGGCCGCAGTTCGTTGCCAACGATTTTAAGGCGTTCATCCGGGAATCCGGCATGACGCATGTGAGGACTTCGCCTTACTATCCGCAGAGCAACGGAAAACTGGAGCGTTTTCACGGTAGTTTGAAGCGTGAGTGCATTCGGCCTCAGACGCCATTATCGCTGGAAGATGCCCAACGGGTTGTGGGAAAGTACGTCGAGCATTACAACACCCGGCGGCTCCATAGCGCCATCGACTACGTCACCCCACAGGATCGCCTGGAAGGGCGGCATGTGCAGATCCTGGCCGAACGAGATGAAAAGCTTGAGGCGGCCAGAGAACGGCGTCGGACGACGCACCAAAAGCAGTCTTTTCAGCCATCCCAAAAAATGGCTGAAAAGGCGAACAGCTAACTGATATTTTGGTTTAGACGGTTGTCATGTTTCCGCTGAACCAGCACATGCGGAATCTGCAACTGGCTTATTGATAAAATCGACCTTTTGCTTTAAACAAAAAACGAAGTTAACTTCTTTAACGCAAACACTTTTTAACTTTCCCCAGCAGAAAGTCTTACGGCATTCGCTCCTGTCGGCTTCGCCGACAGATCGCTCACTGCCGTTTCCCCTTTTCCCTTTCGTGCTGGCTCCGTGAACCGAGCTTCTCAAGCGACCTCTTACTGAGGCCGCCGTTGGTCAATGGGGAAACGGCCAAAGACACCGCCACAGACACGGCCAAAGACAAACCGTGGGGCGCCGCCCCACACCCCGCTGGGGGCAGCGGCCCCCAGACCCCGCCGCCGACCAGTCGGCGGCCAAGTTTTGCCCTGTGCTTACATGTAGCCTTCCAGCTTGGCGTCAAACTCCGGGAAATAGCGCCGGATCACCGTCACGTCAAACCGCGACATAATCGACTCCTTGGGCTCCCGATCCAGCAAAAACCGAAAGCACGCCTCTATGCAGCGCACCGGATCCGCCGCATTGAACGGCGCGCCTTTGTGCGTCTGCAACCCCATGGTCACCTCATAGGATTTCGCCCCGCCGCCATCGCTCACCTCTACGCCAAAGCGCAACGCGCCGCCCTCGCCGCCACTCAATCGTCGCACCTCAATCTTCGCGCTCAATTTTCCATCTCCAGTTGGGGTCATACGCCGACGGGCGCTGCATAATCGCCCGCTGTAACGCCTCCATCTCCACATCCGCCGGACCGCCGCGCCGCAGCGCCCAACGCAACATCGCGTATCCGCTTAACGCCGAGAGTAGCGAGCCGATCAAAATCGCCAAGCGCATGGAATTCAAATCCCCCGCGCCGATCTGTTCAAACGCCAAGCCGCTGATAAACAGACTCATGGTAAAGCCCACTCCGGTGATCAACGCCACGCCATAGAGGGTCATCCAGGTCGCCCCGCGCGGCAGTTGCGCCCACCCCAACCGAATGGCGAGCCAACTGAAACCAAACACCCCCAACTGCTTGCCGATGAACAGCCCCACAATCACCCCCAGCGGCGCCGGATCCCACAACATGGCCAAATCCATCGATTGGAGATTGACCCCCGCGTTGGCGAAGGCGAACAGCGGCAGGATGCCGAACGCCACCAATGGATGCAGATCATGCTCCAGCGCTTTCAGCGGTGATTTGCCTTCGTCATTGCGCGGATGCAGGGGAATGGTCAGCGCCACCGCCACCCCGGCCAAGGTGGCGTGCACGCCGGATTTGAGTACGAAGATCCACAATACGCCGCCCAGAATCGCATAGGGGGCAATGCGCGTAACGCTCATGCGGTTGAGCAGCACCAGCAGCGACAGACATCCCAACGCGCCATACAGAGCGGTGACGGTCAGATCATCGGTGTAGTAGATCGCAATGATGAGAATGGCGCCCAGATCGTCCATAATCGCCAACGCCAGCAGGAACACTTTGAGCGAGGTGGGCACGCGCGGCCCCAGCAGCGCCAGCACGCCCAGAGCAAAGGCGATATCGGTGGCGGTGGGGGTGGCCCAGGCGCGCAAGGAGGCGGCGTCGTTCCAGTTGAGGATGGTGTAAATCACAGCGGGAACCAACATGCCGCCCAACGCCGCCACCCCGGGCAGCAGCACTTGGGGGCGGTTGGAGAGACGCCCCTCCAGGATCTCCCGCTTCAGCTCCAACCCCACCAGCAGGAAGAAGATCGACATGAAGCCGTCGTTGATCCACAACACCATGGGTTTGGCGATGGTCAGCGCGCCGACGCTCCACACCATGGGCAGATTGAGAAACCAGTGATACTCATCGGCCAGCAAGGAGGTGTTGGCGCAGAGCATCGCCAGCGCGCCGGCGATCATCAGCAGAACGCCGCCGGCGCTCTCCGCTTGTAGAAATTGACGCACAAAACGATTCAAACCATGCAGGGGCACGATGCGCTCTCCCGATCTCCTGGCCGCTCGTCTGTTCTCTATTCAAATGGAATTAACCGTTCATGCCATATTGACGCAGTTTGTTATGCAACGACTGCCGCGTCACGCCCAAATCCCGCGCCGCCTGCGCCTTGTTGCCGTCGGTGCGCTCCAATGCGCGCACAATCGCCTCCCGCTCAGCGCGCTCCCGCGCATCGGCCAGCGTCTCACCCTCAAGAGAAATCGCAGTGCCCGCATTGCTGGGCGCCGCGCCAAACTCCATCGGCAGATCCTGGCGCAGAGCCGGGGAAGCACTGCTGAGCTCAATGCGCGTTCCTTCGTCAGTCAGCGCCACCATGCGCTCCACTTCGTGCATCAATTGGCGCACGTTGCCGGGCCAATCGTAGTTCTCCATGCGGTCGAGGGTGGGCGCAGAATAGCCGGGAATCGCTTTGCCAAAGCGAGCGCAGGTGCGCTCCAGGAACAGCTGCGCCAACGGTGCGATGTCGTCGCGACGTTGGCGCAACGGCGGAATCGCGATCTCCACCGAAAAGAGTCGATAGTAGAGATCTTCGCGAAACCGCCCCTCGCCCACCGCCTCGGTCAACGACCGGCACGAAGCGCTGATGAGGCGAAAATCATAGGCAAAGGTGCGATTACCGCCCACCCGCCGTCCTTCGCTCTCCTGTAGCGCGCGCAAGAACTTGGGCTGAATCAACAGCGGCATGTCCGCCACTTCATCCAGAAACAGCGTGCCCCCCTCGGCCTCCTCAAACCGACCCATCCGGCTGGAGATGGCGCCGGTAAAGGCGCCGCGCTCATGGCCGAAGAACTCGCTCTCCATCAAATTTTCCGGGATCGCCGAGCAGTTCACCGGCACAAACGGTCCGCTGCGTTGAACGCTGTTGCGATGGATCAACTGTGCGATCACCTCCTTGCCGGTGCCGGACTCGCCGCTCAACGTCACATTCACCGGCGTTGCGCTCACCTTATGCGCCAGATTGATCACATCCCGCATCGCCTGACTCTGGCTCACCAACTGCGAGCCCTCAAAGCGGGTCATGCGGAACAGCTCCATGTCATCGCTCACCTGACTGGAGAGCGCCAACATCTCATCACCCAACTGCGACGACTCCACCGCAAACGCCAGGTAGCGCGCCGTCTCCTGAAGAAACGCCACATCCTCTTGCGAAAAACCGCCGTCCGTGGTGCTGTTAAGCATCTGCACCGCGCCGATGACGCCGCGTCCCAATAGACTGACAATGGGCGCGCACAGCGTGTCGCGGGTGGTAAACTGCGTTTGCTGGTCGGCAACCTGATGGTAACCGGCCTGTGTCTCCATGCCTGTGCGTATTAATATATTGCCCGTTGCAATGCATTCGCCGACAACACTGCCTTCAAGCGGCGGCTCTATGCGTTTGTCTTTGACGCCAGTACCGTACTTGAGCCAAATGCGGTCAGGCTCTTGCGCGGCGAAAAAGATACTGCAGCGCTCTGCGCGCAATAATATAGGGAGTATGCGCACATAGTATCGCATCAAGGATTCATGGTCGCGCTCCGTCCACGCTTTCTGCACCGCGCCCAACTGGGTGCGCAATGATTCCAAACGCCCTTTCACGCCACCGGTTTCACTCATCATGAAGACCCCCACCTTATTGATTTCATGATAATTTGCGCCATAATTCAGAAATCATCAAGCGTCACTCATGCTTATTTGACGCGTAACCGACAAATAAGGTTTCCGCCTGTCATGGAATTTCGACACCCCCTTTGCGCCCCGGCCCCTTGACCCACCTCACCTCGAAACCGGATACTGTGGGCGCATGAATTCGCATAATTTCTGGTCCATAGCTTGCTCAATTTCGGACTTCACCCACACGATGCGTCAGGGGCCCCCTGACTCTCCCCGCACAGACTCGACGAGGCTACTGTGAGAAAGCTGCACTTGCGCAAACAGATCCTGATCACCGGCGGCGCCGGATTTCTCGGCTCACACCTGTGTGATCGGCTGCTGGCCGATGGCCACGAAGTGATCTGCGTGGATAACTTTTTCACCGGCGCCCGCGACAATATTGCACACCTGCGCGACAATCCGCGCTTTGAGTTGGTGCGCCACGACATCACCTGGCCGCTGTATATGGAGGTGGATGAGGTCTACAACCTCGCCTGCCCCGCATCGCCCATTCATTACCAGCACGATCCGGTGCAGACCACCAAGACCAGCGTGCACGGCGCCATCAATATGCTGGGCATGGCCAAACGCCTGGGCGCGAAGATCTTCCAAGCCTCCACCAGCGAAGTCTATGGCGACCCAGCCATGCATCCGCAGGAGGAGAGCTACTGGGGCAATGTGAACCCCATCGGACCGCGCTCCTGCTACGACGAGGGCAAGCGCTGCGCCGAGACGCTGTTCTTTGACTATAATCGCCAGCACAATGTGCAGATCAAAGTGGCGCGCATCTTCAACACCTACGGCCCGCGCATGCATCCCAACGATGGCCGTGTGGTTTCCAATTTCATCGTGCAAGCCCTGCGTGGCGACGACATCACCATCTACGGCGAAGGCCAGCAAACCCGCTCGTTCTGCTACGTGGATGATCTGATTGAAGGCTTTGTGCGCCTGATGGACTCCCCGGATGAGGTCACCGGTCCCATCAACCTGGGCAACCCCGGCGAATTCACCATCCGCCAACTGGCTGAACAGGTGATTGAGATGACCGGATCGGGCTCCAAGCTGGCGTTCAAGCCGCTTCCTCAGGACGACCCCAAACAGCGTCGCCCCGACATCACCCGCGCCAAGGAGCAGTTGGGTTGGGAACCCAAGGAGCCGCTGTCCGAGGGTCTGAAAAAGACCATCGCCTACTTCGATGAAAAGATGCGCAGCGGCGAGATCTGAACCAAAGCGCCCACACAGTCCTAGCCACAAGCAAAAAAGGGCGGGATCATCTGATCCCGCCCTTTTTCTATTCTATACTCAGTCAAATTCAGAATTGAACATGAACGATCTTGGCGATGAAAGATATAGTCGTTAGCATTCAAAAGTGCACATATGGGTGCTGAAAGATATCGAGGGCTGCGCCCTCGAGCTCCCAAGATCAAAATCCAAACCGTGGGCGCTGCCCACACCCGCTTAAGGGTCACAGACCCTTAAGAATCCCGACAAATTTCCGTTGGAAATTTGGCCCTAGTCAGCACAGGCTGAATCAACGTCACGCAAACATTGAGCGCTTTGGATTTGTGTCATTCTGGATTCAAGCGGCTATATCGAGGGCTACGCCCTCGAGCTCCCAACTTCCACACCGTGGGGCTCCGCCCATTTTGTGAGATACGGCTTCGCCTGTGGCCGCTGGGGGCGCGGCCCCCAGACCCCGCCGCCGACCAGTCGGCGGCCAATAGTCAGCGCGAATTTTACCTGCGTCACGCAAACATTGGACGTTCTGTGCAGTTTTGGTTTTGACTCACAATAGGCGGATCAATCATCAGTTCCCGGATGAGCTAACGTCGCAGACGCCAATTGAAATTGTCTGGGCAGGTCAAGAGGGCGCCGATGAAATGTGGTCGTGTTGGCGGCAAAGCCAATCCTCGGTGGACCTGGCATGCCATCGAACGCGAATCCGGCCGGGTGTTGACCTATGCTTTCGGCTCTCGCAAAGAGTGGGGGCTCAAGGAGTTCCGTGAATTGCTGGCTCCTTTTGGCATCGTCAACCTGTCTACAGATGACTGGGACGCTTATTGCCGTCCGCCACTGAGCCAAAACCATTACGTCGGCAAGCGAAACACGCAACGCATTAAGCGTAAACATCTTCCCTGGCGCACCGCATCAACGACTGGCCAGAAAAACCATCTGCGTCTCCAAGTCTGCGGAGATGTATGACACGGTCCTAGGCTCGTTCATCAATCGCTACGAGTTCGGTTTGGAAATATGGGAATCGTCTAAACTGAGCCACTCCCCACTTTTGAATGCTCGCGACGATACTCGCTTCAATCTTTGGTCGGAGCCCCAGTTGAATGATCGCCTCCACTGGTTTGTCCTTGGGCGCTTGCAGGCGTCTCTGATCCAGTTTCCCCCTCTGCTTGCTTGCCAGACTTTGTTGCATCTGCGCCGCCTTTGGCCGCCGCTTGCAGCTCCTTGCGACGACGCCACCAACCAGAGACCCCAACCAGCAAAAAGTGACTCGCCACTGCAAGTATCACACCCACAGACAAGCCGCCCACAGCGCCGGTTTTCATCTTGGCGTCGGGGCGCGGACTGATATGTGACCCTTCCGGCGGCACCAAGGCGGGGTCAATCACTTCAAAGGCGAAATCCGGCTTGGTGCGCAGCATGATCGTATCTTTGATCTCTGTCTCGTACATCTTCATCATCGACTGCTGCAGTTCGACGTACGGAATGGTCTCAATCAGTTTCAGCAGGTACTTGACGCGCCGCTCACTATCATTGATTTTCTTTGTGCGCAAAGAGTAGTTGAGCTCTTCCACCATCATGTTGGCCCAGCGAGCGGCCACTTCCCGGTCATACCATGTCACCGACAGCAACCCCACCCCCGGCAACCCGGCGCTCAACCGCACGCGACCGCGGAACTTGGCTGCGCCCTCCTCCACTGTCGGCGCATTCTCAGGACCGCCTTTCCAGGTTTCATTCACAGGGTCCCAGCGCTCAGGAAAAAGGTCCGGCAGCAAATTGCGCCGTTTGACCAAATCCTGCAGATAGGTGCGCGAATTCAGCAGGACCTGCGCTTTACCGGCCGAGCCGGACATCATGGGATCATCCCCGCCGCCGCCGCCGCCCAACACGGCGCCGAGCAAACCGCCGCCAGTATTGCCTGTGGCCCCGCCCGCTTGCAGGTAATAACTCACCTGGGCTTGGTATACCCGCGGCAGTTTATTCTCTTTCTGGTAGGCGTTGTAGCCGCCAACCACCGCACAAATCACCATAAACGGCCAGAATCTGAGAATGCCAAAAACAATGCCCAGGACATCGACATCCTCTTCCGGCGGGAGATTGACCACCAAGGGCAACATCGGCCCCTGTTGAGCCGACGGCATGGCTGACATCGGCGCGTTCGCTTGTTGGGGCGGCGGCGGAGTTTGCGGGGCGAGCGTATTCATCCGGTCACTCATGGCCTGCTGATGCAATGGTTTGGGGGGGGTGATCATCTTCTTCAGGAAACTCATCGCGGACCGATCCCATTACGTAGCGGACGTTGTCGTTGGCGTGGCGGCGCTCTGTTCACGCTGATCCAGTTCGGTTTGACTCAAATCCGCATGTTTATCCGAGCGGCGAATCCAAACCCAATCCCGAATCCCGCCAGTGGGTTGGTATCCTTCTACGGATTCGAGAAGAATCTGTCTGATTTCCATATAGTTGAATTCGTGCGACGCCTCTCCAAAACGGTGAATCAATTCGCGCATGCGCGGCCACTCCAAGGCCTGTTCCTGAGCGCGAAAAATGCGCTTGTGCTCCGTCCGCTGGATGTTATCGCCAATGAGCAGCTCTTCATAAAGCTTTTCGCCATCGCGCAAACCGGTAATGGCGATTTCGATATCCCCCATGGGGTGCGCGTCATCGCGCACAGTCAAACCGGAGAAGTGGATCATGCGCCGCGCCAGGTCGAGAATCTTCACCGGCTTACCCATATCCAACACAAACACATCGCCGCCGTTGCCCAGCGAGCCCGCCTGAATCACCAACTGCGCGGCCTCGGGGATGGTCATGAAGTAGCGCACCACGTCGGGATCGGTCACCGTCACCGGCCCGCCGCGGCGAATCTGTTCCTGGAATACCGGCACCACCGAACCGCTGGATGCCAGCACATTGCCAAAGCGCACCATGGTAAAACGCGTGGGCGGATTGGAGAGCGCCAGCGCCTGCAGAATCAACTCGGCAAAACGCTTGGTGGCGCCCATCACATTGGTGGGGCGCACCGCTTTGTCGGTGGAGACCAGCACAAAGGTCTCCACCCCTTCGGCCAGAGCGGCTTCGGCGGCGTAGAGGGTGCCGAAAATATTGTTCATCACCCCTTCGATGGGGTTGGCTTCCACAATGGGCACATGCTTGTAGGCGGCGGCGTGGTAGATGGTCTGCACGCCGAAGGTGCTGATCACCGACTGCATACGGGTACGGTGATCCACCGAGCCCAGAATCGGCATCAATTCAGGCTTTTCGCCCTCCAGTTTTTCCAGCTGCGCGCGCAGCTCGCGCTCAATGGCGTAGAGGGCGTATTCGGAGCGTTCAAACAGCACCAACCGGGTGGGGCCCAGGGTGAGAATCTGACGACACAGCTCCGAACCGATGGAGCCCCCGGCGCCGGTCACCAGTACCGATTTGCCTTTGATGCAGCGATCCAGCAGCGCCTGTTTGGGCGGCACCGGGTCGCGCCCAAGCAGATCCTCAATGGGCACGTGGGTGAGTTCGTCCACCCGTTTGCGTCCGCTGGCCAGCGCCATCAGGTCCGGCATCACCTGCACTTCCACGTGCTTGTGTTCCAGACGCGAGAGAATCTCCTGGCGCTGCGCGCGGCTGGCCGAGGGGGTGGCCAGGAAGATGCGCTGAATGCCGAGCCGCTCGATCAGATCATCCAGATCGCGGAACGGATGGATGCGCACGCCGAGCATCTCGTGATCTTGCAGCTCGGGTTTGTCATCGATGAAGACAAGGGGAATGTATTGGGTGGAGTGCTGCAGCGCGGTGGCCAGCTGCGCGCCAGCTGTGCCTGCCCCATAGATGGCCACGGGAATACGCTTGCCGCTGCCTTCGCTGGCGCGCAGCAGATAGCGCGCGCCCATGCGGCTGCCGCCGATGAGCACCAGCAGCATCAACCAATAGACGATCCACACCCGCGGCTGAATCAGTTCGTTGACGCTCCAGGAGACGCAGATGGTCACCAGGGAGGCGGCGGAGACCGACTTGAGCACCGCATAGACCGCCTGATAGCCCAGATAGCGCGTCACTGAGCGGTAGAGGCCGAAGTGCACGAAGATGGGCACCGAGAACAGCAGGCTGATGACGATAATCCAGCGCGCCTCCCACAGCATCCCCGGTCCCCAACCGGCAAACGCCAGGGAGAAGCTGAACCACAGCGACAGCGGAATGAACAACAGGTCCATGAGGAACAGCATGACCTGTTTGGTGCGACGCGACAGTCGCTGGGATGTCAGATAGAACTTTCTGGACATGAGCGGAACGATTACCCCCGCCAACTGACGCCGCGACGACGGCCGGCGACATGTATAGCGATCATCAGGACGATATAGAGCCCACACAGCGCCATCCAACCGGCGGCGCGTAGCCCTTCATTGTCCGACAAATGCAATAAAAACGCCACCCCTCCCACACCGGCCATGAGCAGATACTCCGCCAACACCGTGCGTTTGTGGCTCCAGCCCATGCGCACCAACTGTTGATAGAAGTGCGCGCGGTGCGCTTGCCACACCTTCTGCCCATCCAACAAGCGACGCGCCAGGGTAATGGTGGCGTCGAGGATGAACGGCGAGAAGATCACAATACCAATCCAGAATGGGAATACGCCGTCACGGGCGCCCCACAGCATGAAGCATCCGGCTAGAAAGCCCATGGGCACGGAGCCCACATCGCCCATAAAGATCTTGGCTGGGGGAAAGTTCACCCGCAGAAACCCGAGATTGGCGGCAGCGATAATCAACGCGCTACCGGCAAAAAACAGGTGTCCCTGATGCCAGCCAAACAGCGCCAGAAAGCCAAAGCCCCACGCCCCCATGCCGCCGGCAAAGCCATCCATGCCATCCATGAAATTATACAGATTGAGCATCCAACCAATGGTGAGCAGAGCGAAGATCGGCGCAAACGCGCCCAACGCCACATCACCCACGCCGGGGATCTGCAGCACCGGAAAGTAAAACCCGCCCGCGAACACCACCAGCCCGGAAGCCGCCAGATGCACCGGAAAGCGCACCGCCGAACTCAAGGTATGCAGATCATCCAACCAGGAGATGCCCGCCGCCAGCGCCAACCCGATGGCCACAGCCCAGGCCCCCTCGGGGGGCGTCTGCAGCCAGAACCACAACGGCCAGGCGATGAGCAGCGCCGCCAGAATCCCCAACCCGCCGCTGCGCGGAGTGGGATTTTGATGCAGGGAGCGATCGTTGGGGTGATCCAGCACATGCCATTTGGAGTTGGGATCGGTCAGCCGGTCAGCCAATGAGTAGGCGGCATACAGCGACAGCAGCGCCAATATCACAGCGAGGATCATACGCCCGCCTCCTCGCCAAACAGCTCCGGCAGCGCCGAATAGAGCGTGTGTTGCGGGACAAAGCCCAACTCCCGACGGATCTTGCCGCTATCGTAGTTGGCGGAGCCGAGCAGTTTATCCAGCGCATCGGAGTCCAATGGCGCGCGGCGTCGCAACAGCGCGCCCAACAAGTCCCCCGCCAGCGCGATGGCGCGCAGCAATCCATAGGGGACACGCCAGCCAAGAGCGGGACGCCCCAGCGCCGCGACCATAGCGTCCTGAATGCGCCAGGTGGCGTACTGCTGACCATCGGTGAGGATGTAGAGGCTGCGCGGCGGGGCCTGCTCCACGGCCAGGATGGCGGCGGCGCACACATCGGCGACGTGGATCATGGCGCGCGCATTGTCCACTTTGGGTAAGGGAGGAAAACGATTGCGCCGCACCGCATCGGCCATGCGCGCCATATTGCCTTTGGACTCCCCCCCATAGACCATGGACAGACGCAACGCGACCCCATCCACTTTCTCGGCAGGGTCCAGAGCAAACGATTCGGCCAGCAGTTTGGAGCGGCCATAGGCGGTTTGCGGATCGCACGGCGCGGACTCGTTCAGCGCCGCCGGGCCGCCCTCGCCCATGGCCTTGATGCTGGAGAAGAGCGCCAGTCGCTGCACCCCGCAGTCGGCCCCCGCCGCCATCAGCAAACGGGTGGAGTGGGCATTGAGACGGTCATAGATCTCGGGGTCCTGGCTGCGCTCATCCAACGCATGGGCCTTACCCGCCAGATGGAAGATCGCCGCCACATCGGCGCAGGCAATCTGTAATTGCGGGATTAATGTGGCTTCGGGCTGGTCAAAGTCCGCCAACGCGTCCTCATCCCACGGACCTTCGGCAGGTTGTCGCAACAGCGCGCGCACGGTGACGCCCCGCGCCTGCAGTTGCGCGCACAGCGTGCGGCCAATAAAGCCATTGGCGCCGCTCACCAGCACCCGTTTGCCCGCCAGTTCAACCATTGGACTCCCCTCCCTGGGGACGTCGCCCGCCCAGCATGTCCACATAGAGCGCCAACACCTGTTCGGTCACCACCGTCTCGGCGAATTGCGTTTCCGCCCGCGCCCGCGCCGCCGCCCCATACTGCGCCCGCAGTGAGGGATCGTGCGCCAAACGCGCAATGGCGTCGGCCAAGGCGCGCGCATCGCCTTTGGGGACCAGCAGACCGGTCTGCTCATGCACAGTGACTTCACGGCAACCGGGCACATCATTGGCCACCATGGGCAACCCCGCCGCCGCCGCCTCCAGCAGCGCCTTGGGCAGTCCTTCGCGATGGGAGGGCAGAATCGCCATATGGCACTGCGCCAGCAGTTCGGCCACATCGCTGCGTGGACCCAACCAGTTGATCCAGCCCGCCTCATGCCACTGACGCACCTGCGCCTCATCGATGCAAGCGGGGTTGAGCGGATCGCGCCCCCCCGCCAGCATCAGCTCAATGGACTCTCCGCGCTCCTTGAGGATGCGTCCCGCCTCGGCCAACTCGCCGATGCCCTTATCCCATAACACCCGCGACAGTGTGAGCGCGCGAATCGGCGGACTGGGCGGCTCCGGCGTGGGATGCAACCGCGCGATATCCACCCCCGAACCGGCAATGATCACGGTCTGCGACTCATCCACCCCGGCGGCCTGGCACAGGGCGGCGCGGTCGTCGCGATTCTGCATGATGGTGCGCACCCGCTTGCGGTTGAGCAGCAGCTTGAACGCCAGCCGCACCACCTGCTTAAGCACGCGCGCTTTCAGATGCCGGGAGGTAAACAGATAGCCCAAGCCCGCCAGGGCGTTGACCACCGCGCCCACACCGGTGAGCAGCGCCGCCGTGGTCCCGTACGCCACCGGCTTCATGGCCACATGGTGCACGATATCGGGCCGTTCGCGCCGATAGACCGCCATCACCGCGCGCAGCAGACGCCACTCCCCGGCCAGACTCACCTCGCCGCGCTCAATGGCGATGGGAATCAGGCGGAACCCTTCGGCCTCGATCTGCGCGGCGTGGTCCTTCACCCGGGTCAGCACCAGCACCTCAAACCCGGCATCGCGGGCGGCGCGGGCCATGGGCAGCCGGTGGGAGCAGAAGTACCAATCCTCGGTGACGAAGTAGAGGATCTTCACGGGCGTCGCTCACCCGCCTCAGAGGCCATGATACTCCTTGTACCACGCCACAAAGTTGGCGATGCCGTCCTCCACCCGGGTATTGGGCTTGTAGTCCAGATTCTTCACCAGGTCGGTCACATCGGCGTAGGTGTCGGGCACGTCGCCAGGCTGCAGCGGCAGCAGGTTCAGCTCCGCCTTCTTGCCCAGGCAATCCTGCAGGACTTCGATGTAACGCATCAGCTCCACCGGTTCGTTGTTGCCGATGTTGTAGATCTGGAACGGCGCGTTGCTGGTGGCCGAATCGGGCTTGGCGCCGCTCCATTCAGGATTGGGCGCAGACGGGTTGTCCAGCACTTTGATCACGCCATCGACGATATCGTCCACATAGGTGAAGTCGCGACGGTGCTTGCCGTAGTTGAACACGTCGATGGGCTTGCCGGCGAGAATATTCTTGGTGAACAGGAACAGCGCCATATCCGGGCGCCCCCACGGGCCATACACGGTGAAGAAGCGCAAACCGGTGGTGGGCAGACGATAGAGATGGCTGTATGTGTGGGCCATCAATTCGTTGGACTTCTTGGTGGCCGCATACATGGAGAGCGGATGGTCGACGTTGTCATGCACCGAGAACGGCATGGTGGTGTTGGCGCCATACACCGAGCTGGAGGAGGCGTAGACCAGATGCTCGACGTCGTTATGACGGCATCCCTCCAGGATATTCATGAAGCCCATGAGGTTGGACTCCACATAGGCGTGGGGATTGATCAACGAATAGCGCACCCCGGCCTGGGCGGCAAGATTGACCACACGGTTGGGTTTGTGTTCGGCAAACGCGCGCTCCATCCCCTCGCGGTCGGCCAGATCCAGACGCAGATCGACGAAGTTGGGATGGTCCTGGGTGCGCGCCAAACGCGCTTTTTTCAGCTCCACATCGTAATAATCGTTCAGATTATCCACACCGATGACGGTATCGCCGCGCGCCAGAAGCTTCAGGGAGAGAGCCGAACCGATGAACCCGGCGGCGCCGGTGATCAGAACTTTCATGAGAATGCCCCTTTACGATGCTGATGGCGCCGTCTGCCCAGTGGGGCCTGCGCTCGCGGATGAAGTGTTGGCCTGTGATTGAGCGTTGGAAAACGCCGCTGACGCAAGCACATGTTGACCCAACAACGGGAGTTGCCCGCTATGCGCCAGGAAGTGGAGTGAAGGCCGCCCCCACGTGGCCAGATAGTGGAGGTGGTAACTATAAACCAGGAAAACGGCAATAAAATGAAATCTGTAGCGCGCCGCCGTGCCGTAGTTATAAACCACCAGCCCGTAAATGACCATGCTTACGCCGAGCATAAAATTCAGTAGCACGCCTGGTCGATTGGGGAGTTTAAGAGTCCAGTTGCGCAGAAAGGCGATGAGCGCCATCACGCCAATGACCATATTTTCGATAGATTGTACAATTTGAATGGGTTTTTCCGCTTCCCAAGGCAGCGGCTTGAGCATGAAATAGAGTCCATCCGGGATGCCTACGCGCAGCAGGTCGGCATAGCCGTCGAGCTTCTGATAGGCCTCCGGGTCGCCATGGTCCTCCACATACATCGCCCAACGGTAGTATTCCACTTTGTCTACGCTGAACCACTGCCCCATATATAGCAGCGCAACCGCAGCCACAGCGCCCATAAGCACACGCACATAGAGCTTGACGCTGGGGACGATCATAGTCCACAGAAATCCGGCCATACCCAACATCAGGAAGTTCTGCGGTTTGATAAACACCAACGGCGCCGCTGCGGCAAAAGCGAACACCAGGCGCATATTGATCAGATAATAGACGCTCAGAAACATGCTGACAAAGATCAGCCCCTCACGCAGCCCCAAGGCCATGTAGAGCGCAACACTGGGATAGAACAGATAGATCCACTTGGGCAAACCGTACATCACTCCGGCGCGACGCAAAAACCAGAACGTCAGCGCAAACAGCACGGTATTGACCAGGGCGACCGACAGATGCGAGGGGTAAGCGGGGATGGGAAACACCGCCAGCATCATGCCGGCAAACCCTTCCGTCATGGAGATCAGGTCCAATGTTTCACGAAAATGGTTTGCTGCTTTGAAGTATTTGATCTGGTCTCCAAAGATGGACATGGAGCCGCCAAAGTAGAGCGCAAAAGCCGCCATCAGATGGCCCAGCATCAACCACTTGGTCAAGACGGCCATATGCGAACGTTTGGCGATGATCACCAAATAGATCGCAATCACCACAATGTTAATGATGTCTAGAGCATGCATGGGCCAACGCCGAACACGGAAGAGCTCATGAGACCATGAAAAGGCCTGCGCACGCCTTCGCCATCAAGGCTCGCAGAGTGGTTCAGGGTAGCATAATGCGTCGACAGCCGCACGGGTTCAGGGCGCCCAACGCGCCTTCCACGCCTGCAACATCAGCACGTTCCACAGCGGATATTGGCGGTTGTAGCGCCCGCTCTGATGTTCGCGCCACAGGCGTTGGATGGGCGCAGGATCCAGCAGCCCCTCGCGCTGGAGGCGCTGCGGATCCAGCAGGGAGTCGGCCCACCCTTTGAGCGGACCGCGCAGCCAATCGCCGATGGGGATGGCGAAGCCCATTTTGGGGCGTTCGATCAACTCTTGGGGCACATGGCGATAGAGCAGCTGACGCAGCGGGTGCTTGCCTTTGCCCTGGGGACCAGCGTTAACGGCGTCGCTGAAGCGCCAACTGAGCGCCACCACGCGATGATCCAGCAGCGGCGCGCGCGCCTCCAGGCTGGTCGCCATGGTGGCGCGATCCACTTTGACCAGGATATCCCCGGCCAGATAGTCCATCACATCGCGCAACTGCATCTCACGGGTCAGCGACACGCCTGGCAGCAGCGGCGCAGGAGTGGGGGCGAGTTCGTCGAAAGCGCCCACAAGGGGCAGCGGCCCGCTCCACTGGGCGGTGAGCCGACGATGGATATCCACCGCATCGGCGGCGTGGAACAGATCAGCAACCTTATACAGCTTCTCGCCAAACAGACGCGGACGCCGCGCGGCGGGCAGAATGGAGATCAGGCGATCCCACTGCGCCGGGCTCAAGCGTTCGATGCCCCAGGCCGCCAGCGCGCGCAGGGGAGCGGGCAAGCGCCCATGCAGGCGTTGCAAACGGGCGGCGCTGACATGCCGATTGTAGCCGGCAAACAGCTCGTCGCCGCCATCCCCCGACAGCGCTACGGTGACCTGTTCACGGGTCATTTTGGCCAGCAGCCAGGTGGGGAGTTGCGAGGCGTCGGCAAACGGCTCGTCAAAGAACTCGGGGATCTGTGGAATCAGCTCCAGCGCATGGTCGGGTTCGACGATCAATTCGGTGTGATCGGTCCCCAGATGGTTGGCCACGGCGCGGGCGTGGACCGACTCATCATAGCGCGGATCGGAGAAGCCGATGGAGAAGGTGCGCGGCGTCGCCGCCCCGTGGGCGCGCATCAGCGCGGCCACAGCGCTGGAGTCCACCCCGCCGGAGAGAAACGCCCCCAACGGCGCATCGGAGAGCAGACGCGCCGACACCGCATCGGCCAGGGTCTCCTCCAGCAGCGCGCTGGCTTGGGCTGCATCGTCGATGGGGTCGGCCAGACCGGCCAACGCCGCCTCCAACGGACGCCACCACGTTTGAGCTTGGATGCGCCCATCGGCGCCCACCGTGGCCCAATGGCCGGGGGGGAGCTGCGCCACATGGCGGTAGATGGAGCGGTTCGCTGGGATGAAGGCGCGCCGCAGCAGATGCGCGGCGGCGTCGGGATCGATCTGCGCCGACCAGTCCGAGTGCGGGGCAAAGCTCTTGGTTTGCGAGCCAAACAGCAGCGTTCCGCCCACGCGGCCACCCGCCCAACCGTAGTAGAGCGGCTTTTTGCCCATGCGATCACGCGCCAGGGTCAACGTGCGCTGGCGGCGGTTCCACGCAGCGATGGCGAACATGCCGTTCAGGCGCGGCAGCGTCGCTTCGACTCCCCAGGCGACAAACGCCGCGAGCAGGGTCTCGGTATCGGAGCGCCCCACAAAGCGCGCGCCATGCTGGCTCTCCAACTCGGCGCGCAGCTCCAGATGGTTATAGATTTCGCCATTGTAGGCCAGCACCCAGTCGCCGCACGCAGAGCGCATGGGCTGATGGCCCAGGGGAGAGAGATCGAGGATAGAGAGACGCCGATGCCCCAGCGCCACGCCCGCCTCGGCGTCGACCCAGGCGCCCGCATCATCAGGGCCGCGCTCAATCAAAGCGTCGCGCATGCGGGCGATGACAGCGCCCATGGCGTCGGCGTCGCGCGGGACGTCGCGCTGATCCCAAAAGCCGGTCAATCCACACATGGATCAGGCCGCCATAATGCGTTGATAGACGTCCAAATAGCGCTCCAGAATCGCCGACATGGCGTAGTTCTCCGCAATGCGCGCCCGCGCCGCCCGCCCGCGTTGGGCGCGTTCGCTGGCGCTCTCGCCCAGCAGCGCCAACAGCGCTTCCGCCAGTGCGCCAGGATCTTGCGGCGGCGCGATTTTGCCGGTATCGCCGATCAATTCGGCGCTGTCGCCCACATCGGTGGCCACACAGGGGACTTCACACGCCATCGCCTCCCCCACCACCAACGGGAACGCCTCGCCAAACGCCGAGCCCAGCCAGAAGAAGTCCCACGCCGGATGCAACATCTGGATATCGCTGCGCGGGCCCAACAGATGCACATTATCGCGCTCGCCGCACGCAGTCACCCTATTGGCCAGCTCGCTATTCTCCCACTCCACCCCTTTACCAATGAAGACAAAGTGGGTATCGGGCCGACTGGCGCGCACCCGCGCCACCGCGCGCATGAGCGTTTCGTAGTCCTTTTGCGGATGATAGCGCCCCACATGGCCGACCACAACGGCGTCTTCGGGGAGTTCAAGCTCCAGGCGCAAGGCGCGCCGCGCCGCCGGGTCCGGTTGAAACGCGGTCAAATCGAAGCCATTGGGAATCACGCTCATGCGGTCTTTGGGATATCCCCAGCCCGCATGCAACTGACGCGCAGCCTCAGAGCAGCTGATCACGTGATCGGCCAGAAACGGAACCAGTGGACCGATGCGCCGCGCCAGCAGCGTGGTGACAAAAGGAACCTGCTTGGGATCGAGAAAGCTGGCGTGCAGCCCCCACGCCACCGGCAGTCCGCTCATGCGCTTACCGGCTATGCCTGCGATGACGTTGCCGTGATACATCCACCCCTGCACCACGTCCACCTGCTCATCACGCAGAATCGCCTTCAACCGCCGCACCGCGCTCACCGCCTGGCCCATGCCGCTCATGCCCAGATCATACAGCGCAGCGCCGCTGGCGCGTATGCGCGGACCCAACGTCCCCTCGCCGCGCAAGGAGATCACCACATTGCGATAGCGGGTCGGATCCAGGTTCTCCACCATGCGGGCCAGCATCATTTCAGCCCCGCCCATCTCCAGACCGGTGATTACGTGAGCGATAACAAGCATGGAGACTCCTTGGCGCGCAGAACGCGATCCCGATTGGCAAACGGCGCCTGAGGGTATGCCCCCCGGGGGGCGATGGCAAGGCGCAGTGGGCCGCATTCGCGCAATAGCAGGTCACGAGTTGGCGCCATTTTCATGAAAAGCATCTGGATAAATCTATATATATATTCTCTTACTGTATATTTGTTCGCATTATTCTCGCAATAAACATATTTCTATACAGCTGAATGAAACGGATGAACGAAGCCACTTCCAGCGGGTCAGAAGCGAATAACCGATAAACTTTAGCGGCGCGAACAGGGCGCCCACGGGAGTCAGGAGGCGAGTGTGACGGATCTCTTGAAAAAACGGTGTCAGCCCTGCGAGGGCGGCGTGGAGAAACACAGCGCAGAAAAGGCGCTGATGCTGATGGGGTCGCTCAACCCCAATTGGCGGCTCAATGAAAGCGCCACGCAGATTACACGACGGTTTGAATTCGCCGACTATCACCGCACCATGGCGTTCGTCAATGCGGCGGCGTGGGTGGCGCACTGCGAGGATCACCACCCGATGATGACCCACAACTACAACTACTGTGAGGTCAGTTTCTGGACCCACGCCATAGGCGGCTTGTCCGACAACGACTTCATCTGCGCGGCCAAAATCGATCAGGTGTTTGATCAGCAGATTCCCGCCGAAGGGGTGGCCTGCGCGGTGGCGTGAAGCGGCCCAATCGACGCCGCGACCATCACCCTCCTACAGCGGGGGTAACAAACAGGATGCGTTCGATTTTGAGGCTGGGCAGCGCCTGATGGATGCGCGCCCACCAATCCAGCGCCTGCTCTTTCTGCGCAATGGGACCGGCGCGCAGTCGGAACATGGCGTGGCCATCCACCAGCACGCGACGGGCGTACAGAGGCGCGCCCAGCTTATTGACGTTGGCGCGCACCTCTGTAAGCTCCTCCACATTTTGGTAAGAGCCCAAATCCAATACATAGTAGCTGCGTTCACGACTGCCGGTGACCTGCTGGATCGGCGGCGCTTCATCAGGGTTCCGAACCGCAGCGGCCACAGGTTCCGCCGGCGTCTGCGCAGTCGACGTATTGGCGGAAGCCGCCAATGTTTCCTGTGTCGCTTTGGCGACGGGCTTGACCGCCTGTGTGGACGTCTGGGCGGCGAGTGCGATTGCAGGAGCCTGCGGCGCGGGTTTCGCACTCGGTTGCGGCTGGCTCTGTGGGGACGCAGTTGACCCTTGATTGCTTGCGGGCTTCATCGGCGTCACAGCCAGTGACGCGCTGCGCGCCTCCTGTTCGGCGACAGCGGCGGCGGCTTGCGCGATGTCGTCCTCCCCCATGGCGCTACCAAGCACGGGTTGGGCGATGATGGTATTTTTTGCAACCGCAGGCGCGCTGGTGGCTTGAGGCGCTGACTTTTTGGCCGTCGCCACAGCAGCCGCAACAGACGATTTCGCCTCCTTGGCCACCGCCTGCGCCGCTGTAGCGGGCTCGGCATTGTGTGTGGCCGTAGGCTTGTGAATCGCCCCAACCTGAGCTTGGGAGGAAGAGTGCGCGCTCATGTGTGCTTTGACACTGGGCAACTTAGCCGCGGCGCTGGCCTGCTTGAGCGGATGCGCCACGCTCTCCTGCGCGACAGCCGCCGCTTCGGCAACAGGCTCAACCTCGGCGCTCACAGACCCCTTGCTCGAGGCGACCCGTGACTGTTCCGCTTTGGCGGCGGCTTCCGCTTTGGCGGCGGCTTTCGCCTTAGCGGCGGCCTCGGCTTGGGCGGCGGCCTCGGCTTGGGCGGCGGCTTTCGCCTTGGCGGCGGCCTCGGCTTGGGCGGCGGCTTCCGCCTTAGCGGCGGCCTCGGCTTGAGCGGCGGCTTCCGCCTTGGCGGCAGCCTCGGCTTGGGCGGCGGCTTCCGCTTGGGCGGCGGCCTCCGCTTGGGCGGCGGCCTCCGCTTGGGCGGCGGCTTCCGCCTTGGCGGCAGCCTCGGCTTTGGCGGCGGCTTCCGCTGGCGCTTCCGTTTCTTCAGTCGTCGTAACTGACTCACTCTTCTCCGCCGCCACGGCTGGTTCAACTGGCGTAGACGCTTTCATCGGCTGCGCAGGCGCAGCGATGGTGATGGCCAATTGCGGCAACATCGCCACAGAGACCGCCGCAGGCGCAGGCAGCGATTTGAGCTGCTGTTTGGCCAGAATCGTCTCCGGCGCGTCGGCGGCGCCCAGCTCCACCGCCTGCGTCAACCACCCCGCCGCCTGCGCCGGATCGGCCCGATCCAGCAGCAGCCGCTCACCGATGTGAAACAGCGCCTGCGCGCGCTGGGTCTTATCTTCGCCCGCTTGCGCCAACAGCGCCGCGCCGGTGAGCTGATTCAGATGCCACTGCGCCAGCGCCGCCATCCACGGCGAGCCCACGCGAATTTCAGACGAAAGGCTGAACAGACGCGCCTTGGCCAGAAACGGCTGGGTTTTGGCGCGCGCCAGATAGCGCCACAGATAGCCTTCCGCCTTCTGCGCAGGCGCGGCCTGTTTCAGCAAGGCGGCCAACTCCGACTCCGCGCCCATAAGATTGCCCTGGGCCATGCGATTGGCCGCCTGCGTCAATGACGCCGCCTCTACCGTGAGCCAGGTCGACGCAACGCCGAAACCCAAGCCGAGAGCCATCGCCAAGCGCAGCGCGCTGTGAGTGGTGCGTTTCATATGGGGACACTTCCTGCTCATATGCGAATCCATTCGTCTCATCTTAATTCTTCACTACCTAACAGGCTTAGGCCACGCGCGCCAGTCGCCGCCGCCCAGCCCGCCGCGCCAGATGCGCCCATCCTTTTGCATGATCAGCGCCACGTTGCGCTCATTGACCGCAACCGCCATGGGCGCGCGCCAGGGCCCGGGGCGTTGCTGGGCAGCGCCATAAGACGCACACAACCACACAGCGTCACTCTCCGCACACGCCGCCAACGCGCCAAAGGATGCAACCGCCAGCCCGGTTACGCTGGAGATGGGGTAGAGCGTTTCCACGCCGCCCTCTGCACCAACGCGCGACACGCCCGCCTCCACCGCCGCCAATACGCTGGCCTCTCCCGCTGCGCCCGCCAAACCGCCAAACGCCCCAGTGGCCACCGCAATCAACTTCTGCTCACACCGTGACCACCGCCACAGCGTCTGGGCGGCAGGATCGCTGATGAGCAACTGATCCGGCGCCGCCAGCGCCACATCCAACGGCGCGCGCAATCCCGCTTGCGCATCAATCAGCGGAGCAATCGCCTCGTCGATGAGATCAACCCGCCACACCACGGCGGCGGCGGGATCGGTCACATAGAGAAAATCCCGCGTCACGCACAGACCGGTTGGCGACTGAAACAGGCCTGGCCCATATTCGCCCAACACCACGCCCGCGCCATCCACGATGCGCGCGCTGTTGCTCAATGGGTCGATCAGCGCCCAGCGCTCACAACCGCCAGGACATGGGTAGGGTCGCAGCGCGCCGGGTCGCAGCGCGGGCGCATCGTTCACCCTCCCTGCTCCAACCACGCCAGCTCCCACTCGGTAAACCCCGCCTGACGCCGGATATCCAGTTCAAACGGTCCCTTGGGGCGACCGCGCGCAAATCCATCCAATAGCGTTACGAACGCCTCGCGGCGATCCTGCCCGCGGCTCTGACACAGATGGCCAAACCAGCGCGAACCCGCCGCCACATGGCCGATCTCCTCTTTGGCGATGCGGGCGATAAGAGCGGCGCTGGCCTCGTCTCCCGCCTGACGGAACTTCGCCTGCATGATGGGCGCCGCCTCCAGGGCGCGCGCTTCCAGATAACGCGGCACCATCATCATGCGCGCCAAGGGGTCGTCCGCCGTGCGCGCCGCCATATCCCACAATCCATTATGGGCGGCGAAGTCGCCGTAGTCGGCCCCGGCGTCGCGCAATCGCGCCCGCAGCGCCGTGAAGTGTTCGGCCTCCTCCAACGCCACCTGCGCCCACTGCTGATAATAGGCCAGCGGCATGCCGCGAAAGCGGACCACCGCATCCCAGGCAAGATTGGTGGCGACAAACTCAATATGCGTGAGCGCATGCAGGTGCGCGGCGCGGCCACTGCCCGAGCCGGGGTTGCGCTTGGCCACCCGCCGCGGATCCACCAGTTCGGGCTTGGCGGGGGCGCCGGGATCCGCCAGCGCCTCAGCGCGCAGCGGGCCATCCTCCAGTTCCGAAGCCGCGCGCCACAGCGCCGCCGCCTGTTCGGTGAGGGCCATCTTTGCATCGGCATCCACCGCCGCGCGCGCCGCCTCGGCGGCGTCAAACAACGCTTTTGCAGTCGCCTCGGCCATAACGCCCCTTTTCACCCTCGCCGTCTTGCGCCACAGCTTGCCAATCCCAGCCTATGGCGGCATCATCCAACCCATGATGATAGAACAAGATGACAGCGGCTGGAACCGCATACTCTCGGTTTCCCAACTCAACGAGCAGATTCGCGATCTGTTGGCCGAACGCTACCCCTATGTCAAGCTGCGCGGCGAGATCTCCAAACTCAGCGCGCCGTCGTCGGGCCACCTCTACTTCTCCCTCATCGACGAATTCTCCACCATCCGCGCGGTGGTATGGCGCTCCACCAAGGCGCGCATGACCTTCCAACCGCGCCAGGGCGACGCCGTAGTGGCCACCGGCCGCATCGACGCCTATCCGCCCCGCGGCGAGTATCAGTTCATCGTTGAGGCGATCCAGCCCGAAGGCGCGGGCGGCGAACGCGAACGCCTGCTGGCGCTGCACGCCAAATTGGAAGCCGAAGGGCTGTTCGACGAATCCCGCAAGCAGCCGCTGCCCTATCTCCCCGAGACCATCGGCGTGGTCACCTCTCAGAGCGGCGCGGCGATTCATGACATCATCCAGGTGCTGGAGACGCGCTTCGCGGGTTTTCACCTGATCCTCGCCCCGGCGCTGGTGCAGGGCGTCGGCGCGCCGGAGTCCATCGCCGCCGCTCTGACGCGCCTGGACGCCAGCGGTCTGTGCGATGTGATCATCTGCGGACGCGGCGGCGGCTCGGCGGAGGATCTGGCCTGCTTCAACAGCGAACGGGTGGTGCGCGCCATCGCCGCCTGCCGCACCCCGATCGTGAGCGCGGTGGGCCATGAGGTGGACGTCACCCTGGCCGACATGGCCGCCGACCTGCGCGCCGCCACCCCCTCGGCGGCGGCGGAACGAGTGATGCCGGAGAAGCGCGAACTGCGGGCGCGCATCGATGGTCTGCTCGCCCTGCTGCAGAAGGCCGCCAGCGATCGGATTCGCCGCCAACGCCAGCTCACCGCCGCCCTGGCGCAGCGGCTGCAACACCCAAAACGCCGCATCGACCTGGCCCGCATGCGCGCCGACGAGATGAATGAACGCCTGGCCGACGCCTTCAACCGACTGCGCGCCCAGCGTCAAACCCGCGTCGAGCAGAGCGTCAAACGATTAAACGCCTGGGCGGGCGGCCCCACTTTGGCGCGCGCCTCCCGCCAACTGAACCAGTCTCAACGTCAACTGGGACAAGCGGTTGTGCGCGACCTGCAAAACAAACGCGCCAAACTGGCGGCTTTGGAAGCGCGTTTGCATGCCCTCTCGCCACTGGCGGTTCTGGAGCGCGGCTACGCCATTGCGCGCAACGCCCAAGGCGAAATCCTACGCTCCACCGAACATCTGAACCGTGACGAGACCATCGCCGTCACCCTCGCCCAAGGCTCCGTTGAGGCCACGGTGACGCGCATCAAGCGAAAGTAGGTTGACCGTGTTGCGCCCTATCCGTCTGTTGCCCGCGCTGCTGTGTATTGCGGCGCTGAATCTGCTTCTCACTCCCTTCTCCGCCCGCGCCGCTGAGATGATCCTCTCCGGCGAACTCATCCCCGGCTCGGCGGTGCTATTACAAGTCGAAGGCTACCCCGATGGCTCCAAGCTCAGTGGAACCCTGGCGGGCAAAAGCTTCCCCTTCACCGCCGAAGGCGCCGCCATCCTCGCCCTGGATATGGAGACCAAACCCGGCCCGGTGACTCTCAAAGTTAACATTCAGCGCCCCGACGGCCAGGTGGAGACCCTGCGTGAACGCCTGAGCGTGCCCAAGCGCGACTACAAGACCGAGCGCATCGACGGCCTGCCCAAGAAGAAGGTGGAGCTCAACCCCGCCGACCTCAAACGCGCCACCATCGAAACCCGCGCCATCAAGCAGACCTACAATAGTCGCGGCGGACGCCCGGGCTTTCTGCTGGGCTTCCAGATGCCGGTCACCGGCCGTTTCTCCGGCATTTTCGGCTCGCGCCGGGTGCTCAACGGCAAGCCGCGCCGCCCCCATAACGGCGTCGACATCGCCGCGCCCCAGGGTACGCCCATCGTCTCCATCGCCCCCGGCGAGGTCAAACTGGCGGGCGATGACTACTTCTTTACCGGCAACACCGTGGTGGTGCACCACGGCCACGGCGTCACCTCGCTCTACTCGCATATGAACAAGATTCTGGTCAAACCGGGCCAGTGGGTCGGCGCTGGGGAGCAAATTGGCGAGATCGGCATGACCGGACGCGCCACCGGCCCCCATCTGCATTGGGGCGTCATGGTCCGCCACGCCCGCGTCGACCCCCTGCTGCTGCCGGGAATTCGCGACAGCGTCACCCCCTGATCACCCGCTTTCTTGCCGCAACGCGCCCGCGTGACATTGATCCGGTCGCGCGGGTCTGTTATCCATAAGGGTTCGCAAAACCCGTTGGGAAACAGAGTATGAAGAGCGCCCCGGCATTTGAAGAGTCCCTGGAACGTTTGGAAGAGCTCGTGCTTGAGCTTGAGCGCGGCGAGCTGCCCCTGGAAGAGGGGTTGGCCGCGTTTGAGGAGGGCGTGCGGCTGGCCAAACAGTGTCAAAAGCGCCTGGATTCGGCGGAGAAACGCATCGACAAGCTGTTGGGCGACTCCGCTGAGGAGAGCGCCTCGTGACATTTGATTTCCACGCCTATCTCAAATCCCGCAAAGCGTTGGTGGAAGAGGCGCTGGACCGCCTGGTCCCCGCCGCCGACCGTCTGCCTGCGCGTCTGAACGGCGCCATGCGCTACAGCCTGCTCATCGGCGGCAAGCGTCTGCGTCCGATCCTCGCTCTGGCCGCGTGTGAAGCGGTGGGCGCGCCCTTGGAGCGCGCCATGAACTTCGCCGCTGCGCTGGAGTGCATCCACACCTATTCGCTCATTCACGACGACCTGCCCGCCATGGATGACGATGATCTGCGTCGCGGACACCCCACCTGCCACAAACAGTATGACGAAGCCACCGCCATTTTGGCTGGCGACGCCCTGCTCACCCTGGCCTTCGAGCTGGCGGCCCGCCCAGTGGAAGAGGTGCGCGCTGAGCAACAATTGGCGATTATCGAGAAACTCTCCGCCGCCGCCGGGGTCCATGGCATGGTGGGCGGTCAAATGTTGGATATGGAAGCCGAGGGTCAGGAGCTGGATCTCCCTGGTCTGCAGAACATCCATATCCACAAGACCGGCGCGCTGATCTACATCGCCTGTTTGGGCGGCGCCCTGCTGGGCGGAGGCACTCCAGAGCAGGCGCAACAACTGAAACGCTACGGCGAGCGCATAGGCTTGGCCTTCCAGATCACCGACGACATCCTCGATGAGGTGGGCGACAGTCTGGAGATGGGCAAGAACGTCGGCGCCGACCGCGAACACAACAAGGCCACCTACCCCAAACTCATGGGGCTGGCGCAGGCGCGCCAGGAGGCCCAACGCCATATCGACGAAGCGATCAAATGTCTGCACGACCTGCCGGGTGACGCCGAGCCGCTGCGCGAGTTGGCGCGCTACATCATCAGCCGGACCCATTGAGACCCATTATGCCCACCTCGCTGCTACAGAGCATCGACTCACCCACCGATCTGCGCAAATTGCCGGAATCGGATCTGCCCAAACTGGCCGACGAGTTGCGCCAGTTCATCATTCAGACCGTCTCCAAAACCGGCGGCCACCTGGGCGCGGGCCTGGGCGTGGTGGATCTGACCATCGCCCTGCACTACATCTTCAACACCCCCGATGACCGATTGGTGTGGGACGTGGGCCATCAGTGCTATCCGCACAAAGCCCTCACCGGGCGGCGCGATCAGCTCCACACCCTGCGCCAGAAGGATGGCGTCTCCGGCTTCACCAAACGCTCCGAGAGCATTTACGATCCGTTCGGCGCCGGACACTCCTCCACCTCCATCTCAGCGGCGCTGGGCATGGCGGCGGCGGCGCGCAAGCAGAAGAGCGGCAACAAGGCCATCGCTGTCATCGGCGACGGCGCCATGACCGCTGGCATGGCCTTCGAAGCCCTCAACAACGCCGGACACGATCGCCGCAACGATCTGGTGGTGGTGCTCAACGACAACGAGATGTCGATCTCGCCCAACGTTGGCGCGCTCTCCTCCTATCTGTCCAAAATCCTCTCCGGCGACGCCTATAATCAGATCAAAACCGGCGCGGGCACCGTGCTGGAGCGGCTCTCGCCCACCTTGCTGGACGCCGCCCGCCGCGCCGAAGAGCACATGAAGGGGATGCTGATCCCCGGCACTCTGTTTGAAGAGCTGGGCTTCACCTACTTCGGCCCCATCGACGGTCACGACTATCAGCAGTTGCTGCCCACCCTGCGCAACATCAAACGCCTGACGCGACCGATCCTGCTGCATGTGGTCACCCACAAGGGCAAAGGTTTTGCCCCGGCCGAAGACAACCCCTGCACCTATCACGGGGTGTCGCCGTTTGACCCCGACACCGGGGTGATGCAGAAGAGCGCGGGCGGCCCGCCCTCCTACACCAAAGTCTTCTCCGACGGCCTCATCGAACTGGCCGCCAGCAATCCCAAGATCGTCGCCATCACCGCCGCCATGATGGAGGGCACCGGCCTCTCGGCGTTCCAGAAGCGCTTCCCGGAGCGGTTCCACGACGTCGGCATCGCCGAGCAGCATGCGGTGACCTTCGCTGGCGGTATGGCCGCCGAAGGCGAGATTCCCGTGTGCGCCATCTACTCCACCTTCTTCCAGCGCGCCTATGACCAGTTTGTGCATGATGTGGCGTTGCAGAACCTGCCAGTGATCTTCGCTCTGGACCGCGCCGGGCTGGTGGGCGCCGACGGCCCCACCCACGCGGGCGCTTATGATCTATCGTTCCTGCGCGCCATCCCTAACACCACCATTATGGCGCCTTCGGACGAAAATGAACTGCGGCGCATGCTGGCCACGGCGGCCAAACTGGGCAAACCAGCGGTAATCCGCTATCCGCGCGGCAATGCCCTGGGGCTGGAACTGGAGCCCATGACGCCGATCCCCGTAGGCTCTGCGCGGCAGTTGCGCGACGGCGCTGACGCCGCCATTCTGGCGGTGGGCGAGCACGCCCATGCGGCGCTGGCGGCGGCCAATACGTTGGCTGATGAGGGGATTAACTGTGCGGTGTATGACGCCCGCTTCATCAAACCGTTGGACGCTGCCATGGTGCGCGCCGCCGCCAAAACCGGGACCATTCTCACCGTCGAAGAGAACGCGGTGATGGGCGGCTTTGGCTCGGCGGTGCTGGAGAAGCTGAGCGAAGAGGGCCTGCTGGCGGGCGGCGTGCGTTTCCGCAGCTTGGGCATCCCCGATCGCTTCATTCCCCAGGGCAGTCAGAAGGAGCTGCGCGCCGAACTGGGATTGGACGCCGAGGGCATCGCCGCAGCCATGCGCGCCTTGCGCGCTTAAGCAGCTCTCGCGCTCCCTTTTTCGTAGAGTGGCGCGCTTATCAAGGCCTGTGACAATCCCAGCGACTGACGCCGCCGCCTTTGCTCATCGTTCATTGGCTTTTCGCGCAGCCGCCGCTCTGCGCGTTCTATTCTGATTTGCAGTTACGCTATGCCGCTCGCCAAACCACCCAAACGCCGTTTTGACGAACTCCTGCTGGCCGCCGGTCTGGCCGAAGATCTCAAGCAGGCGCAGAGCTTCATCATGACCGGCAAGGCGCTGGTAGATGACCGACCTGTGGTCAAACCCGGCCAACTGATCCGCGCCGACGCCGCGCTGCGCGTCAAAGGCGTCGCCTCCCACCCCTGGGTTTCACGCGGCGGGGTCAAACTGGCCCATGCCCTGGACCACTTCGCCATCGACCCCGCCAACCTGACCGCCATCGATCTGGGCGCCTCCACCGGCGGCTTTACCGACGTGCTGCTGCAACGCGGCGCGCGGCGCGTCTATGCCGTGGACGTGGGCTATGGGCAGTTGGCGTGGAAGCTGGTTCAGGATCCCCGCGTGGTCAATCTGGAGCGCTGCAACGCCCGGGAGTTGGACGCCCGCCAAATCCCTGACCCCATTGATCTCCTGGTGTGCGACGCCAGTTTCATCCCATTGCGGGTGATCCTACCTGCGGCCCTGGCGCTGCTCAAACCCGGCGGCCACGGCGTGGTGCTGATCAAACCCCAGTTCGAGGCGTCCAAAGCGATTGTGGATGCGGGCGGCGGCGTGGTGCGGGATACGGCGGAGATAGACCGCTGCGTGCAGGACGTCACCGAGTGGATGACGACGCAGGCGAGACTGCGGGTGCTGGGCGTCAGCCCCTCGCCCATCACCGGGCCGAAAGGCAATCAGGAGCAGCTCTGCCATTTTGAAAATGAAAACGGCACAGAACGATCAATGTTTGCGTGACGTAGGGTAATCTTGCGCTGTCTATTGGCCGCCGACTGGTCGGCGGCGGGGTCTGGGGTCCGCGACCCCAGCGGCCAAAGGTGTGTAATCTAGGGCGGCGCCCCACGATTTGGCAGGATTGTCAAATCGGACTCGCGCAGCGAGCCCGCAGGGTGAGGGTCATGGATGGCCCGAATCACGGTTTGGTCGTTGGGAGCTCGAGGGCAAAGCCCTCGATATCTTTCATCGCCAAAATCGCTCAAGTTCAATTCTGAATTTGACTGAGTATATAGGGTGCTCAGTTCTTGTCGGCGTCACGCTCGGCGCGCAGGAAGTCGGTGAGGGCGTCCGATGAGAGCGGACGGCTGTAGAAATAGCCCTGAATTTCGTCACACGCTTCGCCGCGCAGGAACTCACGCTGGGCCTCGGTCTCCACCCCTTCGGCGATCACCGACAGGTTGAGGCTGTGGGCCAAACCCACGAAGGAGCGTACAATGGCCGCCTCTTCGCTGTTCTCAGTGCAGGGGCGCACGAAGGATTGGTCGATCTTCAGCGTGTGAATGGGGAAACGCTTCAGGTAACTCAGGGAAGAGAAACCGGTGCCGAAATCGTCGATGGCCAGTTTCACGCCCAGATCCGCCAGGGTTTTGAGCTTTGCCAAGGTCTCCTCCACGTCGCCCATGGCGATGGATTCGGTCAACTCCAGCTCCAGACAGGCCGGTTCGATGCCGGTCATGCGCACCACCCGGGTGACCATGTCAACGAAGTCCGGCAGCTTGAACTGAATCCCTGACAGGTTCACCGCCACGCGAATGGGCGGAAAACCCGCATTGCGCCACGCCACCGCCTGATTGCACGCAGTCACCAGCGCCCACTGGCCCATGGGCACCACCAGGCCGGTCTCTTCGGCCAAAGGAATGAACTCGCCCGGCGAGACCATGCCGCGCTCCGGGTGCATCCAGCGCACCAGCGCCTCCACGCCGATGAGCTTATCGCGCTTCAAACACATCTGCGGCTGATAGTGCAGCAGAAACTCCTGCCGATCCACCGCATTGCGCAGCCCCGCCTCCAGCACCATGCGGCTGACCGATGCGGTGTTGAGCTCCTGGCGATAGAACTGGAAGTTGTTGCGACCGCTCTGTTTGGCGTGATACATGGCCGCTTCGGCGTTCTTCATCAACTGCTGCGGATCATCGCCGTCGATGGGCGCCACGGTGATGCCGATGCTGCCGCCGATATAGAGCTCCATCTCGCCCACAATCACCGCGCGCGACAGCACATTGAGGATATCGTGGGAGAGTTTGGCCGCCTCGCCGCTATCGCGCATCTGCGGGGCGATGACGCCAAACTCGTCGCCGCCCAGACGCGCCAGGGTCGCCAACGGCGGCATGATGTCGCGCAGGCGCTCGGAGACCGCCGCCAGCAGATTGTCGCCGACATCATGCCCCAAGGTCTCGTTGATCACTTTGAAGCGGTCCAGGTCGATCACCAGCACCGCCAGCAGGCGCTTATGCTCGCTGGCGTCGCGCATGCCCTGGGCCAGTCGCTCCTGGAACAACAAACGGTTAGGCAGATCGGTCAGGGCGTCGTGCCCGGCGATGTAAAGCAGGTTCTCCTCCGACTCCTTGATGGTGGTCAGATCGGAGAACACCGCCACATATTGGTTGATCTTCTCATTGGGCGACTTGATGGCGGTGATATTGGCCCACTCGGGGTAGATCTCGCCATTTTTGCGACGGTTCCAGATCTCACCGGCCCACTTGCCCTCTTCCAGCAGCGCGCCCCACATGCGCGCATAGAAGTTCTCATCGTGTCGTCCCGATTGCAGTAGGCTGATGTTGTGGCCCACCGCCTCCTCCAGTCGATAACCGGTGATGCGCTCAAAGGCGGGATTGACCAATTCCACCACGCCTTTGGCGTCGGTCACCACGATGCCTTCGCTGGTGTTGTCGAACACGCTGGCGGTCAGGTGCAGCTGCCGCTCGGCCTCAATCATCTTGAGGAGGTAGTTCATGCGGTTGCGCAGAATCGCCCAGCGAATCGGCTTGGTGATGAAGTCAACCGCCCCGGCCTCATAGGCGCGATCCACCGACTGGTCGTCGTTGAGGCCGGTGATCATCAACACCGGCGTCTGCCGCGCATCGGGCCGCTGCTTGATGCGACGACACGCCTCAAAGCCGTCCATTTGCGGCATTTTGGCGTCCATCAGCACCATATCGGGGATCTCATCATCGAACGCCGAGACCGCTGATTCACCATCATTGACGGTCATGGCGCGCCAGCCCTGCTTCTCCAAAAAGCGCGACAACATCACCTGAGTGACCGGATCATCGTCGGCCACCATGATCAGCGGCGCGCGACTCAGGCGCGCCAGATTCACGCTTGCTTGGGTTTCGGATGCGCTCATGGATCAGGTCAACTCGATCACGTCTGCGTGATCCTGGCAGGTATCGAAGATCATCACCGTGGCGCGTTTGCCATAACCGTGGCAACTGCCGGGATTGAGCATACGGGTGGTTCCGATCAGCTCATTGACGGGGTGATGGGTGTGTCCGGTGATCACCAGATCATACTCGCCGCTCAGTCCCAACGCGCGGGTAATAGCGGGGACGGTGCCGTGGTAAACGGCGGCGCGCTTATCTGGCTCGGTTAGATCCAAAGTCATGAAATCGCCCCCAAAACGCCCACCGATATCGGCATACGCGCGCGCCAGACCATACTTTTCGCCATCGTTGTTGCCCAACACCCCCGCCACCGGCAAACCACGCAGGGCCCGAATGATGAAAGGGCTGGAGATATCGCCGCAGTGGATTGTCAGGTCCACCCCGCGTTGCTGGAACAGATCGACCGCTTGGCGCACATGTTCAACATGATCGTGGGTATCGGAGATCAACCCCAGTTTCACAACATTTGGCTCCAGAAGTTAGCGGGACAACTGTGACGATTTTGGCGGGCGCTCAGACGCTGCAAAACATCTGGTGCACTATACATGGGGCGGCGCAGGGCGCCAAGTTGATTCCGTCTGGAACTCTTTACGCCGCTTGGGCCAACGCCTGACGTTACGCGTTACCAGGGCGCGCCGGGAACAACTCCGGAGAAGTTCATTGGGGTGCGCCCACCTGGACCGCTTTTGCCCAAATAACCAATGTTGCGCTTAAGTTGCGGCGCGGCTTTTTGCGCCGCCTGAATCACGCCGCGCAGACGATAGCCGCCGCCGGTGGAAAGGTTCAGCGTCGCTTCCAGTTCCACCGCCGCGCCGGGCAGACTCGCCAACTTGACGCGCAAGCCGCCGGATATGGCCTCCAGATTGGCGCTGAAGTCACCCAGCGGCGCGTTGAGGGGCACGCCTGCGTACAAATTGGCGATGCGTCCACGCCCCTGCATGCTGGCGATGCGCCCATTGTCCAGGGTGAGCCAATCCAGGTCCAACGTCACATTGCCGCGATAGCCCGGCGGCATGGCCGGGGCATAACGTTGCAGTTGCTCCAGCGGCCCCCGCACCGACACCTCTTTGAGCTGCACCGACTCACCGCCGCTCCAGCTCACATGGGCGCTGACTTGCAAACCGGCGTCGCCGCCATCCATGCGCACGCGCGCCGCTGCTTCGCCGCTGAGAAGCGCGCCCGGCAGCAGCCGCCAATTGAGGTTATCAACGCTCACGCCTTGGGCCGCCAGCCGGTCCACATGGCCGTCCCAAATGGTTCCGCTCACCCCTTCAAGCTGCACCATCCCCTGCAGGGCGTCCTTGCTCCAGGCGTACAGATGCGCCGCCGGGGCGTTGATCAGCACAAACGCCAGATACGCCGCCAGCCCCAGAATCAGGTAGCCGCGATGCAAACCGCCAAACCGACTCATGAGCGCCACTCCAGCACCAGCCGGGCGTTGACCCCGCCTTGATCATTGGCGCGCTCCACATCGGCGCGGGTCACCATCACCCCGAACTGCTCGCGCACATGCCCCAACCACTGCATCATGCGGTCAAAGCCGACCCCTTCCAAGCGCACCGACACGCCCTTCTCGGCGGGCTCAATACGACGAATGGCGCCGCCCAATCCCTGCTCCCGCGCGCTGCGGTCGGCCAAGCTCATCAACGACTCGCCCGGCGCCGCCTGGGCGCCTTTGGCAGTGGCGCCCTGGGCGCGCAGACGTCCCACCTCTTCGGCGGCTTGGCGCATCCACGCCAGGTCCTGTCGCTGCAACGACACTTCCCGCTGCTGCGCGCTCACGTGATCGCTGATGGGCAGCCAAACGCCAAACACCAGAAGCAGCACGATCAACGCGCCGCCGCCGCCCAGCACCAGTTTGCGCTCGCGATCGTTGAGACGGTCCAGCGCCGCCATCAGCAGTTCCATGAAACGATTCATCACGGCGCCACCCTCAATTGCGCGACCACCTGCCCTTGACTCTGCGATGCGGTCACCACCTTGGTCTCACGCCCGGTGCTGGCCGCCAAACGACCACGCAAGGCGTCCACATCCGCCACTGCGCGCGCAGTCAAGTAGAGATTCAGACTCTTGCCCTCCAGGCGCACGCGAGACAGCCGCACGCCCCGCGCTTCGGCGGTCACCGCGCCCACCTGTCCCAAAATCCCCAACAGATCGTCATCGCTCTGCTTGCCCCCGGCGCGCAACGCATTGAGCCCCTGGGACATCTGCACCTTGGCGTCCACCAGTCGAGAATTGGGGAAGGTCTGCTGGAAAATCCGCTCGCTCTGCTGCGCCAGCCGCTCCGCCTCGCCCTGCAGCTTCCAGCCATCCCACAACGCCTGCGCCGCCAACAGCGCCAACCAACCCGCCGCCAACGCCGCCGTCAACTTGAGCGGACGCCACGCCGCAAACGATACCGATTTGCGCGTAGAGAACGGCCCTTGCAGAAAATTCAGATCAAAGCTCAGTGGACACGACTGCGTCAGATTGGCCAGCAATGACTCGTCGCTGCTGCGCCAATGCAGCGTTGGCGGGGCGCTCCAACTGGTCAACGCCGCTTCAACCTCACTACGCAGCGCATCGCTCTCGCCGTGACCGCTCAGGTGGCGGCAATCGAGAATCTCTACGCTCTGTGGCTGCGCATCGACGCCTTTTTCCCCCAGCATCAACAACGCAGGCAGATTGGCTGGGTCCACCGCCACCGCCTGGCGATCGGAGAAGCGCGCCAGCGCCCGCGTCTCATCCAGCACAACGCGCCACGCCCCCTCTTGCGGCGCCAGCAGTTGCAGTTCACTCACCGCCGCGCGCGGACTCACCCCGGCGCTGCGCAATTTGCCGAGGCCCGCGCTCAGACTCTCCGCCAGGATCACCCCCACCGCCCACGCCTGTTCGGCGTCGGGCGCGGCGGCCAAGGCGAAATGGAGCTGCTCCACCGGCGCAGCCAGACGATCTTCAAAGTGGAACGGGACCGCCTTTTCGAGATTGCGACGGCTGGTTTTGGGAAACCGTCCCCACAGCAGCGTCGCATCAAACGCCGACAACGCCCACACCGGACGCGCGCCGCCCAACGCCTGCGCCGCCTCGGCGCAGGAGCCGCTGGCCCCTTGGGCGCCGCTGCGCCAGTGCAGCAGATCCGGGTCCGCGTCGTCGAAGCGAATGACAAATGTTTCCGCCATGGTGCGTCTCTTTATCCCGTCTATCCCAACTCACTGCGTCAACAGCCAAAAAGGCCGACTCACCGTCTCACGCCAGCGCCTTCGGCGCCTAGATCACCCCTTGGCCGCGCATGCGCACAATCACACCCTTGCCGGTGCGTTCAATCAGACTGAACAGTCGCACGCGACCGCGCCCGACCTGGGCGTCGGCGTTGAGCAGATAAAAATTGCTGAACACTTCAATGCCCGACGTATCGATATCGTACTGATTGAGCACCGGTAGATAGAGAAAATCCTCCGGCTTCTCAAACGGCTCCAATTTGCGCTGATCGATGATGACCTGGGCGTCGGCGCGAGTCACGCCATCGGCCAGACTCATCAAAACCTCCGGCTTGGCGGTGTTCACATTGATGCCTGTGCGCACCGGCAGAGCCGCCACAAAGGGCGCCAGCGTCTGATACACCTCCTGCGTCACGCCGTGAACCTGCATCAATTCGGTGACGCTGACCAGCGGTTTGCCCGCTGTGCGCACCCCTGGGGACACGCCGGCGTAGAGATCATTCTCCGCCCCGCCTGGGCCGCCATAGATGTCATCGGGGTCGATCCAATCGGCGATGGCGTTGGCCAGATTCGGGTCCAACCCCAGGATATCCAACAGACGCTGAAAGCGCCCCACGCTCACCGGACTCTGGGCCTCTTCGTGCACCAGATTATTCAGATTGAAGCGCCCCTGCATATCCTCCAGAAAACCGCCCACCGAGCCGCCGCGCACCGGCATCGGCGGCACCCGTCCCGCCCACTCTTCGGTGAGGGCGTCGTAGCCGTTCTCCTGCTGGCTCTGCAACAGGATATCCCGCGCCCACGCTTCGCCGCCCAGCACAATCTGATAGGCCTGCTCGCGGTGGATCATATTGGCCATGGCGTGGCCGCGCAGTCGCAGCGCGCTGGCCATGGCGGTGGCCGCCACGCCCGCCAGCGCCACAATCAGCAGCGCAGTCAGCAGCGCCACCCCCGACTGAGCGCAACGCCGCTGAACCGGGCTGCGCCCAACATATGCGCCAGATCGCCCCACGCCGCTACCCCAGATTCAACGCAAACACGCGGCGTATGCGCCCCCACCCGGGCATCTGCACCACGATCTCCACCGCTTCGGGCATGGGCGCATTGGTCATCGCCACACCACCCTGCGGCCAGTTGGCGCGCCACTGACGCCGCTGATCGAGAAAGCGCACCTCCACCTCCTCCACGCCTGTGAGTAGCTCGCTCAAATAGGGCGCGATCTCCGGCGGCTGGTCCGGCCCCGGCCACACCGCCCGCTGCAGCTTGCCATCGATGAAGGCGTAGGCGATGCGTTGCAGCGAACTGCGCCGGGCGCCAAGTGGGTTGCGTCGCCCATTGCGCGTCAACTCCAGGAAGTTCTCGACCCCATCCTCGCCCATCAGCGCCGGACGCGCCGGTTCTCCCACCACACCCCGGGAGGGATAGGGCGCCGCCTGCTCCAGGTCGCGCTCAATCACCGACATCGCCATCTGCAGACGCGCCATCTCCTCGGCTTGGGACTCCATCACCGAGCGCACATTGAGTAGCTGCGCCAAGCCGCTATAGGCCATGGTGGACATTACGGCAAACACCGCCAGCGCCACCAACAGTTCGATGAGGGTAAAACCGCCCTGCCGCGCGGCCACAACGCGCCCTCGGGCGCAGCGTTTAACTGGTGCGGCGCGCAAGATAGGCCTCCAACGTCGCCACCGGCGTAGCTTTGCGATCCTCCACCCGGCGCACGGCGATATCCATGCGCCGAATGGCGTTAATGGGCGTGCCGCTCACCTCAATGGTCCAGTACCACACGCGCCCGCCCATCTCCTCTTTGCCGTTGTAGCGACCTGGCGCCAGCCACTCGCGTCGCGCCTGATGCTCCGCCGCCTGATTCATCGCCACCCAATGGGCAAGAGTGCGCTCACGCATGTGCGCGGCGTTCTGCGCAAACACCGAGGCAGCCTTCATGGTCGCGCCCATGGCGATGGCCAGCACCGCCAGCGCCACCAGCACCTCAATCAGGGTAAAGCCCCCCTGTGCGCGCCCGCCTCGCGGCCTCATAACCGGCGCCGATCCCATTTGATCTCGCCAATCAGACTGCCTGTCATTTCGTAGCGCACCGCATTGGGCCCCTTGAGCGCCAACTCGAACGGGGTGATCTCGCCGCTGGAAAAGAGCAGCACGTGAGGGCGGATTTTGCGCTCCTGGGTCTCATAGTCCAGCGCCAGCTCCACCGTGAGCCCCTCGACGCTCAGCTCCTGTTGAATCCCCGGCGGCAACTGCCGCGGACGAAAGGTCTCGCCATCGGTCACCGGCGTCCACACGCGCTTCTCCTCATCAAAGCGCACAAAATCAAAACCCGTGGTCACAAAGCGTACGCCGTAGTCCTCCGAGCGGGTGATCGCCTCCTGCGTGGCCAGCCGCATCAGCGCGGTAAAGCGCTTGGCCTCCTCCTCCATCACGCGATCGTCGCCCGCCGTGTTCACCGACAGCGCCGCCATGCTCACCATCAGCGCCATGATGAACACCACCACCAGCACTTCGACCAGGGTAAACCCAGCCTCGCGCGCATGCCGGGCGCAACCGCCAAACGACGCTGGGTGCCGTTGACCCGTCATCACTCCAGTTGCCAGTTACCGATATCCGCCGCCGCGCCTTCGCCATCCTTGCGGCCATCGGAACCCAGGGTAAGCAGATCAAACACGCCGTGCTCGCCGGGGCTCAGATAGAGATAGGCGCGCCCCCACGGATCCTTGGGCATACGCGCCAGATAGCCGCCCTCTTTCCAGTTGGGCGGAATCGGATCAGTGGCGGGCTTGGCGATCAACGCCTCCAGACCTTGATCGGTGGTGGGATAGACGAAATTGTCCAGCTTGTAGAGATTGAGCGATGCCTCAATGGCGCGCATATCCTGTTTGGCCTTGGCGATGCGCGCCTCATCGGGGCGGTCCATGATGCGCGGCACCACCAATGTGGCCAACACCGCCAGAATCACCACCACCACCATAATCTCAATCAGGGTAAAACCCGCCTGGGCGCGCTTGGCGTCGGCGGTCTGGATCGTATTCGGCATAACGTCTCGCTTTCTCATCATCCACGCAAGTCCACAACGGGACTTGGCTACTGCACCAGTTGGTTGAGATCGAAAATCGGCAACAGAATCGCCACTACGATGGAGAGCACCAAGCCGCCCATGAACAGGATCATCAGCGGCTCGAGCAGCGAGGTGAGCGTCTGCGCCAGGGTCTCCACTTCGTTCTCCTGGGCGCTGGCGGCGCGATCCAGCATCTCATCGAGGCGACCACTGGCCTCGCCGCTGGCGATCAGATGGATCACCAACGGCGTAAACATGCGGCTCTCATCCAAACTCTGATAGAGACTGCCGCCCTCGCGCACTTTGCGCGCCGCCTCCTGCACCGCGCTGCGCATGGGCAGATTGGCGATCACCCGCGCCGCCACCCGCAATCCCTCCAGGGCTGGCACGCCGCTGGCCACCAGAATGCCAAACGTGCGCGCGAACTGCGCCGTATTCATGCTGCGCGCCAGACGTCCCGCCACCGGCAGGCGCAACAACAGCGCATGCCAACGCCGTCGAAACGCCGGACGCCGCATCATCAGTCGCAGCACAATCACTGCGCCCGCCACCGCGGCGGCCAACACCGCGCCATTCTCCCGCAGGAAGTCGCTGAGCGCGATCACCACCTGGGTGATGGCGGGCAACTCCTGATCAAAATCGGCAAACACCGACACCACCTCAGGCACCACATAAGCCAGCAAAGCGGTGGAGACGGCAATGGCGAACACCAGCACCAGCGACGGATAGATCATCGCCATGATCATGGTCTGTTTGAGCTTGGCGCCCTTCTCCAGATAGTCGGCCAAGCGTTCGAACACCGTATCCAACTGACCGGTGGCCTCACCGGCAGCCACGGTTTCGCGATACAGATCGTTGAAGGTCTGCGGGAACTCCGCCAGCGCGTCGGCCAGGGAGCGGCCCTCCTCCACCCGCGCGCGCACGGCGGGAAGAAGGCGCTTCAAGCGCTTGTTTTCGGTCTGCTGGGTGACGGTTTTGAGGGCGTCCGCCACCGGCTGACCGGCGCGCATCAAGGTCGCCAACTGCCGCGTGGCCAGAGACAGTTCGGCGATTTTCACGCCGCCGCCGCCGAGGCTGCGCGCCGGACGCGCCGCGCCTTCGTCGCCTGGCGCCGCCGCGCGCACGCCCTTCTCGCGCACCGGCTCCACCGTCAGCGGCATCAAGCCCTGTTCGCGCAGCGCCGCGCGCACGGCGCCGGGGCCATCGCCCTGCAACACCCCTTTGCGGGTGCGTCCGCCGCCGTCGATGGCGCTGTACTCAAACGCGCCCACGACGCCCGCCTTTATACTCGCTGGGTTTGCGCGTCATACACTCAATCCTCGCGGGAAACGCGCAACACCTCTTCGAGGGTGGTCACCCCCTCCAAGGCCAGACGCAAGCCATCGGCGCGCAAAGTGCGGAACTGATCCTTGGACTGCGCGCCCAACTCCTGTTCGCCCGCGCCACGATGGATCATGTCCCGCAGCGTTTCGTCCACCACCACCAGTTCGTAGACCCCGCGCCGCCCCTGGAAACCGGTTCCGCCACAATCATCACACCCCACATGCTCATACAGAGTCAGCGGGTCGTTGTCGCCAACGCCGAAGGTGACGCGATCGAACGGGGTGATTTCGCGGGGGCGCTTGCACGACTCACACAACACCCGCACCAGCCGTTGCGCCAACACCGCCACCAAACTGGAGGAGAGCAGATACCCCTCAACGCCCATATCACGCAAACGGGTCACCGCGCCGATGGCGCTGTTGGTGTGCAGGGTGGAGAGCACCATGTGACCGGTGAGCGAGGCCTGCACGGCGGTGCGCGCAGTCTCCAGGTCACGCATCTCACCGACCATCACCACGTCGGGGTCCTGACGCAGAATCGCGCGCAGGCCGCGGGCGAAGGTCATATCCACCTTGGTGTTGACGTGGGTTTGACTGACCCCTTCGAGATTGTATTCGATGGGATCTTCCACCGTCATGATGTTGCGGCTGTGGTCGTTCAGACGTTTGAGCACCGCATACAGGGTGGTGGTTTTACCGGAACCGGTGGGACCGCACACCAGGATGATGCCGTTGGGTTTGTGAATCGCCCCATCCATCGCCTCCTGGATATCCCCCGCCATGCCCAGCTGCTCCAGGTCCAGACGGCCAGCCTGCTTGTCGAGCAGACGCATCACCACCCGTTCGCCGTGACCGGTGGGGATGGTGGAGACGCGCACATCCACCGGGCGCCCGGCGATGCGTAGGGAGATCCGACCATCCTGGGGCAGACGCTTTTCGGCAATATCCAGACGCGCCATCACCTTCACGCGGGAGACGATGAGCGGCGCCAGCGCCTTCTTCGGCTCCAGCACCACCCGCAGCACGCCATCCACACGATAGCGCACCACCAGCCGATCCTCATACGGCTCCATGTGAATATCCGAGGCGTTCTTCTTCACCGCCTCGGTCACCAGGGCGTTGAGCAGACGGATGATGGGGGCGTCGTCGGCGCTCTCCACCAGGTCCTTGGGTTCGGCCAACTCCTGCGCCACGGTGGAGAGATCGAGGTCGCTCTCGATATCCTGCATGTCCTGCATCGCCTGCCCGGCCCCCTCTTCATACAGACGGCGCAGCGCGGCGTCGAAGGCGTCGCTGGTCAACCACTCCAGGGCGATGGGCGCGGCCACATAGCGGCGCATTTCGGCGATGGCTTCCAGCCCGGCGTTGGCGCGACACAGCACGCGCACCGCGCCTTCGTCACGACCGCCGATGAGTACGCCATGACGTTGCGCAAAGGAGAACGGCAGGCGCATATCGCCGCGCGTCAACCAGGTATCGGGCGCGGCGGCGGCGGGAGTGTGCGGGGTGGTGGCGGTCATGGCGGAATCACAGCTCAGTTGTCGTAGTCACGCTCATCAGGCATCTGCAGCTCGGCGGCGGGAGGCGCGGCCAAGCCGCCGCCTGCTGGCGGCTGAGTCGCCATGGGCGTGTGCGCCGGGTCCTGATTGAAGCCAGTGCGATATTGATTCAGCACATACTCCATGCGCGGCAGGGTCACCGGCCCCCGACCCAGATAGAGCGCGCCCTTGGCGGGCTTCTGCTGCAACTGCTGATGGCGCATATATTGGTACTTGTTGCGCGTCAGGGTCATATTATCGGCCGCATTGCGCAGGATCGCCGGACGCAGAAACACCATCAGATTGATCTTGTTATCGGTGCTCTGCTCATACTTGAACAGACTGCCCAGCACCGGGATCTCCGAGAGCACCGGCACCTGATCGTTGGTCTTCTCGGTGCGGTCGCGGATCAGGCCGCCCAGCACCAGCACCTTGCCGTTGTCCACCATCACCGAAGTCTTGATGGAGCGGGTGTTGGTGACCACGCCATCGGCGCCCACGGTGGGGGTCTCCTTGACCTCGGAGAGCTCCTGGTAGATGTCCAAACGGATGGTGTCGCCTTCGTTAATCTGCGGCGTCACCTTCAAGGTCAGACCCACATCCTCCCGTTGGATGGTCTGGAACGGGTTGGTGGCGCTGTTGGTGGCCTGAGTAAAGCTGCCGGTGACAAACGGCACCGTCTCCGCCACCACGATCTCGGCTTCCTGATTGTCCAGGGTCACCAGGGTCGGGGTTTGCAGAATATTGGTGGCCACATCGCCCTTGAGCACCCGCAACAGCGAGCCCAGAGAGACAAACTCGTTGCCCAGCAGCGTCTGTGTGCCGCTCATGAAGCCCAGACTCAAACCGCTGCCCAACGAGAGCAGATTGGGTATGCCGGAAGTCGAGGATGAGAGCGTGTTGATGCCCTGACTGGTGCGGTCAAAGTTGGTGCCAGCCACCAAGCCGCCATCGGAGGGAATGGTGCGCCACTGCACGCCAAACTCAGCGGCCTTGTCGGCGGACATCTCGGCGATGATCGCCTCCACCAGCACCTGGGCGCGGCGCACGTCGAGCTTGCGAATCACCGTCTCCATGGTGCGCAGCAGATCGGGCGGCGCGGTGATCACCAGCGCATTGGCCTCGTCATAAGCCTGCACATTGACGGTGCTGGAGGAGGTTTGGGCCGCATTCTCCTTGGCTGCTTTGGCCTTGGCCACATAGTTCTCGCCGATGCTGCTGAGCACCGTGACCATGTTTTTGGCTTTGGCGTAGCGCAGATAGACCACCTGGGTATTGCCGATCAAATCCACCGGCGTATCCAGGTGAGTAATCAATGCGCGCAGTCGCACCCGCGAGCCCTGACTGCCGGAGATCAGCACGCTGTTGGTGCGCTCATCGGCCACCAGATTGCCCGCCTGGGGCGAATTGCCTGCGCTCTTCTCCATCTCGTTGATCACCCGCACCAGGTCGATGGCGGAGGCGTGTTGCAGCGCAATCACCTCCACTTCGCCCGAGGCCGGTTGATCCACGCGGCCCAGAATGCGCGCCAGACGGCTCACATTGGCGCCGTAGTCGGCCACCACCAGCATGTTGGTGGGCTGATAGATGGCCAAGTGGCCCTTGGGCGACACCATGGGGCGCAGCACGCCCATCATCTTGCCCGCTTCCACGTGTTGCAGTTCAAAGATTTGCACCACGATCTCATCAGAGCCGTGGATTTTGCCGGAGGCGTCGCCCGCCAGTTTGAGCTTGTCATCGGGGACGATCTTGGTGGCGCCGCCGCTGGGGATGGCGATGTAGCCATGCACCTCGAGGATCGACAGGAAGACCTGGTACAGCTCTTCCGGAGTCATGGACTTGGCGGAGACTACGGTGACTTTGCCCTGCACCTTGGGGTCCAGGATAAAGTTGCGCCCGGTGGCGATGGAGACCGTCTCAACCAGCGTTTTGAGATCGGCGCCCTTCAAGTTGAGGGTAAACCCTTGCGCGCGCGCATCCGAAAGCGGCGCAAAGAGAATCGCGATCAGCAGGACCGTGACGACAGAAAGGGAAAAGTTCAGGCGCGCCATGCGTCATTCAACTCATTTTGCAATGGGAAATTGGTAGTCCAGCAAATTGCCGTCCCGTTGGATCTTGATTGTCAGCGCATCCGCCTTGGCCATGGCTGAGAGCGCCTGCATGCCTTTGAGCGGATCGCTCAGATCGACGCCGTTGAGGTTGGTCACAACGTCGCCTTGATTCAACCCAAACCGCTTAAGCAGCGCCGGATCCTTGCCCGGACCGATACGGAAACCGGCAAAGCCGTTGTCATCGTAGGCCGGGTCAATGCTCATCAATTCAAGGAATTTCTCGGGCCGCGAGAGCAGTTGCGCGCGCAGCGCCTTGAGCTCTTCGGCGCGCAGCCTGTCCTCTTCGGTGACAATGCCGGGGCCCGCGCGGCCCACATCCGAACGCGCCACGCCGCCGCCCATGGTGAGATCTTTTTCCGGCAGCTTGAGCGTTTCAAAGGCGTTGTTGCGCGCCAGAATGACGCGATCTTCATGGATGGCGTGAATCCGTGCGCCGCCAGGCAGATTATCATCCAGCCGATAGTTGCGCTCGCCTTGTGAGGGTGAGGCAATCAGGGCCAGACTGTTGTTGCCCACCGGCGAGAACACCACCCCCAGCAGCTTCAGATTCAGACGCGTTTCCGGCGCATTGACAGGCGCTTGCTGCGCCATTGCAGTCATATCTTGCCCAAACAGATGCAGTGCGGCGATGCGGCGCCCCAGATCCAACGACGCGCTATTGAACACCCGCGCAGCCCCGGGCGTTGGCGCCGTCCCCTGCACGCTTTGCAGATCCGGGTCGGGAATCACGCGCCACGTCACATGCGCAAGCTGTCGCGCCAACAGCAGGATCAGCACAATATTGATCGCAGCCACAACGCGGGTTAACCGCTCTTGGGGCCATCGACTCAGGATGTCGGCGATCGTGGCGGCCATGCCAGCTCCCAATACAATGCCTTCGCGCCCAGTGCGCGCCATTCACTTATCCAGCCCGTCACTATTGCACACTTACCCAGCGATTGCCAGTCGACGCAGGCCGCAAAATCCGCAACTTTGTATGCGCCAAAACAGAAAAGCCCCCAAACGGGGGCTTTTCTCAACGCAAGATCATCACAGCGATTTCCGCCAGCGGATCACGGGTTCCACGGCGCCCAGTGCTCGGGAGCCTCGGCCTTTTTCGGCAGCAGACGGAAGAATTTGATGCCCAGCAGGTAGATCAGGCCCGCCACGCCAACACCGCCCATGCCCAACATGAATTCAGAGAGACTGGGGACATAGTGACCGAAAGCGCCATCCTGGAAGCTGCTGGAGACCACATAGCCAGGGAACGGATTGAACGGATAGGTCTGACCGGCCAGCAACACATGGGCGATGAAGGAGACCTCGCCAATGATGGCCAGACCCGACGCCAACATCACGCCATTGAGGCTGTTGCCCCAGGTTTTGTGCGTCAGGATCGCCAGCGGCGCAACGATACCGGCCAGCACAATGCCGCCCCAGAACAGCCACGCCCATTGACCCGTCAGGACCCACTTCTCCACATCGTAAAAGGCGGGACTATAGCTCTTGGTGAACTTCTCCACCACGATCAGATAGAACACCGCCAGGGTGAAGAAGATCAGCATGTTGCGCATGCCGCTGATGAGCTTGGGATGGAACTCGCGACCGGTGGCCTTGAAGGTGGAGGCCAGCAGCAGGAAGCAGATGGCCGTGCCCGACGACAGCGACACCGCGATAAACGTGGGACCGGTGATGGCCGAGTGGAACACCTCACGAGCGTGGATCACGCCGAAGATGGAGCCGGTGCCGGTGGTGAGGATCACGCGCCCGGGGAACGCCGCCGAACCGGTGATCTTCACATACTTCTCATGCTCCATCATGGACCACAGGTAGAGGAAGCAGAGCACCACGAAGCCGGAGTAGAGGAACACGTTCCAGGTGAACATGGAGCGAAAGTTCATGTGAATCATGGTCAGCAGACCACGATCCGGGCGCCCCAAGTCGGCGATCAACACCAGCAGCCCACCCACCAGCAGCGCGATGGCCAGGAAGGCGGAGAAGCGACGGAACTGTTTGTAGGGCTCGGCGCCGAACACGGTGGCCATGGAGGCCAGGTTGAGCGCGCCGGAGGCCATCACCAGCAAGGAGATGGCGAATACATGCGGCAGACCCCACACCACCTTCTGGTTCATGCCGGTGACGTGGTGACCCTGAATCTCAATGTAGCCAAACGCCAGCAACCCCAGAACAAACAGGGCGCCGAACAGGCCGACGATCTTCCAGTAATCGAAGGATTCGCCTTGGATAGCGGTAAACTTACTGATCATCGTCGCCCTCCCCTTACAGGCCCTGATAGTGGACGTGAGGCTTCAGCCCCAAGTCCGCGCGCAAGGTCAGGCTCTTGACTTCAGCCACCTTCTTGGCGATTTCGGAATTGGGATCGTTGAGATCGCCAAACATCATGGCCCCGCCGTGGGACTGATTACAGCTCTGCACACAGGCAGGCAACTCGCCTTTATCGATGAGGTGCACGCAGAAGCTGCACTTCTCCACCACGCCGGCGGCGCGGATGGGGGTCTCGCCATTGAGCTCAGCCACCGGGGTCTCGTTCTCTTGATACACCAGCGAACGCGCCTTGTAGGGGCAGGCGATCATGCAGTAGCGGCAGCCGATGCAGCGGTGCTTATCGACCAGCACCAACCCATCCTTACGGATAAAAGTGGCGCTGGTGGGGCAAACATGCTCGCAGGGCGGGTGTTCGCAATGGTTGCACAGGACCGGCAGACTGATAGGCGGTTTCTTACCCGCTTTGTCCTCGATCTTGAGCTTGCGGATATATTGGATCTGACGATCCTTATCCTCAATTTGCGGGATATTGTTCTCTTTGGCGCAAGCGTCGGAGCAACCGGTGCACTCTTCGGTGCACTTGGTGACATCGATCAGCATCGCCCAGCGTCGTCCGGCCTTGGCCTCCGTGCGCTGGGGCGCGGCAATCAGATGGATGCCCGGCGCCAGCAGGGTTCCGGCGGCCACAGCGCCGCCGACGCCCAAAGCCGTTCTTCTGTCCATGGTCATGAAACGCGTCCCCTTGGGAAGATGGAATGGAGCCCGAGAAGGCGGTTATTCAGGGTAGACGTGACAGGAGAAGCAGTTGGGCTTCACCGCCACATAGGCGTGACACTTATCACAGAACTGCGCGCGATGCTCATGGCACTGCTGGCACTGCAGCAGGCTTTCGCTGGGCATGCGCACGCCTTCGCGCACGGTCTCCACGCGCTTGTGCATCAGCAAGTTCATATGATTGCGCTTCATCCACGCGGTGTCGCGGATGCAGGCATCGCCTTTGGGCGTCTCGAGCTTCACACTGTCGCTGTGCACGTCAGCGAAGGCTTGCACGCCAAACAGACCGACGCACAGAGCCAGAATCAACATCAGGGCTGGTAACCTGACCACGGCCAATCTCCTCAACACAGCAAATTTCCCCGGCCCGGATGGGCCGGGGAAACACAAACTTGCAGCACAGCGCACGCTTGCCGCAAAGCGCTTGCTTATTACAGCCAGGCGTGGGTGGCGTTCTCCGCCACCAGATCCACGAAACCGGCGTAATCGGTGATCTCAACGCCATCGATGACGCTGGCCACGCCGCGGGCTTTCAGGTCCGCAGACAGAGCATAGATCTTACGGCTCTTGAGCGCCTCACTCACCATATCGGACTTGCTGGTGTTGGGCTTGGCGGCGAACACGCCGTCTTCAAGCAGCAGGATCGTATCGCCTTCGTTGGAGAAACGCAGGCAACTCTCCAGCGAGCCATTCTGAAAGGGGGATTTATTCACCGTATGCAACATGATGTCTCTCTCCTTCGATCAGAAAGGCAGGATGTTGTGCTGTTCAGCCATCATCTTGCCGATTTCGTCGGCGTCGATGACCGTGGGCTTGATGGGCTCTTCGGTGTCTTCATCTTCACCGATCACCACCAGATCTTCGACGGTCATGCCGCGATCTTCCATGGACTTTTTGTCCACGTAGACCTTATCGATTTCATAATCGACCAGCACGCCATAGGTGGCTTCAAAGCCTTTGATGCCCAGCTCGGTAGTGTTCTGACCCTGTTGCAGCGCATACACGCCGTCGTCCATGAACACCACGGAGATGTCGGCGTCATAGGCGGCCATGATCAGTTTCACTTCCAGGCCTTCATAAACGTAGATGCTGCCGTGCGGCGCGTTGCGCACGGTGAACATGATTTTTTTGATGTCGTCGGACATGTCGCTCTCCCTGATCTCGATTAGTCGCCGAAGGTGACCATGCGGTCAGCTTCGATGGCCATCATGGTCAACTGCCCCAATCCGGAGATGCGGACGTTGTCCACCAGCACGTCGTCGACGATGCCGCGGCGTTTGGCGGCGGCAATGCACACCACGATGTCAATGCCTTTGGCGCCCAACTCCGACCAGCGGTTGGCGATGTGACGATCATCCTGGGGCGGCTCCATCAACTTGGTCACGTTGTACACGCCATCGTGATAGAAGAAGATGCCACGAATTTCGTGCCCCTTCTCGATGGCCGCATTGATGAAGTTGTAGGCGCTGTCGGACGCCTCGTGGTTATAGGGTCCTTCGTGAATCAATACCGCGAGTTTCATCGCTCGACCTTCCTCCTAAGTGACTTGCCGAAGGGGGTAATGGGACGCCGCCAGGACTCTCCCAACAAACTGGAAAACCCTGTAATTTGGCGTAAATGCGCATGGTACGACTGACGTGACGAGGTGTCACGCGCCATCGCGTGTTCACATTCAAATATTAGCATATCACAGAACAGTGATATTCGCGTAGGAAGAAAATGCCCCCCGTTTCACGCCGCTATTACAAACGCCTGTTGGGAATGGCGTGGCGACGTCGCCCGGCACAGCGCGTTGAAGAGGCGAGGCGTCAGGCGTGCCCGCGCCAAAAGTCGGCCAGGAACTCGGCCCAGCCTGGCGCGCCATCCACATGGATGTGGGCGTAGCCAGCCAGAACATTGCGGAAGATGACGCCGTCATGCACGCCATCGATGCCCGCGCCGCGCGCCACCCGATAGGCGTAGCGCGCGCCCTCGCCCATGCGCGTCACTTTGGAGTAGTGGAATTCGTGGCAGGGAATGGCGCAATCGGTGGGCGGCCACGGCAGCTCGCCGGTGCCCTTGATGGCCATGTAGCCATAGCCCTGGGGCTTGACGTTCATGGACACTTCAATGGGCAATGCGCCGCTCATGGGGACACTGCGATCGCCCCAATGGATGCGCTCGGAGAGATACATCAAGCCGCCGCACTCCGCGTAAATGGGCATGCCGTGATGGGCCGCCTCGCGAATGCGCGCCATCATGCCCTGGTTGGCGGTGAGCTCCTCCATGAACATCTCGGGGAAGCCGCCGCCAATGTAGATCCCGTCCACCGGCGGCAATTCGGCGTCATCGAGGAGATTGATAGGGATCAGATCCACACCGACACGCTCCAACGCCTCCAAATTCTCTGGATAGTAGAAGCTGAAGGCGCGATCAGCGGCGTAGGCCACCTTCAACCGCTCACCCGTCACAGGCGCGGCTTCCGGCTCGGCTTCATCGGGAATATTCGGCGCCTGACGCGCCAGATCCATCAGCGCATCCAGATCGCAATGTTCCGCCAGGAATGCGCCCATGGCCTCCACCTGCTCGCGCACGCCATCGCGTTCACCGGCGGGCACCAACCCCAGATGACGCTCATCGATGACGACCTTGCGCGAGCGCGGCAGCGCGCCGATGATGGGAACCGGGCAGTAGCGGTCCAGCGCTGCGCGCAGACGCGCCTCCTGCCGCGGCGAGGCGACGTTGTTGAGGATGATGCCGCGGATAGACCCGCCGCCAGGGAAGTTGAGATGGCCGCACACCAGCGGGGCGACGCCGCGGGCCATCCCCTTGCACTCCACCACCAGCACCACCGGCGCGCCCAAACCGTCGGCCAGGGCGGCGCTGCAGTCAGAGCCCTCCAGATCCTGCCCGTCGAACAGCCCCAGATTGCCTTCGATGATGCTCAGTTCGGCGTCACGGGCGTGGCGATGGAAATTGCGCAGCACCCCATCGCGACCCATGATGTAGTCATCCAGATTGCGACAGGGGCGTCCCGCCGCCATGGTCAACCAGCGCGGGTCGATATAGTCCGGCCCCTTTTTGAACGGCTGCACCGCCACCCCGCGTTGCGCAAAGGCGGCGGTGAGCCCCACGGAAACCAGCGTCTTACCAACGCTCTTGCGGGTGCCGGAGACGAAAAAACGGGGCGCTTTGCGTTTTGCTGTCATGCCAGTGCTTACTCCCTCTTAGCCCGACGGACAACCGTAGCCATCCTAGGCCATTGAGACGGACCCACAGCGCAAAACGCCCATCCGTCTCCTTACTCCTGTTTGGCTTCCGCCTGCGCCACCGCCTCGACGGTCTGACGCGCGATCTCCAGATAGCGTTTGGCGTGCTCGGAGTCTGGTTCCGCCACCACGATGGGCGCGCCGCTATCGCCGCATTCACGAATGCGCGGATCCAATGGCACCTCGCCCACCAACGGCACCCCCGCCTTTTCGGCGATGGACTTGGCGCCGCCGGTGGAGAAGATATCGGTGCGCTCGCCGCAGTGGCCGCAGCGGAAGTAACTCATATTCTCCACCACCCCCAGTATCGGCACATTGGCAAGATGGAATAAGGAGATACCGCGTTTGACGTCGGTTAACGCCACATCCTGCGGGGTGGTGACGATGAGCGAGCCGGAGACCTCCACCTGCTGCGCCATGGAGAGTTGGATATCGCCGGTGCCGGGCGGCAGGTCGATCACCAGATAGTCCAGCATCTCGTCATAGCCGCACCAGCGCACCTCATGGAAGAACTGCTGAAGCACCTGGAACAGGATCGGACCGCGCCACACCAGCGGCTGCTCCTCCTCCACCATGAAGCCGATGGACATCAGCGGCATGCCATGGGCCATCACCGGGCGGATACGCCCCATGACATCTGGCTTGGGACGCTCGTTGGCGCCCAACATAATCGGAATGCTGGGACCATAGATGTCAGCATCCAGCAACCCTACTTTGTGGCCCAATTGCTGGAGCGCAAAGGCCAAGTTGACCGACAGTGTGGATTTGCCGACCCCGCCTTTGGCGCTATAGACCGCAATGACGTGTTTGACGCGATCTACTTGCTGCTTTTTGGGCAGAGGGAACGCCTCTTCCTGACCCTGTTGCGAGGCTGACTGCTGTTCGTTCTGACTCATGATGCGCTCTTTCTCAAAAGACGTAATGAAGCCGCGTCGCGGACGACGGGGTGCGCCATTTGGACGCCATACGCCGTAAAAAGTTTAGCTTGGATCGAAGCGACTATAGGGAATACAGCCCCTTGGCGCCAGTCGCCAGAATAAAAAATGGGCGCCCCAGTGCGGGACGCCCATCTCAACGCTGCTCAGACTGAAGCGGATCAGAGCTTGAATTTCATCAGCGCCTCGTCCAACGAACGGGCGATGCTGCCCATGGTGTTGGAGCTCTGCTTGGCGGTCTGACCGATCTCGCTCACCTCTTTGGCGGCATCATTCACAGCGGTCATATTGCCCAGCACCGACTTGGCCTCTTCCGACGCCTCATTCACCTGCTTGGAGATCTCGGCGCTGCTCTTGGTCACGTCAGAGACGTTGCGGGTCATCTCGCCCACGCCCTGACTGGCCTCGGTCACATTGCGCGTCACCTCGGTGATGCCGGTGGTGATCTCCTGCACGTTACGGTTCACCTCGGCGATGCCGTCGGAGGATTCGCCCACGCGACGGTTCACCTCATCGGCTTCGCCGCGTACTTGGCCCATGGAGTTGGAGATCTCGTTGACATGGGCGGTCTGATCGTCCACCGCTTGCAGAATCTCCTGGTTGGCGTCGTTGATGCGCTCGATGATGGTGTTGACCTCCTTGGCGCGACGAGCCACGTCTTTGGAGTGGTCCTGAATCTCATCGATCTGCTCGGAGATGGTGTGGGTCGCCTCACCGGTTTGACGCGCCAACTCCTTGACCTCGTTGGCCACAACCGCAAAGCCCTTGCCCGACTCACCGGCGCCAGCCGCTTCAATGGAAGCGTTCAGAGCCAGCATGTTGGTCTGGTCGGCGATATTGTTGATGACGTCCACCACTTTGCCGATCTCCAGCGCGGAGTCGGTGAGCTTGGTCATCACTTCAGCGTTGGCCTGACCATTGGCGCGCGCGCTTTGCGACTCATCGCTGGCGGCTTCGCACTGTTTGCGCACGCCAACCAACGACTGCGTCATCTCGGTCAGCGCCTTGGCCACCGCCGCCACATTAGAGCCGGTGCGTTCGGCGGCGTCATTCACGTAGGTCATGCTGGTGGAAGCCTCCTCGGAGGCCGCCGCCACGGTGGAGAGGTTGATGCTGGCCTCTTCCGCCGCCGCCGAAATGGTGGTCATGTTGGAGTTCATCTGGTCGGCGGCTGCGGCGATGGTGTTCATATTCACGCTCATCAGCGTGGTGGCCTTGCTCACCGTCTCCATACCGCCACTCATGCTCTGCGCCGAACTGGTCACCGAGTTGGCCTTGGACGACATGTCGCTGGCCTTGTCCTGCAGCGTGTCGGAAACTTGTGCGATATTGCCCGCCGCGTCCTTCAGGCGTACGGCGTTGTCTTTAATGACGCCGAACATCTCGCGCAGACTGTTGACCATATCGCCGGTGGCTTTCACCGTCTGACCAATATCGTCCTGCACCCCGGCGGGGGGCACGGTGACGGTCAGATCGCCGGCGGCCACGCTGCTGAGCAGACGACGGATATTGCGCACCGGCTTGATGGCCAGATTGTTGATCATCAGGAAACTCACAACAGAGACCAACGCAATCACCAGCACGCCCAGGCCCAACACTTCCAGCACCAGGAAGCCCACCGCGTCATCCACCGGATTGAGGTCAGCGATGATCTCAAACGCGCCGCGCTGTTCGCCTTCGTGCCACCCCTCCATCTTCATGCCGATGGGGTCCACCACGCCGCCGCCATCAGCGTAATCCTTGATGGTGCCGTGGCAGAACAGACACTCCTTGGACATCTTCACCGGGCGCATGTAGCGCAGTTCGCGACCGTCGCCGTTCTCTTTGGGCACGATGCGATAGATCTCGCGCAGCCCTTCGCTGTCCATCTGCTCGAGCATTTCACGCTCGAGCGGCGTGGCTTCGTTGGCTTCGTTGCGCGCCTGTTTTTTGGTGACGCGGAACACCCATGATTTATCGAAGCCTTCGGTCTTGGTGGCGCCGATGGTCCACCCGGCCACCACTGGAATGGTGCCGTAGAAGGCGGTGTTGCGCACCGCCTTGACGATGGCCTGCTGATTGTCCGAACCATCCAGCTTAAAGCCCTGGTCCATCAGGTATTTGCGCGCATCTGCAGCCAACTCGGTTTTGAAGTTGCCGTCTTTGGCCAGCTTGGAGACGTATTTCTGTGCGGCATCCGCCTGCGAGGTCAACTCGCGGGATTTGGCGACGATGTTGTCAATCGCATCCGTCTCCACCGCAGATTTGATAAACAGGAACAGGAGGAAGAAGCCAACCGACACCACCACGATGGTGGCGAGGATGATCTTGGTCCCGAAGTTCAGATTTCTCAGAGCATTCATAAAGGCTCTCCGCCATCGTGGCTGTACGACGCTATTTTCACGCTAAGCGCGTGACGTTTTTTTACCTTATTCGTCAAGCGCGTCCGTCATCTCAATCGGGCCTGCGCAGTCCTTTTCAGGTACATTTTGGATGCAGCCTCACTGAGCATCAGACTGGCGGTGAGGCCGCCTGCTGACACCATTCGATTGCCAACGGACTTATTGCACTGGGAGGAGCCTGACTCAGTCGCCAGGATCAAATCCGTCAATGATTCCAGGCAAACTTCATACCAGAAACATCGCTTATTGGACGCTCAATGCAATCTGGCTCTCATCTGTAAACTGCAACATGCTTTTTTATCATAGCGCTCAGAAGCATACAATGACCTCCTCTACTTTTTCCTCGGGTTTACACAGAATAATGATGTCACCGGCACCACCAGAGCATATCTACGTCAACCACCTGATAATACGGTTTATTTGAGGCAATTTTCTGATGCTTCTATGGCGCTTGCCAGGCGCAAGAGAAACCTGCTTGCTGGTGCATCTGCTAGAGCGCCCGCCACAGGCGTCACAGGATAGTCCATCAGTCTCTCCAAGATATTGAAGTCAGATAACTTCTCAATCTGATCACTCTTACGCACGACCGACAATTCCCGCCTCAAGACCACACGACGGCTTTTGCAACGTTACGACGCCGCATGGCGGCGTGGGATCCGCGACAAAATTTTGAATGTTCGATTTAGAATTATTTTGCGCATGGCTTTTCGCACCACTGAAACGCAATTTGCAGATCTGACCGCCAACTCTGCTTGATGATATGAACCCCAGGTAAAATGAATCAGATTGGCGGTGGGTTCGCTCGCGACAGCGCCGATGTTGAATGGTCGCTCCCCCATGACAAGACGTTGCTATACGACAACGACCAGCTCTTGCTGACTCTGGCTAGGCTGATGCGTTGCTGAGAACGGATGCGGAGCGACAACGCCCGCGTCTGGACGTTGTCGGAAGGTTGACGCCGCGCACGCCATTGCCTCACGACGGCTTCGCCTTTGCCTTGGGCGCCGACTCGAAAGCTATTGAAGGGCTCGACTCTCTAGTACATGGCGAATAAATGGGATAACAAACCAGCGAGCAATTGATGTGGACTGCGCACAAATCACACTGTCCCCCTGTAATCGCGCCCACGTGGATGCCATTGGCGTCGCCGATTTGCCTGAGTCCGTGATACAAGTCACGCCATCGGTGGAACCGGCAATCAACGCCATGCTCTGTTTGCAGGGCGTCTATGTGAAATCTGACGCCCCCCAGACTCCTTCGCTGCCCCCCTCGCCGCGCGCAACACCTTTGTTCCCTGCGCCAAACCGCGATAAGATGGCTCTATGCTGGCACACAAAGCGGCGCTGATCCACCCAATCGCGCCCCTTTGCGCGCCCCCTACACATGATGCAGGAGAGTTGTTATGGCTTGTGGCATTGACAAAATCGTCGCCGAATCCGATGGCACGTTGCGCGAGACCATGCGCACCCTGATGGAGGAGCTGGTCACCGATCACGACCTGGACGTGGACCTGGATGCGCTGGAGTCCGCCCCCGAGGTCAAGGCGCTGCGCGCCGAACTGGAGAAGTTCACCGTCTGGTTCGTGCACGATCGCCTCAAGTAAGCGCCTAGATAAAGAATGCGCGCGCAGGACGCAGCAGACTCATGCGCCGCCACGCTCGTGCGCGCGCTTTTCTTTATTTGAATTAACTCGTTAATGCTGAACCCATTTTTTCAATATCAGCATATTATGATTTTTTGCCCTCCAAAACCAAAAGAGCCTTGTGTTTCCGCACAAAGGACAGTAGCCTCCCCCATAATCTGACGTTGATGGCGCCTATTTTTGTGATGACTGCAACCCAGTCAGAAATATCAAAAACGACTCCAACAGCGTTATTCTCAGATGGCCGCGCGCAAGACCAGCGCTAAGCCAAGCGTAAGTTTTAAAAGCCAAATCTAAGGAATCATCGGCATGAGAATCGGCATACCCAAGGAGATCTACCCTGGCGAGCGCCGGGTGGCGGCTTCGCCGGAATCGGTGGGGCGACTGAAAAAACTCGGCTTCGACGTCGCCATTGAGGCGGGCGCCGGGGCGGAAGCGAAATTCCTCGACTCCGCTTATGCAGAGGCGGGCGCGGAGATCGTTGCCGACGCCGCCAGCCTGTGGGGCCAGTCGGAGATCGTGCTCAAGGTCCGCGCTCCCGAGGCGACCGAAGTTCCTCTGCTAAAAGAGGGCGCACACCTGATCAGCTTCATCTGGCCGGCGCAGAACGCCGAGCTGATGGAGAGCCTCAAGGCGCAGAAGGTCACCGTGTTCGCCATGGATGCGGTGCCCCGCATCTCCCGCGCGCAGAAGATGGACGCCCTGAGCTCCATGGCCAACATCGCCGGTTACCGCGCCATCGTGGAGGCCTCGCAGCACTTTGGCCGCTTCTTCACCGGTCAGATCACCGCCGCCGGTAAAGTGCCCCCCGCCAAAGTTATGGTGATCGGCGCCGGCGTGGCGGGTCTGGCCGCCATCGGCGCCGCCGCCAGCATGGGCGCCATTGTGCGCGCCTTCGACACCCGTCCGGAAGTGAAGGACCAGGTCAAATCCATGGGCGCCGAGTTCCTGGAGCTGGACTTCGAAGAGGACGGCACCGGCGAAGGCGGCTACGCCAAAGTGATGTCCAAAGAGTTCATCGAAGCCGAAATGGCGCTGTTCCTGGAGCAGGCCAAAGAGGTGGACATCATCGTCACCACCGCGTTGATCCCGGGCAAGCCCGCGCCGAAGCTGATCACCGAAGAGATGGTCAAAGCGATGCCCGAAGGCAGCGTGATCGTTGACCTGGCGGCGGAGACCGGCGGTAACTGCGAACTCACCGTGCATGGCGAAGCGATCATCAAGCACGGCGTGACCATCATCGGTTACTCCGATCTGCCCAGCCGTCTGCCGACCCAGGCCAGCCAGCTCTACGCCACCAATATCCGTCACCTGCTCACCGACTTGACCCCTGAGAAGGATGGTCAGCTCAACGTGAACATGGAAGATGACGTGATCCGCGGCTGCACCATCGTCAAAGATGGCGAAATCACCTGGCCGCCGCCGCCGCCCAAAGTGGTGGCCCAAGCCAGCGCCAAGCCCAAGACCGCGCCGCCGCCGATGCCGGTGGAGGATCCCGTGGCCGCCGCCCGCGCCAAGACCCGTGGCACCATCATCACCATGGCCCTGTGCGCCCTGGCGCTGTTCGGCATGGGCAACTACGCGCCTGCGGAGTTCCTGCCCCACTTCACCGTGTTCGTGCTGTCGATCTTCATCGGCTACATGGTGGTGTGGAATGTGACCCCGGCCCTGCACACGCCGCTGATGTCCGTGACCAACGCCATCTCCGGCATCATCGTGCTGGGCGCGTTGGTGCAGATGGGCACCAGCAGCACGATTGTGTTGGCGCTGTCGGTCATCGCCATTCTCATTGCAACCATCAACATCGCAGGCGGCTTCCTGGTCACCCAGCGCATGTTGAAGATGTTCCAGAAGTAACCGCCGACTTCGGGATTGATAAAGGGAACCAATCATGATTTCTCAAGGTTTGTTAACTGCCTCGTACATCGGCGCGAGCATCTTCTTCATCCTCAGCCTGGGGGGCCTGTCCCACCAGGAGAGCGCGCGCCGCGGTAACTACTACGGCATGCTGGGCATGGCCGTGGCCATCGTCGCCACCCTGTTCTCCAGTCACGTGGGCAACCTCCCCTTCATCATCGTCGCGATGGTGATCGGCGGCGGCGTCGGCGCCTTCCTGGCCGCCAAAGTGGAAATGACCCAGATGCCCGAGCTGGTGGCCGTGTTGCACAGCTTCGTGGGTCTGGCCGCCGTGCTGGTGGGCTTCGCCAACCACTTTGACCCCGACACCCACGCCGCGCTGGCCAATGGCGATCACGCCATGAAAGTGATCCACGAAGTGGAGATCTTCCTCGGCATCTTCATCGGCGCGGTGACCTTTACCGGTTCGGTGGTGGCGTTCGGCAAGCTCAACGGCAAGATCGCCTCCAAGCCCCTGATGCTGCCCATGCGCCACGGCCTCAACGCCCTGGTGGTGCTGGTCTCCATCTACCTGTGCTACCTGTTCATGGGAACCGACTCCATCATGCAGGGCGGCACGTTCATGATCATCATGACCCTGTTGGCCTTCTTCCTGGGCTGGCATCTGGTCATGGGCATCGGCGGCGCCGACATGCCGGTGGTGGTCTCCATGCTCAACAGCTACTCCGGTTGGGCCGCCTCGGCCACCGGCTTCATGCTCAACAATGACCTGCTGATCGTGGTGGGCGCGCTGGTGGGCTCCTCGGGCGCCATCCTGAGCTACATCATGTGCCGCGCCATGAACCGCTCCTTCGTCAGCGTGATCCTGGGCGGCTTCGGCGGCGAGAGCGTCAGCGCCTCCTCGTCCGACGATGACGGCCCCAAAGAGGTGATCCCGGTGCAGCACGACGACGTCGCCGAGATGCTCCTCAACGCCAGCGAAGTGATCATCGTCCCCGGTTACGGCATGGCCGTGGCCCAGGCGCAGTACCCGGTGGCGGAGATCACCTCCACTCTGCGCGCTCGCGGCATCAATGTGCGCTTCGGCATCCACCCGGTGGCCGGTCGTCTGCCCGGTCACATGAACGTGCTGCTGGCCGAAGCCAAAGTCCCCTATGACATCGTGCTGGAGATGGACGAGCTTAATGAGGACTTCCCCGAGACCGACGTGGTGCTGGTGATCGGCGCCAACGACATCGTCAACCCCGCTTCTCAGGAAGATCCGGGCAGCCCGATCTGGGGCATGCCGGTGCTGGAAGTGTGGAAAGCCAAAACCACCGTGGTGCTCAAGCGCTCCATGGGCAGCGGCTACTCGGGCATTGACAACCCGTTGTTCTACAAAGAGAACAACCGCATGCTGTTCGGCGACGCCAAGGCCAGCATGGATAGCGTTCTGGAAGCGATTCGCAGCCACAGCCACGGCGCCTAAGCCGTTCAGCACAGGCTGATTGATCAACCTGCCCCGAAGCGATTCGGGGCGGGTTTTCTTTTGCTTATTGTCAGTTGAAATCAGAATCGGACAGTTTGGGTATTGGTCATGAAAGATATCGAGGGCTACGCCCTCGAGCTCCCGAAGACCAAACCGTGGGCTCCGCCCACACCCGCTGGGGGCGCGGCCCCCAGACCCCGCCGCCGACCAGTCGGCGGCCAATAGTCAGCGCAAGCTCAATCTACGTCACGCAAACATTGGCAGTTTTGTGCAACTTTGGTTTTGATTCACTATATTTCTTCAAACAAAAGCTTTGCACACGCCGGAATGGGGCTATGGCTGGGACATTTTAGAAAAACGCGTTGTTAACATTTTTTTCTGTGACCACAACGTCTCTGTTGCGTCTTTAATATTGGGAACGGATTCTGGAGCCGTCTGCGCCCCACTGCTTCAACGACGCCGGAACTCCGTTCACGGGTTTCTGCTTTCAAAATCAAATCACCTCCACAGGCTCGCCTGTGAGACTCTCACCCGAGGAGACGCTGTATGAAGACCCCGATTGCTTTGGCTCTGTTTGTAAGCGGCGCGTTAGTCGCCAGCGCCAGCTTTGCGCAGTCTTATCAGAATAATGGTCAGTACGGTCCTCCTGGCGGACAAATGGGACAGATGGGGCAAAATGGACAGATGGGCCAGTCCGGCAACCAGATGGGCCGCCGTGGGCCGCCGCAAGAGGCGTTCACCGCCTGCGCCAACAGCTCGCAAGGCGCCAGCTGCTCAGTCACCACGCCCCATGGAACCCTGTCTGGCACGTGTCAGCAAGATCGCCATAGCGGCTCCAACTCGCTGGTGTGCGTGCCCAATGGCCATCGCGGCGGACCTCCGGGCGGCATGCAGGGCGGTATGCAGGGCGGTCAGTCCAATGGTATGCAGCAACGCGGTTATGGCCAGCCTCCCGGCGGCTATGGCGGCTATAACCAATCCAACTGAGTCGCATGAAGAGTACGACGCTTGCGGCGCTCCTGCTGGCTACCGCTCTGACGGCAAGCAGCGGCATGGCGCAAATGAACACTGAATTCAGCGGTTCCAACAACGGCCCCTTGGGCCCCATGGGAGCGCCTGGCCAATTTAGTGGTCAGATGAGCCAAGGCGGTCCCCCGGGCGGGGGACCGCCGCCGGAAGCGTTCAGCGCCTGCGCCGACCGACAACAGGGCGCCGCCTGCCAAGTCACAACGCCCCATGGCAAGCTGGATGGCCAGTGCCGCCCGGATCGTTTTGGCGGGGCCGGGCTGGTGTGCGTGCCCAACAGCCATCGCGGCGGCCCGCCAGGGATGAACTCTGGCGGCCAACCTGGCGCAGCGCCAAACATGGCCAATGGCTTCTCTCGCCCTCCGGGGAATTTCGCCAGGGGTCAGAGTCGGCGTCCCCAAGGCGGCGGAGCGCCCGGGGGACGACCGCAGGGTTACACGCCGCGCGCAGCGGACCCCAACGCCATCGCCACCCACAATCGCTTGCCGGATAGCGGGCAGATCACCTGCTTTGACGCACGCCGCGTGATCGACTGTCCCAAGCCTGGCGAACCGTTCTTTGGACAGGATGGCAATTACGCCGGACGCGCCATGGCGTATGAATCGGCGGGCGCTGGCGCGGTGCGCGATCTTGCCACGGGACTCACCTGGGAGAGCGCGCACCACGCCCAGCGCCTGCACTATCCGCAAGCGCAACAGCGCTGCGCACAACTGAGTCTGGCCGGACGCGACGATTGGCGCCTGCCCACCATTCGAGAACTCTTCTCCATCAGCCATTGGGCCGGATACACCGGCGGACGCCCCTTCCTGGACAGCTCGGCGTTTGAGATCAAGCCGCCCAGTTGGCGTGAGTTGGCCAACGACCCCTACGCCACCCACTCGCCGGAGATGATGGGACAGACCTGGTCGGCCACCGCCTACCCGGGGCGGGTGATGAATCGCGGCGGGCACAACTTCTTCTTCAACTTCCTCGATGGCCGCATCAAGAGCGCGCCGCGCAACGGCCCGGTCGCGCTCTTCTCCCGCTGCGTGAGCGGTCCGGTATGGGGCGAAAACGATTTTGTCGCCCACAAGGATGGCGTGGTTACCGACCGCGCCTTTGGCCTGATGTGGCAGCAGAAGGATGATGGCCACACCCGCAACTGGGGCGACGCGCTAGCCTATTGTGAGAATCTCACTCTGGCCAGTCATAACGACTGGCGCCTGCCCAATGTGCGCGAGCTGCAAAGCCTGGTGGATTACTCCCGCGCCAACCTGGCGCTGGACACCCAATTTTTCACCCAGAGAGACCCCAGCGGTTGGTTCTGGTCCTCCACCACCCACGGGGACTCCCCCTCAGAGGCGACTTACCTCTGCTTTGGGCAGTGCGTCTCGACCCAGGGAATCGACGTGCATGGCGCGGGGGCGCAGCGCAGCGACCCCAAATCGGGCGATCCTACGCGCTGGAGCAGTGGTCGTGGCGGTCAGCAGGATGCGGTGAGAATAGTGAACTATGCGCGCTGCGTGCGCGATGCGAACTGACAGGGACTACTTCTTCTTGATCGGGCGCGGCATGGTGTGTTTCCAATCCACGCCATCGTTCATGCGCTTGCGCAAAGCGGGGTCGGATTGAAAATAGGGCACGTTGCGCCCCGGCAGCGTGACCATCTCCCGGGTATCCGGGTGCGGACCCAACCACGGCGGAATGCGCTTGATGGCAAACTCGCCAAACCCCTCGAAGCAGATGCGTTCGCCAGCAGCCAACTGTTCGGCGATTGACTCCAGAAGGCTGGCGATCAGCGCTGAAGCGGTTTTATAATCCACGCCTTGCTGTTCGGCGATCTGTTCGATAAGGCGTTCTGCGTCCATGCTTCTTTCCCGAGCCGCATTGTTGGTGGGAGACCACCTTACCCCATTGGCGCGGCTTTTTGAATCCTAGAGTCCGCGCCCCGGAACAACAGTGAAAGCGATGGGCAAATGGCGGTTTACGCGCTCTATCATCAAAAAGGCGGCACAGGAAAAAGCACCTTGGCAGTCGCATTAAGCTGGCGTTTGGCGCAAAGCGGCGCCTCGGTTCTGCTGCTGGACGCCGACGATCAAGGCACCGCCTCGCACTGGTATGAGAGCGTGGGCGAAGCGCTCAATCTGCCCCTCCTCGTCCGTCATCAACTGCTGCAAACCCTGCCCGAGGCGCTGCCGCGCTTTACCCCCCAATTTGAACACGTGATCATCGATGCGCCGCCGCGCCTGGAGACCGCTCTGGTGGATCTGCTGGCCATCTGCGATCGACTGATCATCCCCTGCCGCCCCACCTTGCCAGACATCTGGTCGTTGGAGGGGCTCAGCGCCCTGCTTGCCCAGGCCCAGGCCAAACGCGCCGCCCCCCTACCCGCCATGATCGCCATCAATCACTATCGCGGCGAAGATCTCGGCCCGCTGCACGCGCAGGCGGTGGCATACCATTTGTCCGTTATGGATGCGCCCATTCCGTGGGATCCCGCATTTGCCGCCCTGTTCAGCGGCGCGCCGCTACCGGAGCATTTTTCCCAATTGCTGGAGAATCTTCTGCCGCGATGACGCAATTGTCTCGGCAAGATTTTCCCAGCAACCCGACTTTTCGCCTCCCCGCATCCGCCGAACAATCAAGATTCTCCCAGTTTCTCAACTGTTTAACATAATGGCCTGGCGGTTGCTTTGTGACAGACGTGAAGAGACCAACGCTGTTCGTTGGCCACGAGTTGGGAGAGAGATCATGAACCGTTCCCGCTACTGGAGCGCCGCGCCCATGATATTGATGGCGGCGCTTGTCGCCTTGCCGTTGCAGAATAGCCCGGCGGCGATCCCCTCGGAACGCGCGCCGCGTCACGGCGCATCGCAAACGCGGTTCGCGCCGGAAGTGGAGCGCCAACAGTTGGCGCAACGCCCCTGGGTGAGCGACGCCCAGCAAACGCATCGGGATCTGCAAGGCAACACCGACCTGATGTGGGCCGCCAGCAAGGGCCATCTAGGTATGGTGCTGCGTCTGCTTGATGAAGGCGCCAGTCCCTACGCGCAGAACTGGTGGGGGCAAACCGCCCTGGAGCTGGCGCAGAGCGCCGGACACCAAGAGGTGGCCGAGGCGCTGCTGGTGCGGCTGCATGGCGTGGCCAATTGAGATGGCCAGCTCAGTTTGAGTCAGCCGAATTCACAATGGGACATTGGCGATTTTGAATATGGAAGATATCGAGGGCTGCGCCCTCGAGCTCCCAAAAAGCCAAACCGTGGGGAGCCGCCCATTTGTTAGAGTCGCTAGCATCCAAAAGTAAACATATGGGCGCTGGAAGATATCGAGGGCTTTGCCCTCAAGCTCCCAACAACCAAACCGTGGGGAGCCGCCCATTTGTTAGAGTCGCTAGCATCCAAAAGTAAACATATGGGCGCTGGAAGATATCGAGGGCTTTGCCCTCGAGCTCCCAACAACCAAACCGTGGGGGCGCCGCCCTTTTTGTTAGATACGGCTTTGCCTGTGGCCGCTGGGGGCGCGCCCCCAGACCCCGCCGCCGACCAGTCGGCGGCCAATAGTCAGCGCAAGCTCAAGCTACGTCACGCAAACATTGACCGTTCTGTGCAGTTTCGGTTTTGACTCGCTGTTGCCAATGTGAAGGCGTTGCCCGCACACGCTCAGAGAAACGTGCAACAAACGCATTGGGAATGGGACTTATTCTTATAGACAGCGGCGCTCTTGCCCATGGATTCGATCTCGATGCAAGCATAGCGTCTGCAAGACAACACATGCGGAGGGACGCGCATGAAAAGCAGTGGGAGCAGTTCATTTATATTGATGTGCGCAGATATTAGCGCATCATCACATCAGCCGATCCGCGCGCAGGAAGAGGCCGCGCGCCACCCCCTCCTGCAGCGTGCGACCCACGCCCGCTTGCCACGAGTCCGCCTCAACGCCCAACGCTTGGCGTGCGGCGGCGCAATCCAACACGCTGTAGGCCGGGCGACGCGCCGCCTGGGGATACTCCGCTGAAGGGATGGCGGTGATGGGGATCTCCTGTTTGAGCAGCCCCAACGCCAACGCGCGGCGCTGAATCTCACAGGCGAACCCATGCCAACTGGCCGCGCCGGATTGCGCCCAATGCCACACCCCGTGGGCGGCGGGCGCATCCGTCACCACGCACCAGATTGTCTGGGCCAGAGCGCCAGCCTGAGTGGGCGAACCCACCTGATCGTCGATCACGCGCAAGGCGTCCCGCTCGCGCAGCAGGCGCAAAATGGTGGAGACGAAATTCCCCGCGCGCGCGCTGTGCAGCCACGCGCTGCGAATCACCAATGCGCGCTCGCCCAATGTGCGCAGCGCACGCTCCTCCCCCTGCAACTTGCTTTCACCATACACACTCAGCGGCGCAGTGGCGTCAGCGGGGGTATAGGGAATCCGGGAGCAGCCGTCAAACACATAATCGGTGGAGATGTGGATCAGACGCGCGCCCACACGAGCGGCGGCGCGGGCGACATTCTCCACCCCATCGGCATTGATGGCGAAGGCGCGCTGCGGCTCCGCTTCAGCGCGGTCCACGGCGGTGTAGGCTGCGCAGTTAATTATAGTTGAAGGATTTATATGAAGGATTGCATCAGTTATTTCTGATTTATCACAGATATCTGCATTAGAATGGGGCAGATAAATCACTTTTCCGCCCTTATCTGCGTATATTTCCAACTCCAAGCCCAACTGCCCCCCGGCGCCCAGCACCAGAATCGTCACGGGAACAGTTCCGCATCGCGCCAAGCAGTGGCGTCCTGATCCTTCTGTGAGAGCGTCAGCGCGCCCTCCAGTTGCGGCCACACTATGGCCAGATCGGGGTCATCCCAGCGAATCGCCCGCTCCCACTGTGGCGCATAGGTGTCGGTGCAGAGGTACTCAAACTCGGCGCGCTCGCTCAAGGTGAGAAAGCCGTGGGCGAATCCTGGGGGGATCCACACCCCTTCGCGGGTGACGTCATTGAGCACCCAGCCATCCCACTGACCGAAGGTGGGGGAGGAGCGGCGCAAATCCACCGCCACATCGAAGATCTCGCCGCGCAGCACCCGCACCAATTTGCCCTGAGGCTGCTGAATCTGGTAGTGCAACCCGCGCAGCACGCCGCGTTGGGAGCCGCTCTGATTCATCTGCACGAATTCGGCGTCGATGCCCGCCTCGCGCAGCTCCTTCTGCCGCCACGCCTCGAAGAAGTAGCCGCGATCATCCCCATACACTCGCGGCAGAATCCGCATGACGCCTTCCAACCGGGTGGGCGCGATACGCATCGGGCTCGCCTCTTACACGCTGACGTTGGAGGTCTGCGCCAGCATATCCAACCGCTGCAATGCGCGCCCGGAGTCGATGGCCTGAGCGGCCATCTCCATGCCCTCTTTAATGCTAGAGACCATGCCGCTCACATACAGCGCGGCGGCGGCGTTGATCACCACGATATCCCGTTTGGGGCCCTGCTCGCCGCCCAGCACCGCCCGGGTGATGGCGGCGTTCTCCTCAGCGTCGCCGCCCTTGAGCTCTTCGGCGGTGCAACTGGTCAGCCCCAGATCCCCCGGCGAGATCATATAGCGACTCACCGAACCATCGGCTTTGAGTTCCGCCACCTGGGTCAAGCCGGTCACAGTGATCTCGTCCAGCCCATCGGAGCCGTGGGCCACTATGGCGCGCTTGGAGCCCAAACGCCCCAGCACCCGTGCCATGGGCTCGGTCCAGGCGGAGTCGAACACGCCGATCAGCTGCGCTTCGGCCCCCGCCGGGTTGGTCAACGGGCCGAGCAGATTGAACACGGTGCGGATGGCCAGCTCCTTGCGTGGCCCCATGGCGTGCTTCATGGCGCCATGCAGACGCGGGGCGAACAGAAAACCGATGCCCACTTCGCGCAAGCAGGTCTCCACCACGCTCATGTCGGCGTCAATGTTGACTCCCAGCGCGGTAAGCACATCCGCCGAACCGCTTTTGGAGGAGATGGAGCGGTTGCCGTGTTTGGCCACCGTCACCCCGGAGGCGGCCACCACGAAGGCCACCGTAGTGGAGATATTGAAGGTGCCCGAGGCGTCGCCGCCGGTGCCGCAGGTATCCACGATCACCGCCCCTTCCGGGGCTTTGACCTTGAGCGCCATTTCGCGCATGGCCAGGGCCGAACCGGCGATCTCATCCACGGTTTCGCCTTTCATGCGCAAGGCGGTGATGTAGGCGCCGATCTGGGCGTCGGTGGCGTTGCCGGACATGATCTGATCCATGGCCGCGCGCGCCTGTTCCATGGTCAGACTGCGGCGCTCCACGATTTGGGCGATGGCCTGTTGAATCTGCATGTTCAGCTCTCCATAACGCGCGACAGGAAGTCTCTCACTTTGGCTCCCGAAACCTCTCCCGCCATGCACGCAATTCGAAAGCGCGCACGAGGGAAAACTAACGGGGGTGCAGGGGAATCATTCCCCTGCCGGGTCCAGGGCAGAGCCCTGGCGGGTTGAGGGCGGAGCCCTCATGGGTCCAGGGCAAAGCCCTGGTCGGGGTCTGGGGCGAAGCCCCAGTCTCTTTCATCTTCCCTTACAACACAGACTAACCAACAACGCCATCATCACATATCCAGGAAGTTCTGCAGCAGCGCGTGGCCGCCGTCGGTGAGAATCGATTCGGGGTGGAACTGCACCCCCTCCACCGCCAGCTCCTTGTGCCGCACGCCCATGATCAAACCGTCTTCGGTCCAGGCGGTGATCTCCAGACAGTCGGGCAGGGTTTCGCGCTCAATCACCAACGAATGGTAGCGGGTGGCTGTCACCGGATTGGGCAGATTGGCGAACACGCCGCTATCGGTGTGATGGATGGGCGAAGTTTTGCCGTGCATCACGCCGGAGGGGGCGCGAATGATGCGTCCACCGTAGGCCTGGCCGATGGATTGATGCCCCAGACAGACCCCCAGCAGCGGGATGCGCCCGGCGAAGTGGCTCACCGCCGCCACGCTGATGCCCGCCTCGGTGGGGGTGCACGGCCCCGGCGACAGACACACATGGGAGGGCCCCATGGCGTCGATCTCCTCTAAGGTGATCTCATTGTTGCGGAAAGTGCGCACATCCGCGCCCAGCTCGCCGAAGTACTGCACCAGGTTATAGGTGAAGGAGTCGTAGTTATCGATCATGACCAACATGGCGCGCCCTCTCTGTTAGACATCCAGGCCGCGCTGGGCCAGATCCACCGCGCGGAAAATGGCGCGCGCTTTGTTCATGGTCTCCTCCCACTCCTTATCGGGCTGGGAGTCGGCGACGATGCCCGCCCCGGCCTGGATATAGAGACGACCATCCTGAATCACCGCCGTGCGAATGGCGATGGCCAGATCCATATGTCCCGAATAGGAGAAGTAACCCACCGCGCCCGCATAGGGGCCGCGTTGGGAGACCTCCAGTTCATCAATAATCTCCATGGCGCGAATCTTCGGCGCGCCGCTCACCGTGCCCGCCGGGAAGGTGGCCGCCACCACATCGAAGGCGTCCAGACCATCCTTCAGGCGCGCCTCCACATTGGAGACGATGTGCATCACATGGGAGTAGCGTTCAATCACATACTGCTCGGTCACCTGCACCGTGCCGATCTCGGCGATGCGCCCCAGATCGTTGCGCCCCAGGTCCACCAGCATCAGATGCTCGGCGCGCTCCTTGGGGTCGGCCAGCAGCTCGGCCTCCAGCTCCTTGTCATGGGTCTCGTCGCGCCCGCGCGGACGGGTGCCGGCGATGGGCCGCACCGTGGCCGTGGTCCCCTCCTGGCGCACCAGAATCTCCGGGCTGGAGCCCACCAGGGAGAAGTCGCCGCAGCGCACCAGGAACAGATAGGGCGAGGGGTTGGTGGCGCGCAAGGCGCGATAGAGCTGGCTGTCGGCATGGGGGAAAGGAATCGACAGGCGCTGCGAGAGCACCACTTGCATGATGTCCCCGGCCAGGATGTACTCCTTGGCGCGCACCACGGCGGCTTCATACTCTTCGCGGGTCATCTCAGAGACGAAGTCCGACTCGCTCACGGTCTGCGGCGGGTGCGTATTCTCCTGCGAGCGCAGCGGCTCCTTCAATTTCGCCACAATGGCTTCAATGCGCGACGCCGCCAGCTCATAAGCCTGGGCGGGGTCGTCCCCCTGCTCCAGGCGCACGTTGCGCACGATCTTCAAGCGGCCATAGAGATTGTCGAACACCAACACGGTGTCGCAGAACATAAAGAAGACGTCGGGGGTCTCCAGCGTGGCCGGGTTGTCGTTGGGGATGGTCTCAAAACAGCGCACCGAGTCATAGCCCAAATAGCCCACCGCGCCGCCGCAGAAGCGCGGCAGATTCTCACACGCCACCGGCGTGTTCTCCGCCATCAACTCGCGCAGTGTGCGCACCGGGTCCACATCGTCGAAGCTCTTGACCCGCAGCTCCGGCTCCAGGGTTTCGATCTCCACCCGACGCCCCCAGGCGCGATACAACATGCGCGGGGCCAGCCCGATCAGACTGTAGCGCCCCCACTTCTCCCCGCCCTGCACCGATTCCAGCAGAAACGCATGGGGATCCTGCGCCGCCACTTTGAGGAAGGCGGTGACCGGGGTATCCAGGTCGGCCATGATCTCACGATAGACGGGAATCAGATTCCCCTCTTCGCACAGAGATTGGAATTGATCCAACGTGGGATGGAGCACTGTGGTTCCGCGCCTCCCCGGCGCCAGCAGATGGAGATCCGTCATCAAATGGGAAAATCGGCTCACGCTACCATTTTTTCCCTGCGCGCGCACCGGTTTCGCCGGGGTTTCAGGGCGGTGAAATTTTCTTGAAAAAAATGTTTGACCCGCCGGGGCCAGATGTATATATTGGCGCTCTCAGACGGACACGGGGCTATAGCTCAGCTGGGAGAGCGCCTGAATGGCATTCAGGAGGTCAGCGGTTCGATCCCGCTTAGCTCCACCAAAATCACTCTGCAGAGAGAGTTTCTCTGATACAAGAACCGCCCAAACAGGGCGGTTTTTTTATGCCTGGATTTTGCTCTCCCCCCATCAAGTTTTGCGCTTCCTACGCGCTTTCACCAAGGCTTAACCTCATCATTTTATTCCCTATCCCGCTAGACTCGAAATCTATTACACTGTCTGCATTGCACGCCACATCGCACAGCTTCGCCCAGCAAACCTGTATTCTTGCAGCGTTCGCCGGGTCTATTTTCACCTCACCATTAAGGAAGCGTGATGACCAGCCCCGCCAATCCCGACACTCTGTCCATGCTGACCGATATCTTTGCCCCGGCGGCCGATGCGTTTGTCATTATCAACAGCCGCGGCATCATTAAAATGGTCAACCCGTCCGTGCGGGAAATCTTCGGCTACTCCGATGAGGAGATGCTGGGGCAGAACGTCTCCATGCTAATGCCCTCGCGCTACGCCGTGGACCATGACGGCCACCTGGACCGTTATATGAAGACTGGCGTCACCAACGTCATCGGCTCGGGCCGTCAAGTGGAGGCCCGCGCAAAAGATGGCGCGGAGTTCCCCATCGACCTTTCCGTCTCGGAGATCCAACTGGGCGAAGAGAAACACTTCGTCGGCATCATTCGCGACATCTCCGACAAAATTGAAGCCGAGCGCATCATTGAAGAGCAGCGCAAAACCCTGCTAAAACTCTCCACCCCCGCCATTCAATTGTGGGACGACATCGTGCTGATGCCCCTGGTGGGCGAGATCGATTCCGTGCGCGCCGCCAATCTGATCGAACGTCTGCTGGAGTGCATCGCCGAACATCAGGCGGAAGTGGCGATTCTCGACCTGACCGGCGTGCCGGTGATCGACACCGATGTCTCCCACCACCTGATGAAAACCGTGGCGGCGGCGAAAATGCTCGGCGCCGCGGTGATTCTCACCGGCATCAAGCCCTCTGGCGCGCAGACCCTGGTGCAACTGGGGGTCAATCTGGCCAATATCAACACCAAAGGCTCGCTGCGTTCCGGCGTGGCCGAAGCGATGCGCCTGACCAACCGCAAACTGGTCTCCCTGTCGAGCGACTAAGGGAATGAAAATCCCCATTTTGAAACAGGGCCACGTGCTGCAAATTGCGTTTCAGGATGACATGACCGACCGCGACATCTGCGACTTACAGGATGACCTGCTGGGGCTGATCAAAAAGCGCGACGCCCAGGGCGTGCTGCTGGATGTCTCTGGTCTGCGCACCATCGACTCCTTCCGCTACGACGTCCTGGTCAAGACCGCCGCCATGGCCCGGGTGATGGGGTGTCGCAGCGTGATTTGCGGCTTGCAGCCCCAGGTGGCCATCTCCCTGATCGACATGGGCATCAACTTCGGCAATGTGCGCACCGCGGTGGATCTGGAGCATGGTCGGCAGGTGTTGGGGGTTTAGGCGCGACCCCAGCCGAACGCCGCTGCGTGAATAAACGAATTGGAACGCCTTTGGCCGATACCCGCAAGCTGAAGCTCGCCATCCGTGAAGAGGAGGATATCTCCCGCTCACGCCGGGCCGCATTTGGCTTGATGGCGGCAGTGGCGTTTTCGCCCGCCGAGCAGACGCGCTTCGCCACCGCCATCTCGGAACTGACCCGAAACATTATCAAATACGCCTTCGATGGGGAGTGCGCGTTGGCCACCTACGCCGATGATCGCAAAAAGCGCATTGAAGCGTGGGTGCAGGATCGCGGTCCGGGGATTGCAGATCTCAAGCAAGCGCTAGAGAGAGGCTTCAGCACCAGCGGAACTCTGGGGCACGGGCTCAATGGCGCCCGCGACCTTGTTGATGGTTTCCGAATCGAATCCAGCCCCAGCGGAACGCGGGTGTGGATCATGATGGAAAGGTCCAGGTGAGAGAGTGCTGTACGGATTTGCCATCTCTTCCTATTTAGGCGGCTCTCATTGCGGGGATCGCTGTGGCGTATGGATGCGCGATGACGTTGCGCTGGTGTGTCAAATCGACGGCATCGGCCATGGACAAGCCGCCGAAGAGGCGGCCCTCAAAGCGTTGGCGCTGGTGGAGCAACATCAGGATGCCCCACTGGAGACGATTTTCGCCCACTGCGACACAGGTCTAACCGACACCCGCGGCGTCTCCATGGCGCTGGCCCGGGTCGAGCTGGCCGGGCAGGAGATGCAGTATCTGGCTGTAGGCAACCCTCACGGGGTGATCATGAACCTGCGCGAACGCTATCTGTCATGCGTCAACGGCGCTGTGGGCAAAGGCATCGGCTCACTGAAAGCGCGCACATATCCGTTTCAGCGCAAAGACACTTTAATTCTGTGGTCGGATGGTCTGCCAGAGACGCTGCCCTTTGCCGAGTTCTGCCAAAAGATCAAAGGCCGCGACCTGAATTTGGCGGCGCAGGAGATCCTCTCCACTCTCTCCAGCGGAGAGGACGACGCCAGCATCGTGCTGTTTCGCAAATAGGGTAAGGCGGGATCGTGTCCACAACAGAGAATCACGAGGATATGCGCGCGGCGCTGCAGGAAGTGGAGCGCAGCCACCAGTTGATTCGCGAGAGCGTGCACTACGCCAGCCGCATTCAGCGCTCCCTGCAGCCGGACCAGCGGGAGTTGATCGGCATGATGCGCGACCACTTTATCATCTGGCAGCCCAAGGATATCGTCGGCGGCGACCTCTACTGGTTCAAGCCCGATCGCACCGGCTACATGCTGGCGCTGTTTGACTGCACCGGTCATGGCGTGCCCGGGGCGCTGATGACCATGATCTCAGTCGGCGCCCTGGAGCAGGCGTTTCAGAGCACCAACAATCCGGCCCGCTTAACGCGCCTAACGCATCAACACATCAAGACCGCGCTCAAACAAGATCTGCCCCAAGGAGAGTCCGATGACGGCCTGGAGATGGGACTGTGTCTGGTGGAGCCCCATCGCAACCGCCTCACCTTCTGCGGCTCGCGACAGGATCTCTGGATCATCCGCGATGGCGCGTTGGAGATGATCAAAGGCGATAAGGCGGGGGTCGGCTACCGTCGCTTCGCCCTCAATCACTCTTACACCAACCACACCATCAAACTCATCCCCGGCGCCCGTTACTACCTGTTCACCGATGGATTCACCGATCAGGTGGGTGGCGACAAGGGGCGCGGATTCGGCAAAAAGCGGCTGTCAGAATTGCTGCTCTGCGGCGCCCATCTTCCCCTGGCGCGTCAGTCCGAACAAATTCTCCAAGCCTATGAAGCGTATCAGGGCGATCATCAACGCCGTGACGACCTCTCCATGATCGGATTTCAACCGCTATAAGCTGTAAAAAAAGGGGCGTTCCACTGCCTCCACAAGGCTCCTCAGCAGCCGGGTTGCTTGCCGCAGACATTGGAATCATGCGTCCTGACCGATATGATGTCAGGATCTCGGAACATTCATTCAGCCAGCCGAGCCCGCATAGGAATCCGCTGTGTTCATGCACATCACCCCCATCCGATTGGCCAGCGCGTTTCTGCCCCTGCTTGCAGGCGCGGGGATGCTGAATCTTGGCCTCGGACTGCAAGCCTCCATTTTGGGTCTGCGCGCTGAGAGCGAGAGCTTTTCCGTACAGGCCATAGGCGCTGTGATGGCCATCTACTATGTGGGCTTTATCATCGGCAGCCTGAAGATCCCCCGTTTGGTGGATAAAGTGGGCCACATCCGCACTTTCTCGGTGATGGCCTCGCTGGCCTCCGCCTCGGTGCTGCTGCATGCGGTGTGGATCTCCCCCTGGAGCTGGGCGCTGTTTCGCGGAATCACCGGCTTCTGTCTGGTGGGCATGTCGCTGGTGGTGGAGAGTTGGCTCAACGAGAAGGCGCGTAATGAAGAGCGCGGCGCGGTGCTCTCCATCTATATGATGGTGCTGCTGGGCTCCACCGCCATGGGACAGCTGCTGCTGACAGTGGCCTCCACCGACGGCTACTTCCTGTTTGTGGTGGTGTCGGTGCTGCTCTCTTTGGCGCTGCTGCCGCTGGCGCTCTCCACCCGCCCCACGCCGGTGCATGTGCCCACCAAGCGCATGCGCTTTGGCGCATTGATGGAGCAATCGCCCGTGGGCGTCATCGGCGCCCTGGCCAGCGGCTGCATGTCCGGGTCGTTCTGGACCCTGGGGGCGGTGTTCGCCAAGCGCATCGGTCTGGCCCCGGAAGCCATCGGCGTGTTTATGTTCTGTCTGGTTGTCGGCGGTCTCTTCTCCACCTGGCCCATCGGTCGCCTCTCCGACCGTATGGATCGCCGCTTTGTGCTGATCATCCAGGCGGCGTTGATTCTGCTCATCTCTGTGGCCATGCATTGGCCGGGGGTGGAAAACAGCAGCTGGATCTATCCGTTGGCTTTTCTGGCGGGGGGCGCGGTGCTACCGGTGTATGCGGTGTCGGTGGCGCTGGTCAACGATCAGCTCAAGCATGGCGAGTTCGTGCCCGCCTCGGCCACGCTGCTGCTGGTGTATGGCATTGGCGCCACTCTGGGCCCGCTGCTGGCGTCTACCAGCATGAATTTTCTCGGCCCCACAGGGCTCTTCTCCCTCACCGCAGTCGTGGCGCTATGCGTGGGGCTCTACGCCGCCTATCGCCTCACCATCCGCGCGCCGCTGCCCAGTGAGGAGCTCAGCGCGTTCATCCCCACCCCACGCACCACCGCCGCGGCCTACGCCCTGCACCCCGACGCTGAAGAGGACACCGCGGAAGAGGAAGCAACGCACAACAACCCCAGCACTGACAAACTATAGTCAGTCAAAACCAAAACTGCACAGAGCGTCCAATGTTTGCGTGACGCAGGTGGAGCTTGCGCTGACTATTGGCCGCTGACTGGTCGGCGGCGGGGTCTGGGGGCTGCGCCTCCAGCGGGGTTTGGGGCGGAGCCCCACGGTTTGGCTTTTGACTTTGGGAGCTCGAGGCGGAGCCCTCGATATCTTTCATTATCCAAAAACCGAGCATGTCCGATTCTCGGTTTGACTTGCTACATATAGTCGCTAGCATTCAAAAGTGAACATATGGGCGCTGGAAGATATCGAGGGCTTCGCCCTCGAGCTCCCCAAGATCAACAACCACACCGTGATTCGGGCCATCCATGGCCCTCACCCTTCGGGCTCGCTGCGCGAGTCCGATTCGGCAATCCTGCCGAATCGTGGGCGCTGCCCATGTATGGTCCGCTCCGCCACGGCAAGAGAAAATATCCATGTATGGTCCGCTCCGCCACGGCATGTATGGTCCGCTCCGCCACGGCAAGAGAAAATGTCCACTGATGTGTGAGGCTTAGTCGCGCCCATGTATCCGGCCTGTTGATGAGGGGCTTGTCGCCCTCTGGCCCTGATGTAATTTGCGCGTGGCCCTCCTCAACACACCCTCGGCCTCTATGGGCCCTTGGGCGAAACAGGTTCTTGACCACGCAGGGCTATGCCGTTTCACGCCATCAATCTCGACTCTCTCTCGCAACCTGGCTGGTGGGATCTCTTTCTCTTTCCTTATCGGCCTGTTTTTCTTTTAGAGTTGTATTGCGCTCTCTCTACACAGCGGCGCTGGCCCCATAGGCCTCCTGCTTCACCAGCATCGCCCACGCGCTGCGCGCCATGCGGTTGGCCAGCGCCACCACTGCTCTATTTGCGCCGCGACGTTCCGACACCGACACTGCCCACTGGCTGCGGCGATCCGGCTTGTTTTCACACACGCGCAAAGCCGCCCGCGCCCCATGAATCAACAGGGTGCGAAGATAACCGTTTCCCCGCTTGCTGATCCCCGTCAGCCACGCCTTGCCCCCTGTGGAGTGCTGATTCGGAACCAACCCTATCCATGCCGACAGCTCCCGGCCATTCTTAAACGCCCGCACATCCCCCACCGACGCCAACAGCGCCGTCGCCGTGATCGGTCCCACTCCCGGGATCGTCATCAATAGCCGACACTGTGGGTCCGCCTTGGCCAGCGCCTCAATCTCATTGTCATACATCGCTATGCGCTCATCCAGACGCGTCAATTCCTCACACTCCTCCTCCAGCAGGCGCAAAAACAGCGGACTCAATTCCACACTCTCATCACTCAAAATCAGCACAATCGCCCGCCGCGCCTGTTTGATGCTCTTGGGAAAGACAATCCCATACTCGGCAAGCAGTCCGCGAATCTGGTTCACCAACGCCGTGCGGTTCTTCACCGCCAGACTGCGTATCCGATGCAGCGACAATATCTCTTGCTGGGCAACGCTTTTGATCCCCACAAAACGCATATTCGGACGCTGTACCGCTTCACATATCGCCTCAGCGTCCACGCTGTCGTTCTTGTGCCGCTTCACGTAGGGCTTCACATATTGCGGCGCCATCAAACGCACATCATGCCCATATCCCTGAAATTTCCGTGCCCAATGGTGGGCGCCGCTACTGGCTTCCATCCCACCAGGCGCGGCGGCAGTTGCGCCATGTACTCCAGGAGCTCGTCTCGTTTCAGTCGCTTCTTGAGAACGCTTTTGCCGCGCGCATCCACGCCATGCAACTGAAACACGCTCTTGCCCAGATCAATACCCAGTACCCGTACCTGTCCGTTTTCGATATGATTGCTCATGGTCCGCTCCGACTCCGTTTAGATGGAAAAACACACCACCATCTTGGCCCATTGCGAGGCCGTTTGGGTAGCGGAGCGGACCATTCCATTACACCCGCTTAAGGGTCACAGACCCTATGACGATTTGGCAGGATTGCCAAATCGGACTCGCGCAGCGAGCCCGCAGGGTGAGGGCCATGGATGGCCCGAATCAATCCCGATAAATTTCCTCTGGAAATTTGTCTCATAGTCAGCGCAAGCTGAACCAACGTCACGCAAACATTGAGATCTTTGGATTTGTGTCATTCTGGATTCAAGCGACCATACTAAATATCTGATTTAGTTTATTAATAATAAAAATCAAATAAGAATGACTCTTCCCGCAAGCGAGGAAGCAGAACTCACGAGGGTCCGTGGAAATCGGGATTTGCCCCCATTGGCCTGGCGGGTCCAGGACAACGCCTCAGTCTCTTCCAGCCCCCCGACCTCTTTGCGGCTTTGAACAATTTGGACTCGACCTATTAATCTGGGCGCGCTGAGCGCCGCAGCGCCACCGTGGCCTCGATGGTCAGCGGCATCCCCGCCGCCTGCGACAACCGCTGCTGAATGGCGTCCAGGTCGGCGCTGCTAATGGGACGTTCGGAGGTCACCCGCACCCGCGCCACCGTCTCGCGCCCCTGCTGCACTGAAAGCGGCGTAATGCGGTATCCCGCATTGTCAGCGAATCGGGCCTGTCCCAGGGCAGAGAGAATCCGGTTGCTCTGGATCGCTTTATCGAACGCCAGATAGAGCGGAACGCTCACCGCCCCCAGCAGCGCCAGACTCAGCCACAGCCCCTTGCGCGCCAGATGAAACGGCGCGAACCCCAGCGCCAGGAACGCCACCGATCCCGCCACGGCGATGCCCACCAGGTTGGTGGCGAACAGCAGCGACGCGCCGGAGACCACCGACCAATCCATCCAGCCCAAGCCGATGCCCAACACACACAGCGGCGGAACCAACGCCACCGCGATGGCCACCCCAGCCAGCCCTTTGGCGATCTCCTCGCGGGCGTTGGCGTAGGCCCCGGCCATGCCGGAGACCACCGCCACCCCCAGATCCAGTAAATTGGGCGACAGACGCGCCGCCATCTCATGGGTCAATACCCGCAGCGGCATCAATTTGGCCACGACGATGGCGCACAACAACGCGGTGAGAATGCCCAGCAGCAGCGTCTTCACGCTGTCGCGAATCAACAACGGATGCGCCCTTGCCAGGCCCATGGAGAGCGAGATGATCGGCCCCATCAACGGCGCCAGAATCATCGCGCCGATGATCACCGGCGCGGAGTTGGCGTAGAGACCGAACAGCGCCAACAGGGCGCTCATCACCATCAGCGCAAAGAAGCTGCGACTAAACGAAGCCGACTCCTTCAGCCCCTGGAACAGCTCCTTAAAATCATCCTCGGCCGCATGATTGAACAGCGGCAAACGCGCCCCATCGAGAATTCGCGCGCTCTCGCCGCTGGGCAATCCCTGCATACGGAATTGATCCCGATCCGGCGGCGGCGCGCCGTCCGCTTGTGGATAGCGCGCCCCCAGGCGCACCTGTAGCGGCGTCTGCACCGCAGTGATTTCCAGACGATCGGCGTGCAGCGTGCGGCCATCCAGGGCGTAATCCACCCCGCGCCCGGTCTCCACCGCCAGCCGGGCGCTGCGAATCAACCCCATAGCGGGGGGCAGCGCCCGCTGGGAGACCGCGCGCAATACGATGATGCGCCACAGCAATCCCAGATACCCCACTACGCTGCGCGGGGCCAGCGCCAGGGCGGTGAGGCGCTGGTCGTCCCACACCGTGAGCGAGGCCAGCCCCTTGCCCAGATAGCCGTGGGTGGGCCCTTCCAGAATGATCAGACCGATGCCTGCGGTGGTGAGGGACTGCTCTTTGGCGGTGCTCAGCGCATAACGAAACGGGCGCAGTTTGAACACATTGCGCGCCAGCGCGCCCAACACCGACCAGCGCGACCCGCTGCGCCGCTGCGCCTCCAGCGTCAGCGTCTCCCCCACCGTCACCGAGGAGAACGCCACCACATCGTTGCAGGTGAGAAGTCGCACCGATTGCGCGCTGGCTTGCAAAGCGTGCGCGACCGCCTCAGCCAGATCGCGCTCCACGCCGAACCGCGCGGCAGCCAGCGGGGCCTCGGGGTGGGGCAGCACCGCAACCTCCCAGCCCCGCTCAACGGCGGTGGGCAGAATCCCGCGCACCCGCTCATCGTCCAGGTAGAGCAGCACCACCGCCCCGTCGCCCGGCAGAGCGTCCTGCGCCGAGGTGAAATGGTGGGCGGCGTAGGCGACGCCTTCAAGATGCGCGCGCAGGTCATCCCATGCGCCATCATGCAGAAAATGCACGCTCGGTTCGGGCATGGGCGCGTCTGCGGAACTCATACCCGTGCAGCCTTACACAAGAGAGCACGCCTCATCGAATTCCAGTCGCGGCGAACGCGGGAAGAGCTTATCCGGGTCGCCATGGCCCAGATTGCACAGGAAGTTGGATTTGACCCGCCCGCCCGGGAAGAAGGTCTCGTCCACCAGCGCATTGTTGAAGCCCGCCATGGGGCCGCAATCGAGCCCCACCGCCCGCGCCGCCAGCATGAAATAGGCCCCCTGCAATGAGCCGTTCAAGAACGCCGTATGGGCGATCTTCTCATCCTGCCCCGCAAACCACGAGCGCGCATCGGTGTGGGGGAACAGTTTGGGCAGGGTGTCGGGGAAGTCCAGGTCGTAGGCCAGAATCGCCGTTACCGGCGCACTCATGGTCTTGTCGATATTGCCTGCATCAAGGGTAGGCTTGAGCCGCGCCTTACCCTCGGGAGTGCGCACGAACACCACCCGCAGCGGACAGCAGTTGGCCGCGGTGGGGCCGAATTTCATCAACTCATACAGTTCCGCCAATTGCTCGTCGCTCACTGGTTCGTCGCGCCAACCGTTGTGGCTGCGCGCTTGGCGAAACAGCAGATCACGCGCTTGTTCATCCAGGGACATGGTCTCTTCCTGTCTTTTTGAGATTCAATCGTTAAGCGGAAAGATGCTGGGCCTCCGGCCCAGACCCGGACAGGGCGCCGCCCTTGACCCGGCAGGCCAAATGGGACAAATCCCGATTCCCTTGCACTCTCGTTAGTTTTGCTCTGTGCTCACATAAACTTGTGTGTCTGCACATAATTCTCACGACACCATTCCAACTCAGCATAGCCATTTTTTCAACAGAGCAAAATGTTGCTCAGTTTCCACTCTCTTGCTCTCTTTGCAATTGCCACCCAGCCAACGCCGGGAACGCCAGCATGCCCACGCACACGCCCATCACCCCCGCCCAGCCCCAGGTCTGGAACGCCAATCCCGACGCGCTCACCCCCAGCCAGCCGCCCAAATAGTAGAACAGCACGTACAGCGCGTTGGCGCGACCATGACCATGGGCCAGCGCGCGATTGAGCGCGCCAACGGAGGCGGCGTGCACCGTGAAGAACCCGGCGCACAGCAGCAGCAGCGCCGCCACCACGCCGCTCAACCACGGCAACGCCGACAGCAGCACCGAAGCGAACGTCACCGCCGCCCCCGCCAGCAGCGTCGAACCGCTGCCCCAGCGGTTGGCGATCTTGCCCGCCATCGGGCCGATAAAGATGCCCATGATATAGACGAGATAGACCGCCGTAATGGCGTTGGTGGAGAGGGCGAACGGCGGTTGCGCCAGCCGAAACGGCAAGTAATTGAATAGGGAGGAGAAGACGAAGAAGCTGCCCATGCCGCTAAACACCAGACGCAGCACGCGCCACTGGCGGATCAGGTCGAGGAAGCCCACCCGGCTGGCGTGATCGGGCCGCACGCGCTTGCCTTCGCGGGGCAACAGCCACCAGGCGATCACGGTGGAGACGATGGTGAGCGCAGCGGCGCTGACCAGGGCATAGCGCCAGTGCAGCGGCGGGTGAATCCAGCCGCCGAGCAGACGTCCGCCCAATCCGCCCAACACCGTGGCGGCGACGTAACTGCCCATGATGACGTTGAGGCGATCCGGCGGCAGCACCCGCGCCAGATAGGCGGCCAGACAAGTGGTCAACGCCGGGATGAACAGCCCCTGGGTAAAGCGCCCCGCCACATGCCAACTGAGCGCATCCGCCGTGGAGGTGAACAGCCCGGCGGCGGCAATCATCAATCCGCCCAGCAGAATGATGGGACGCACCGGCAGGGCGTCGGCCAGCAGGCCAAACGGGATATTGGCCAGGGTGATGCCGAGAATGACGGCGGAGATGCTCCACGCCGCCTCGGCCACGGAGACGCCGAACTCCTGCTGCAGAACCGGCAGCACCGGCTGGGTCAGGTAGATATTGGTAAACCCCGACGCCACCAGCGCAAACACAACAATCTGCAGAGTGTGGGCGGAGGGGGTTCGCATGGCGGGCGGTTTTGCGCAGGAGGGATAGGAGTCGAGCCCAGAATTCCTGACGCCCTTCACGAGCGGGCATCAGGGATTCATCATTGCAGCAGATGTACGACTTAGCAAATTCAAACACCGGCTATTTCAAAGATTTTCAGGGCGCATCAGTTGGGGGGATAGAGTCGCTCGCATTCAAAAGTGAGCATATGGGCGCTGGAAGATATCGAGGACTACGCCCTCGAGCTGTGCTGGTTCAGCGGAAACATGACAACCGTCTAAACCAAAATATCAGTTAGCTGTTCGCCTTTTCAGCCATTTTTTGGGATGGCTGAAAAGACTGCTTTTGGTGCGTCGTCCGACGCCGTTCTCTGGCCGCCTCAAGCTTTTCATCTCGTTCGGCCAGGATCTGCACATGCCGCCCTTCCAGGCGATCCTGTGGGGTGACGTAGTCGATGGCGCTATGGAGCCGCCGGGTGTTGTAATGCTCGACGTACTTTCCCACAACCCGTTGGGCATCTTCCAGCGATAATGGCGTCTGAGGCCGAATGCACTCACGCTTCAAACTACCGTGAAAACGCTCCAGTTTTCCGTTGCTCTGCGGATAGTAAGGCGAAGTCCTCACATGCGTCATGCCGGATTCCCGGATGAACGCCTTAAAATCGTTGGCAACGAACTGCGGCCCATTGTCTGAGATCAGCCGCGGCTTAGCTTCCGGATAGGCCTCCTGAGCTCGGAGCAGGACCACTTCAACCTCATCTTCCTTCATCGACTCACGAATCTCCCAGTGGAGGATAAACCTGCTACATCCATCCAGGACACTGCACAGATAGTAGAACGTCCCCTGGATATTCAGATAGGAGATGTCCACATGCCAGTGTTTATGCGGCTCCGAAGGCTGTTTGAACCCTGTGCCCTTCTGCGAGGGCGGTGGGCTCCAACGACGCATCAGCCCGGCAGTTCTGAGCACACGCAGCACTGAAGAGGGGCTGACCGCCACCACGCCTGCATCCAGCATCATGTAGGTCAGGCGCCGATAGCCCTCTGACGGATGTTCATGGAAAAAGGCGACAATCGCTTCCCTTTCCCAATCGTCCAGCCAAAAATCTCGGGGAATACGGCCATTGTGGTCGTTAACCATTCCATAGCGCTTGCGCCATGAATAGAACTTGCCCCTTTGCACGCCTATCCAGTTGATAATTCGGCTCGTGTCGATTTCGCTCTTGTCTGACCAAAACGCCACGAAATCCACCACCGAATCCCGTATGTCCGGCTCCACCCAGCAGCCGTTCAGCTCACCCCAAGACTTTTTTTTAGCGCAACATGCGCCTCAAGAAGCTCGGACATAACTTCATTTTTGGTTGCCAACTTCGCTTCTAGTTCGGCAATCTGTCGGTCACAAGCCTTTTGGCCGCGTTTATCAGACAAGGCCGCTTCGCCGTTCTCAAACAAAGCCTTTTGCCAGCGATAGTACTGGCTGGGCTGAATGCCCGCCTCGTCGCACAGATCCGAGAGAACCACCTTCTCGACCAGGTGACGGCGCACATAGCCTACCTTCTGCTCAGCCGTAAATCTCCGCTTCTTCCGTTCCATACAAACCTCCGCTTATTATCTACACATTATAAACGGCTTGTTTGTCATTTTCCAACTGAGCCGAAACAGTGTCACTCTGGATTCAAACGACTATCGGCGCCCTTGTGCAACGCTCAAACGCAAAAAAGCCAGCGGCAACGCTGGCTTTTTTGCTCGATCAGGATGTACGCCGAGAATTATCCGGCGTTTTTCAGCGCTTTTTCCAAGGCGTCGCAGTAGGTGCGCACCACTTTGACCCGCGCATAGTATTTGCTGTTGCCCTCCACCAGGGTCCACGGCGCGATGTGGGTGGAGGTGCGCTCCACCATGTCGTTGACGGCGTTTTCATACTCGCCCCACTTGTCGCGGTTGCGCCAATCCTCGTCGGTGAGCTTCCAGCGCTTATAGGGCGTCTCTTCACGCGCCTTGAAGCGCGCCAACTGCTCCTCGTCGGAGATCTGAATCCAGTATTTGACCAGCACGATGCCGTGCTGCACCAACTGCTCCTCGAAGTCGTTGATCTCGGCGTAGGCGCGGCGCCACTCGGACTCGGTGGCGAACCCCTCCACCCGCTCCACCAGCACCCGACCATACCAGGAGCGGTCGAAAATGGTCACCTTGCCCGCCCGCGACAGATGCCGCCAGAAGCGCCACAGGTAGTGGTGACGGCGCTCCTCCTCGGAGGGCGCGGCAATGGGAATCACGCGCACATCGCGGGCGTCCATGGCGGCGGTGGTGCGCCGAATCGCGCCCCCCTTGCCCGCCGCATCGGCGCCTTCAAACACCAGCAGCGAGGAGATGCCGCGCGCCTGCGCCCGACGATAGAGCCCGTTCAACCGCGCCTGCTCCCGCGACAGCTCCACCTTGTAGCTCTTCTTGTCCAGCGCCTTGGTCAGATCCATATTGGCCAGCACGCTGGCGCCGCGCACTTTCTCCCGCCCGCGGCGCACCAACTCGTCCACGGTCTCGGCCTCATCCTCCTGCTTGGATTCCGCCTCGGCCTCGGCTTCGGCCTTGGCGGCTTTGGCTTCAGCAGCTTTGGCGGCGGCCATGGCCTTCAGGTGAACCTCGGTGTCATCCAGGTGCTGGGTCACCAGATCGCGAATCACCGTCATCACCTTCAAGATGCGATAGCGCGAATCCGCCCCCTCCACCAAGGTCCACGGCGCCGGACCGGTGCTGGTGCGCTGAATGGCGCGCTCGGAGACCTGAATAAAGCGGTCGTACATCTCAAAGTGCTTCCAGTGGGTTTTGGTAATACGCCAACTCTGCAGCGGATCCTTCTCGAGGACCTTCAGACGCTTGCGCTGCGCCTCCTTGCCCAGGTGCATCCAAAACTTGATCACCAGCGCGCCGTCATCGCACAGCATCTTCTCAAACGCCAGAATGCGGTTGAGTTGGTTTTCAAACTTATCCTCATCGGTGCGCTTGTAGACCCGATCCAAAACCGGTTGCGAATACCAGGAGCTCAGGAACATGCCGAACTGCCCCTTGGTGGGCAGATCACGCCAGTAACGCCAATACTCGGGCCGTTCGCGCTCCACATCGGAGTGCTCGGAATAGGCGTGGGTGACCATCCAACGCGGGTCCATCCACTCGTTGATGGTGTTGACCGTCTCGCTCTTGCCTGCGCCGTCCACCCCGGCAAACACCAGAATCACCGGCAGATTGAATTTGCGCAGCCGCTGCTGCAGCTCCAACATCTCAATGCGCATGGCGCCCGCGACAGCGTCGTACTCTTTTTTGGAGATCTTCTGACCGAGTTCGGCGGTTTCAAACATGATGTGAGACCTTTTGAGTCAATGAGCCCAACGCGAAGCGGGATGGGATGAACAGGACGCAACAGCCAACCGGGAAGCGACGAGAATCCACGCCCGGGCGATCACCATAAAAAAAATTGTTCAGCATATCAAGCGGTCAGTTGGCCCGTTTCCTCCCACGCCAACAAACGTGCTGCGCAGCCCCTTGATATGCGTGCCCGCACACGCCTGAAAAGTGAAAAAGAGCCCCTAAAACCGGGGCTCTTTTTCTCGACTGGACAGAGGTGAGCGCCTATTACGGACGGATGTAGGCGTAGCCCTGCTCCTGCAACTCAATGATGCGCACCACCCCTGCCGGGGTCACGCTGACGCCCTCCGACAGCACCGGGGCCTTGCCGGTTTTGCGCTCCACCTTCTTCATGGTGTTGCCGCAGGCGGTAAAGTGAATATCCTGTTTGCTCAAGCTCACCACGCGGGCCGCTTCCGGGCTCTTGGCGGTCAGAATCCCCAGACCGGGACCGTACGCCACCACCTCCACGGCGACGTTATCCATGCCGTAGTCTTTTTGCATGTTCACCGCATTATTCAGCGCAATTTTCCATGTTTGCGGATCGTTCTCGCTGACTTGGATCACCACCTTGTGTTCAGGATCAAAGTCGCCTGCGCGCGCCGGGCTCGCCCACACCGTCAGAGCCATCACCCCCGCACACGCCAGCGTCAGAAACTTGTTCATAAACATCCCCTTAAACATAAGAATATAAAGGAGTTCTTATATTGAACTCCGCCCCTGGAGCGATCCTGCCAAATTTCCTCACAGAGGTCCAGAGAAAGGGGAATTATTCTTGTTTCGAATACGGTTTGCATCCAGCGCTCAGTCTCCGCGCAAGGCGCAGAGCAAAGCTGTCAGCGTTTATTTCTCAACAGGATAACCCGCAGCGGACCAAGCGTGCATGCCGTTACGGAAGTAGTAGAGTTTGGCGTAGTCCCAGAACACCGCGGTCTCCACCGCCACCGAACTGAGTACGCCGCGATCGCAGTAGATCACCACCTCCTGGTCCGGCTGCGCCACCTGCGCCAGACTCTCAGCGCTGAACCCTTTGTCCAGATAGAGGTGCGTGGCGTTGGGAATATGGCCCGTCGCCCAGCGCGCGTCTTTGCGCACATCGACGAATGCCACTCCCTTTTGCCACAGGGCGTAAGCGGCAGCGGCGTCGATGGTGGTCGCCTCATCCACCGATTGCGGAATATCGCCATCCGGCACGTCGGCGTCATCGGAAGCCCACACCGGCGTCAGTGGCGCAATCAGCGCAAGCGCCAGCAGCAACACCCGTAATCCGTTCCACGCTCTCACTTGCGCCTTCATTTCACGCCCCCCCTGCGTTGACGCCTTGCGGCGCGCTCTCGCTGACGACACAGAACCCTGCGTCGCTCCCCTTTTTTTGGTTCCCCCTGATGCGGACTCTCGGCAAGCGAAACCATCGCCGCGTATCGTGCGTTTACCCCTCGTGGCGCTTGCACAAGGGACGGTCATCCGGGGTCTCCACCGCCTGCACGATGGCCTCCACCAGCGTCTGAATCTCCGGCAAGTCCAATGCGGCGTTGAGCTTCTGCATCAACGCCACCTCCACCGGGGCGAAACTGCGGCGTCCATCGCCCAACGTCACCCAGATGCCGCTCACCGCAAAGCTCTCGGCGTCTTCACTGGTGACCAAACTTTCCGTCTCATCCATCAGTTGGTCATAGCGCGCCTCCACCGCGTCAAGCAGGGCGTCGTCGATCTCTTCGCTCACCTCCACCAGATGCCCCAATTCGTCGGATTTGGCTGACGCTACGACCCCTTTTTCGCGCAAAAACATTATAAATTGAGCTTGAATATCTTCATGAAAGAACATGTATTCATACATCGGTGCGACCTTGTTAGCGAGAGGTTGTCCAGGGCGTGGCGCAAAACCTGCGCCCGCCACAGCGCCACAGCATGGGCAGGCGCCCAGGTATTGTCAATTGCCTTGCGTTATCAGATCAATAGCCAAGCGCCACGCGCGCGATATAGTCGCTTGAATTCAGAATGACTCACATCCAAACACTCAAATGTTTGCGTGACATAGGCCCGTCATGCGCTGACTATTGGCCGCCGACTGGTCGGCGGCGGGGTCTGGGGGCTTTGCCCCCAGCGGGTGTAATGGAATGGTCCGCTCCGCTACCCAAACGGCCTCGCAATGGGCCAAGATGGTGGTGTGTTTTTCCATCTCAACGGAGTCGGAGCGGACCATGAGCAATCATATCGAAAACGGACAGGTACGGGTACTGGGTATTGATCTGGGCAAGAGCGTGTTTCAGTTGCATGGCGTCGATGCGCGCGGCAAGAGCGTTCTGAAACAGCGCTTGAAACGAGATAAGTTACTGGAGTTCATGGCGCAACTGCCGCCGTGCCTGGTGGGGATGGAAGCCAGTAGCGGCGCCCACCATTGGGCGCGGAAATTTCAGGGATATGGGCATGAGACGCGTCTGATGGCGCCGCAATATGTGAAGCCCTACGTCAAGCGGCAAGAACGACAGCGTGGACGCCGAAGCGATTTGCGAAGCGGTCCAGCGTCCGAATATGCGTTTTGTGGGGATCAAAAGCGTTGCCCAGCAAGAGATTTTGGCGTTGCATCGGGTGCGCAGTCTGGCGGTGAAGAACCGCACGGCGTTGGTGAACCAGATTCGCGGACTGCTTGCCGAGTATGGGATTGTCTTTCCCAAGAGCATCAAACAGGCGCGGCGGGCGATTGTGCTGATTTTGAGTGATGAGAGCTCGGAAATGAGCGCCAATTTTCGCGTAATTCTGGAGGATGAGCGCGATGAGCTGGCGCATTTGGATGAGCGCATCGGCAAATATGAGCGTGAGATTGAGGCGCTGGCCAAGGCGGAGCCGCAGTGTCGATTGCTGATGACGATCCCGGGAGTGGGGCCAATCACGGCGACGGCGCTGTTGGCGTCGGTGGGGGATGTGCGGGCGTTTAAGAATGGCCGAGAGCTGTCGGCGTGGATAGGGTTGGTTCCCAATCAGCACTCCACAGGGGGCAAGGCGTGGCTGACGGGGATCAGCAAGCGTGGCAATGGTTATCTTCGCACCTTGTTGATTCATGGCGCGCGGGCGGTGTTGCGTGTAGCGGAGAAAAAGCCGGACCGCCGCAGCCGGTGGGTGGTGTCGGTGTCGGAACGCCGCGGCGCGAATAAAGCGGTGGTGGCGCTGGCCAACCGCATGGCGCGCAGCGCATGGGCGATGCTGGTGAAGCAGGAGGCCTATCAGGTCAGAGCCACTGTGTAGAGAGAGTGCAATACAACTCTAAAAGAAAAACAGGCCGATAAGGAAAGAACAAGAGATCCCACCAGCCAGGTTGCGAGAGAGAGTCGAGATTGATGGCGTGAAACGGCATAGCCCTGCGTGGCCAAAAACCTGTTCTGCCCAAGGGCCCATAGAGGTCGAGGGTGTGTTGAGGAGGGCCACGCGCAAATTCCATCAGGGCCAGAGGGCGACAAGCCCCTCATCAACAGGCCGGATACATGGGCGCAACTAAGCCTCACACATCAATGGATATTTTCTCTTGCTGTGGCGGAGCGGACCATACATGGGCAGAGCCCACGGTTTGGTGTTGACCTTGGGAGCTAGAGGGCAAAGCCCTCGATATCTTCACCCACCCATGTGTTCACTTTTGAATGCTAGCGTCTATTAGGAACACGCCCACCTGTAAAGTTCACGCCGCCAGCCACTTGACCACATCGGCGGCGCTGGGCAGACCGCCCGCGTGGACCACCTGGCCATCCACCACCACGCCGGGAGTGGACATCACCCCATAGCCCATGATCTGCGCCATATCGGTGACCTTCTCCAACTCGATCTCCACGCCGAGCTGCTGCGCCTGCTCGGTGATGATGCGCGCGGTGGTTTCGCAGTTCTTGCAGCCGGAACCCAACACCTTGACCTGTTTCATCTCCGTTCTCCTTTCACGCGTCTCAGGCGAACAGCCCGTTAAATAGATAGCCCACCGCCACAAACGCCACGAACAGCCAGGCGATAAACAGCGCAATCAGCGGCGGTTTGATCACTTTGCGCAGAATGATCATCTCCGGCAGGGAGATGGCCGCCACACTCATCATCAGCGCCAGCGCAGTGCCGATGGGAACCCCTTTGGCCAGCAGCGCCTCGGCCACCGGAATCACGCCGGTGGCGTTGGAGTAGAGCGGAATGCCGATCAACACCGCCAGCGGCGGCGCGAAGGGGTTATCGGGACCGGCGTATTCGATAAAGAAGGATTGCGGCGCATAGCCGTGCAGCAGCGCGCCCACGCCCACGCCGCCCAACACATAGGGCCAGATGCGTCCGACGATCTCCCGCACCTGCGCGCCGGCGAACTGCAGGCGACCGCGCAAGCTGGCGTCCACTGCGGGCAGCGCCGCCTGCCCCATGCGGATCTTCCACACATACTCCTCCACATGGCGCTCCTGCTTGAGCGCGGCCATGGCCAGCCCGCCCAACAGCCCCACCGTGAGCCCGGTGACCACGTAGAGCCCGGCGATGGTCCAGCCCATGGTGGAGGCCAGCACCAGCACCGCCACTTCGTTGATCATGGGCGAGGTGATGAGGAAGGCCATGGTCACCCCCAGGGGGATGCCCGCCTCCAGAAAGCCGATAAACAGGGGAACCGAGGAGCAGGAGCAGAACGGCGTGACCGCGCCCAACGCCACGGCCAGGGGGTAGGAGATCCACGGCGATTGACCGCCGATGAGCTTGCGCGCCCGCTCCGGCGACACCAGGGAGCGGAAGAAGCCGATGAGAAAGATAATCAACGTCAGCAGGACGAAAATCTTGCTTACGTCCTCAATGAAAAAGTGCAGCGATTCGGTGAGCTTCTGACCCGGCGTCAAGCCCAGCAGGTCAAAAACGACGCCATCCGCCAACTTGGTAAAGACCTCCAGCACCGCCACACTCCTCGGCGCACGTCTGCGCTGCCGCCAGCATCACGCTCGGCCCTGCGCCGGTTTGGGCAGAGCGGCATGATCACGACCAGGATACGCCTGCGACCCACCGGGAGCAACCGGCGCGCACAGACGTCGTCTCAGGCGGAGTCGCCCGCGAGAAGCGCGCCAATCTGCTCATACTGGAACGGCTTGCCCAACATTTTCACCGGGCCGAATCCAAACGCCTGCGCGGTGCTCTGAGCGATGCCCTTCATCTCCTCATTGGCCCCGGAGACCAGCACCAACTGCTGTTTAAAACCGGTTTTGGAGAGCGCGCGAATCAGCTCGATGGCGTCCATCTCCGGCATGTGAATATCACTGAACACCACCGCCACCCCTTGCGGGTCGTTTTGGATATACGCCAACGCCTCCAGCACGTTGTCAAATAGGTGGAACTCCATAACTTGCAGATCCTCCAGATTGCGCCGCGCCAGCGCCAGGGAGATCTCATCGTCGTCAATCCACACCACACGCTTATCAATTTGACCCATATCGCTTCTCTCCAACCCGTTTGGATAAAATCATGGGGCGGCGTTTGGGTTCTCCCCGTCACCGACCACATAGGCGTGAATGCTCGCCATGGTGGTTTGGAACACCCCCTCCATCTGCAAAGCTAACGCTTTACCGTCGTTTGCGCCATCCTCAACTTGCGCTTCAAACGCGCCCAGCGCCACCACCAGATCGGGCAGCCCCAGATTCCCCGCCGCGCCGCGCACCTTGTGCGCCAGCCGGGCAGAGGCCTCCAGAGACTCGTCAGAGAGATCTGTGATCAGATTTGCATAGTCGGTGCGGAACTTCTGCAAGTACTCCTTGTAGGGCTCCTCCTGACGCCAGATCATCAGCCCCATATCCAAATCCAACCCCGGGTACTTCGCCTCTGGCTCTGGCTCCGCCTCCTGCGCTTCAGGCGCATCAGTGGCGACGTCCTGTTGCGCCGCCTCTGCGCCCGTCGTGCGCTCCGCCACCAGCAAACGAATGGTGGTCACCGCCGCATCCACATTGAACGGCTTGGGTATGAAGCCGTCCATGCCGGCGTTGCAGGCTTTGTCCTGATCCTTCTTGAACGCCCCCGCCGTCAGCGCGACGATGGGCAGCTTGGCGAATTCTGCCTGTTGACGAATTTTTGCGGTGGCGTCATAGCCATCGAGCACCGGCATCTGGATATCCATCAGCACGATATCCACCTGGAGCCTGTCTTCAAGGAGCATATCCACGGCTTCCTGGCCATTCTCCGCCAGCGCCACCTGCGCCCCTTCGATGCTGAAGATGCGCAGCGCCACATCCCGATTGATCTCACTGTCATCCACCACCAGCAGCCGCAGCCCATCCAGACGTCGCCCCCCTGGGGGCTGGCAGGAACGCTGATCGCTCATCTCGCCGTTGGCGCACTTGGCCCGCGCCACGGCGTCATACAGCATCGACGAGGTGATCGGCTTACTGAGTACGGCGTTGGCGATGCCGGCATTGGGCTCATTGGCCAGTTTTTGGCTGTCGTGCCCGGTGACCATCATAATCACCGGCAACAGCTTGTCGCCGCACATATCCTGAATCCGCTGCACCACGGTCAGGCCATCCATGCCGGGCATCTGCCAATCCAGCACCACCACCAGTTTGTCGTCGCCACACTCCGGGTCGCGCTGCTCCAGGGCAGTGAGCAACTCTTCGCCGCTGTTCACCCCCTGCGCCTCCCAGCCCACGGCCTGGCAACTGCGCATCAGGGCGTTAAGCGCGATGGGACTGTCATCGGCCACCAGCACCTGCAGCCCATCCATCTCTGGCTGTGCGCTGCGGGAGTCCTGCTCATGCGCAAAGGTGAGTTCAAAGGCGAACTCGCTGCCGTGCCCCTCTTGACTGGTCAAGATCATCTGGCCGCCCATCAAGTCAACCAGTTGACGACTGATGGCCAGCCCCAGACCGGTGCCGCCAAATTTGCGCGTGGTGGAGCTGTCGGCCTGGGTAAAGGCGGAAAAGAGCCGCTTTTGCGCCTCCTCGGAGATGCCGATGCCGGTGTCCTTGACCGCAAAGCGCAAGGTCACCTGCTGCGCGCTCTGCGCCACCACATCGATCTGCACCACCACCGAGCCGCGGCTGGTGAATTTGATGGCGTTGCCCGCCAGATTGATCAGCACCTGCTCCAGGCGCAAGGCGTCGCCCAGCAGGTTGGCCATAGGCATCACCGGCGGCACGATGACGAACTCCACCGCGGGATTCTTGTCGCTGGCGGCCATGATGGTGGAGAGGTTGTCGAGAATCTCCGTGAGCAGGAACGGCGCGTTCTCGATCTCCAGCTTGCCCGCTTCGAGCTTGGAAAAGTCGAGAATATCGTTGATGATCACCTGCAGCGAATGGCCCGCGCGGCAGATTTTCGACGCCATCTGATGCGCATCGTCGGGCAATCCCGCCTTCTCCAGCAGATAGGCCAGCCCCAGAATCGCATTCATGGGGGTGCGGATCTCATGGGACATGTTGGCCAGGAACTGGCTCTTGTACTGGTTCGCCTCCTCGGCCTTGCCCTTCTCCTGCTCCAACTGCTCAACCAACTGTTTGTATTCGGTGATATCGGTAATGGAGCCCGCCATCAGCACCGGCTTGCCAAACTCATCGCGTTCCGCAAAGCCGCGCGAGCGCACCCACACGTAGTGGCCCGCCTTGTGCCGCATGCGCAGCTCAACGTTGTACTCTTGATGATCATCGAAGTGGGCGTCCACCGCCTCTCTGGCCCGCTGCATATCCTCCGGGTGCACCATGTCGCTGAAGATCTTCACCCGATAGGGAATCTCGCCGGGAACATAGCCGAAGATCTCCAGCCAGCGGGGCGAGTAGTACATCTCGCCGGTGGGCACGTTCCACTCCCACAGCCCGTCGTTGGCGCCGCGCTCGGCGCGTTGATAGCGCGCCTCACTGGCTTGGATCGCCTTCTTGGCCTCCATCTGCTGGGTGATATCGATGGAGTAGCCGATCATCCCCACCGGCTGTTTGTGGGCGTCATAGAGCATGGAGAGCGACAGGTGGGCATAGAACAGCTTGCCGGAGCGATTGCGCATCACCACTTCGATTTCGTGATCGCCTTTCTCCTTGAGCGGCGCAATCACCTTCTCCGCCAGGAAGATCTGCTGATCGTTGGGATAGAGCGCGCCGATGTGCTTGCCCACCATCTCCTCGCGGCTCCAGCCAAACAGCCGCTCGGCGCCGCGGTTCCAGTTGTTGATCAGGCCATTGAGGTCGGTGGTGATCACCGAGTCGTGAATCTGATCGAGAATCTGCTGGTTGCGCTGCTCCAGCTCCTTGTTCAAGTCCTCAATCCGCCGCTGCGCCGTCTGCATTTCGCGCACGTCGCGAATCTGGCTGATGATGAGGATTTCATCGCCCAGTTCAATGGTGTTCAAACCGATGGTCACCGGCACCAGCGAGCCGTTCTTATGCTGGGCATACAGGTCGCGCCCCTCGCCCATGCTGCGGCGGCGCGGATTGTTGGCGTAGGTCTCGCGCAGCGCCACATGATGGCCGCGCACGTTCTCCGGCACCAGAATCTCCACCGACTGGCCGACCATCTCATCGGGGAAATAGCCCAGCAGCAGGGTCACCTGCTGGTTGGCCAGCACGATCCGCCCCGCAACGTCGCTCACCAGAATGGCGTCGGGGGTGGACTCCAGCAGACTGCGGAACTGCTTCTCCGACTCCTCCTGCTCTTTGGCCACCATTCCCCGCCGCACCGAAGCGAAGGCGTTGAACCACACCAGCCCCAGCAGCACGAGGCTGGTGATGCTGGAGGAGACAATGACAAACCAACCGATGCCCTCGGCGTTCTGTTCAAACACCTCCTTGCTCAAATAGGTAAAAAAATACCACTTCTCTTCATCATGGGCTTTGAGGGACATGCCGCTGTTGGAGAGGTATCTGGACGGGTCGAACACGGTGTAGGTCACCAACCCGCCTTGATAGAAGAACTGCCCGCTTTCACGGTTGGAGTAGACCCGATCCAGGATGTCCGGATAGTGGTTCTCCACCCGCTGATCCGAGCGTTCCGGCAACATAAAGCCCCACTGCTGATTGGAGTCCGGGCTGTAGAGCCAGTAGCCCTGTCTATTGAGCATCCAGAACTGGGAGCCGTCGCTGGCGCTCTGCTTGGTGATGCGGCGAATCAGGTCATCGCCTTTGTAGTTGATCACCACCAGTTCGCCCGACTCGCCATGCTTATCGGCCACCGGCGTGACAAAGCGGATCATCGGCACAAACGGGCGCTCCACCTGGCCTCCCTCCACATTCAGGTCGAAGCGGGACATGAACACTTCGCCCGGGCGCAGCGCCAGCGACTCCTTCACATAGTAGCGATCTTTTTTGCTGGCCAGCTTGTGCATGGGCGTAATGGAGACGGCGCCGCGCCCATTGACGCGCACGATCTCCTGCCCCTCGCGATTGATAATGCGCACCTGGTCATAGAGGTTTTTGCGATAGGTGACAAAACTGGCGATCTGGGTCTCCAGCTCATCGGTGGCCAGATGTTTGCCGTCATGGGAGAGTTTGTAATCCTCGAACAGGCGCGCCAGGAACAGAATATCCTTTTCGATCCACGCCAGCCGGAAACGCAACGCGCTGACTTTGTCCTCCACAAAGGCCATATCCTTGGTCTTGACCAGATCCACATAGTGCGCCTTGTTGAACTGCTCATAGGCCGCCACCGAAAGGAACACCACCGCGGCAAACGGCAGCCACAGCAGAATGGCGCGGCTGATCACACGGCGATCCCGCAGGCTCAACTTGGCGTGATCGTTGGGAGTGATGCTCTTATCCTGCTTCACAGGCTTGATGGAAAACGGGCACATCGCCAATCTCCTCACAGGGCGATACAACGCAAACTCTCAGGCGTTCGCTCAGTCAGTGCAGCGCAGGCTGCTCACGGGCATCCCAAAACGCCTTGATGCTGAGCAGTTGTGGAACAATCTCTAAAAAGCGCGCCGCCAGATCCGGATCAAAGTGCGTCCCGGCCTCGGACCGGATCTGCTGCACCACCTGCTCGATGGGCCACGCATTTTTATAGGGTCGCGCCATGGTCAGCGCATCGAACACATCGGCGATGGCCACAATCCGCGCGCTCTGGGGGATCGCCTCGCCCGCCAGCCCGTTAGGGTAGCCGGATCCGTCCCACTTCTCATGGTGATTGAGCGCAATCTCCGCTGCCAATTTGAACACCCCCGAACTGCTTTCACTGAGAATCTGATGCCCAATCTGCGAGTGGGTGCGCATCACCACCCACTCCTCGGCGGTCAATTTACGCGGCGCTTTGAGAATGGCGTCGGGAATGCCGATTTTGCCCATGTCGTGCATCGGCGCGGCCAGGCGCAACTGTTCCGCCTGTTCGGCGCTCCACCCCGCCGCCTTGGCCAGGGCTTCCGAGAAGCCCGCCATGCGCCAGATGTGCGCGCCGGTATCGGTGTCGTTGTAGTGGCCAGCCTGGGCCAGCATGGTGATCGCCTCCTGACAGCTCTTCTGCAACGCCTGAGAGCGCACCAGGGAGAGATGCGTGGCCACCCGCGCCAGCACAATCTCCGGCGACAGCGGCTTGACGATGTAGTCGACTCCGCCCACGGCGAAGCCCTTGGACTCATCGCCCACATCCTTGAGGCTGGAGACGAAAATCACTGGGATGGATTCGGTGTCGGCGTCCTGCTTGAGTTCCGCGCACACCGCGTAGCCATCGCGATCCGGCAACTGGATATCCAACAGAATCAGCGATGGCGCGCTCTCTCGGGCGCAGTGCAGCGCAGCTGCGCCGGTCTCTACGCAGATCAAGGGGTAGTTGGGGGAGAGAATCCCGCGCAGAGCGGCGAGATTGATCGGTTCGTCATCGACGACCAGGATTGGACGATTCGGCATGTCGCCACCCACACAATGCACGCTGTGAACAGGGTCCAGGCGCTAGGCGCCGCGATCACTCCGCTGGAGGTCTCCCTCTGGCTTGGACGGATCGCTCGGACCATACCAGGACTGCGTAATTGGATGGGTGTTGGACAGACGCCTTGAATGGCGCCGACCATTGCCAACAATCAAACGGGAGGTTATGGCGACTCGCGCCGCAACTGATTGCCCCCCCATGAGGAATAGTCAGGAACTGATAATTTACATCACATAATTGTAATGACATGCATTCATCAACACTATACCGCCTAGACTCCGTTGGCCAGGGCTAAGTTCAAAACTGATGTCCTGCATAAGCGCTTATCCGCATCTCTGGCTTAGCTAACGCCAAGTTATTTCTGCGCTCTCTTCTTGCAACCACGCCGATCAGAAATAACTTACATCCAACCATTCATATCTCAGTGTGACTCTTGCCGCCTGCTATAGTCAGTCGATTTCAAAATTGGACATTGGCGATTGTGGGAATGGAAGATATCGAGGGCTCCCAAGATCAACAGCCACACCGTGATGCGGGCCATCCATGGCCCTCACCCTTCGGGCTCGCTGCGCGAGTTCGATGCGGCAATCCTGCTGAATCGTGGGCTCTGCCCTGGATTGCACAGCATTGGCGCTGGGGGCGCAGCCCCCAGACCCACCGCCGACCACTCAGCGGCCAATAGTCAGCGCAAGCCGGACCTATGTCACACAACATAGGTCGTTCTGTGCCGTTTTGGTATTGATTGATTATAGGACAGGAGCACAGCGTCCATTTGCGGTGTAATTTTCACCTCAATTTCGACTCTGAGCCCGTCCACAAAGGTCGTCGCGACTGAGACAGAAACGATTGTTTGCGAATGCGCAGGCCCATTCGTTCCGGCTCTCATGCTCTGATGGCGCAACGGCGTCATCCGTTGTGCGCTGGCGGAAGCGCTCATTACACGATAAAATCGACCTACCGCTGGAGAAACAATGCTCCACCGTTATTTATGTTGCACAAACCAATTTTCACCCGCCGATTCATTCCAACGACAGGCTAACCTCTTATGTCTCTGTTTTCGCTTTCCTCCATGCGTCTGAAAACCTTTCTCCCATCCGCTTTTTTCATCTTGATTGGCGGCACCGCGCTGATGATTCTGGCGCTCAACTATGTGACCACCACCATCTCCATCGAAGAGATGGCCACCGCCATCATGGAGCAGACTGGGCAGCGCACAGTGGAGAACGCCACCACCTATCTCGACTCCGCCGCGCGGGTGGTGAATATGAACGTGGTGGGGATGCACCCGGAGGATAAGGAGCATTTTCTGCCGCGCTTCAACGCGCTGGCGCGGCGACAACTGGCGCTGCACCCCCACTTTGGCCTGATCTACTTTGGCGACGTAAATGGCAACCATTGGCTGACTAAACGCGAACTGGACGGGGTGGTGCGCAACCGCGTGCTGCAACGGCTGGACGATAGCGCCGCCAGCAAACAGGCGGTAACCGATGCGCGTAAAATCTCCAAGGCCACGCCCCAGGGCAAAGCCAAGGTTGCGCAGATGATCGCCCCCTATCTGAAAACCCAATGGTTCACCCAGAACGCCCAAGGCAAGCTGGAGTTTCAGGAGGAGTATCCCGATTTCGCCTACGACCCGCGCCAGCGCCCCTGGTACATCGGCGCGCAAAAGGCGGGTGGACTGGCCTGGACCAACGTTTACACCTGGGCGGATAACTACCAGGGCAAACCCAGCACCCAAGTGGGCATCACCGCCGCCGAGCCGGTGATCCGCAACGGTCAGTTGCAGGGGGTGATGGCAATCGACATCGTGCTCAAAGAGATCTCCAACTTCCTTAAGGAGTTGGTGGTAAGCAAAAATGGCCGCGCCTTCATCATCGACGCCGACGGCAAGGTGGTCGGTCTGCCCGACTACGACCAGGTGGTGCGCACGAAGCCCGAAGGCGGCGTGGAGCAGAACCACATAACGCAAGTCAACGACGCCGCCATGGCGGAGCTGTTCCGCGCCGCCCAGCGCAAAAGCGGCGGTGAAAATCAACCTCTGCGCTTGGGCGAACAGGCCAAATTTCACTTCAACGCCGATGGCGAAGGCTACTATGGCTATTTGAAGCCGTTCCAACCCAGCAGCAATCTCAACTGGGTGATTGGCGTGGTGGTCCCCGCCAACGACTTCATGGGCCAGGTCACCACCAACATCCTGTGGACCCTGCTCATCTCCGCCATCGCCGTGGCCGGCGCGATTCTGGTGGGCGTTTTGATCAGCCGCCGCATCTCCAAACCGCTTAACGCCCTGGCGGCGGAGGCGTCGCGCATCAGCGAACTGGATCTGGCGGGCAACACGGCTCTGGCCACCAGCTTTGAAGAGATTCAAACCGTTTCAGAGTCCTTCGCCAAGATGAAGGGGAGTCTGCGCGAGATGGTGCGCACCATCTCGGAAAATGCGCGCAGTCTGGATCAGAGCGCGGGTGAACTCTCTACGGTCTCGGCGCAGATGTCGGACTCCGCCGGGCAGATGCGCGAAAGCGCCCATGGCGTGGCCGACTCCACCAAACATATGAGCCAGATGATGAAGACCATCGCCGGTTCAGCCGATGAGATGAAGAGCAGAATGGCCTCCGCCGCCGACGCCGCCAGCGCCATGGAGAGCAATATGGTGAGCATCTCCGGCGCCGCCGAAGAGGCCAACACCAACTTGAGCGCAGTTTCCGACGCGGCGGAAACCGCCACCTCCGGCATGAGCTTTGTTCAGGAGGCCGCCGAGCGCACCAGCGGCAACGTACAGAAAGTGGCCCGCGCCGCCGAAGCGATGGATGAGGCGCTGTCGGACTCCCGCAGCTTGTGCGAATCCGCCGACAAGCAGTCGAAAAAGGCCGCCACCGACTCCGAGGCCAATGTGGCGGTAATGCGACGCCTCTCCGACTCCGCCGAAGAGATTGGCAAAGTGGTGGATGTGATCAACACCATCGCCGAGCAGACCAACATGCTGGCCCTCAATGCCTCCATTGAAGCCGCTGGAGCCGGCGAGGCGGGCAAAGGCTTTGCGGTGGTGGCCAATGAAGTGAAAAATCTGGCCAACCAGACCAGTGAAGCCACCGCCATGGTCAACGGCAAGATTCTGGAGATTCAGGACAACACCCAAGAGGCCGCCCACGCCATCCATCGCGTCACCGAGACCATTCGCAACCTGAGCCGCTCCAACAACGAGATTCTCCTCTCCGTGGATGAGCAGAATCACTCGGTCAAACAGGTCTCCAACTCCATGGACAACGTTTCCGAGGAGACCGAGGAGGTGACCCGTCGCGTGGGGGAGGCCTCCAACGGCATGCAGGAGGTCTCCCGCAGCGTGCATGAGATCTCGGTGGGCATCTCCGAGGTGACCCGCAACGTGGTGGAGGCCTCGGCGGGAGTCTCCGATATGACCCGCAACGTGACCAAGGCGTCCAAGGACAGCGGTGAGATCTCACGCTCGGTGTCCGAAGCCAGTGACGCGTCCCGAGCAGTGGCTGAGGCCATGGGCTCTGTGAACAACTCGGCGGAGGGAATGTCCACCCTCAGTGAGACCGTCAAAGGCCAAGCGGGCGAGATGAAGCAGATCGCCGCCAAACTCAAGGAGATCCTCTCGCGCTTTACGGTGTGAGTCTCTCCTCAATACCACAATAGCGCGAGGCCCCGCCTCGCGCTATTGTGACAAATTCCAGAAGCTCCTCATCAGCAGGAGCTGTACTGTCCTACGCGGGCAACGGCGGGTAATCGGTATAGCCTTGAGCGTCCTGAGTGTAAAAAGTCGCAGGATCCGCCGCATTGAGCGCCGCCTGACGCTGCAAGCGTGCAGGCAGGTCGGGATTGGCCAAAAACGGCACGCCAAACGCCACCGCATCCACCTCTCCCGCGACGATTGCGGCGTCGGCCTCCTCTCCGCTATAGCCCATATTGCCAATCAACACCCCATGATACTTCTCCCGCGCCACTGTCAGCACATCACCATGCTGCTGGTCGAACATATCGCTGCGCATCACATGCAGATAGGCGAGGTTGAAGCGATTGAGTTGCTTGGCCAACCAGGCCGTGAGCGCCACCGGGTCGCTATCGCGCATATCGTTAAAGCTGTTGAGCGGTGAGATGCGCACCCCCACCCGATCGCTGCTCCAGCTGTGCGTCACAGCATCCAACACTTCCAAAAGCAGACGCGCGCGATTTTCCATTGCGCCGCCGTAAGGCCCCGTGCGCTGGTTCACCCCATCACGCAGAAATTGATCCAGCAGATAGCCGTTGGCGCTATGCACTTCCACCCCATCAAACCCAGCCAAGCGCGCATTGTTGGCGGCTTGGGCAAAACCGTCGACAATCGCAGGCAACTCCTCATCTCCCAGCGCCCGGGGCGTGGGATAGGGCAGCTTACCCTCCGGCGTATGCACCTCATCGTTGCGGATGGGCAGCGGGCTGGCGGAGACGCACTCCCGTCCGCCATTCAGCGCTGGATGACAGGCGCGCCCCCCATGCCAGATCTGCAGGAAAATGCGTCCGTCCTGTGCGTGAACCGCGTCGGTCACCCGCCGCCAACCATCAATTTGCGCAGGCGAATGAATGCCCGGCTCGCGCCAGAACGCCGAGCACTCCGGCATCGCCATGGTGGCTTCGGCAATGATCAGACCGGCGCTGGCGCGCTGCGCATAGTATTCCGCCATCAGCGCTGTGGGGACGTGATCGGCGTCGGCGCGACAGCGGGTCAGCGGCGCCATGAGGATGCGATTGGGCAGATTCAGCGCGCCCATCTGTAATGAATCGAATAATGAAGACATGGTTGGATCCTCGCTGGGTGTCATGGACAAACATCAACTGTTTCGGTTCAGTTGGAAAATGACAAACAAGCCGTTTATAATGTGTAGATAATAAGCGGAGGTTTGTATGGAACGGAAGAAGCGGAGATTTACGGCTGAGCAGAAGGTAGGCTATGTGCGCCGTCACCTGGTCGAGAAGGTGGTTCTCTCGGATCTGTGCGACGAGGCGGGCATTCAGCCCAGCCAGTACTATCGCTGGCAAAAGGCTTTGTTTGAGAACGGCGAAGCGGCCTTGTCTGACAAACGCGGCCAAAAGGCTTGTGACCGACAGATTGCCGAACTAGAAGCGAAGTTGGCAACCAAAAATGAAGTTATGTCTGAGCTTCTTGAGGCGCATGTTGCGCTAAAAAAAAGTCTTGGGGTGAGCTGAACGGCTGCTGGGTGGAGCCGGACATACGGGATTCGGTGGTGGATTTCGTGGCGTTTTGGTCAGACAAGAGCGAAATCGACACGAGCCGAATTATCAACTGGATAGGCGTGCAAAGGGGCAAGTTCTATTCATGGCGCAAGCGCTATGGAATGGTTAACGACCACAATGGCCGTATTCCCCGAGATTTTTGGCTGGACGATTGGGAAAGGGAAGCGATTGTCGCCTTTTTCCATGAACATCCGTCAGAGGGCTATCGGCGCCTGACCTACATGATGCTGGATGCAGGCGTGGTGGCGGTCAGCCCCTCTTCAGTGCTGCGTGTGCTCAGAACTGCCGGGCTGATGCGTCGTTGGAGCCCATCGCCCTCGCAGAAGGGCACAGGGTTCAAACAGCCTTCGGAGCCGCATAAACACTGGCATGTGGACATCTCCTATCTGAATATCCAGGGGACGTTCTACTATCTGTGCAGTGTCCTGGATGGATGTAGCAGGTTTATCTGTTTCGGTTCAGATGGAAAATGACAAACCAATCGTTCATAATGTAGAGATATTGAGCGGAGGTTTGTATGGAACGGAAGAAGCGGAGATTTACGGCTGAGCAGAAGGTAGGCTATGTGCGCCGTCACCTGGTCGAGAAGGTGGTTCTCTCGGATCTGTGCGACGAGGCGGGCATTCAGCCCAGCCAGTACTATCGCTGGCAAAAGGCTTTGTTTGAGAACGGCGAAGCGGCCTTGTCTGACAAACGCGGCCAAAAGGCTTGTGATCGACAGATTGCCGAACTAGAAGCGAAGTTGGCAACCAAAATGAAGTTATGTCCGAGCTTCTTGAGGCGCATGTTGCGCTAAAAAAAGTCTTGGGGTGAGCTGAACGGCTGCTGGGTGGAGCCGGACATACGGGATTCGGTGGTGGATTTCGTGGCGTTTTGGTCAGACAAGAGCGAAATCGACACGAGCCGAATTATCAACTGGATAGGCGTGCAAAGGGGCAAGTTCTATTCATGGCGCAAGCGCTATGGAATGGTTAATGACCACAATGGCCGTATTCCCCGAGATTTTGGTCTGGACGATTGGGAAGGGAAGCGATTGTCGCCTTTTCCTATGAACATCCGTCAGAGGGCTATCGGCGCCTGACCTACATGATGCTGGATGCAGGCGTGGTGGCGGTCAGCCCCTCTTCAGTGCTGCGTGTGCTCAGAACTGCCGGGCTGATGCGTCGTTGGAGCCCATCGCCCTCGCAGAAGGGCACAGGGTTCAAACAGCCTTCGGAGCCGCATAAACACTGGCATGTGGACATCTCCTATCTGAATATCCAGGGGACGTTCTACTATCTGTGCAGTGTCCTGGATGGATGTAGCAGGTTTATCCTCCACTGGGAGATTCGTGAGTCGATGAAGGAAGATGAGGTTGAAGTGGTCCTGCTCCGAGCTCAGGAGGCCTATCCGGAAGCTAAGCCGCGGCTGATCTCAGACAATGGGCCGCAGTTCGTTGCCAACGATTTTAAGGCGTTCATCCGGGAATCCGGCATGACGCATGTGAGGACTTCGCCTTACTATCCGCAGAGCAACGGAAAGCTGGAGCGTTTTCACGGTAGTTTGAAGCGTGAGTGCATTCGGCCTCAGACGCCATTATCGCTGGAAGATGCCCAGCGGGTTGTGGGAAAGTACGTCGAGCATTACAACACCCGGCGGCTCCATAGCGCCATCGACTACGTCACCCCACAGGATCGCCTGGAAGGGCGGCATGTGCAGATCCTGGCCGAACGAGATCAAAAGCTTGAGGCGGCCAGAGAACGGCGTCGGACGACGTACCAAAAGCAGTCTTTTCAGCCATCCCAAAAAATGGCTGAAAAGGCGAACGGCTAACTGATATTTTGGCTTAGGCGGTTGTCATGTTTCCGCTGAACCAGCACATATCCTCCACTGGGAGATTCGTGAGTCGATGAAGGAAGATGAGGTTGAAGTGGTCCTGCTCCGAGCTCAGGAGGCCTATCCGGAAGCTAAGCCGCGGCTGATCTCAGACAATGGGCCGCAGTTCGTTGCCAACGATTTTAAGGCGTTCATCCGGGAATCCGGCATGACGCATGTGAGGACTTCGCCTTACTATCCGCAGAGCAACGGAAAACTGGAGCGTTTTCACGGTAGTTTGAAGCGTGAGTGCATTCGGCCTCAGACGCCATTATCGCTGGAAGATGCCCAACGGGTTGTGGGAAAGTACGTCGAGCATTACAACACCCGGCGGCTCCATAGCGCCATCGACTACGTCACCCCACAGGATCGCCTGGAAGGGCGGCATGTGCAGATCCTGGCCGAACGAGATGAAAAGCTTGAGGCGGCCAGAGAACGGCGTCGGACGACGCACCAAAAGCAGTCTTTTCAGCCATCCCAAAAAATGGCTGAAAAGGCGAACAGCTAACTGATATTTTGGTTTAGACGGTTGTCATGTTTCCGCTGAACCAGCACACAACCAAGTGAAAATGGGCATACGTAAAATGAGACACGCCAAGCGTCTATACGTGCGGCGCTGTGTGCAATTATGGTGAGTTGAAACCAAAACTGCACACAACGGCCAATATTTGCGTGACGTAGATAGAGCTTGCGCTGACTATTGGCCGCCGACCAGTCGGCGGCGGGGTCTGGGGGCCGCGCCCCCAGCGGGTGTGGGCGGAGCCCACGGTGTGGTTGTTGGTCTTGGGAGCTCGAGGGCGTAGCCCTCGATATCTTTCATTAACAATACCCAAACTGTCCGATTCTGATTTTATAGTCACCGCAAACCAAAAAAAGACATTTGAAATCAGAAGATGTCGAGGGCTCCGCCCTCGAACTCCCCAACGACCAAACCTTGGGGCGCTGCCCCAAACCCCGCTGGGGGCACAGCCCCCAGACCCCGCCGCCGACCAGTCGGCGGCCAATAGTCAGTGCAAGATCAATCAGCGTCACGCAAACATTTTGTACTCTGTACAATTCTGGATTGCGATGACTATAACTGACAATATCAATACCACCCCCCACCATATTTCATGGGCATAAAAAAACAGCGCGATCCAAAGGATCGCGCTGTTTTCAAATCTAGGCTGGCTTGAAGTCTTACGGACGCTTGGGGGTCTCGTATTTGACTTCCTTCTGCCACGGCTTCCACTCGGTCTCATAGCCGACAAAGCCCTTATCGGTGGGCGGCAGTTGACGCGTGGTGAAGTAGGGGGTGGTTCCGTCGGGCACTTTGGGACGTCCAGCGGGTGCGCTCATAAGTCACCTTTTACTCAAAAGAAGAGAATGCTACGACACCATATCGTAACGGTTAAGACTGCTTGCTTATTCTTCACGATCGCAACAGTGGCCATGCCCTGGCAATCGGCTTCACCCTCTCGGATGAAAGGAACAATCTAAAATGCATTGAGCATCCGAGATTGATTCAGTGCGATGCGGCGGCTTGTCAGTTCAGCGGCTGCATCAGAATACTGTCCACGTCCGGCGCATCGGCTTGAACCGGGCCACCGGCTTCAAGCTCCTCTTCAGTGGCGTCACGCACAGTCACTATCTTTAGCGTAAACAGAACCTTGCGCCCACAGAGCGGATTATTGCCATCCACGGTCAGGGTCTTCTCATCGATGCGGGTGACGATAAAGTCGCGCGTCTGACCTTGGGCGTTCTCCATGGTGATGGTGGCGCCGAGTTCGCGAAAGTCGTGCGGGACATTCTCGATATAGTCGGTAAACACCAAGCCTTCGTCGCGCGGCCCATAGATCTCATTACAGTCGATGGGGATCACGATCTCATCCCCAACCGATTTGCCGACCAGCTGATCCGTCACCGCCGGAACCAGGGCGTCGCCCACTCCATGCACATAGCCGATGGGAAACTCGACCGCCGTGATCTCCTGGCCGCTTTTCTGATCGGTGATGGTGTAGGTCACTTCGACGTACTTGTTGTCTTGAATCGTATCCTGCATCGCCTGAACTGCCTTGCCTATCAGAAGATCGACGCAGCGAAGATTTTAATCTCGCCCCGTTCATAGCCAATCACCAGACGCCCCAACCACTCGCCCGGCTTCTTGGTGCTGCGCATACGATAGAGCACGGTCACATGCTCGCCGCGGCGGATGATCCCCAGATAGTCATACTCCTCAGAGAGACTACGGGTCAGTTCGCTCTTGGCGAACTGATTGCCCACCTCGACCTCATTGAGGCCCAGCAGCAGATCGTAGGAGAAATTGCGGATGAATTTACCGTAGTTGCCTTCATTGGAGTACTTGACCAGATCCGCCCAAAACGGGTGCGCAACAGCCAAGATCTCTTCGTCGGTTTGATCAATAATATTCATTCACAACTCTTCGGTTCTGAAGTGAGCGCTGGAGCGGCTCGGTCTATAAAAAAAGACCAACGCGATTGCGGGTTGATCCTTTTGTATAGACCGAGCGGAGGGCCGGTACAGCCCTCCGCTCGGGACAATCTACTGCTTAGGCATCCTTCTCCACGATGTGGTAGAGAGGCGCTTTTTCCATGGTGTACTCACCGGTCTCGGGATCACGACGCGACACGGTCAACACGTGCCAATCATCGTCGTTCACCTTCATGTAGTCGCCACGGTAGTAGTAACCAGGCCAGCGGGTCTCTTTCCGGAACAGGGTGTGATGGAACACCGATTCCGCCGCCAGGTGACGATGCTTCAGTTCCCAGGCGCGCAGCAGCTCATGGATGTCCTGAGCGGCCACTTTCTCCAGGTCCTCTTCCAACAATTTCATCTTCTGCAGACCGATGTTCAGCAGCTTTTCGTTGGTCATGTAGTTGACCGTCACGCCGCCGCAGTACTCGTCCATCAGTTTTTGCAGACGATCCAGCCCTTGACGGGGGCTGATGTAGTTGGGGTTCACCGTACCGGCAACCACTTCGTTGCGGTTGATGGTGTAGTGTTCCAGAGGCTTGTAGATCTCTTCCTTGCGATCATTGATCTGCTTGTCGGAGACCACGATGCCAGCCGCTTTGCCGTCGTCGATGTACTTGCAAGCGGCTTTGGCGGCCAGACGACCTTCGGTGAAGGAGCCGGAGGAGAACGCGTGGGGCGTGCCGCCCACCGCGTCGCCAGCGCCGAACAGACCTTCAACGGAGGTCATGCGGTTGTAGCCCCAGAAGTACTCGGGGGGCGACAGATCTTCGGGACCCGAGCACCAGGCGCCACAACCGGTGGCGTGGGAGCCCATCACGTAAGGCTCGGAGGTGGTCAGCTCGGGGTTCTGGTTCTTGGGATCCACGTCGGTGGAGGCCCACAGAACGGCCTGACCCACGGTCATGCCCAGGAAGTTGTGCCAGCCGATCTCTTCCAGGTGCGGATCCTGGAACGCTTCCATGGTCACCATGTGGATGGGGCCGCGGCCCGCATTCACTTCGCTGATGAAAGCATGGTTGCGCAGACAGGTGGGAATGGGGCGATGCGTCTTATGGGACGCTTCCACATCCAGGTACTCCTTGCCCACCATCTCCTGGAGCTGCGGGAACCACTTCGACTCGTACTCCTCTCCCAAACCGTTGCAGGTGTAGGTTTTGAGGTGCAGGAAGTAGGCGCCCACAGGACCGTAGCCGTCCTTGAAGCGGGCCAGCACGATCTTGTTCTCCATCTGGGTCATTTTGGCGCCCGCGCCGATCATCAGACCGTAAGCGGAGCCGGAGGACCAGGGAGCGTACCACACGCGACCAGCGCCTTCACCCACGGAGCGGGGCTTGTAGATGTTGGACGCGCCGCCAGCGCCGACGATCACGGTCTTGGACTTGAACACGTGATAGTTGCCAGTGCGGACGTTGAAACCCACGGCGCCAGCGACGCGGTTGGGCTTGGATTCGTCCATCAGCAGATGGGTCACGCAGATGCGGTTGTAGACCTTGTCGGCGGACTTCTTGGCGGCCTCGGCCACGATGGGCTTGTAGGATTCGCCGTGAATCATGATCTGCCAGCGACCTTCACGCAGGAAGGAGCCTTTCTTGGGATCGCGCATCAGAGGCAGACCCCAATCTTCGAACTGGTGCACCGCGGAGTCCACGTGACGCGCCATGTCGAACAGCAGGTCTTCGCGCACCATGCCCATCAAGTCAATGCGGGCGTAGCGGACGTGGTCCTCGGGGTTGTTCTCGCCCCAGCGGGTGCCCATGTAGCAGTTGATGGCGTAGAGGCCTTGAGCAACGGCGCCGGAGCGATCGATGTTGGCCTTTTCCGCGATGACGATCTTCTTGTCCTGACCCCAGAAGCGGGCTTCCCAGGCGGCGCCGGTGCCGCCGAGGCCCGCGCCAGCAACCAGAATATCGATGCCGTCTTCAATGATTGTATCGTAAGCCATTAGTAGTACACCCCTTCTTTAATGACGAGACCATTGGACTCCAGGGTATGGAGACCGCCCTCATCCATGCGGATGTACTTGGGCTCATTGTACAGCAGTTGGCTGTCGCGCTGCTCTTTGGTGGGACCGGAGACGCTGGCCAGCTGCGGAATCTCTTTACCCCAAGGCTTGGTGGTGATGGGGGCGAGCAGATTCAGGTCTTTCTTGCCGTTGCGGAACTTGATGCGCCAGGCGATGACACCCTTCTCTTCGTCGCGAATGGCCCGCACGCTGTGGCCCAGAGGCGCGAAGTCGGCATAGCCGCGCACGTCGATGGCCTGGTGGGGGCAAGCCTTCACGCAGGAGTAGCACTCCCAGCACATGTTGGGCTCGAGGTTGTAAGCGCGACGGTAGGTGGTGTCGATGTGCATGATGTCCGAAGGACAAATATCGACACAGTGACCACACCCGTCACAGCGCGTCATATAAACAAATGTAGGCATATTCTGATTCCTCCCTCTCGATTCTTAGAAGTGACGGGGCGCTTCGCGCTTGATCCCTTGACCCATGTAACCCGGGTTGTTGCCCATGTACTCGGGGATGTCGGGGAACTTCTTCTGCAGCTCGGGATCGGACAGATCACCCACCTCGGGCAGGTTCTCACGGGAGCCGTCAGCCTTGGTCACGCGCTTCTGGAAAGCGGCGGCGGGCTTGAAGAACATGTGCGCGAACTTGGACCAGCGCACGCCGGCGAACAGCGCGGTGGCGGAGAGGATGAACAGAACGAAGAAGAGCCAGTTCAACGCGCCGGAGCCCATGGTGAAGGACCACAGCAGAGCGAAGGTGGCGGTGCCCAGCAGGGAGACGATGAACATGTCAGCCGGGACGAACTGGTGCCAGCGGCGGCCTTCGGAGCCGACGTCAACGCGCAGGCTGAAGAAGAACCAGTAGCCGCCCACGCAGATGCTGGCGGCGCCCAGGTGCCACAGACCGGTGACGACGGCCGGGGTGTTGGCGCCCGCGGTGGGGTACTTGAAGATCAGCAGCGCGGTGGTGATGATGAAGCTGACAAAGCCGTACATCTTGAAGATGTGGGCGATGCGGCGGTTGGGATTCTGGAATTCGGCGGAGGTGAGCACATCCACGGCAACGGTTTGCACGGCGATGGAGATCTTCTCTCCGGCGCCGACGTCGCGAACACGCTGTTTCTGAGCTTTTTCAGCGTTCGCGAAGAAATATTTGGCGCTCTTCTTGTGGATCATGTCCAGAATAGTGCCGCCAACGACCAGGATGAACATCACGACAACATAACCCTGCATAACTTCAGGGGATATGAGCGTCGTGAGTTCGGTAAAGGGATTACTGCCAATCATGGATGCTGTCCTCCGGGAGTTGATTTGGCTACGATCCGACTGATTATAAGGGGTCGATATCCAGCTGCAAAGAAAAATTAATCGTGACAAGAACTTTTTCATAACCACCTGCAAACACAGGTGGAAAAGGGCCCTTGAGCGATATTCCCCTCACAGCCACACGCGCTAAGGCGCGTTTTTTCCCCGATTTGTCGGCTGAAATTGTGACGTCAGAAAACCCAGGCGAAGCGCCGCTTCTGACCGCTGCGCCCCCCCTGACAAAAACACAGACTTGGGCCCACACATGCTGGTGGGCGCCCGCGCCGCGCATCCAAATCGCCCTGAGCTGGCGACAGATCAACGCACGACCGACGAGTGGTGTTCAAAGCCCAATCAATCCGGACCCAGGCTCATGCTGGCGAAGAGTTGTCGCCCCGAATATTAGCATCTGTAGATATTGGGTGCGCCGCGCAGACTGTATCGCCACGGCGCCGATTTGTCCATGGACGAAAGCGCCGCGCAATTTTCGCCTATGCGTCATGCTCGCCGCGGCTCCGATAGTTGCCGCGCAACTTATTTAATAGATCGCCCACTGCGTCGCCGAATATTATCCCGCTTCGAGCGCCATCTGCTGTTTCAGCCGATTGATGTCGCGCAGCGGCGGCGCGCCGAACAAGCGGCTGTATTCCCGGCTGAATTGTGACGGGCTCTCATACCCCACTTCGAATGAAGCCGAGGCGGCGTCGTGCTGGCCGGTGAGCATCAAGCGCTGCGCCTCACGCAGGCGCAACTGCTTCTGATACTGCAGCGGACTCATGGCGGTCATGGCGCGAAAGTGTTGATGGAAAGTGGAGGCGCTCATACCCGCGCGCCCAGCCAGATCCTCGATGCGCAACGGCTGCATAAAGTGATCCTGCAGCCAATCGAGCACACGGGCGATCTGATTGCTTTGGCTTCCCGTCGAGGCGATTTGGCGCAGCCGCCCCCCCTGATCCCCCACCAGCAGACGATAGATGATTTCGCGCTGGATGGTGGGCGCCAAAATCGGGATATCCTGGGGCGCGTCCATAAGATCAATCAGCCGTGAGAAGGCCGACATCAGCGCTGTGGTGGCGTCACCGACCGCCATGGCGCGGGTTGACTTCTGCTCCTTGGGCGGCGGCAGTTGGCTATCCACCATCAAGCGCGACAGCTCCTGCTGATCCAACAACAGACGCAGCCCCAAATAGGGCCTCTGCGGCGACGCTTCAATCACCTGCACCCGGGTGGGCAGACGCACCGAGGTGATCAGGTAACGGTGTGGGTCATACACGATGGTCTCACTGCCCAGCTCCACCCGCTTGGCGCCCTGCACAACCAGACACACGCTGGGTTCATATAAGCCGCTGACCGGATCGCTCGGTTGCTCGCGCCGATAGAGGGTCAAGCCTACAACCGGCGTATCAACCACCTCCGCGCCAACGCTCTTTTGGGCAATCTTTGATGCCAATTCCGCACACGCGCCCTCTATTCCCGGTTGCGGCGGATTGCCTGCGCTGTCATCGGTTTTCATAGCCTCTCCTCCTGATCCTGTGACATTAGCCTGCATCTTCAGCGTGCATCAAGCTTACGGCCAATTCCACAGATTCTTTGCGCCTGCGGATTATTGGGCAAGAATTCCGGAGTATCTGTCTACAACTGAGTTACCGATTCCCGCTATACCAGAACCATCGCAGACGTTGTGCGCGGTTTTTCCTATCACAACACGCTCCCTCTCCCTTTCACGAATCAGGAGATGATCATGAACTTTGAATTCTTCAATCCGACCCACCTGATCTTTGGCGCAGGCTCCCTCTCCCGCCTCGGCGCCGTCGCCCAAGGCGTTGGCAAGCGCGCTCTGCTGGTCACCGGCGGCGGCAGCGTCAAGCGCAGCGGCGTGTTTGATCGCGCCGTGGCGAGCCTGCAAGCGGCGGGCGTGACGGTGACCGAGTGCGCGGGGGTGGAGCCCAACCCCCACATCGCCACCGTGCGTCGCGGCGTGCAGACGGCGCGTGAAGCGCAGTGCGATCTGGTCATCGCCCTGGGCGGCGGCAGCGCCATGGACGCCGCCAAAGTGATGGCCGCCGCTGCGTTGGAACAGCGCGACCCCTGGGAGATGATGGCGCACAATCCGGCGGGCTATCGCCCCCCTGCCCAAGCGCTGCCCATCATCACGGTTCCGACCCTGGCCGCCACCGGCTCGGAGATGAACAACGGCGCGGTGATCTCTGACCCGGAGGCCAAAGTCAAAACCTTCGTGCAGGCGGCGTGTCTCTACCCTCACAGCGCCATTGTGGACCCGGAATTGACCGTGAGCGTGCCCACAGACCAGACCGCATACGGCGTGTGCGACCTGATCACCCACGTCACCGAAGGCTACTTCAACGGCGCCGACGCCACCCCGCTGCAGGATCGCTTCGCCGAAGGGGTGATTCTCACCGCCATGACCCATGGCCCCAAAGCGGTGGCCAATGGCGACGACATCGAGGCCCGCGCCCAGGTGCAGTGGGCCTCGGTGGCGGCGCTCAACGGCTGGGTGCAGGCCGGGGCCAATCCGGCGGGCTTCCCGGTGCATATGATCGAACACACCCTGTCGGCCCACCACAACATCACCCATGGCGCCGGGTTGGCGGTGGTCAATCCCGCCTGGATGCGCTTTGCCGCCCGTCACAATACGCCCAAATTCGTGCAGTTCGCCGAGCGGATTTTTGGCCTGAGTTCAAACGGCCCGGATGATCTGGATTGCGCGTTGGCGGGAATCGACCGGTTTGAGGCGTTCCTGCGTGAGATTGGCTGTCCCACCCGCCTGTCGGAAGTGGGCATCGGCGCCGAACTGCTCGACCGCTACGCCGCCGACACTCTCACCGGCATCGTCGCCTACCAAGGCAAGCTGGGGGGCCGTCCGCCCATGGCCCATGAGGATATCGTCACTGTTTTGCGCGCGGCGCTGTAACACGCGCTCAAGCATAAGGAGAGTGAGATGATATCACCACGCCAACCGCTGGCGCTGCTCATGGCGGGACTGCTCGCTTGCGCCGCCATACCCGTCAATGCACAACCCGACCAAATGGAGGCAACCATGCACACTCTTCGCAATGGCGCTCAGGCCGCCATACAAGGACCTGAGCAGTGGTTTACCGGCCATGCGCGCATCGACCCGCTGTTTCTCAAAGCCGACGCCCCTTCCCGGCTCACCGCCGCCAACGTCACCTTCGAACCCGGCGCGCGCACCGCTTGGCACGCCCACCCGCTGGGGCAGACCTTGATCGTCACCGCAGGGCGCGGACGGGTGCAGCAGTGGGGCGAGCCGGTGCAAGAGATCCATCCCGGCGATGTGGTGCGGATTCCGCCCAACAGCAAGCACTGGCACGGCGCGTCTGACGTCACTGCCATGACCCATATCGCCCTGCAAGAGGAGCTTGATGAGGAGGCGGCCAGTTGGATGGAGCACGTCACCGATGCGCAGTTTGCCGCCACACCGTGAACGGAGCGGAAACCATGAACACACGACAATTGGGCAGTCGCGGACTGGAGGTTTCAGCTTTGGGGCTGGGGTGCATGGGTCTGAGCTTTGGCTACGGTCCCGCCACCGAGAAGAGCCAGGCCATTGCGCTGATCCGCGCCGCCGTGGAACAGGGCGTCACCCTGTTCGACACCGCCGAGGTCTATGGCCCACTGACCAACGAAGCTGTGGTGGGCGAAGCCCTTGCCCCCTTCAAGGGGCAAGTGGCCATCGCCACCAAGTTCGGCATTCAACTGGACGCCAATTTCCAGCCAACCCTCGACAGCAGGCCCGCCAACATCCGCCGCAGCGTGGAGGGCTCATTGAAGCGGCTCGGGGTGGAGGCGATCGACCTCTACTATCAACACCGGGTCGACCCCAATGTCCCCATCGAGGAGGTTGCCGGAAGCGTGGGCGAACTGATCCACGAGGGCAAAGTGAAATATTTTGGCCTCTCCGAGCCGGGCATTGAGACCATCCGCCGCGCGCATGCCGAATGTCCGGTCACTGCGATCCAGAGCGAATACTCGCTGTGGTGGCGTGAGCCCGAGGAGACGTTGCTGCCGACGCTGGACGAGTTGGGCATTGGCCTGGTTCCCTTCAGCCCGCTGGGCAGAGGTTTTCTCACCGGCAAGATCGATGAGAACACCCCATTCGCCCCGGGCGACTTCCGCAACAGCGTGCCCCGCTTCACGCCCCAGGCGCGCAAAGCCAATCTGGCCCTGGTCCACCTGTTAGAAGCGTTAGCCAAACAGAAGCAGGCGACGGCGGCGCAGATTGCGTTGGCGTGGCTGTTGGCGCAGAAGCCGTGGATCGTTCCCATCCCCGGCACGACCAAATTGCATCGATTGGCAGAGAATCTGGCCGCCACGCAGGTCAATTTAAGCGCCATGGAGTTGCAAGCCATTGATCAGGCGGCGCACGCCATCACTGTGGTGGGCGCACGCTACCCCGCAGCGCTGCAAAAAAGCACCGGCCACTGAGCGACTTTAGAGAGGTGATCGCACTACGCAAAGAGGCGGACATTATGCACAGCGTCACTTTTGTTATCGGCGCCGTCTTCATTGGTCTGGCCATCAACCCGGTGCGACGCGCTTGCCCCCAGGTCGCGCAAGCCGTCGCGCAGGGGCCGACGCGACGTCCGCGTCAACGGGGTCACGTTTTGACGTAGGCGGTTTTGCCAACCAATCGCAGCGGCGCGGCCATGCGGCCCAGCGTTTCGGAGTGGCCAAGATAGAGCGCGCCATGGGGGCGCAAAGCCGAGGTCAGGAAGTTGATCACGTTCTGCTGCGTCTGTTGATCGAAATAGATGATCACGTTGCGGCAAAAGATGAGGTCAAACGGCTCATCAAGCTGAAGCTGCCCCTGTTGCAACACCAGATGTCAATGGCGCCCGAAAAATGCAGCACCATGGCGCCGCAATAATGCATCACTTGGGCATTGGTTGGGCGCGTAGCGCACAACGGGGTTTGCCGTTTTCCTTTGTCTTTAAAAAAACGAACAAAAACATCTTTTCAACACACTTGAGATTCAGAATGAGGGAGAGGCGGCAGACCTGTGGGAAACGTGTTTTCGTTTTCCACAGGGATAGCGGAGCGTCCGCCTCTCCCGGAGCCGCAAGTGGGCAGGATCGCCAGTTTCAGGAAGGGTCGGTTTTGCTATTTGAGCAGGAAGCTTTTGTTTCGTAAGCGCCACGTAAACCGCAGGGTTCCCCTGTGCTGGTTCAGCGGAAACATGACAACCGTCTAAACCAAAATATCAGTTAGCTGTTCGCCTTTTCAGCCATTTTTTGGGATGGCTGAAAAGACTGCTTTTGGTGCGTCGTCCGACGCCGTTCTCTGGCCGCCTCAAGCTTTTGATCTCGTTCGGCCAGGATCTGCACATGCCGCCCTTCCAGGCGATCCTGTGGGGTGACGTAGTCGATGGCGCTATGGAGCCGCCGGGTGTTGTAATGCTCGACGTACTTTCCCACAACCCGCTGGGCATCTTCCAGCGATAATGGCGTCTGAGGCCGAATGCACTCACGCTTCAAACTACCGTGAAAACGCTCCAGCTTTCCGTTGCTCTGCGGATAGTAAGGCGAAGTCCTCACATGCGTCATGCCGGATTCCCGGATGAACGCCTTAAAATCGTTGGCAACGAACTGCGGCCCATTGTCTGAGATCAGCCGCGGCTTAGCTTCCGGATAGGCCTCCTGAGCTCGGAGCAGGACCACTTCAACCTCATCTTCCTTCATCGACTCACGAATCTCCCAGTGGAGGATAAACCTGCTACATCCATCCAGGACACTGCACAGATAGTAGAACGTCCCCTGGATATTCAGATAGGAGATGTCCACATGCCAGTGTTTATGCGGCTCCGAAGGCTGTTTGAACCCTGTGCCCTTCTGCGAGGGCGGTGGGCTCCAACGACGCATCAGCCCGGCAGTTCTGAGCACACGCAGCACTGAAGAGGGGCTGACCGCCACCACGCCTGCATCCAGCATCATGTAGGTCAGGCGCCGATAGCCCTCTGACGGATGTTCATGGAAAAAGGCGACAATCGCTTCCCTTTCCCAATCGTCCAGCCAAAAATCTCGGGGAATACGGCCATTGTGGTCGTTAACCATTCCATAGCGCTTGCGCCATGAATAGAACTTGCCCCTTTGCACGCCTATCCAGTTGATAATTCGGCTCGTGTCGATTTCGCTCTTGTCTGACCAAAACGCCACGAAATCCACCACCGAATCCCGTATGTCCGGCTCCACCCAGCAGCCGTTCAGCTCACCCCAAGACTTTTTTTTAGCGCAACATGCGCCTCAAGAAGCTCGGACATAACTTCATTTTTGGTTGCCAACTTCGCTTCTAGTTCGGCAATCTGTCGGTCACAAGCCTTTTGGCCGCGTTTGTCAGACAAGGCCGCTTCGCCGTTCTCAAACAAAGCCTTTTGCCAGCGATAGTACTGGCTGGGCTGAATGCCCGCCTCGTCACACAGATCCGAGAGAACCACCTTCTCGACCAGGTGACGGCGCACATAGCCTACCTTCTGCTCAGCCGTAAATCTCCGCTTCTTCCGTTCCATACAAACCTCCGCTTATTATCTACACATTATAAACGGCTTGTTTGTCATTTTCCAACTGAACCGAAACAAAAATGCATCACTGAAACAGCTTGGATCGTCCAAAAATGGCGGTCCAAAAATCCCACACCAGAAAAAGCTCTCTAACTCAGAAAACTCAGTCATAGAGTTTCCGGGTCAGGGGGTGGGAGGATGTATTCAGTGAGCATGTACAGAGAAGTGCGTTTGGCGGTAACCAGAGGCGGGATGAGCAAGCGCAAGGCGGCGGAGACTTTTGAGCTGGATCCGCGCACGGTGCGCAAAATGATGGAGAACCCTGAGCCGCCAGGCTACCAGCGGAGCAAGCCGGTCAGATTGCCCAAACTGGGGCCGTTCACCGGGTTCATAGATCAGATTCCCAAGAACGATCTGGAGAAGATCAAGAAGGAGCGCCACACCGCGCAGCGGATATATGAACGGCTGCGCGATGAATACGGCTACGACGGGAAATA